>NZ_CP099960.1:1200000-1800000 GCF_024137865.1 Moraxella sp. FZFQ2102
TCATTGCGATCCCAAAGCTTGGGTTTGCGCATTGTCTTGGCATTATTAACAGGGCTATTGTTCAGTTATTTGACCGATTTGGTAGGCTTTATCGCGTTGGCAACTGGATTTTCGCCGATGTTGATGGCGTTTTTGCCCATTGTCATCAGTGCATTGGCAGGCGTGTATTTATTGAATAAGCGTTCTGGCTAAGAAGATAAGTTGTTGATTTGAAAATAAAGCAATCTTTTGGTATCAAGATTGCTTTTTTTGTGGATGAGTTTTTTAAACCATTTTTCAAACATTTTAAAAATCATCAAACCAGCTTTAACTGCTTAGCCGTCGCCATGCAAGTCTGATAGCGTTTATCGACGCGTGTGGCGAACCAATTGGTATTATAATCTTGCGACAGTTTCGGCCCTGAGATGGTGACTTGTGGCATGATCGCATAGCTTGGGTTTTTACCCATTTTTTTGGTGAACAGATCGCTGACAGCTTGATAAGTGCGCGTATTTTCGAAATCTTGGCGTTTTTCTTTACGCAGATCGGCGCGGATTTGTCGCTCGCTTAAGCCTGATTGATTGGCGGTGAGTAGCTTGATCACTGCTTGTTCGGTGGTGGATTTTTGGCTGATGGCATCACCGTCTTTATACAGTAAAAGATCGCCATCAATGGCAAGCTTGATACCGCTCAAAGTCGCCACACGCTGCTGAAAGGCAGCATTGCGGCTAGAGTACATCCCAGAATTATAATCAGCAAAGCGGTACAAGGGCTTATCATAATCTGCCTGATACACCATCAAGCGGTGAATACCGTAGTACAGCCCGCCGTACTGCGTGTACAAATCATTGCGTAGCTCACGATCACCCATGCTCATCCGGCGATGCGCTCGTGCGTAGTCGATATGCACCTGCATCGAGCCGAGCGTGGTCACGGGGTTGATGCGCTCATCGATGCCTTGACCAGATAGCTTGGTGATATTAGCGATACCCGATACTTTATAAGTCTTTGTAAAATAATCAAAAATTTCTTGGTATAGCTCATCAAGCTGCTTCTCGGTTTTGACCGCTTGGATTTGTTTGATGAAGTTGTTTTGTTTGGTGGGGCGGGTTTCGAGCATATTGCGAAACACTGGCGCCAGATTTTTGCCAAGTTTGTCTTCAAGCTTATCATCGATGGCGGATAAGGCAGCCTTACCAAGATTGGGCACGCTGGGGTTGGCATGAAAGTTGGATTCTTGGTCGATGATGGCGATGGCGGTGCAGACATTTTGGGTGCTTAACGGAATGTTAAGCTCGCCATAGATGCGAGCGATATCCGATGCCCAGCTGTCACGAGCGCTGACACGATGTGGGATGAGTTTGGCGATTTGTTTGTCGCTGAGTGCGCTGCTGTTGCTTGGGACGGCATTTTGGATAAAATCACAACCGCCTAGCAGAGTCATCACTGCAAGTGGTAGGGTTAGTTTTAGTGTGTGAATAAGAGGCTTGGTCATCGGTCATCACCACGGAAAGTCAGCGCCAATCGGCACAAGGTGATATATCTTAAGGGATGCAAAAAAAGCGGTCAAGACATCGGCACAAAATTTAACCAATGCGTAAGATTCTAAAGCTGGTAGTCGGCAGACGCCTTGCGATTGGGCATCTGCCAAGTTGTTTTGGTTATTTTGCCATCAGGCATCTGTGACAGGGTGCTTTCGCATCAGACATTCTTGCTGAGTACTGGCGACGAGATGACCGTTTTGCCAAAACTGACCATGATTGAGCCCTTTGGCATGGCTTGTGGTGTCGCTCCACATATCATAAAGCAAAAATTCTGTGACATCAAAGGGGCGATGAAAGTGCATGCTGTGATCGATACTCGCCATCTGCATACCGGGGGTGGTGAGTGTCAGTCCATGACCAAGTAGTGATGTCCCTGCCAAATAATAATCCGAAATGAATGCCAGTACTGCTTGATGAATGGCGACAGGTTGTTCGCCAAGCTTATACGCACGCACCCAAAACGCATGGCGGGGATAAGTTGGTGCCGGATTGATCGGATCTTGGGGATGGATTGGACGCATCTCAATCGGACGCTCACGCATGAAGCGAAGTTTGAGTGGCTCTGGCACCTTATCGACCAAAGTGTGTTTGAGTTGCTGCTCGGTCTGGAGTGTCTCGGGCGCAGGATAGCTTGGCATCCGACCTTGGTACTCAAGACCACCTTCCATTGGCGAAAATGATGCAATCATCGAAAAAATCACTTGCTCTTTGGTCACCTTTTGACCATTTTTATCCAGTCCTTCGACATACTGCACAGCGATGACTTCACGAGCTGACAGGCTGCGACCATCTCTCAGACGACGCACTTGATAAGTAATAGGCAGACGAATATCACCACCACGCAAAAAATAGCCATGCAGACTATGGCAAGGCTTATCATACTCCAAGGTATATGCCGCTGATAGCAGTGCCTGTGCCAACACCTGACCACCAAAGACACGCGGCCCAACAAAATCAATGCTATCGCCCACAAAGGTATCATCGCCATCTTGGCGCAGTTTAAGCACTTCTAGCAGTGCATCGATGCCAGTTTCGGGCAGGGTGGTATCGTTGAGATAGTTTTCATAAGCGGTTTTGGCAGCCATGACACATCCTTTATGCGAAATAAAAATCAATACAAATCAAAATTTAGCAAAAAGTATAGCATTTTTTGACCCAAAATCAGCCAAAAAACACAAAAAAATGTTAGAATGAAAAGTCATTTTGGTACAAACAAATCTAGCAGAGTCGTACGGATTGCCATCGACATCCGCCGCAGATTCATCGGATTGTATTATTTATCGCACAGTTTTTGGTGACTTTTTATGTTCAAATTGCCCAATTGGTTGTCGTCGAAGATATCGACGGCTGACAAGCCTGCCGCAAGCAAAGCGCCCAGCAACCAAACGCCGAGCTCCTATCGACAGCTATCCGCCAAAGGCCTATCCTTGGCGGTCAAGCCGACGGTCATCGGCGAAATTCCTGTGCTTGATCCGACGATTCCGACCTTTTATGTGATCCGTACTTATTCTCGATCAAACAGCCTGCTTGTTGGGATGCAGACTGATGAACTTGGCTTGCCATCGGCACTGGCCGAAGTGCGTGCCGATGGCATTCATGAGACTTCGGCGATGATTTTTTTGAAAGATCGTCGCTCGGACAGCACGCGCCAGACGACGGTGCCACGATTGGAGCGCTTGATTCAGGCGTGCTTGGCAAATCCTGAGCTCAAGGTGCAAGTCGTGCCTGTGACCATCTTGTGGGGGCGTGCACCTGACAAGGAAGAATCGCTGTTTCGCTTGATGATGGCGGATGAATGGGCATCACCATCCAAGACCAAGCAGCTGTTTAATATCGGTGTGATGGGGCGTGATACCTTTGTGCGATTTAGCGAGCCTAAGGATCTACAATCACTCATCAATGACGCCAAAGCAGGCGTGGGTGATGATTTGACCACGACCATCGCCATGCGCCTAAAAGGCTATCTGGATAAACAGCGCACGAGCATCATCGGTCCTGATCTGTCAGATAAGCGTAATATCGCCGGCACGATCCTGTCATCACCAGTGGTGACTGATGCCATCGAAAAGCACGCCGCCGAGACCGGCAAATCCATCGCTGCTGTCAAAGCTGAAGCCCAAGGCTATTTGGGCGAGATCACGAGCGACTATTCGCATTCGGTGGTGCGTTTTTTTGATCATTTCCTGACATGGCTATGGACACGACTGTATGACGGCGTGGAAGTGCGTCATTTTGAGCGTGTGCGTGCTTTGGCGCCTGATTTTCAGATTGTCTATGTGCCATGCCATCGTAGCCACATCGATTATCTATTATTGTCTTATGTGATTTATAAGCGTGGCCTGCGAATCCCGCATGTCGCTGCCGGTGAGAACCTAAATATCCCGATCCTAGGTGAGATCTTACGCAGTGGCGGGGCGTTCTTTATGCGTCGTAGCTTTAAGGGCAATGCTTTATACAGCACGGTGTTCAAAGAATATGTACACAGCCTGATGCAGCGCCAAGCACCGATTGAGTACTTCATCGAAGGTGGTCGCTCTCGCTCGGGTCGTCTGCTGCCACCGAAACTTGGGATGCTGGCAATGACGGTCAATAGCCATCTGCGTGAGCCTGCCAAACCTGTGGTATTTATCCCAACTTATATCAGCTATGAGCGTATCATGGAAGGGGCGACTTATGTCGGTGAGCTCAAAGGCAAGCCAAAAGAAAGTGAGAATTTATTAGGCCTACTAAAAACTGCCCGTAAGATTGAGCGGATTTTTGGTACGGTGCATCTAGCTTTTGGTGAGCCGTTGTATCTCAATGATTTTATGGCTAAATTCGATGTCGCCATCCAAGATGGTAGTGATGAGAATACCGCTAAGACGCACGCCATGGTACAAAACCTTGGCGTCAAAGTGATGCAAAACATCAACAAAGCCGCCGTGGTCAATCCTGTGTCGCTGCTGGCACTGGTGCTACTGTCCACACCCAATGCTGCACTTGATGAAGCGCAGTGCCTAGAGCAGATCAAGCTGTATCAGCACATCGCCCAAGCGCTGCCTTATGATCCTGATACTCATGTCACCGACATGAGCCCAAAAGAGATCTTAGAATACGGCATTAAGCTAAAGCTCATCGAGCGTACACCGCATATCCTAGGCGATATGATTCGTGTGGCGGATAAGCAAGCACCGCTACTGAGTTATTTTAGAAATAATATCTTGCATGTGTTTATCATCGCAAGCTTCCTTGCGGCACTGGTGCAGCGAAATGGCCGTATCTACCGTGAGAAGCTTGAGAGTATCACCGAGCTTTTGTATCCATTTTTACAAAGTGAGCTGTTCCTAAAAACTGCCCTACGCAATATCGCCACCCAAGCCGAACGCGTGCTAAATCTGCTCATCGAGCGTGGTGTCATCGTCGATTTGGGAGATGGCGTGGTCGGTAGCCCCGAGGGCAACTCTGAAGCGTATCAGCAGCTGATGGTACTGGCAAGCCCCGCCCAGCAGAGCCTTGAGCGCTATTTTATGGCGCTGACATTGCTGTCTGAGCAAGGTTCAAACCGCCTAAACACCGAACAAGTGGTCAATCTGTGCTATGTGCTTGGTCAGCGTGTGTCAGTGCTACATGCTGATGATCTGCCAGATATGTTTGATAAGGCATTGTTCACAAGCTTTATCGATACCTTAGTGCGCGTGGGCTATGTCACCATCGATGGCAAGACGGGGCTGCTGACCTTCGATGAACGCATCGATAAGATCGCTGAGCATGCCAAGTTCGTCCTGCATCCTGATATGATGCAGCTATTGCGCCACACGGCAAGCCTAAGCCATGATGAAATCACCCTTGCGATGCAGGAGATTAAGAAGAAGCGGTGGCGGTAGGATTGCCATGCAAACAGCTTATTAGATGGCTTATTGTGATGATGTTTGCTAACTTTGTTGTTTGTGTGTTAATGTAGGCTGGGTAAAGGATGTATGTTCCTAAAAGTTTGTTTATAATAAGCTTATTTTCAGCTTGAAACTATTTTGCTATAGATAAAATAGTTTTGACCGTTTTTTAATATTGGCTGATAAGTAGTCAGAGCTAAATCCTAAACGGTTGATGGTTTGTCAATTTACAACAGCTTGTTTTGCATTTCTTAATATAATGAACAAGCATTAATTTGGTGTATTTTTAATTTCGATTGGCGGTAATAAGGTATGGAATCTGTTCAGCGTTATAAAGCAGCAGTCCTAATTTACGGTGCGGGCGTTGGCGGTCAAGAGCTGCTCCAACATCTTGAAAACAAAAAAGAATATCGTACTGTTGGGTTTATTGATGATAATGCAGATTTGATTGGTAGGACAATCATGAATTTGCCCGTCTATTCACCTAATGATATTCAAGGGCTAATTGATAAATATGCCATCGGAATTATTATTCTGGCAATTCCCTCTTTGGGTGAATTCCGTAGATATGAAATTTATGAGTTGCTTGAAAAGTTTGAGGTTCAAATTCTGACTTTGCCGAATTTAACCGACATTTTGCTTGGTAAGGCCAGTACAGCGCAGACAACAACAATTTCTCCAGAATACTTGCTAGATCGCTCAAGTGTTCAGCCAATAGGGGATTTATTGGTTAAGAACGTCACTGGCAAGTCTGTTTTGGTGACAGGTGGCGGCGGTTCCATCGGTAGTGAGCTGGCTCGTCAGGTGGTAAAGTTGAAACCTAAGCAGCTGATTATTTTAGAGCTATCGGAGTATGCTCTATATAATATTGAAAGTGAATTGTCTATTATGTCAGATGTGCCAGTGATCACAATGATTGGCAGTGTACTAGACTTGATAAAGCTACAACAAATCTTTTCTCAATATCAGGTCGATACTGTATATCATGCTGCCGCCTACAAACATGTGCCAATTGTTGAAAAAAACCCTTTTGTGGGAGTGATTAACAACTTTATCGGTACAGCAAATTGCGTTAAACAGGCGGTTGAGCATGGTGTGGAAACTTTTGTGCTAATCTCTACTGATAAAGCGGTTCGCCCAACCAATGTAATGGGTTGTAGTAAGCGATTGTCAGAGTTGGTTTGTCAAGCAATGGCAGATGTTCAATCAAAAACCACTATTTCTATGGTGAGATTTGGTAACGTGCTCGGTTCTTCAGGTTCGGTAATCCCATTGTTTGCTAAGCAATTGCAGGAGGGAGGACCGATTACGGTAACACATCCTGATATCACTCGATATTTTATGACTATTCCAGAGGCGTCTCAGCTAGTCATTCAGGCAGGCGCTATGGCGGTTGGAGGGGATGTTTTTTTGTTAGATATGGGCAAGCCTGTTAAAATTAACGATTTAGCTAAGCGGATGATAAAGCTAAGCGGTTTGCAACTAAAAAGTGACAAATATCCAACAGGTGTTGAGATCGTTTATACAGGGCTTCGACCTGGTGAAAAGCTTTATGAAGAACTATTGATTAGTGGTGATAATTTGGAGCGCACAGAGCACCCAAGAATCATTAAAGCGCACGAAAGACATTTTTCTCTAACAGAAATCGATGAGTTGCTCGCTGGCATACTGAATGCGTATGGCAATAATGATGTAACATGGTTATTAGACAAATTAAAATATTTTGTAGATGGCTATAAACAAAGTGAATTTATCCAAAATTCTTGATTAAATATTAAAGAGTACTAATATGAGTGAAAATCAGCGTTTTTTACCGTTTTCTTTACCAGACATCACCGAGCAGGAGATTCAAGAAGTTGTAAAAACTTTGCGCTCTGGTTGGGTAACAACAGGGCCAAAAACCAAACAGTTTGAGCAGGATTTTGTTGCTTATTTGGGTGATAATAGTTTGGAGGCGATTGCTGTCAATTCTGCGACATCTGGGTTGCATTTGGCTCTGGAGGCGCTTGGTATCACTACAGGGGATGAGGTAATTGTACCAACTTATACCTTTACGGCAACTGCTGAGGTAGTGCGTTATTTGGGAGCAGACCCGATTTTTGTTGATTCAGATCCTGTGACTTATTGTATTGATCCTGCCTGTGTTGAGGCTGCGATTACTCCAAAAACCAAAGCTATCATTCCTGTGCATTTTGCAGGCTTGACGGCTGAAATGGATAATATTTTGGCAATTGCGAAAAAACACGGTTTAAAAGTGATTGAAGATGCAGCACATGCATTCCCAACTAAGTACAAAGGCAAGCTGATTGGAACCCTAGAGAGTGATGTGACGGTATTTAGCTTTTATGCTAATAAGACAATGACCACGGGAGAGGGCGGTATGTTGGTTTCTCGGAATCCCGAGCTTATCAAACGTGCCAAGATTATGCGCCTGCATGGTATCAGCCGTGATGCATTTGATCGCTATCAGTCCAAAACTCCCGCATGGTTTTATGAAGTTATTGAGCCAGGCTTTAAGTATAATCTACCAGATATTTGTTCAGCGATTGGCTTGGTACAATTAAAACGCATTGATGAATTTCAGCAAAAGCGAGAAGCGTTAGCAAGCGTCTATCAAGAGGCTTTAAAAGATTTGCCGATCAAACTGCCTCATTATGAGAGCAAAGAGATGGGACATCAGCATGCGTGGCATTTATACCCAATTCAGCTGACTAACAAGGCCAGCATTACTCGTGAAGATTTTATCTTGAAAATGTCGGAATTTGGTATTGGTTGCTCAGTGCATTTTATTCCACTGCATAGACACCCAGTTTGGCGAGATATGTATCAGTTGGCGCCAGAGCAATTTCCTGTGGCGGAGCAGCTCTATCAAAATGAGGTATCTATTCCTTTGTTCACAAAAATGACAATGGATGACCAGGCGTATGTGATTGATGCTATAAAAAAGGTATTGGGCGCGTCATCATAAATGAACACTTGCCCAATATTTGACAGTAGTTTTTTAAGCGGTTGGTAATGGTATGAGTATATTTGATAAATTAAATCGTAATGATGTTGAAAGAACGTTCAATAAGGTCGTCAAAAACAAAAACGATCTGATTAGAAAAACCAAAAAATTAAGAAGAGATCCGGAATTGTTTTTTAAGGATATGTATGTCAAAAGAACCAGGCAATTAATTTCTAAAATTCCTGTCAAATATGAAGGCCAACACCAATTTACGGTGGTATCGGCAGTTTATAATGTTGAAAAATACTTAGATGAATATTTTTCGTCATTAGTTAATCAAAGCTTGGATTTTAAAAAGCATATTCAGCTTATTTTGGTGGATGATGGCTCTACGGATAGCTCCGCCAAAATCATTAAAAAATGGCAAAAGAAATACCCAAAAAACATTCACTATTATTATAAAGAAAATGGTGGACAGGCATCTGCCCGAAACTTTGGTATTAACTATATCCAAACAGATTGGTGTACTTTTATTGATCCTGATGATTTTGTTGATGTTAACTATTTTTATGAAGTGGATCGGCGTTTACAAAAAGACCAAGACTTGTGGATGGTGTCATGCAATTTTATTTTCTATTATGAAGAAAGTAAGAGAATTAAAGATACCCATCCACAAAACTACCGCTTTAAAGAGAAAGTGAGTTATTTTGATGTGCGAGACCAAAATCAGCACATTCAATTATCGGTTAATTCTTCATTTGTAAAAAAACAGATTATTGATAAGCATAATTTGCGTTTTGATGTGCGTGTTAAGCCATCGTTTGAAGATGCAACTTTTATGATTAATTACGCATTATTCTTGCATGAGCAAGTGGGTAGAGTTGCATTTATTAAAGATGCCAAATATTACTATCGGAAAAGAGCCGATGGTTCTAGTACGCTAGATACAGGTTGGGTTAAGCCATCTGGATATGATGAAGTATTGCGTTATGGTTGCTTGCAAACGCTCAGAAGTTACCATGAGACATTGGGATACGTGCCAGAATATGTTCAAAAAACAGTGATGTATTATCACATTTGGCAAATTCATCGCATTATTAATGATAACAATGCTTTGAATTTCTTGACCAAGGGGCAAAAAGATAAATATTTACAACTACTAAAAGAAATCTTTACATATATTGATGAGGATGCAATCGATCGTTTTAATTTAGCGAGTGCTTGGTTCTTTCACAAGGCTGGCATGCTCAATCTCTATAAGAATCAATCGCCTAGAAAGGATTTGCAAATTGGTTAT
The DNA here is from genome assembly GCF_024137865.1 of Moraxella sp. FZFQ2102. NCBI lineage: Bacteria > Pseudomonadati > Pseudomonadota > Gammaproteobacteria > Moraxellales > Moraxellaceae > Moraxella > Moraxella sp. FZFQ2102. The sequence continues at coordinate 1,209,637 of NZ_CP099960.1, forward strand.
ATTGAAAAATATGATGCAACCAAAGATGAAATCTTGCTGTATTATTTTGCACCAGAAGGCAGTATGGCTGCTTTTTATGATAATGATACACTAATTCAGCCATCAAATAAAAAAATCCTTCGTCATAGCTTTTTAGATGAAGCTTTCATTTATGAATACCGCTATTGGTTGCCATTGTCCGACAGAGGTGATATTAGCTTTGAGGTGGATGGCAATCCTACCAAAATCGGTTTTGCAGGCAAGCACATTCGCACGCCAATCGAAGCACAAGATATCCGTCAGTATTTTCAAGCGCAATACAGATATCCAAATGTAAATGACGTTTGGATTATTATGGATCGTGATGTGCAAGCAGACGATAATGCCGAGCATTTTTATCGCTATGTGATGAATAACCATCCAGAGCAAAAAATCTATTTTGCTCTGCGCAAAAGTTCGCACGATTGGGCTAGATTGGAGGCTGAGGGCTTTAATTTGCTTGATTTTGGCTCAGTAAGATTTGAGACTGAGTTGAAAAATTGCTCAAAAATTATCAGTTCGCACATTGATAATTACATCGTGGATTATTTTGGCGATAAGGGCTTGCTGGCAAAAGATTTTGTATTCTTACCCCATGGCGTCACTCAAAATGACCTGTATTCTTGGTACAATTCAAAAATTCAATACATGAGTCTGATGGCAGTCGCCACATATGATGAGTATGACTCCATAGCAGGTGATAATAATCATTATAAATATAGTAAAAAGGAAATTAAACTGACAGGCTTTCCGCGTCATGATGCTTTGTTGAAAGGCAATGTGGCAAATACTAAGCGCATCGTAGTTATGCCAACTTGGCGTAAATATTTACTTGGTAGTCATGATAAGCAAACAGGGCAGTTTCTTAAAAATCCTAAATTTATGCAATCAGAATATGCTCAGAAATGGCAATCATTTTTGGCAAGTGCTGAATTGCAGCGTTTGATACGTGAGCATGGCTATGAGGTGGTGTTTGCACCACATAAAAATACAGAAGCATATTTGGATGAGTTTAATATTCCAAGCAATATTAAGATTTGGCGAGCTAATCCAGATGAAAGCATTCAAAAACTGTTCCAAACAGCAGATTTGATGATTACGGATTATTCAAGCGTTGCTTTTGAGATGGGATATCTTGGGAAGACCGTTCTGTATTATCAATTTGATTTCGAAGAGTTTTTTGCCGAACAGTGGCAGAGGGGTTATTTTGAATATGAGACTCACGGCTTTGGGGCGGTTTCGACTGATGAAGATAAACTATTGTCTGATTTGGCAGCGGTGCTTGCTAATGATGGCCGCGCTTTGCCAGAATATCAAAAGCGTATTGATGATACTTTTGCGCATCGTGATGATAAAAACTGTGAAAGAGTATATCAAGAAATTTTAGCATTAGATAATACTCAAAGCCAGCCATCTATTATGGCTGATGATTTTGTGCAACAAATGCTGTCCTATGCACATACCTATCGGTCTTGGCCGGTACTTGAGAGGGTTTTAACTAAACAATCATCAGAAACTCTCCAGCCAGAACTGTATCAAGCATTATATATGCAAGGTAAATACCAAACACTGTTTAAGCTGTTGGCACAAGAAACGACCGACGAACAGACGCGCAATCAATGGCAAGCATTAATAGATTTTTGGTTGCAGGATTATGCAGGTATTTCGGAATATTTTACAAATAACCAAACCCAAAATGTACACAATGTAATTATTGGCCTGTTGGCACATGCTTATTTGCAAGACAAACTGAAGTTTGATGTCACAAAGGAACTATTAGCATCATATTCTCTTTCGGCAGGCGAACTGGTTATTGTGGCAATATCTCAAGCCATTCTAGAGCAAGATCAAGGGCGTATTGTAGAACTGGTTGAGACTACCATTCGTGATGAAATTTGGACTAAAGATGAAATGTATCTTTACAAACCAAACCTGTTAGCAGCTCGGGCGTTGATTGCATTGGAGTTATATGACAGAGGTTATGGGCACATTAGATTGCATAGTGCGATAGCTAATAATGACTATGCAGCCCATCTGTTAAACGCACAATTGGATTATGCTCAAGGTAGTTATCAGTACAGCATCGATCATTTTCAAATTTTAAAAGATATGGGTGTAAGTTTGCCTATTCCAGATAATCTTTGTTATATTAAGTCTTTGTGCAAAACTAGATCATTGGCTAAATTAGCAGAAGAAATTACCAATGATTCGAACTTGTTGCACTTAATTTGCGCAGATAATGAATTATTGACATTATGGATTGATGTACAATTATCGCAAAAAAACTGGAGTGAAATTATTCGCATAGATTCGATGCTTAAGCAGGAGTGGCGAACCCAGTTTTTGCATCCTGTAATTTTGGCCTATTATCGCCTAGGTAAAATTGAAGAAGCATATCAGCTATTGCAAAAACCAACAGTTGACCATTCCTATGATTATTGGGAGTTGGTTGCTGAATTGGCAATTCTGATGGGAGATAAGAGTTTGGCAAAATATTGTTATCGAATAATGGTGGCTGTTTATCCTGATATGAATAAAGATAAAAATTTGGCCAGCTTAAAAGGAGTGTGAGAAATGATTATTTCCAAGAATGTACTATTAAACGAATTAAAAAGACACTATAAGGATCACTATTTTATTAACAGAATAGATATATATCGTCACGTTGTATTTTGTGAATTGAAAACTCCATCCTTGCATTGCGCTGTTGAAATTTCCGAGGATTTAAGCATAGAGTTGGTTTTTAGAAATGAAACCAGTAGGATTAAATTTTCTGAATTTTTTGGTTTTAATTTTATGACAGGAAATCGGTTGCATCCGACACTTGAACTTGATTCAGTTTTTTCGATCAAATCTAAAAAGTTAGAAAACAATCATGATTTATTATGGTATTTAGATGAGATCTTTGGGGCGTGTATTAGGGTTGAAAAAGATATTCTTAGTCGATTATCCGTAATTGAAAAAAGTTTGTGTCAAATAAATAATTCAACTTTATTAAGCTTGCGCAATCAAGTATTTTTAAACATGGGGGAGTTTATGGCGGAGAGGCTTCTCTCCATGAAAGAAACTTTAATGAAAATTTCTCAAGATAAATTAAGCATAGCTCGTTTCGGAGATGGCGAAATAACTTTGATGACAACGCGCCGCAGCCTCACATTTCAAAAAAGCAATTGGTCTTTAACCCAAGAATTACAAGATATATGCCAACAAAATAATTCAAACTCTCTCTTAGTTTGTATGCCTGGTTTAATGATAGAAAATCCTTGGTGGGCTGAATATTGGACAAAGCATTGGTATCAGTGTAAATTTCTTTTATCAAAGCAATGCATTTTAGGTGATTCGTTTATTACGAGGCCGGAAGCTTTTTACAAATACGGAAATGCAATGGTGAATCTTTGGAAAGATTTATGGGATGGTAAAAAAGCTTGCTTTGTTACCGGCATCTCTTCAAAGATGAATGTTAGTCATTTCATGTTTGATAATTTGTCCGATTCAAAACATATCTATTCTTTGCCAGCAAATGCTTATGATGAGATAAATGAACTTGTGGAAAAGTGTATTGCTAGCTCTGATATTGATGTTTTTTTAATAGCACTTGGTCCGACAGGAACTGTGTTAGCCAGTCGGCTAGCAAAACTAGGTTATTGGGCTTTGGATATAGGCCATCTTAATAATAGTTATGATACGGTTTTTAATAATATGCCAACACCGGAAAAGTTATAACTCTTATTTAATTAGATATTTTCCTTATAATAATTGTGATATGAAAAACCCTCTAGGTATATACAAAAAAAAAGCCAAAAAGCTTATCCAAAATCCTCCCATCTTTTTTCGGGATTATTTTAATAAGCATTACCCCTTGACACATACTGAGCTTGGTGTGGATGAAGCAACCGAGTCGGCATTTATTGCCTACTCGGGCGTCAATGATGTTGTAACAGCAGGTAATGTGCCAGTGGATGTGGTATTTACTTGGGTGGATAATACTGATCCAGCTTGGCAGGCCAAATATCAAAAGTATGTCCAACAGGTCAGCGGAGATAATGTTGGTCAGTTTGCCACTGATATTGCACGGTTTGACAATCATAATGAGCTGTATTATTCGGTCAAGGCGGTCAAAAAATACCTACCTTGGGTGAATCATGTTTATATCGTGACGGACAGTCAGGTGCCAAGCTGGCTTGGTGAGTTTGATGGTATATCAGTTGTTGATCATCGGCAAATTATTGACGAGCAGTATTTGCCGACATTTAATTCTCATGTGATTGAAGCGTTTTTGCATAAAATCCCAAATCTATCAGAGAATTTTATTTATTTTAATGATGACGTCTTTGTGGCAAGATCCTTACCAAAAGAACACTTCTTTTCAGCAAATAATCTGGCATCGATTTTTATTTCTTCCAAAAGCTTGTCCGAGATGTTTCATCGAGGGGTGCAGACACCGACACTGCTTGCTTCACTTAAGAGCCTAGAGTTGTTAGCTCGGTTGCATCACCATGCGGTAACCAATGCACTGGTGCATACGTATTATCCACTGAAGCGTTCGGTATATGAACAGGCATGGCAGGCATTTGAAGGTGAAATACGACAGTTTTTGCCCAATCGTTTTCGTGGTAATAATGACATTAATATGGCAACTTGCCTTGTGCCGTGGCTGATGTATTATGAGGGCAAGGCGGCTGAGCGAATTGATGTATGTTATTATTTTAATATCCGATCTCGCAAGGCATTAACCTGTTATGATAAATTGGAAAGGTTAAAACGGCTAGATGCTTCACCGCATTCGTTTTGCGCTAATGATTTTAATACCGAATTAAAAAATCCAGTTCCAGATTATCGTGAGCGATTGCTTGCGATGCTAGAAAGTTATTATAAGTAAGAGAAGATTATGAAAAATATCACCCACGCCATTATCCCTGTTGCAGGCTTTGGTACGCGTATGCTACCGCTATCCAAGGCAGTGCCAAAAGAGCTGCTGCCACTGGGTAATAAACCTGCCATCCAATATGTCATCGAAGAAGCCATCGCTGCTGGGATCAAAAATATCGTCCTAGTCAATCATGCCCAAAAGATGGCGATTGAGAACTATTTTGATATCAACAGCGAACTGGATACCCAGCTGCGCTCTAAGGGTAAGGATAGTTTGGCTGACAGCCTAAGCTTCTTGCCTGATGATGTCACCATCACTAGCGTCCGCCAAGGTAAGCCATTGGGTCTAGGTCATGCAGTTCTACAGGGTCGTGCGGTGGTAGGTGATAACCCATTTGCCGTGCTGCTACCTGATGTGGTGCTAAACCCTTATGCGTCTGATTATGAGATGCATAACCTTGCCTTTATGATGGCTGAATTTGCCAAGACAGGTCGCAGTCAGATTTTGGTTGATCCTGTGGCGACGGCAGACATTCATAAATATGGCATCGCTCGCCTAGCTGATACCCAAACCATTGAAAAATCAGATAACAATATCTGCTTTGATGTCAAAGGCTTTGTCGAAAAGCCTTCGGCTGATGTCGCACCGTCAAATTTGGCTGTGGTGGGTCGCTATGTGTTTGATAATGCGATTTTTGAGTATCTTGCCAAGACCGCCCCAAGCGTCGGCGGCGAGATTCAGCTCACCGATGCCATTGATGCACTGATCGGCACGCAAGGCATGGATGTGGTGACGATGGTGGGTAACAGCTTTGATGCTGGCGATATGACCAGCTATATGCAGGCCTTTGTGTATTTTGCTGATAAATTGGGTGTCAAGTCTGCGAATTAAGGATAATTCATGAGCCATACCACCAATACCGCTTGGCAAGCCCTACTAAATCTTGCTGCCACCACGCCAAATATCGGTGAATTATTTGCCGATAGCAGTCGCAGTGAGCAATTTAGTGCAGCCGCCTGTGGGATTTATATGGATTATAGTAAGCAGGCGCTGGATAATGAGCGTCTGTCGGCATTGATAACCCTTGCCAAATCCAAAAATTTATCCCATAAAATCAATGAGTTATTATCAGGTGTCAAGGTCAACGACACCGAAAATCGTGCTGCTTTGCACACGGCTCTACGCTTGCCAAAGGGTGAGCCTTTGTTGGTGGATGGTGTGGATGTCGGTGGGCAGGTGCATGATAGTCTAGATAAGTGCGAAGCGATCGTCAGCCGTATCCGTACAGGTGTGTGGCGTGGCTATTCAGGCAAGGCAATCACTGATGTGGTCAATATCGGGGTTGGTGGTTCGGATTTGGGTCCGCTTATGGCGGCGACAGCACTGGAGGAATGGGCAGATACGGACATTCGGGTGCATTTTGTTTCCAATATGGACGGCACACAGCTTGATGGCTTGCTTAAAAAACTCAATCCGCAAACGACACTGTTTATCATCTCGTCCAAATCTTTTGGCACGATTGACACATTATCAAACGCCAAAACTGCCAAAGCGTGGCTACTCTCCACCGGTGCCAAAGAACAAAGCCTATTGCGTCGGCATTTTATCGGTATCTCGACTCGCACCGATAAGATGAGTGCGTGGGGCATTCATCCGGACAATCAGCTCTTGCTGTGGGACTGGGTGGGTGGTCGTTTTAGTATGTGGTCGGCCATCGGGCTTGCCATTGCTATTCGTATTGGCATGACGGGTTTTCGTGCACTGCTGGCGGGTGCTTATGCGATGGATACACACTTTGCCACCGCTGACTTTGAGCACAATTTGCCTGTACTGCTTGGCTTGATTGGTGTGTGGAATTCTACCTTTTTGGGGATCAATGCCCATACGGTGTTGCCTTATGATGGGCGATTGTCATTTTTTCCCAATTATCTGACCCAGCTTGAGATGGAGTCCAACGGCAAATCGGTGGCGCGTGATGGCGTGGCGGTGGATTATGACACCTGTCCGATTTTGTGGGGGGATATTGGTTCAAACGCTCAGCACGCTTTTTATCAGCTACTACACCAAGGCACGCAAAGGGTGTCGTGCGATTTTATCACGCCGATTCGTCGATATGATAATCAGCAGCACCATCACGATGCCTATTTAGAAGAACAGCACAAATTATCCTTGGCAAACTGTCTTGCGCAGTCACAGGTGCTTGCCTTTGGTAATGGGGCGCTTGGCGAAACCGCTCAAGATGAATTGAATGAGTTTAAACGCTATCGCGGTAATCAGCCATCTACAACCTTATTATTAGACAGCTTAAGCCCATCTACTTTGGGTGCACTGATTGCCTTATACGAGCATAAAGTGTATGTGATGAGTGTACTGTGGGGGATTAATCCTTTTGACCAATGGGGCGTGGAAGTGGGCAAAGTGATGGCAAACAGTGTGTTTGATGCCCTAAATGATGGCAAGGCGGACGGCTTTGATGGCTCAACCAATGCGTTGCTTGCCAAGATTTTACAGGCTCAAGCCGTACAAGGGGGTGTGTGATGACTGATTCTATCCTACTCATCGGCTGTACTAATGAGTCTATCAACACTGCCATTTGGCTGGCCAGTCTAAATAAATCGGTGCAGTTGTTGGCTGATGAAAGTGCAGTGTCGCACACATTGGCAAGCTACAAGTTTGACCATCAGATGTCAGCCCTGTGGCAAATGTACACGCAAACAGGGCAAATCACCGTGGTGGATACGCCTAGTGTTGCCGCCTATGTGTGGCTGTTTTTGGATGCCCAAGGCGTGGATAAGCAGTTGTCATCGTTATTTGACACGACAGCCCAAGTCATCTTAAGTGGTTCGGTGGCTATCGGTGATGTGGCAAGCTTGGCAAATGAGTTTGCTACCAGCCAAGTCTGCTATGTGCCGTTTGTCTTTATGAAAGATGGTACGGGTTTTGGTTCATTATCATCGCCTGATATGATGATGATCGGTGAGAAGAGCTTGGACGTGCATACAACCAATGAGCTGCTACTCATGCTGTTATCTCGCACGGATAAGCAGTTTGTTGGTGATGTTAAGACGGTGGAATTTGCCCGTGCAGGGATTATGGCGATGCTTGCCACGCGTCTAAGCTTTGTCAATGAGATGGCGCGCCTAGCGGATGCCAGTGGCGTGGATATGACAACGGTGCAGACAGTGATGGGGATGGATAAGCGTATCGGCAAGGATTATCTGTCGGCAGGGTGGGGCTTTGGCGGTCAGACACTGCCTACCGAAGTTGAGTTACTTGATCAATTTTTTAAACAAAATCATGTCCAAAGCCGTCTATTGTCCACCGTATCGCAGATTAACGAAGACCAAAAAGAGCTGATTTTCCGTAAATTTTGGCGATATTTTGATGGCTTTATTGATGGTAAATCAGTGATGATTTGGGGTGCAGGCTATCGCACAGGTACAGGCCGCACGACCAATTCGGCCATTCATCCGCTCCTAAAGCTGTTATGGTCATATGGCATCAAGACAAGCATTTATGCCCCAAATGCAGGCTTTGAGCTGACGGAAATTTATGGCGATGAGCCGTTGTTTGGTCTGTGCGATGATGCTTATGAGTTAAGTGGGTGCGATGCACTGTTTATTCTTAACTGGTCAGAAGTGGTGCTGCCAAATATTGAGCAATTAAACCAGTTTGGCTTACCGATTTTTGATGCCAAAAATATCTTGAATAATCAATTGGTCGCACAGTATGCAGGCGATTATCATGGCATCGGCCGTAATCACACTAAGGGTGAAGTATGATGAAAAAAATTCTCGTAACCGGTGGCGCAGGCTATATCGGCTCGCATACCTTAATTGAATTGATTGCAGCAGGATTTACACCTGTGGTGTATGACAATCTGTCCAATTCAAGTCCAGTGGCGCTTGCGCGAGTGGAACAGATTGTGGGGCAACGCATCCAATTTATCCAAGGTGATATTTTGGATAAAGATTTGCTTGCCAAAACCTTTGCTGAGCATGATTTTTTTGGCGTGATTCATTTTGCTGGACTAAAAGCAGTGGGTGAGTCGGTCGCAAAGCCCGTCAAATATTACCAAAACAATGTCGCAGGCACGCTCAACTTGCTAGAAGTCATGCAAGAATATGGGGTGAAAAACTTTATTTTTTCATCATCGGCAACTGTCTATGGCGACCCTGAAGTATTGCCAATTGTCGAAACCGCCAAGCGCTCATGTACCAATCCGTACGGACAGTCTAAATTGACCGTTGAGTACATTTTGGAAGATTTGGCAAAATCGGATGGTGAGTTCAATGCTGTGTCATTGCGTTATTTTAACCCTATTGGTTCGCACAAAAGCGGTCTGATTGGTGAAGATCCAAGTGATATTCCCAATAATTTAATGCCCTATATCAGCCAAGTGGCGGTCGGTAAATTACAAAAGCTGTCTGTTTTTGGTAATGATTATGACACCATTGATGGCACGGGTGTGCGTGATTATATTCATGTGGTGGATTTGGCAAAAGGTCATGTGGCAGCACTGGAATATCTGGTCAATACCCCAAGCGGTGTCGGCTTTTGCCCTGTTAATCTAGGCACAGGTAATGGCACGTCGGTATTGCAGCTTGTGGATGCTTTTGTAGCAAATACAGGGCAGTCGGTGCCTTATGCCATCGTTGATCGCAGACCTGGTGATGTGGCGGCTTGCTATGCCAGCAGTGACAAGGCGCGTGAGCTGTTCGGCTGGACGGCGACACTGGGCATCAATGAGATGTGTGCTGATGCATGGCGTTGGCAAAGTGGCAACCCCAATGGCTACCGTCACTGATATAGCGGATGGCGTCATATACAAACAAGCCCATGCAACCATCTGCATGGGCTTGTTGTTTGTGGGCTGGTTGTTTAAGTTTGGGCATTATTCCAAAAACGCAAAATGCTCAATATCCATCTGCATCATGATTTCGCTTGGTACAGTCATGCTCTCAGCGTGTGCCGAGCTTCTTGGTAGCAGTTTTTCAAAATAAAACTCCGCCGTTTGAGTTTTGGCAAGATAAAACTCTTTTGGCTGCTCGCCACCATTTTTGAGCTTATCAAAACTCACCGCCGCCATGCGAGCCCAGTGATACGCCATCATCACATAGCCTGAATACATCAAAAAGTCATCTGATGCTGCCGAGACGATATCACGGTCTTTGCGAGCGGTTAGTAGTAGGCGTGCGGTCAGCATATTCCACTCAGCACACAGCTTGGTGAGTGTCCAGACGAATTTACGCATATCTTTGTCCAGTGCATATTCACCACACCATTTCATAATGCCTGCTGTATAGTCACGGATGACCTTGCCACCGCCATGCAATAGCACCTTGCGACCGAGTAGGTCAAGTGCTTGCACGCCTGTAGTGCCTTCGTACAGTGTTGAGATGCGGGCATCACGAGCAATCAGCTCCATGCCTGATTCTTTGATATAGCCATGACCGCCGTAGATTTGCTGACCATGTTTGGCACATTCGATGCCAAGCTCAGTCAAGAATCCCTTAAGAATGGGTGTATAAAAACCAATCTTATCATCCCATTGTTTGATGGCTTCTTCATCACCTTTTGCCACCGCTTCGGCAAGCTTATCCGCATAGCGTGCGGTGTGATAGATCATCGAGCGCGCACCTTCGGTAAATGCCTTTTGGGTGAGTAGCATACGGCGTACATCCGCATGGTGGATGATGGCATCGGCAGGCTGATTTGGCTCTTTGGTGCCTGATAACGCACGCATCGAGCGGCGTTCTTTGGCGTATGGCAGGGCGTTTTGGAACGACAGCTCCATGTGTGATAGGCCTTGGATGCCTGTGCCGATACGCGCGGTGTTCATGTAGGTGAACATGGCTTTTAGGCCTTTGTTTGGCTCGCCGATGAGAAAACCTGTCGCGCCATCAAAGTTGATCACGCAAGTGGCTGATGAGGTGATGCCCATCTTATGCTCAATCGAGCCACAAGTCACCGCATTGCGCGCGCCGACTTCACCAGTGTCGGTCGGCAAAAATTTCGGTACGATAAACAGCGAAATGCCTTTGGTGCCAGCAGGCGCATCGGGTAGGCGAGCCAGCACGATATGCACGATATTTTCGGTCAAATCATGCTCACCGGCTGAGATAAAGATCTTACTGCCTGTGATGGCATAAGTGCCGTCATCGTTTGGCACGGCACGGGTTTTCATTTGGTTTAGGTCAGTACCACACTGTGCTTCGGTCAAGCACATCGTACCTGACCATTCGCCTGAGATGAGCTTGGGTAGATAAGTGGCCTTTTGAGCGTCATCGCCATACTGCAAGATGGTGTTCACCGAGCCTGTGGTCAGACCTGGATACATCGCCCACGGCCAGTTGGCAGTACCCATCATTTCAGATTTGATGAGGTTTAATGACATTGGCAGGTTCATACCGCCAAATTCTTCAGGATAGCTGATGCCTTGCCAGCCGCCTTCTACGAACTGCTGATAGGCTTCTTTAAAGCCAGTTGGTGTGGTGACTTCACCATCTTTGAAGGTACATCCTTCGGCATCGGCAGGCTGATACAGCGGTGATAGCACATTTTCGGCAAAGTCGGCAAAACCTGACAAAATCATGTCCACCGTCTCAGGATCGGCAGCCGAGCCGTTTTCAAGCGTCTGATAATGCGCCTGAAAATCCAGCATCTCATTCATCAAAAATTTAATATCACGCAGGGGGGCTTTATAAGTTAACATAAGTCATCCTTGTTAGAGTATCAGTCGATACGATTTGCAATGAAAATTGACAAGCCATCAGCATGGCTGTTAACAACACTATACAACAAATCGGATGAAGAAAAAGGATTTTTTGGCTTATGATAACTTATTTTCATAAGAAAATTTATTTTGGCAAATTTTTTGTTATTATTTGATAATCATTCATCCATAAAAAAGCGATTATTACGCATCGAATAATCGCTTTGTCTTGCCATGCTTTGCTTATAGCTTGCAGGCACCACCTTCACAGCCCTCATCATTGATGCTATCGACGCCACCTTCGACAGCCATGCCATCAAAGTCATCAAATAGATTATCCAAATCGTCAAAATCGACCTCAAAATCGTCTGTCATCTGCTCGCTCATCATCTGCTCCTATCTACAGTTTTAAAATTTAAATTTGCCTAAGGTTCGCCTAAGATGGTGCTGCTTACCAAAAATTCAAGGTGTAATCAGCCGTCACCTGCATCACTCGGGCAGTACCACCGCTGACAAATCTACCGCTGCCCCTGTCCACAGTTCAAAGGCAAGCTTGGCTTGATGAATCAGCATCCCATAGCCATCAGAGGTGCGTGCGCCTTGCTTGGCAAAATGCGCTAAAAATGCCGATGGCTTGCCATACATCATGTCATAAGCAAAATCTGCCGTGACGCGCCCAAAATCCAGCGACTGACCTGTGGTGGTTGTCGAAGTGGCATTGATGATGACATCAAAGTGGGTGGTATGTTGTAGTTCATCTAAACTGTGTGCAGATAGATTAGGGTGATCAAAGTCTTGCACCAGTTGCTCAGCTTTGGCAAGCGTGCGATTATAAATCGCCAAGTGCGCACCATGAGACAGCAAGGGTAAAATCGCCCCACGAGTCGCACCGCCTGCACCCAAGATGGCGATTTTTTTATGAGTTAAATCAACATCTTGGCTAATCAGATCTGCCACCAAGCCACGGCCATCGGTATTATCGCCGTACAGTTTGCCATCACGCATCATCAGGGTATTGACCGCGCCTGCCATCTTGGCATCATCGCTCATTGCACCTGTATCTTGGCATAGCTGATGTGCGATCTCCTTAAAAGGCAAAGTGACATTGGCGCCCACACCGCCACCAGCAAAGAATGCTGATACCACCGCTTCAAAACTGTCCTGATTATCAGGACAAAACTGCCGTTGATAACAGATATCCAGTCCTACGCTGTCAGCAAAGGCGTGATGGATGGCAGGGCTTTTTGAATGACTAATTGGATTGCCAATGACGATAAAATGCTGCATAAAATTGTCCAAATCGGTGCGGTGAATCGTGGAAGTTCAGTGGTGGAAGTTTACGATAATTTTGATTGCCAATTTTATCAAAAATCCCAAGTTTTTGCTTGGGTAGTTTGCCAAAAATCCGCTTGATCATAAAATGTTTTGGGGCAAAATTGTGCTACAATGACGATATTTCATCTGTTTATCAGGACAATCTATGAGCACCGATGCGCCAAAACCGCCCAAATCCAAACTTGGCTTATTGCTGCTGGCTGCCATTTTGGCGGTGGCGGCGGTATTACTGATCACTTTTCGACCAGTGACCGATGCTGAGACGGTGGTCGCTGATGATGGCAAGCCTGTGGTCTATGAGCCTGTGGTCTATGATACCAGCACTTGGCAGAGCGTGCCGATGCGCGTATCAAGTATTGATGAGTTATCGGGTGAGCTTGGCAGGACTGCCACCGAAGAAGACGCCCTAGATTTTTATGGCAATCAAGCGACACGCTACCGCTACAGTGCCAAGCAGGGCGTGCCTTTTTATAGTATCGACTCGGCAGCTGCCTTTGAAGTGGTGTGGTATTATCCTGCGCCGACCGATGATGACGCCACCAAAAATCAAGCGGTGGAATACGCCAAGCGCGTCTATCGCATGATGGGCAGATTGGGCGGTGAGACCGGTACGGCAGTGGTCGCACAGATGCTGCGCGGTGATGCTATCGCGCCAAAGTCCGTCGGCGCGCTTAAGCTTGTGCAGGGGCGCTGTGAGCATTATCAGTGCCGTGTGGTGTTTGATAAATGACGGTACGGTTTTATCAGTTTGACGGTGCGCTACAGGCGTCTGATGCGCGCATGGATGAGCGTGCGTTTTGCTATGGCGATGGGTTTTTTAGCACCATTGGCGTGCATGATGGGCAGATGCTGTGGGCGGACGGACATCGTGTGCGTGTGATCGCAGGGCTTGGCGCACTTAAGATGGTGCTTGATATCGATGGTCTGATGGCGCAGCTACATACCTTGGCGGCAGCGATCACAGAAGGTCTCATCAAAATCATCATCACGCGCGCGCCGCAGTCTGTGCGTGGCTATGGTTATCGTGGTGGTGATAGTCGTGCCACTGCGTATATCAAATGCCAAGCGATGCCTGTGTATCAGGCGCATCAGTGGCAGGACGGATTACCGATCGCGATGCCTGTCGATATGATTTGCTTGGACAGCCAAATTGCCCACCGCCCACCGCGCCTAGCAGGGCTTAAGCTGATCGCCTGCCCTGATCAGGTGCTGGCACACGCTGAATTATTGGCGCGCCAAGATCAGGGCGCAACCGATGGCTTGGTTGCCAATGTGCATGGGCAGTATATTTGCGCGACGATGGGTAATGTGTTTTATCAAATTGATGGCGCATGGTATACGCCGCCTGTGAACCTATCTGGCGTAGCTGGCGTGATGCGCGCCCAAGTGCTGACAAGTGATTACTTTGGACATATCAGTGAGCGCGTGCTGATGCAGGGTGATTTGAGTGCGATTCAAGCGATGTTCATCACCAATGCTGTGCGCGGTATCATTCCTGTGTGGCGTTTGGATGGGCGGGTGTTGGATCAGTTTGTCTAATGATATCTATTAGCATAGTGTTGTTTCACACAGGATTTGAGTGTTAATTGGGCGAAAATTTGCTACAATTGGCTAAATTTTTTTATGAAGTATTTTTATGGCAAATTCTACGCGCAAAAAACCCGTCAGGCAACCTGTCAAATCTTCACAGAAGACCAAGCCGATCTTGATCGTGCTGATTCTTGCTGTCATCATCGCACTGATCGTGCTTTATCAGACGCTGTTTGCCGCGGCGGTGGATACCGAGCAGCAGGTCAGCGTCGAAAAAGGCGATACTTATTATAGCTTGCTTGCCAAGCAGGGCTGGACGGATAATGCGCTTGCTTTGCCTGCACTTGCCAAGGCGTATGTGTCATTGAGTGCAGATAAGCCATTGCAAGCAGGTAAGTACACCATCCCAAGTGGTGCAAGTCTTGCTAGCATCATGGACATCTTGCAGCAAGGCGGTCAATCCGAGCAAGTCGTCATCCGCATCGTTGAAGGCAAGACCATCAAGGATCTGTACCAAGCGATCAAAACTACCGATGGCGTGACGCTTGAGCTATTGACGCCACCGGCAGATGGCTATGCGTGGACAGATGTGGCGCGTGATAATGCTGCGGTTGCTGCGGCGCTTGGGATTGATGCGCCCAATCAGCATTTGGAAGGTTGGTTTGCGCCCAATACTTATCATTTCAATGCAGGCGTGAGCGATAAAGCCATTTTACAAAAGCTGTATGATGACCAAAAGCGCATCTTGGATGAAGCATGGCAAGCGCGTGATGACAATTTACCATATCAGACGCCGTATGAAGCTTTGATCATGGCAAGTATCATTGAAAAAGAGACAGGCATCGCCGATGAGCGCAGTTTGGTGTCGTCGGTATTTGTCAATCGTTTCGCCAAGGATATGAAACTGCAGACCGATCCGACCATCATTTATGGGCTGTTTGACCGCTATGATGGCAAGATTTATCGCAGTAATATCAATGAGAAAAACGAGTATAATACTTATCAAATCAATGGCTTACCGATCACGCCGATTGCACTGCCGTCCAAAGAATCCATCCTTGCGACCATGCATCCTGATAAGTCTGATGTGCTGTTTTTCGTTGCGACAGGCAATGGTGGGCATAAATTCAGTAAAACGCTCGATGAGCATAATAAAGCGGTAGAAGAATATCGCGCGGTGATGCGCCAAAAGGAAAGGCAATGACAGATACGCATAAGGCAGATGCCAAGCAATTGACAGGTAAATTCATCAGCTTTGAAGGGACAGAAGGCGTCGGCAAGACCACGGCGATCGATGGCTTGGTCGCGCGCCTACAAGCACGGGGCATACAGGTGCTGCGTACGCGCGAACCTGGGGGCAGTGTGCTTGCCGAAGAGCTGCGTGCGATGTTTTTGGATCCTAATCGCAGCATCGATGCTGATACTGAGATTTTGATGATGTTCGCTGCGCGCGCTGATCATATCCATCAGGTGATTATCCCTGCACTACAAGCGGGCAAATGGGTGATTTGCGATCGCTTTTTTGACAGTACGGTGGCGTATCAGGGCTTTGGTCGCTTTGATGGTGATCAGGCGGCGCTTGATAAGATTGAGCTGTTGATTGAGCATTTTGTGCCGATCAGTCCAGATGTGACGCTGTGGCTGGATTTGGATGTGGCGACAGGCATGATGCGCGCAGGCAAAAGAAGCGCTGCCGATCGTCTAGAAGCCAATGCGCTAAGCTTTTTTGAAAAAGTGCATCAAGGATTGAGCCATCAAGCTGCACGCCACCCACAGCGCATTCATCGCATTGATGCTGATGGGACGATTGATGAAGTGGCGGCGCGCATTGATCGGGTACTTGGGCTGTAGATTGGCAAGGATTGTTGCTGGCGCGTAGGATTTGGGCAAGGTATTGTCGCCAAAGCATACTTGACGGTAACTTTAGATTTTTGCATACTAGGCGCAATCATGCTTATCATCGCCGAGCTTGGATTTGGCAGGCGAAACAAGGATTGCTTATGAAAAAAACAGCACTGAGCGGATTGCTTGCCCTAAGCCTATGGATGCCTGTCGCCATGAGCGTGCCGATGACGGCACACGCGGTGGTGGGCGTGGATTTCTCCCAATTGGTCGAACAAGCATCGCCATCGGTGGTGCGTGTGAGCATCACCAAAAAAGTCGATACTCAAACCCTAGCCAAAGCGCAGGCGATAGAGATTTTAAAAGATTATTTGGGTCAAGATGTGCCGCTGCCTGACGCACCGATGCTTGAGCAGGGCTATGGCACGGGCTTTTTTATCAGTTCTGATGGTTATATTTTGACCAATCACCATGTCATCGCTGATGCCGAGAGTATCACCGTCACCCTAAGCGATCGCACGGAGCTGGATGCCAAATTGATCGGCAGTGATGAGAGTTCAGACATCGCGGTACTCAAGGTACAAGGCACAAACTTCCCTGCACTGCCTGTGGCAAAAGGCGATACGCTCAAAGTCGGCGAGCCTGTACTTGCCATCGGTTCGCCGTTTGGCTTTGATTATTCGGCATCGGCAGGGATTGTCTCTGCCAAATCGCGCAGCATTCCAAGCGAAGGCACAGTACCTTTTATCCAAAGTGATGTC
Source organism: Moraxella sp. FZFQ2102 (assembly GCF_024137865.1). Classification (NCBI taxonomy): domain Bacteria; kingdom Pseudomonadati; phylum Pseudomonadota; class Gammaproteobacteria; order Moraxellales; family Moraxellaceae; genus Moraxella; species Moraxella sp. FZFQ2102. Next base: position 1,226,708 of record NZ_CP099960.1, read on the forward strand.
GCCTTAAACCCCGGTAATTCAGGCGGGCCATTATTCAACCAAAAAGGCGAAGTCGTCGCGGTCAATTCGATGATTTTTAGCGGTACGGGCGGCTATATGGGGCTGTCGTTCTCGATTCCAATTGAGACGGCGATGGATATCTATCAGCAGATCCGCGATACAGGCAAGGTGACGCGCGTGCGCATGGGCGTGACCATTCAAGATCTGGATCGTAATTTGGCGCAAGTCTATGGGCTTGAGCGTCCTAAAGGCGCGCTTTTGACCAAAGTCGTGCCACAGTCGCCAGCTGATCAAGCAGGCTTACAAGCAGGCGATGTGGTCTTATCGTTCAATGATATGCCGATCAACCTGGCGCATGAATGGTTCGATTTGACCAACAAAGCCAAGCCGCACGATACTTTTTATTTGACTTATCTGCGTGATGGTAAGACTTATCAAGCCAAAGGGCAGTTCGGTGATGCAGCAGATGACATCGCCGCTGACCAAAAACGCCAACAAGACGGCGTGCGCTTGGGCGTGCGTCTGCGCAATCTGACCGTGCTTGAACGCCGCGCGCTGACAGAACAAGGCATCCAAGGCGGCGTGATGATCACTTCGGTGGATCTGGTGGGTAATGCGTCGCGCGCTGGCATCCAAACGGGGGATATCTTGGTCGGCATGAACCGTGTGCCAATCCGTGATGCCGAAAGTTTCGCCGCCCAAGTCGCTGCCTTGCCAAATAAAGGCGTGGTCGCGGTGCAGCTGATCCGCCAAGGCGAGCCGGTGATTCTTGGGATGCGCCTTGAATGAGCGTGATTGAATAATTATTTAAATGCAACAAATTTCGCTGTAACATTGACCATTAAATGTGATAAACTAAATAATCCAACAAGAAGTTGGTGTAAATTTAGACCGATTGACAGACCGAGCAAGGCTTTTGTATGACAGACGCATATCAAGACATCAAATCCAAACTTCGTGGGGCGATCACTGCCCTGATCACACCGATGACCCCAGACGGTGCGGTGGATTATGATAAGCTTGCCAAGCTGATCGAATGGCAAATCGCCGAAGGCATTCATGCTTTGGTCGCGGTCGGTACGACAGGCGAGTCAGCGACTTTGAGTGTGGCTGAACACAGCGAAGTGATTAACTTTTTTGTCAAGCAAGTGGCGGGTCGTGTGCCTGTGATCGCAGGTACGGGTGCGAATTCAACGCATGAAGCGATCGAGCTTACTCGCCATGCCAAAAACGCAGGCGCGGACTGTGCGCTACTGGTCGTACCTTATTATAATAAGCCGACCCAAGAAGGGATGTATCAGCATTTCAAAGCCATCGCCGAAGCGGTGGATATGCCACAGATGCTGTACAATGTCCCTGGTCGCACGGTCGCTGATATGAGCGAAGAGACGGTCAATCGCTTGGCGGATATCGATAATATCGTCGCGATCAAAGACGCCACAGGCGATGTCGAGCGTGGCAAAAGCCTAATTAAGCGCGTCGGTGATCGTATCGTCGTGCTATCGGGTGACGATCCGACCGCGCTTGAGCTTGTTAAGCATGGTGCAGCGGGTGATATTTCGGTGACTTCTAATGTCGCACCAAAAGCGATGAGCCAAGTATTTGGCTTGGCATTAGAAGGCAAATTCGACGAAGCGGCGGCGATTCATGACACCATCAAGCATCTGCACCAAGATCTGTTCGTTGAGTCTAGCCCACAGCCGACCAAATATGCCTTGTATAAGATGGGCAAGATTGACAAAGGTATTCGCTTGCCACTGGTATGGCTGTCGAATGAATATCACAGCGTGATCGATGCAGCATTGGCGAAAGCGAACCTGATTTAACTCACTTTTTGAGCAGTTGGAATGTGTATGAAAACTTTAAAATTGACAGCAGTTATTATGGCGGTGATGACAGCACTTACAGGCTGTGCCGCCACCAAAAGCCTACTGGCAAAGCGCGATAACGGCAGCCTAGATTATCGCACAAGCGAGAAGATTGCACCGCTACAACTGCCAGCAGAACAGCCTGCAGCAGAGTTTGTACCGCTGTATCCGACACCTACCGTTAATGAAAAATCATCAGATTTTATTAATGAAGCAGGCAAGCAGTACGAGCTGCCTAAGCCACCAAGCGTGCGTTAATTCATTAGAAGTGCGATGTCGATGCGTCGCACTTTTGTGTTTAGATTTCCTTAACTTTTAAGCATTTGAGAATTTCCATGGAAAAACAAGCCCTACTTTATACTGGTAAAGCCAAATCTGTCTATGAAACTGCCGATCCTGATTATCTGGTACTGCATTTTCGCAATGACGCCAGTGCGTTCAATGGCGAGAAGATGGCAAGTCTTGACCGCAAAGGCATGGTGAATAACCGCTTTAATGCCTTTATCATGCAAAAGCTTGCCGAAGCAGGCATTGAGACGCATTTTGAAAAGCAGCTATCAGACGATGAAGTCTTGGTAAAACGCCTAAAAATGATCCCAGTAGAAGCAGTGGTGCGTAACTATGCCGCGGGCGGCTTGATGAAGCGCCTAGGCTTGACCGAAGGTTTGCCACTGTTGCCGCCGACTTATGAGCTGTTTTATAAAGATGACAGTCTGGGCGATCCGATGCTGTCAGAATCTACCGCGATTGCGCTTGGCTATGCCACTCCTGATGAGCTGCGCCAAATGCAAGAGCTGACCTTGAAAGTCAATGCCGTGCTGTCGAAGCTATTTGATGACGCAGGTCTGATGCTGGTGGACTTTAAGCTTGAATTTGGTCTGTTCCACGGCCGTGTGGTCTTGGGCGATGAGTTCTCACCAGATGGCTGCCGCCTGTGGGACAAAGAGACTAAGAAAAAGCTGGACAAAGACCGCTTCCGTCAAGGCTTGGGCGATGTTGTCGAAGGTTATGAAGAAGTTGCGCGCCGTATCGGTGTACCGCTTGCCTAATGCTTGGCTTTTGATGACTTAATTTGATGATGGGTTGGTTAAAATTCGGTGCTGTAGCTGTATCTGTGTTTTAATCAACCTTATTTTTTGGAAAAATCATGTATTTTCAAATGTATAAAATCGTTACCTACATTCCAGAGACGCATCTGGAAGTGGTAAAAACCGCGATGTTCGCCGCTGGTGCGGGGCATTATGGTAATTATGAATGCTGCAGCTGGCAGACATTGGGCATGGGGCAGTTTCGCCCACTGGATGGCGCAAATCCGACCATCGGCGAAGTCGGTGAAATCACGCGTGTGTCTGAGTGGAAGGTGGAGATGATGGTGCCTGAGAATAAGCTGTGCGAAGTTGTGCAAGCGTACAAAGACGCGCACCCTTATGAAGTGCCTGCCTATGAAGTGTATCAGACAGTGGATGTGGAAGGGGATTGATCATCAATCCAACCAAGCACCAAAAAGCGCCCAAATCATCACGATCTGGGCGTTTTTTATTGGATCAATCAGAATTTTGGATCAGTTTTGTCATGCCCGCCACTTTACCAAAGCCCTTTGGCAATGCCGCACCACGACTGGCGCGCTTGGCGGTGTAATTGGCGACATCGCTAGGCTTTAGCGTCAAGGTGCGCTTGCCTGCGGTGATGACTAGGCTGTCATTGCTTGATAAGCTTGTGATCGCGGTGATAGTCTCATCGCCTTTTAGATTGACAAGCTTATTGCCCTTGCCCTTAGCAAGCTGTGGCAGATCATCACTTGGGAAGATGAGCAGATTGCCATTGGAGACGCTCACCGCCACCAAATCATCACCATCATCCATCACAGCGATGGGCAGCAGTGTGCCATCGCCCAGATTGATACTTGCCTTGCCTGCTTTTTGGGCGGTGTCTAGATTGGATAATTGATTGATAAAGCCATAGCCTGCGCTACTTGCCATGATGATGTGTTTATCAGTCATGAAGGCAAGCTGTTCAATCTTTGCGCCATTGGCAAGGTTTAATAGGCTTGTGATCGGATCGCCTTGACCGCGCGCCGATGGCAGATGGACGGTATCAAGCCCATAGCTGCGACCTGTGCTGTCGATGAGAATCAAGCGTTCGGTCGATTTACCCAAGGCGTGCGCCAAATAATCATCGCCCGAGCGATAGTTCATCTGCATAGGATCGGTGCTGTGACCCTTGGCAAGGCGAATCCAGCCGGCTTGTGAGATCACCACCGTCACAGGCTCGCTCGTCATCAGCTCCGTGGCTTTTAGACTGGTGGCTTCGTCGCGCTCTACCACAGGTGAGTGGCGTTCATCACCATGTTCTTTGGCATCGGCGGTCAGCTCATCGATGAGTAGGGCGGTGAGCGCATCAGGGTCGGCAAGCTGATTGGCGATCACCGCGCGCTCAGCTTCTAGGCGGTCGCGCTCGGCATTAAGCTCAATCTCTTCAAGCTTGGCAAGTTGGCGCAGTTTGATGTCTAAGATGGCATCGGCTTGAATGTCTGATAAGCCATAGCGATTCATCAGCTCAAGCTTGGGGTCATCTTCTTCGCGGATGATGCGGATGACTTCATCGATGTTCAAGTAAGCGATGAGTAAGCCTGCCAAAATATGCAGTCGCTTATCGATCTTATCCAAGCGATGCTGCAAGCGGCGAATCACCACACCGCGGCGCACAGACAGCCACTCGGTGAGAATGGTTTTTAGATTTTTGACTTCAGGTTTGCCATTGACACCGATCATGTTCATATTCACACGATAGCTCGTCTCAAGGTCAGTATTGGCAAACAGATGGCTCATGATTTTATCAATCTCAAGCTTGCCTTTTTTGAGCTCGATGACGATGCGGCAAGGGTTGTTGTTGTCCGATTCGTCGCGGATTTCGGTGACCCAAGGCAGTTTTTTATCGGTCATCAGCTTTGCGATCTGCTCAACCACTTTATTGCCTGAGACCTGATAAGGTAAGGCATTGATAATAATATGGTTTTTTTCTTTTGGGTCAAGCTGATAAGTGGCGCGCATCTTGTAGCTGCCTTTGCCCGTCTCGTACATCGCGACCAAGTCTGCCTTGGGCGTGATGATCTCGGCAGTGGTCGGCAGATCAGGGGCAAGCACGGTTTGCGCCAGTTGTTTGACGGACAATTCTGGATTTTTTAGTAAGCGAATGCAGGCTTTGACCACTTCGCCCAGATTGTGCGGTGGAATGTCTGTTGCCATACCGACGGCGATGCCGGTTGTGCCATTGAGCAAAATATTTGGCAGGCGCGCAGGCAAGGTGACAGGTTCGGTGAGTGAGCCATCGAAGTTATCCTGCCAATCGACTGTGCCTTGCTCAAGTTCAGCCAGCAAAGTATTGGCATAATTACTCATCTTCGCTTCGGTATAGCGCATCGCCGCAAAAGATTTGGGATCATCAGGAGATCCCCAGTTGCCCTGACCGCTGATCAGTGGATAACGATAGCTGAACGGCTGCGCCATCAGAACCATCGCTTCATAACAGGCAAAATCGCCGTGCGGATGATATTTACCCAAGACATCACCGACGGTACGCGCGCTTTTTTTGGGCTTGGCGGTGTGCTTAAGCCCAAGCTCGCTCATGGCATAGACGATGCGGCGCTGCACGGGCTTGAGTCCATCGGCGATGTGTGGCAAGGCGCGATCCATGATGACATACATGGCGTAGTTTAGGTAGGCGTATTCGGTGAAGTCGCTCACCGAGCGGGTGTCGATGTCTGTGGTCATAATGCATATAAACTGCTAAAAAATTACTCTATGATAACAAGTTTATACGGACAAAACAATTTGTGATTGTAAAGTTTGCCCCCAAAAGATAAGCAACAAAAAAGCAATGACCGCATCAGCCATTGCTTATTTTACTTTTAATGAATTACAACGCCTGCAGCGAGCTTTCCATACGCTTGGCAAGCTGTACATCACGGCTTTGGACAGCGTGTTGGCTTGGGTCGCCGATGCGCACACTCAGCACATTATAATCATGACTCCACACAGGATAATGCTCAAGGCTTTGGGCGAAAAACGCCACGCGTACCATGAAGCTTACCGCCGTAGCAAAGTCTTCAAAAGTATAGGTTTTGATTAGGCTGTTGCCATCTAGCGACCAATTTGGCAAACCGTCAAGCTGTAGGGCGACTTGGTCGGGAGTTAAGCTGCTCATGATATTCCTTGTAAAAAAGTTGCTTGTAAAAATCTTGTCAATTCAAGCAATTTTCAAGCGGTTGGATCGATGATAAAAGTGAATGGGTTATCGCTTATTTTAGCACATTTTGGTAATCTTGGTGCTTATTTATGTAATGCGCGACAAATGAGCAGCTTGGCACGATTTTGATGTCGTGATCACGGGCAAAATCAAGCGCTGTCTTGGCAAGTGCCGAGCCTAAGCCGCGACCGCCAAGTGCATCAGGGACGATGGTGTGGTCAATGTTCCAAGTGCGCTCATCGATGATCTGATAGCTTAGATAGGCGGTGTGTCCATCGATGGTGGTCTCAAAACGCTGAGTGGCGGCATTGTGGGCGATGGTGGTCATGGCGGTGTCCTTGGTTGTGGTTATAAAATTTGTGCTTTTGGCTTATGATAAGGCAGTTTGGTGGGATTGTAAATGGGTTTTGAAGGGTGGTGATGGGATTTTCATGGTTGTGGTTGGTGGGGGTTGAATTTATTTTGCAGATTTAATTTTCAAACCCAAAATACCTTGCCCAAATCGGGTATCAATGCGATAATATCCAGTTAAGCTTTTATTGTCATTCAACCCCACAGGAAAACTATGGCTCAATATATTTACACCATGAACAAGGTGTCAAAAATTGTTCCCCCAAAGCGTGAAATCCTAAAAGACATCAGTCTGTCATTTTTCCCAGGTGCCAAAATCGGTGTCCTAGGTCTAAACGGTGCGGGTAAATCAACGCTACTACGCATCATGGCAGGCGTGGATACCGAGTTCAGCGGTGAAGCGCGCCCGCAAGCAGGCATCAAGGTCGGCTATCTACCCCAAGAACCACAGCTAGACCCGAACAAAACCGTGCGTGAAAATGTCGAAGATGGTGTGCGTGAAGCGCTGGATGCTCTTGACCGTCTGAACCAAATTTATGCTGAATATGCCGAACCAGATGCGGACTTTGATAAGCTTGCTGCTGAGCAGGGCAAGATGGAAGACATCATCCAAGCATGGGATGCGCACAACCTAAACACCCAGCTTGAAAAAGCGGCGGATGCACTTCGCCTACCACCGTGGGACGCTGATGTCTCTAAGCTGTCAGGTGGTGAGAAACGCCGTGTCGCCTTGTGTCGTCTGCTATTGTCCAAGCCTGATATGCTGCTACTTGACGAACCGACTAACCACTTGGATGCAGAATCGGTGGCGTGGCTTGAGCGTTTCTTAAAAGACTATTCAGGTACGATTGTGGCGATTACCCACGACCGTTATTTCCTTGACAATGTCGCTGAGTGGATTTTGGAGCTGGACCGTGGCTATGGCTATCCATACCAAGGTAACTACACCGAATGGCTAGAGCAGAAGAACAAACGCCTAGAGCAAGAGCAAAAGCAAGAAGAAGCCTTTGCCAAAGCGTTGAAACAGGAATTGGAATGGGTACGCAAGAACCAAAAAGGCCAGCAAGCCAAATCTAAGTCTCGTTTAGAGCGTTTTGAAGAGATGAACTCTCGTGAATTCCAACAACGCAACGAAACCGCCGAAATCTATATTCCACCAGGCCCACGCCTAGGGAATAAGGTGATTGAAGTCAATAACATCTCAAAATCATTTGGCGATCGCTTGCTGTACGAAAACCTATCATTCACCGTGCCACCGATGGCGATCGTCGGTATCATCGGCCCAAATGGTGCAGGTAAAACCACACTGTTTAATATGATCTGTGGCAAAGATACGCCAGATACTGGCACAGTCGAAGTGGGCGAGAGCGTCAAAGTCGCCTATGTCGGTCAGGTGCGTGATGAGCTAGACGATAATAAGACGGTGTGGGAAGAAGTTTCGGACGGTCTTGATATGATCACTGTGGGTGAGTACACCACGCCAAGCCGTGCGTATATCGGCCGCTTCAACTTCAAAGGTCAAGACCAACAAAAACGCGTCGGTCAATTATCAGGTGGTGAGCGTAACCGCCTACAGCTTGCCAAGACACTCAAGCAAGGCGCCAATGTCATCTTACTTGACGAACCGTCAAACGACCTTGATGTCGAGACCTTGCGTGCGCTAGAAGATGCGGTACAAGTCTTCCCAGGCACCGTGATGGTCGTGTCGCATGACCGCTGGTTCCTTGACCGTATCGCTACACACATCCTAGCATTCGAAGAAGAAGGCCCTGTGTGGTACGATGGCAACTACACCGAGTATGAAGCCTACCGCAAAAAGACACTTGGTGCAGATGCAGGCCCTAAGCGTATGAAATATAAGAAGATTGGTGGTTAAATCCAAAAGCCCGTCGGTTCTTTAGAGTCGATGGGCTTTTTACTGCATATCGGTAGCAGCATTGATTGTATGGGTGGATATGGTTATAATCTAACTGTATTTACTCAATCAAGGCAAGCGTATGTTTGGCTCAATACTTGTGTAGTCAGATGATTTTCAAGTTGGTGATGCTCCTATTTCTTTTGGGCATATCATTTTGTATAACGCTCAAACCAACAAAAGGGTTACATACAGTTTGAATTTATTGAAGACTGTTCAGGTTATTGATGAAGAAGAAATATTAAGCGCCAGTGCTGATATTAAACGCTTTACCACCAATTTTATCGCTGGCGGTGTGTTGGTGAGTGCTGGCGTCTTGCCTGCTTTGGCAACGCTGCTCATTGGTCACAATCTACCTGATAAAACAAAATCAAGATACTTGATTTATATTGAATTTACTGATGGTAAGTCAGCGATTTTACAGACCAATCAGAAAAAGTATGATTTATTGATGAAATATCAGTAATGCTACATTGCCTTATGCAGCCCATTGTGATTGCGATGGGCTTTTTGTGTGGGTAAATAACATATTTTTTAGAGATTAATATCGTCCTTGCTGCTATACTGTGAATTTTGAGTGTAAAATCACCACTGCCTTGATTTGGCTGGGCGGCGGTGGTATGATGACAACAGTCGATATGGAGTCATTGATGCTATTTATTCTATTGCTTGGCATGGCGATTATTGCCTGTATATTAGTACCTGTGATTGCTATCCCATTGGTCATCTTGGGTGTGGTCATTTATGGCTTTACCAAGGGCTTTTTGAGTCATTGCTAGATTCCTTGACTGGTAAATAATATGTCTTTAGCGATTAATATTGCCCTTGCTGCCAATAAGGAAGAAGAATTTGAATTTCTAAGTCATCTATGCGACAGTAAATACCGACCTGTCCGAATTCGGACACTTTATAAACTCCACACCCACAAACAACAATTGGGGCAAAAAACTGCCCCAATTGCTTATGATTTGCTCATCATTTGATTAATTCACCGACTGATAAATCAACCTTCTGCCCCATCTGGAACAAACACATAACCCACGCCCCAGACGGTCTGGATATAGCGCGCTTGTGATGGATTGTCTTCGATCAGGCGGCGCAGGCGCGAGACCTGCACATCGATAGAGCGCTCCATCGCACCCCATTCGCGACCGCGTGCAAGGTTCATCAGCTTATCACGGGTCAAAGGCTCGCGCGGATGCTGCACCAAAGCTTTTAGGACGCTAAATTCGCCTGTGGTCAAAGTCACGATATTGCCATCGCGCTTTAGGGTGCGTGTCGATAGATCAAGCGTCCATGGGCCGAATTCGACCACTTCCATTTGCTGACTTGGTGCACCAGGTAGTTCACGGTTTTGGCGGCGTAGGACGGCTTTGATGCGTGCTAGCAGCTCTTTTGGATTGAATGGTTTTGGCAAGTAATCATCTGCACCTGCTTCAAGCCCTGCGATGCGGTCAGCGTCCGAGCCTTTGGCGGTCAGCATGATGATTGGAATGCTTAAGTTCTCAGCGCGCAGACGCTTACAGATGGCGATACCGTCTTCATCAGGCAACATCAAATCCAGCACGATCAGCGAAAACATCTCGCGCGCAATCAGCTTATCCATCTGCTTGCCATCGTGCGCCACACGCACCACATAGCCATCATCTTCCAAAAAGCGCTGCAACAAAGCACGCAAACGCGCATCATCATCGACGACCAAAATGCGATGGGCGATGGTATCTAGAACTTCTGTCATCTCATTATCCTTAAAAATTTGGGCAAATGAACTTATGCTTTAGTGTACAATATTGCACAAAAAAATGTAACTGGTTTTGTGTTAATTTTTGCTCAATTTGCAATCTGTTTATCATAGCATGATTGTTGGGGTTTGTATTTGGTCTTAACAAGAATTAAACAAGGGGCGCGCTTATTTTTATCCAGATTTTGCCGATTTAAGCTGCGCGATAGCTTTGGCGTTTTTGTCCAAACTTGCTATAATGGGCAAATTTGCCCCAAGCGGCGTTATATAGATGATGAATTATGACCGATTTACTTCCCCAAGAGATTGACCATCAAGCGATTTATGCCAAGCTTGCCCAAGCCCATGCCGTGCGCGCATCGCAGGTAGAAGGTTTTGCCAAGCTTTTTGATGAAGGTAACAGCGTGCCGTTCATTGCGCGTTATCGTAAGGATCAGACAGGTGGCTTGGACGATGATTTATTGCGCCAGCTTGAAAAGTCGCTCATTGCTGAGCGTGAACTTGCCGCGCGCCGTATCAAGATTTTGGAGCTTTTGGCCGCCCAAAATGTGCTCAATGCCGAGCTTAGCGAGCGCGTCAATGCAGCAGGCAGTAAGCTTGAACTTGAAGAGATTTATCAGCCTTATCGTCCGCGCCGCAGATCGAATGCGACCAAGGCAAAGCTTGCAGGGCTTGAGCCGATTGCGCGCGCTGTCTTGGATGGGGCTGATCCTGTTGATGCGCTGGCAGGCTTTGTTGCGCCAAGTACCTTGACCGATGAGACGGGCGAGACTTTCGATGCTGATTTTGGTGATTTGGACAAACAAATCGCAGGCGTGCAGGCGATTATCCTAGATGACTGGGCGACGGCACTGGATCTGTATGATGCGGTGCGCACAGGCTTTAATGCCACAGCAAGCATTCGCTCTGAGCTGATTGATGAAGATAAGCGCGAAGTAGGCGAGAAGTTCAAGGATTATTTTGAGCATACTGAGCCATTTGCCCGCCTGTCCAATCACCGCTTGCTTGCTATGCTGCGCGGTCGTCAGCAAAATGTCTTGGTGTTGCATGTCGATGGCGAAGATGAGCCATTTATCGCGATGATTATTAAGCATTTTGCTGTGGATAGTGCGAAGGCTAATGGCGAGATTTTGACCGACACCGCCAAAAAACTCTGGACAGCCAAGTGGCGCGCGCAGATTGAGCATCGCTTATTGACTGAGCGCCGCGTGCAGGCAGAGACCGATGCGATTGCGGTTTTTGCTGAGAATCTAAAGCATCTGTTGATGGTCGCACCAGCGGGTCGCAAGGTGATTTTGGGCGTCGATCCAGGCATTCGTCATGGCGTCAAAATGGCAGTGATCGACAGCACAGGCGATGTGCTGGCGACGCAGACGGCGTATCCGTTCAAGCCACAAAACCAAGTGGAACAAGCGCGTGCGGTGATCGAAGAATTGATCACGGCGCATGGCGTGCAGCTGGTTGCTATTGGTAATGGTACGGCGAGCCGCGAGACCGAAGAGCTTGTCAAATCAGTCATCGCTGAGCGTAAGCTTAATGCCACAGCGCTTGTGGTGTCTGAAGCGGGCGCGTCGGTGTATTCGGCAAGCGAGATTGCGTCTAGCGAGCTGCCTGATCTGGATGTCTCGGTGCGTGGCGCGGTGTCGATTGCTCGTCGCTTACAAGACCCTTTATCTGAGCTTGTCAAAGTCGAGCCAAAAGCCATCGGCGTGGGGCAGTATCAGCACGATGTCAATCAAGCCGAGCTTGAAGCCAGTCTTGATAAAGTCACCGAAGACTGTGTGAATGCTGTGGGCGTGGATGTCAATACCGCAAGCCCTGCAATCCTTGCGCACATCTCAGGTCTGAATAAAAATGTCGCGCAGCAAATCGTCGATTATCGCCGTGCCAATGGTGCTTTTGTCAATCGTGAGCAGCTGAAAAATGTGCCGCGCCTTGGGGTGAAGACCTTCGAGCAGGCGGCAGGCTTTTTGCGTATCAAAGATGGTGATGAGCCGCTTGATGCCACGGGCGTGCATCCTGAGAGCTATGGGCTTGTGTATGAGATTCTTGCTAAGCACGGCAAATCGCTTGGCGATGTTTTGGGCAACGAAACTGCCGCCAAAGCGCTCAATGACAGCACGGATAATTTTAGCCAGCTTGCCACCGTGACTGCTGAGCTTGCCAAGCCTGCACACGATCCGCGTGGCGAATTCCGTACTGCCAAATTCCGAGATGATGTCAATGAAATCAAGGACTTGGAAGTTGGCATGGTGCTAGAAGGGGTGGTGACCAATGTCACGGCATTTGGCTGTTTTGTCGATGTCGGCGTGCATCAAGATGGCCTTGTGCATATCTCTGAATTATCCGATGATTTCGTTGAAAATCCTGCCGATGTCGTCAAGCCCCAAGACATCGTCACGGTGCGTGTGATCTCGGTCGATGAAGCGCGTGGTCGTATCGGCTTTAGTATGAAATCTGAAAAATCTGCTAAGGTGGATAAGTCAGATAAAGCCGATAAATCCGAGCGCGCAGCTAAGGCCAAATCCGAGCGCAGACCTGCTCGACAAGATAAGGCGGACAAAGCCAAGCCTGCTGCGATGGGCAGCTTTGGCGCGCTTTTAAAGCAGGCAGGGCTTGGGAAGTAGGCAAGTAGGCAAGTAGGCTTAAGCAAGATAAATATGACAAACCCATTGAAATCAATGGGTTTTTTTGTTGGTGGTTTTGGCAATGCCACCTGCCGTAGTTTTCTAAGCTACCTATGCGGTAGTGGAGCTCACTGTTTGAGTCCACGATTACAGCCAGTATTTCTAAGCTACCTATGCGGTAGTGAAGCCACCACCAACCCCACAGGGCGAGACATTGGCTTTCTAAGCTACCTATGCGGTAGTGAAGCAGTTAATGACACCAATTCCGCCCCATCGTAATTTCTAAGCTACCTATGCGGTAGTGAAGTTTCTCGCTTGCCTTGATTTTCTTGGGCTGACTTTCTAAGCTACCTATGCGGTAGTGAAGGATGGGGCGGACATTGTCGCAGTTGGTGGGGTATTTCTAAGCTACCTATGCGGTAGTGAAGTGTGTTATGGATAGATTTACTTAACAATGATTTTTCTAAGCTACCTATGCGGTAGTGAAGGCAGTTGCCCCATCTGCTCGGGGGTGATTAAATTTCTAAGCTACCTATGCGGTAGTGAAGCCCCAATCCACGCCCACGGGCGGACGGTCAAGTTTCTAAGCTACCTATGCGGTAGTGGAGCTCACTGTTTGAGTCCACGATTACAGCCAGTATTTCTAAGCTACCTATGCGGTAGTGAAGCCACCACCAACCCCACAGGGCGAGACATTGGCTTTCTAAGCTACCTATGCGGTAGTGAAGCAGTTAATGACACCAATTCCGCCCCATCGTAATTTCTAAGCTACCTATGCGGTAGTGAAGCACAACCGACCATAACGCCTGCGATACTTCGTTTTCTAAGCTACCTATGCGGTAGTGAAGATGGGGTTGTAGGGGGTTTACCCCATGCCACGTTTCTAAGCTACCTATGCGGTAGTGAAGGAACTTAGGGACACTATCCAAGACATGAACAATTTCTAAGCTACCTATGCGGTAGTGAAGTTCTGCTAATCTGATCCGCTCCAGCTCCAGTTTTTCTAAGCTACCTATGCGGTAGTGAAGCCGACAGCGTTTTGTCACCGAATGGGTTTTTATTTCTAAGCTACCTATGCGGTAGTGAAGCACAACCGACCATAACGCCTGCGATACTTCGTTTTCTAAGCTACCTATGCGGTAGTGAAGATGGGGTTGTAGGGGGTTTACCCCATGCCACGTTTCTAAGCTACCTATGCGGTAGTGAAGTTTCTCGCTTGCCTTGATTTTCTTGGGCTGACTTTCTAAGCTACCTATGCGGTAGTGAAGGATGGGGCGGACATTGTCGCAGTTGGTGGGGTATTTCTAAGCTACCTATGCGGTAGTGAAGTGTGTTATGGATAGATTTACTTAACAATGATTTTTCTAAGCTACCTATGCGGTAGTGAAGGCAGTTGCCCCATCTGCTCGGGGGTGATTAAATTTCTAAGCTACCTATGCGGTAGTGAAGCCCCAATCCACGCCCACGGGCGGACGGTCAAGTTTCTAAGCTACCTATGCGGTAGTGAAGTTTCGCAGGGTAGTGGCTAGGTTTTTTTGATTTTTCTAAGCTACCTATGCGGTAGTGAAGTTTAATTTACTTTCCAATTCGTGATGATACTTTTTCTAAGCTACCTATGCGGTAGTGAAGCAAGCAGCATAGGGAATAAAAATGGAATTTGTAGTGGTCAACTAATTCAACAGTCCCTGATAAGTTGATTTTGCTGGAACTGGTGCCAGACCTTGATTGTATTGATGTGGACGAATGTGATTATAATACATCACATAGTCTTTGACATCATTCATTGCACTTTCAACATCACGATAACCGCCTTTTGGCATCCACTCATGTTTAAAACTACGAAACCATCGCTCCATTGGGGCATTATCCCAACAATTGCCTCGGCGACTCATGCTTTGGACTAGCTTGTGTCTGTTTACACAAGCTGTAAACTTGTCACTGCCATAAATACTGCCTTGATCGGAGTGAAAGATCATGTTTGGTGTGTGTTTGATGTTTAGCATGGCATGGTTTAATGCATCAATCACTAAATTTGCATCATGACGATTACCAAGCTTCCAGCCCACTACTTGACGATTGGATAAATTAATAACCACTGCCAAATAATGCCACACGCCGTTAACCTTCAGATAGGTTGTATCACCACAAAGCACCGTTATATGAGGCTTAGGACTAAACTGTCGCTCCAGAATATTGTCAAATATTTGGCCATTGTCTTTGTCTTGATAACGCCATTTTTGCGGTTGTTTGCTAAATAAGCCTTGCTGCTTCATAAGCTTACGCACTAAATACAAGCCAACTGTGATACCTTTTGCTTGCAATCGTGCTTTGATACTGCGTTTACCTGCTGAGCCTCTGCTTTCGTCAAAAATGGCTTTTATGTGAGTGGCGATACCAACATGCTTAGCTGGTTTATTAGCCTGTCGTAACTGGGTATAGTAAGCACTTTCACTGACGCCAAATAACTTACATAAACGCTTGATGCCGTGCGATTTTAATGTCTTAATTGCTTGGTATTTTTGCTCTCGAGAGATATTAAAATCGCTGTAGCCTTTTTTAGAATCAGCTTGTCCTCTTCTAGCACTCTGATTCTATCTTCTAGCTCACGAATACGTTGTTGATCAGGACTGATTGGTTTTGAGCCTGCAAGTACATAGCCTTGATGTTCTGCTTTGACTTGGCTTAACCAGCGTCTAAATGATGTTTCACCAACATCCAATTCCTGACAAGCCTGGGATATGCTGTAGCCTTTGTCTGTGACTAATTTTACTGCTTCTAATTTAAACTCTGCACTAAAGCTTCGTCTTGGTCGTCTCATGGTTTATCCTCATTTTTATGATATTGTACCACTTATTGAGGACTGCGGGATTAGTGTACCACTACAATTACATTTCTAAGCTACCTATGCGGTAGTGAAGCATCCGTACCCTGTTTGCCCTTTTTACTGTTCTTTCTAAGCTACCTATGCGGTAGTGAAGGTTCGAGCAAGCATCAGTAAATACAACATCTATTTCTAAGCTACCTATGCGGTAGTGAAGTGGATTGGGCGAAGATGACTATAACATTCTTTTTTCTAAGCTACCTATGCGGTAGTGAAGGTCGTCGAGCTGGAGTTTACCGATGAAGCAAGGTTTCTAAGCTACCTATGCGGTAGTGAAGGAAATAACTTGGCTTAACCATCAACAAAACATTTTCTAAGCTACCTATGCGGTAGTGAAGATCATCTGCTTGTAGTGATGGGTTCTAAATTGGTTTCTAAGCTACCTATGCGGTAGTGAAGAGAATATCGGATGATTTAGACTGTAATTGATATTTCTAAGCTACCTATGCGGTAGTGAAGCAAATTAACTTTACGACGGCTGATTTGTACTTTTTCTAAGCTACCTATGCGGTAGTGAAGGAATCAGGGTTCCGAGCATCCACGATTGGCATTTTCTAAGCTACCTATGCGGTAGTGAAGGCAGTACAAGCACCCAGTATAATTTTTTCTCTTTTCTAAGCTACCTATGCGGTAGTGAAGCCCAAGACATACCCCACGGAAATCATGTCAAGTTTCTAAGCTACCTATGCGGTAGTGAAGTTTTGGAGTGGTACATATAGCGGTGTTGGGTCTTTCTAAGCTACCTATGCGGTAGTGAAGAATCCAAATGGAACAAAAATTGGATACCATGTTTTTCTAAGCTACCTATGCGGTAGTGAAGGATTTGACATACCCCCGATAAATCATATCAAGTTTCTAAGCTACCTATGCGGTAGTGAAGGCCTTTTTCGCTCCGCCACGGCTAGGGTCTTTTTTCTAAGCTACCTATGCGGTAGTGAAGTTGCGTTTCGTGGCAACGGGCGGACTGCTCAATTTCTAAGCTACCTATGCGGTAGTGAAGATATTTCCGCCAATCCGATTTCAACATCATCGTTTCTAAGCTACCTATGCGGTAGTGAAGTGTGTTTTTAGCTTTGTTTCGTTCTCTCACTTGTTTCTAAGCTACCTATGCGGTAGTGAAGATCATAAACCATCCCTTCGATCGGACGCTTAATTTCTAAGCTACCTATGCGGTAGTGAAGAACTGCGTATATGATTATTAGCAAATTCTACGTTTCTAAGCTACCTATGCGGTAGTGAAGACCCAAGCCAACCGCCAACGCATTTTGTCGCTTTTCTAAGCTACCTATGCGGTAGTGAAGAAATTTTGGCGCGCGGCTGATGAACACGAAAGTTTCTAAGCTACCTATGCGGTAGTGAAGGGGGGCTTGTCCCCCTAAGCAAGCCGAAAAGATTTTCTAAGCTACCTATGCGGTAGTGAAGTCATTCTGTGCGTCCTGTGTGTCGTTTTTCTTTTTCTAAGCTACCTATGCGGTAGTGAAGCCCTACTTGCCAATGGCGTAGGTCATTAAGATTTTCTAAGCTACCTATGCGGTAGTGAAGTTAGAATGATTGATAGGGTGGTTTGGGTATTTTTTCTAAGCTACCTATGCGGTAGTGAAGATCAAAATGGCGTGGAAATGTGGATGGGCGTGTTTCTAAGCTACCTATGCGGTAGTGAAGCGAGAAAGCACTCACGATAGCCAAAAATCGTTTTTCTAAGCTACCTATGCGGTAGTGAAGGTTTTTCAGCGTTAGGGTTAGCAGGATAAAGCTTTCTAAGCTACCTATGCGGTAGTGAAGAGGGTACTCTTTGCGTAATTGCTCATATTTCTTTTCTAAGCTACCTATGCGGTAGTGAAGGTCTTGGTTGGTTTCATCGTCTTTTTGCCATTTTTCTAAGCTACCTATGCGGTAGTGAAGAGGTGAAAAAATAGCTGCGGTGGGAATTGGACTTTCTAAGCTACCTATGCGGTAGTGAAGAGAATTTCCCCTTGTTGGCGGTGTTTGCGTTTTTTCTAAGCTACCTATGCGGTAGTGAAGAAAAGAGTACAAAGAGCAGTTTCAGCAATGATTTTCTAAGCTACCTATGCGGTAGTGTAGTGGTCAACTAATTCAACAGTCCCTGATAAGTTGATTTTGCTGGAACTGGTGCCAGACCTTGATTGTATTGATGTGGACGAATGTGATTATAATACATCACATAGTCTTTGACATCATTCATTGCACTTTCAACATCACGATAACCGCCTTTTGGCATCCACTCATGTTTAAAACTACGAAACCATCGCTCCATTGGGGCATTATCCCAACAATTGCCTCGGCGACTCATGCTTTGGACTAGCTTGTGTCTGTTTACACAAGCTGTAAACTTGTCACTGCCATAAATACTGCCTTGATCGGAGTGAAAGATCATGTTTGGTGTGTGTTTGATGTTTAGCATGGCATGGTTTAATGCATCAATCACTAAATTTGCATCATGACGATTACCAAGCTTCCAGCCCACTACTTGACGATTGGATAAATTAATAACCACTGCCAAATAATGCCACACGCCGTTAACCTTCAGATAGGTTGTATCACCACAAAGCACCGTTATATGAGGCTTAGGACTAAACTGTCGCTCCAGAATATTGTCAAATATTTGGCCATTGTCTTTGTCTTGATAACGCCATTTTTGCGGTTGTTTGCTAAATAAGCCTTGCTGCTTCATAAGCTTACGCACTAAATACAAGCCAACTGTGATACCTTTTGCTTGCAATCGTGCTTTGATACTGCGTTTACCTGCTGAGCCTCTGCTTTCGTCAAAAATGGCTTTTATGTGAGTGGCGATACCAACATGCTTAGCTGGTTTATTAGCCTGTCGTAACTGGGTATAGTAAGCACTTTCACTGACGCCAAATAACTTACATAAACGCTTGATGCCGTGCGATTTTAATGTCTTAATTGCTTGGTATTTTTGCTCTCGAGAGATATTAAAATCGCTGTAGCCTTTTTTAGAATCAGCTTGTCCTCTTCTAGCACTCTGATTCTATCTTCTAGCTCACGAATACGTTGTTGATCAGGACTGATTGGTTTTGAGCCTGCAAGTACATAGCCTTGATGTTCTGCTTTGACTTGGCTTAACCAGCGTCTAAATGATGTTTCACCAACATCCAATTCCTGACAAGCCTGGGATATGCTGTAGCCTTTGTCTGTGACTAATTTTACTGCTTCTAATTTAAACTCTGCACTAAAGCTTCGTCTTGGTCGTCTCATGGTTTATCCTCATTTTTATGATATTGTACCACTTATTGAGGACTGCGGGATTAGTGTACCACTACAGTAGTGAAGATGAAAAACCTGCCAAACCTTACAAATGGCTTTTTCTAAGCTACCTATGCGGTAGTGAAGGCCTATGTCCGAAAGGATATAGATAAGCTGATTTTCTAAGCTACCTATGCGGTAGTGAAGCCAATTACGCATATCGACCTTTTCAGCCGATTTTTCTAAGCTACCTATGCGGTAGTGAAGAAAGAAAGGTGCGTGAACTGCTTGGGGGAATGTTTCTAAGCTACCTATGCGGTAGTGAAGGAAAAGTCAGATGATGAAATTCTACACGAAACTTTCTAAGCTACCTATGCGGTAGTGAAGATGTACACTAAGTTATTTAGGGAATTTGCCAATTTCTAAGCTACCTATGCGGTAGTGAAGGAGCGAAGTCAAATGGGGTCGTGTCAATGGATTTTCTAAGCTACCTATGCGGTAGTGAAGGTAGTTGATATGAAAAATAGTGAAACATTAAATTTCTAAGCTACCTATGCGGTAGTGAAGTTAGGTTAATTTAACGCATCTTATCAGAGTGCTTTCTAAGCTACCTATGCGGTAGTGAAGATGGTCAAACATTGGTGGGGTACTCCACTGATTTTCTAAGCTACCTATGCGGTAGTGAAGTATTGGGGTCATGAGCGAGCGTGATACAAAATTTTCTAAGCTACCTATGCGGTAGTGAAGAGTAATTATAAACAAAAAAACTAAGAAATAACAGGGGGTTATGATGGTTTTACCCTTTTTACCCAAACAAAAATCCACCTATTATAACTGATTGATTTTATTAAGTTTTTAAATAGTTATAAAAATAAAGGGTAAAACTTTATTTGTTTGTCATCCAATGATCCAAAGTATAGCATAAATCAAGATAACGGCAAAAATATAAGCTTATAAAATATCAAAACCGGCTTGACAGGGTGTTATTTTGGTGATTAAATTTGATAGTGATATAAGGAAATTTGCACATGAACTCCCTCAAACCCACCGACCTAAAAGCCATTTTACATTCCAAGCGAGCCAATATTTTCTACCTAGAACATTGCCGTGTCATGCAAAAAGACGGTCGAGTGCTATACTTAACCGAAACTAAATACGAAAATCAATATTATAATATTCCCATTGCCAATACCACTTGCATTTTGCTTGGCACAGGCACTTCCATTACGCAGGCTGCCATGCGAATGCTCGCCAGTGCAGGCGTGTTGGTCGGCTTTTGTGGGGGCGGTGCAACGCCACTTTTTTCAGGGGCGGAAATTGAATGGCTTAATCCACAAAGTGAATATCGCCCAACCGAATATGTACAAGGGTGGCTGTCTTTTTGGTTTGATGAACAAAAACGGCTGACCATCGCCAAAGAATTTCAACAAAAACGCATTGAATTTATTCAAAAAATTTGGTCAAAGGACAAGGAGTTACACGAAGCAGGATTTGCCATTGATGACCATGATGTTTTGCAAGCTTATACTAGTTTTCAACATAAAATTTCTACGGTAAACTGTGTCAATGAGTTGCTATTGGCAGAAGCACAAATGACCAAGCAGTTATATAAATATTCTGCAAATCATTGCGGATTGTCATTTGAACGCAATTTTGAAGCGGGAGATTTGGCGAATAATTTTCTCAATCATGGCAATTATTTGGCCTATGGGCTTGGGGCGACAACGCTGTGGGTGCTCGGCATTCCGCACGGCTTTGCGGTTATGCACGGTAAGACACGGCGTGGGGCGTTGGTGTTTGATGTGGCGGATTTAATCAAAGACGCGATTGTGCTTCCTTGGGCGTTTGTTTGTGCTAAAGATGATTTTAGTGAACAAGAATTTCGTCAAAAAATCTTGCAAAAATTCACACAACATAAAGCACTCGATTTTATGTTTGAGCAAGTGAAATCGGCTTCACAATACTTTTCATAGTCATTTGATTCAAAACAATACTTCGTTACCAACGCCCTGATGTACTACTTGTACACTGCGGTCGTTGTCGCCTAGTCTTGTTTTGAATCAAAAAGCCTATGACCAAGGATATAGAAATGATTGTTACCTTTATTTCTCAATGTGAAAAAAAGGCACTCCCACGCACTCGGCAGGTATTGGACGCATTTGCCAATCGGATTGGCGATAATACTTGGCAGACGGTCATTACCGAAGATGGCTTGGCGATGGTCAAAAAATTACTTGCTCGCAGTGCAAGCAAAAGCACGGCGGTCAGTTGTTACCGATTTCATACTCGCAAACACAGCGAATTGGTATGGATTGTCGGCAATCGTCATAAATTTAATGAATGGGGCTATGTGCCTGTGAATCGCACCAAACGCAATATTTTGCACAGCGAATGGCAAAATGATTGGCAATATATCAGTGCCATTCAAATTATGGCGACTTTGTCCGCTTTATTGCACGATTTGGGTAAATCTACACTTGGTTTTCAACACAAACTCACGCACGGCAGTACACAAGGCGACCCTTATCGTCATGAATGGATTTCTTTAAAAATTTTGCTGTGGCTTTGTCAAGATTGCCAAACCGATAATGATTGGTTGCAACGCTTTGGGCAAATTGATGAATGGCTTGCCAAGCAAAACTTATCGGCATTAAATGCCTATTTACAATCTAATCAAGACCACGCCAATTTAGCTCAATTACCCCCATTGGGACAATGGCTAGCTTGGCTTGTGGTCAGTCATCATCGCTTGCCTCCTTTGACCGATGTGTTTTTAAAAGAACAAGTTCGCACCCAATTTCAAAAAGATACCTCAATCTTATATCTTGAACGCTCGCTTGCCAAAATCTATGCAGAGTTTACCGCCAAAGATTATTGGGTCAAAAATCCCAATGTCGTCAATTCTGAAAATTTCTTTAAATTTCAACAATGTGTCATTAATAGTAAAACTTGGCAAAACAGCCTAAAACGCTGGGCAAGAAAAACCCTGCAAGACCCTACATTGCAAGCCTTATCCGCCCAAAATCAGCCGATTGATAACGCCATTTTGCTGTATTTATCACGGCTGTGCTTGATGGTAGGCGACCATAATTATTCATCATTAAAAGACAATGATCCTCGCCGTGTCGCCACAAAATCCACACTTTCTTTACTTGCCAATACTGACCGCAAAACACGCACGCCCAAGCAATTTTTAGATGAACATTTGTTGGGTGTGGCATCATTTACCGCCCATTTTGCACGGTATTTGCCAACCATCAGCGAGCAATTACCGACATTACTCAAACATCGCCCTTTGAGCAAAAACACCGAGATTGAGCGATTTTCTTGGCAAAATCACGCCTTTAAAATCGCCAAAAGTGTGCAAGCTGACAGTGATACGCATGGCTTTTTTGGGGTGAATATGGCGTCCACAGGCTGTGGTAAAACCATCAGCAACGCTCGCATTATGTATGGATTATCGGACGAGAAAAAAGGGGCAAGATTGACCATTGCATTAGGTTTGCGAGTTTTGACTTTGCAAACAGGGTTGAGTTTACGCCAAGATTTGCAGTTAAATGACGAGCAATTAGCGATTTTGGTCGGTGGTGGCGGTGTTCGGCAATTATTTGAAATCAATGAACAAAAAAATCAGGCTGAAACAACTTCCGCTTACGGTAGTGAATCGGCAGAGGAATTGGTGGACGGCTTTGTGGACGGTTCGCCTGATTATCATGCGTTGAATGAACTCAATATTGATACTTTACTGGCGGATAATAAAGCAAAAGATCTGTTGTTTTCGCCTGTGGTTACTTGCACCATTGACCATCTTATGCAAGCTTGTGAATGCAAACGGGGCGGTGGTTACATTGCTCCAATGCTTCGTTTATTGAGTAGCGATTTGATTTTGGACGAACCTGATGATTTTGACCACAATGATTTGCCTGCGTTGGCACGACTTGTGCATTTGGCAGGTGTGTTTGGCTCAAAAGTGTTGTTGTCATCGGCAACGCTACCGCCTGATTTGATTGCAGGCTTATTTGAAAGCTATTTGGCAGGGCGAAAATTGTTCAATCAAAGCCAAAATAAACCCACACCGCAAGTGGTCTGTGCGTGGTTTGATGAACAAAAAAATGGCTCAACAGTCGCACCTTGTGGAGAGATGGAAAATTTCAGACAGCAACATCAAGCCTTTGTTAATAAACGCACCAAATTTTTGCACGCCCAGCCCATTCGCCGTAAAGCTGATGTGTTGCCTGTTAATATTGCCTATCATCAAGATAAACAAGCAAAATTTTATACCGAATTGGGACAAAAAATCATTGATGGAGCAAGCCAATTACATCAATCTTATCATACCGTTGATGAAAAATCAGGCAAATGCGTGAGTATTGGTTTGGTACGACTTGCCAATATCAAACAACTAACACGCCTTGCGTTTTATTTGCAAAATGCCCAACTCCCTGCCGATACGCACATTCATGTGGTGTGCTATCACGCAAGACAGCTTTTGATTTTGCGAAACCATGTGGAATATGCTTTGGACAAAATCTTAAAACGCAATGGCGATGAACAAGCGATTTTTGCTCACGATGAAATCCGTCAAGCGATGGCAAAAAGTCATGCCAAACAGCATATTTTTATGGTGCTGGCAACGCCTGTGGCGGAAGTGGGACGAGACCATGATTATGATTGGGCGATTGTTGAGCCAAGCTCTATGCGGTCAATCATTCAACTGGCTGGGCGAGTGTGGCGACACCGTCCGCAAAAGTTAGCAACTTTCCCTAATTTATTGATATGGCAGAAAAATATCCGCCATTTGCAAGGGCAAACGCCTGTTTTTACCAAGCCGGGATTTGAAGTACCTGAATTGAAATTGCCAAGTTATGAATTTAATGCTTTGATAAATCAAGAATTTTTGGATAAAGTGGATGCTTGTCCAAGAATTGACAAACCGAGTCCATTAAAGCCGACTTTGGCAGGCTTGGAACATCGTTTGATGACGCATTTATTTTCATCAAAAACAACCAATTATGTCAATGCCTATTGGCGAGACGCAGGCGTATCCAATCGGATACACACGCATTTACAGCAAGTTTCGCCTTTTCGCCACAGCACACAGCAAGATGAAGAATGGATACTCATTCCCAAGCAAATTCTTGATGAGAGCGAAACTGGCTTTGATGTGTATGCAAGCGAAAACATTCGTGAACATGGCTTGCATCATGCGAGTAAACACAATCACTATATTCAAATACTGAATTTTGAGTATCAGCACCCACAAATTGATACTTGGCTAGTCGGTGATGTGTATGCGGAAATGGTGCAACTGCACACGCATTTGTCCGAGCAAAGCCTGTCGTATATTGCCATACAGTTTAGCAAAGTGCGACTGAATAGCAACAAACAACAATGGTATTTTTGCCCATTTTTGGGCGTGGTGTCGGAGCGGTTTAGCTCCTAGCCGTATTAAGCAACCTATGCGGTTGAGACATTCAAAACACTATTTTCTAAGCCATCTATGCGATGATTAATTATTGTATCACAACTTTAAATTTTATACAAAATACTATGGTTGATTTTTGTTTTTAAATATGGTGTAATAAAATATCAATAGAAAATAAAAAGGAAGTTTTCGTGATGATAACAAACGACCTTGCCAAAACCGCAGTCAGCCGATTTTTGCAACATCAAATTGACAGCAAGTCAGAAAAATTGCAAAAACAGCTTGCAGTAGCAACAGAAAATGGCGATAAAGCCACGATTGCCGATTTAAACAGTCAAATTCAAGAGATTGAGCAAAAATTTGAAAAAACTGCTTGGCTTGATTTGGCGGTGCATAGCATGGCAAAACAGCTCAAATTTGGCACACACATTTCCAAAGGCATACACCCCGATGCTAAAGGCGACAATGTCAATTTTATCGCCACCGCCCAACGCCCACACACTTTAATTGGTACGCACAGTCTTGCCAATCCTGCATTAGATGCCAATGGGAATGCGGCGGCGTTGCCATTGGCTTCATTTTTTGATTTTGATGTGGCGGACGGTGTTAAAGTGCGTGATTTGATTTTGGCGGATAATGCTGAATTTATTGCGTCTTTGTCTGATAATACAGATACCGCAAGCGAATATCACGCACATTTTAAGCAAATTTTGCAAAATAACATGGAAAATCCAACCACGCATGAACGCAATAAACAGTTGCTTTGGTATACGAGTGGCGACACGGCGGACGGCTTGGACGCACTTCAATATATGACGATTATTCCGCTTTATCCGTCAGCATTAACTTATGAAGTTTATCTAAAAATTAATCAATTAAGATATTCTGATGACAATAAAAAGGCTTTGGAAAATCGCTTTAAACCCAACGCAGAACATACGCCTTATGTGAGTATGCCCAATTTGGCAACTGTGCAATTAGGCGGCTCAAAACCGCAAAATATCAGCCAACTGATGAGCAGACAAGGCGGACGCAATTATTTATTGCCATCACTACCGCCCAAAATTCGCCAAAGTCGTGAATTTGCGTTATCTAAATTTAGCGAAAACTTTTTTGATAGCAAAACTTTAAAATATCATGTTCAAGATGATTTTAAGTATGTCATTGAAGTAGTTCAAGATATTAGAAATAATATTGATGTGCGAGACAAGCGCAAAGACGCGATAGACCGCATTTTGCATACTATTTTTGCCATCGCCCATGAATTGCAAGACAGACCAGCAGGTTGGTCAAAAGAATATGCTTTATCTTTACCGCAAAAATTTTGGCTTGACCCTTATCGTAGCGAACTGGACGGCGAAGAAGAATTTGCCCAAGAAAAAGCCAAAAACGAATGGCAAAAAGTGATTTTAGATGATTTTGCGTCATGGTTTAATCATGAATTGCGTACGACTTTTAAAGAACTTAAATTTGATTTTGCCGATGCCGAGTACATTGAATGGAAACGAGAAATTGACGATATGCAGAAATTTTATGGGCGTGCAGGCAAAGGGGTATTTTTATGAGCAAGCGAGTTGTCGGTTATGCGTTATTGCACAAAGTGGTCATCAATAATGCCAATGCTATTTCTAGCCCCATTACTTTTGGCTTTCCTGCGGGTACGGGGTTTACAGGGGCGATTCACGCTTTATCACGCACCATGATGGCAGATGAGCGATTTGCCAATTTATCTTTGGGCGGTGTGTTGCTCGCGTGTTTTGATTGCACACCCAAAATTTATCGTGAAAGCCCATATCGTGATTACACTTTTAATCAAACACGCAATCCACTCAAAAAAGATGGCAGTACCGCTTCTATTGTAGAAGAAGGTAAATGCAACTTGGTTATGAGTTTTGTCATTGAAGTGTTAGCAGACGATTTACTTTCGCAAGAATTAAGCCAATCATTATGCCAATTTTTATCGCAAGCGATTTTCAGACAGCGTGTGGCAGGCGGAAGTGTGATGGGAATAGGCAAACGGGGCGTGCAATATATTAGCTCGGTACACAAAGATGAAATCATTGCTTTGCTCATGCCTGCGTTTGTACTCATGGACGCAAGCGATGAATTTGGTCAATTGATTGACAACGCCAAAAGCAAAAATCCAAGCGTAACATCGCTTGATGTGTTGCTTGATGTGTGTACATTGCACCATATTCCAGAGTTGGACAAAGATGGCAATACCAAATGGCATACCGAATCCATCAAAACAGGGCATGGTTGGCTGGTGCCTATGCCGATAGGTTATCAGGCAATTAGCGAAATTTTTCAGGCAGGCAAAATGGCAAATGTACGCAATCTGGAATATCCAAGCCAATATGTAGAAGCGATTTATGGCTTGGGCAAATGGGTCTATCCACATCATTTAAAAGACAACATTGACACCGCTTTTTGGCGACAAGCATATGACGAAACAGGCTTGTATTTCATTACCCAAGCGAATTTAGACAAACAGCAAAACACCCTTTCTTGGCAATTTTTAAAATAAACGGAGTATCTTATGAGCAAATTAACCACCGCCAGCGTTTTGGCATTTGAACGCAATTTGGACATTTCTGATGGCTTTATGGCACAAAAAAATAGCCAAGATGATAACAGCCCAGTTGTGCCTGTGCGTATTCAAGAAAAATCCATTCGTGGCACGATTAGCAATCGTTTGAAAAATGCCATCACCAATGACCCTGCCAAATTGGACGCTGAAATTGAAAAAGCCAATTTGCAAAAAGTGGATTCTGCGTCTTTGTTGGAAGAAAATGATACGCTCGTTGTGTCGTGGACTTGTAAAGTATTACCCTTTGATGGCAAGCCCAATGTGTGCAATAAGCAAGATTATCAAGCCAAATTATTGGGAGTGGTGCAAGGTTATCTGCAAGAACATGGCGTAAAGACATTGGCACATCGCTATGCAACCAATATCGCCAATGCTCGTTGGTTGTGGCGTAACCGTGTCGGCGCAGAAAAAATCACGGTTAGCGTAACATGCAAATTAGCCGACAAAGAGCAAACTTTAACCTTTAATGCAAAGGATATTTTGGTACGCAATTTTGAAACAAATAATGATGATTTGGCGACTTTGGCAAATTGGATTGAACAAGGTCTGACCAATCAAGCCTTTATTATTTTGAATATTAAAGCAGAAGCGATTGTGGGCTTTGGTCAAGAAGTCTATCCATCACAAGAATTGATTTTGGATACAGGCAAAACCAAAAGCAAAGAATTGTATAAAATCAATGACAAAGCAGGTATGCACTCGCAAAAAATCGGCAATGCCATTCGCACGATTGATGATTGGTATCCGAATGCTGAATTTCCGATTGCGGTTGAGCCGTATGGTGCAGTTACAACAATGGGAACAGCATTTCGCCAGCCCAAACAAAAGCAGGATTTCTACACGCTTTTTGATAATTGGGTATTAAAAGATGAAAAACCAAGCGTTGAAAATCAGCATTATGTGATGGCGGTTTTGATTCGTGGCGGTGTATTTGGAGCGAGTGGGAAGGAATAATGAAATTTTATCAAGAAATGACCTTATTGCCCGATTCGGAAATTAGTCCTTATTTTTTGTGGACAAAGGTTTATACTCAATTACATATTGCGATTGCCGATGTCAAAAATACGCATGGTGTTCATGCGATTGGCGTAAGTTTTCCCAATTATCGCTATAGCAATGATAATGGCAAAATCTCAGGCACTTTGGGGCGTAAATTGCGTGTCTTTGCCCAAAGCGAAGATGAATTGGTCAAGCTGGATTTAAGCAAACAGCTTGAACGCTTGACAGACTATGTACACATCATCAGTATCAAACCAGTTCCTATCGACAAAATTACAGGTTATGCACAGTATTATCGCGTGATGCCGAAAATGCCACTTGAGCAGCGCATCGCGCACCAAGCCAAGCGACACGGCGTGTCATTAGAAGAAGCCACCGCGCATCTGAAAAACTACCAAACGCCGCCCACCAGTGAGCCGTTTATCCGCCTGACTAGCCACAGTACAGGGCATGAGTTTTCGCTGTATATTGGCAAGACTATCACAGATAGCACAGGCGATGGTCATTTTGGTACTTATGGGCTCAGCCGTAGCGCAGGCGTGCCTGAGTTTTGATTGTAAGGTTTAAAAAGCAAATCAGCTTAAAAATACCAAGAAAATGGTGTAAAATTTAGCAGTTATCAAAACCCAAAAAAGGACAACACATGACCCCAAGCCGTGATATTGCTGATTTGCTTGATTTGATGGCGCGCCTTCGTAGCGACTGCCCGTGGGATGCCAAGCAGACCAACCAAAGCCTTACGCCTTATGCCATCGAAGAAGCTTATGAGCTTGCCGAAGCGATCGCGCTTGGAGATATGGACGATGTCAAAGGCGAGCTTGGCGATGTGCTGTTGCAGGTCGTATTTCACGCGCATCTATATGCCGAGCAGGACAAGTTTGATTTTGGTGATGTGATTTATACCTTGATGGAGAAATTGATCCGCCGCCATCCCCATGTTTTTGATAAAGAAAATCTAAAAACTGATGAAGATGTCAAACGCCGCTGGGATGAGATCAAAGCCATCGAAAATCAAGGCAAGCCGCCACGCCGAGTTCTTGATATCAAAGCAGGCAGCAGTCTGATGCAAGCGCAAGCGGTACAAAAAGCAGCGGTTAAAGTTGGCTTTGATTGGGACGACATCAGTGGCGCGGTACAAAAGCTGCATGAAGAGATTAGCGAGCTGACCGAGCTGATCTGTGATACAGATGGCAATTATCTGGATAAAAAAGACATTGATAAACAAAAGGCTAGCGATGAATTGGGCGATTGTTTCTTAAGCCTTGTCAATATCGCGCGCAAGCTTGACATCGACAGCGAGATGGCGGCATTGGGCGCGGTGATGAAGTTCAAGCGACGCTTTGGCTTTATCGAAGATGAGCTAGCAAAGCGTGGCAAGCGACCCAAAGACAGTGATTTATCCGAGATGGATCGGCTGTGGGATTTGGCAAAGACGCAGGGCTTGTAATGACTTTGCTGACTGTTTATCGATTTACTATAGGATTATTGTTAATAATTTCTCATCAATCCATCGCACAATCCATCATCAAAACCACCGAGCAGACCGCTGCCAAATGCTATCCTGATGTGATGAGCGCGTATCAAGTCTTGGTGCAAAACGAGCGTAAGGCAAGCGCAGGCGTGGTGAATATCAATACCGCAAGCGTCGCAGACTTGGTGGCTTTGACTGGTATCGGGCATAACAGCGCGGCTGCCATCGTCGAGTACCGTAACAAGCACGGACGATTTACTTCAGTGGATGAATTAGCCAAAATCAAAGGCATCGGCAAGGCGACGATTGACAAAAATCGCCACAGACTTGCCGTAATGCACTGAGTTTCAATGGCTGATCATTCATCATTTTTTAGCCAAATTTCACCCATTTTCCATCCAGCTTTGATCATCGTCCAAAAATTGTATAAAAAATTTTGCAAATGCCCGACAAATCACCTTTTTTATTCGCTTTTTTGGTGCAAACGCGTTAAAATAAAGGGTTTGATAAGAGTTATTAATCAGGGTAAATCCCACCACAAGGAGTAGGCATGGGCAGATCGCCTAAAAAGCCAAAACAACATAAAATCATCCGCACCACGCATTCGGCGAAATCCTTGCAGCTGCAAAAAGGCAGTCTGCCGCACAGCATCGTCGAAGTGGTCGGCACACTACAAAAAGCAGGCTTTGAAGCATATATCGTCGGTGGCGGTGTGCGCGATAGCCTGCTTGGGCTTTTGCCCAAAGATTTTGATGCGGTGACGGACGCGCGCCCCCACGAGATTAAGGCGATTTTTGGGGGTCGCTGCCGTATCATCGGGCGTCGTTTTCAGCTTGCCCATGTTTATTCGGGTCGTGAGATGATCGAAGTGGCGACTTTTCGTGCGCCGCCGAAGGACGACACACACACCACCGATGAAGGAATGCTGACGCGTGACAATGTCTGGGGGACGATTGAGCAGGATTTTGCGCGCCGAGATTTTAGTATCAATGCCTTGTATTATCAGCCGCTGAAGGGCGAAGTGATCGACTTTTGTGGCGCACTTGATGATGTGGAAAATAAGGTGCTGCGTCTGCTTGGCGATGCGCGAGTGCGTATCGAAGAAGACCCTGTGCGCCTACTGCGTGCTTTGCGATTCAAGGCGAAATTGGGCTTTGAATTTGATCGCGATTTGGCGGCGCAGTTTCACGCGGAGAACTGGGCATTGCTTGAGCAGGTGTCTGCGCATCGACTGTATGATGAGACCCAAAAAATGTTCGGCGGTGGCTATTTGACGCCATTGCTGCCGCTGTTGTTCGATTCAGGCGCGATGGCAAGTTTGATGACTTATCCGCCTGAAGCGCCGTCGGCACTGATGATGGCGGTTGCCAAAAATACCGATCGCCGTATCAATGGCGGCAAAAGTGTCAATCCTGCCTTTGTTTATGCGGTGTTGCTGTGGGGTAATTATCTATATCAATTGGCGAAGTTTAAAAAGCGTGGCTTGCCATTTCATGAAGCGCAGCTTAAGGCGGCTGAAAAAACCA
Source organism: Moraxella sp. FZFQ2102 (assembly GCF_024137865.1). NCBI lineage: Bacteria > Pseudomonadati > Pseudomonadota > Gammaproteobacteria > Moraxellales > Moraxellaceae > Moraxella > Moraxella sp. FZFQ2102. The sequence continues at coordinate 1,257,572 of NZ_CP099960.1, forward strand.
TCGACACCCAAAGGCTTAAAACCGCGATTCCAAAATTCGCCGAGCAGTTCATCACCGATATTTGGATGCTGCAGCCTAAGCTTGTCAATCCGCGCATTAAGGACATTGCCAACCTTGAGCGACTGCCGAAATTTCGCGCGGCATTTGACTTTTTGGTCTTGCGCGAAAGCTTTGATGATCATCCGCTGACCGAGCCAACCAATGGCATGGCGGCATGGTGGCAAACTTATCAAGATGCTGGCAGTGGACATCGTGCGATGATGATCGAAGAATTTGGCAATGATGTCAATGCGCCAAAACGCCGCCGTAATCGCGGTAAAGCCAGTCAAAATCCTGAGCTTGAGCAGCTGCGAGAGCTGTCACTGCGTGATGAAGTCATCACCACGCGCCCTGAGCCGCTGTTTGTGATTGATGATAAATCAGCCAAAGCCAATAAAGATACGATTCAAAGCACCGAGCGATATGCGCCGCCTGCGCCTGTGTTTGCCACGGTGACTTATAGCGAAGAAGATTTTGCCAAATTGCTTGCCAATGATGAGCCGTACATTCCGCCATCGCGCCATCGTAAGCGCAAGCCATCGTCAAGCTTATCCTTGGTCGAAAAAGCTGCTGGCATAAGCGAAGAGATGCTTGAAAATACCGATACGCCCAAGCACCACCGCAAAAGCGCTGCGACAAAGACAGTGACAAAGGCAACGGTAAAGACAGTAGCGAAAGCTGCCGAGATCATCGCTGATGCTGCTGAACTGACCGCGCAAGGCGATGTCTTGGCTGCACCCAAAAAACGCAGCAAAAAACAAGCGGTAGAAGAAGCAGCTGACAAGCCCAAACGCCGCCGCAGCCGCAAATCCAATGCCAAGCCAAAGGCGGATGATGATGTCTAAAATCACTTGCTTTATCGGCTTGGGTGGTAATATCAGCAATGAGCTGGGCAGCCCTGTGGATCATATTCGCCATGCGGTGCAAGCTTTTGAAAATGCTGAAGATTTTAGCAATGTCGTCGTATCGTCCCTGTACCGATCAGCGGCGTATGGCGTGACTGATCAGCCTGATTTTTATAATGCGGTGCTGATGGCGCAGACGACGCTTGAGCCGCTAGCTTTGCTTGATTTTTGTCAAAGTCTTGAGCAAGGTGCGGGGCGTGTGCGCCTGCGTCATTGGGGAGAGCGCAGCCTAGATGTCGATGTGCTGCTGTATGGTGATCAGCATATTGATACCGAGCGGCTGACCGTGCCACATCGTGAGCTGTATCTGCGTAATTTTGTGCTGATTCCACTGCTTGAGATCGCACCCAGTACGCAAATCAATGGCGCGCCACTTGCTGATCTGCCTGCTGCCAAGGACATGGCAGGGATTGAAATATTGACCGATACCTCCATAAAGGGAATTCATGACGCTGTGATTTGATGCCTTAGGCGTTGTTTCACTGTGTGGCGACCATCACTCATTTACCCAAGGATACCATCCATGAGCTATCTAGCCGATGCCCCAAAGCCGCCAGTTAATTTATCTACACTAAAAAAACTCAAAGCCAATGGTGAGAAATTCTCTTGCCTAACTTGCTATGATGCCAGCTTTGCCCATGCGATGAACCAAGCGGGGATTGAGACGATTTTGGTCGGTGATAGCCTTGGCATGGTGGTGCAAGGACATGATTCTACCTTGCCTGTCAGTGTCGCGGACATGGCGTATCATACCGCGAATATCAAGCGCGCGAACACTTCAGCGCTGATCTTGTGCGATTTGCCATTTTTAAGCTATTCTACATTAAATGATGCCATCGAGAGCAGCCGTGCGGTAATGCAAGCAGGCGCAAATGTTGTCAAAATTGAAGGCGGTCGCGAGCTTGCTGAGACAGTCAAGGTGCTTGCCGCAGCAGGCGTGCCAACTTGTGTGCATCTAGGGCTAACACCACAGCTGGTGAATGTCTTTGGCGGTTATAAGGTGCAGGGCAAAACCGATGCTGCCGCTGCCAAGCTTTTAGAAGATGTTAAGATCTTGGTCGCGGCAGGCGCAGCGATGGTACTGCTTGAGTGTGTGCCTGCTGCCCTTGCCAAGCAAGTTACCGAGATGGTTGCTGTGCCTGTGATCGGTATCGGCGCAGGTGTGGATACAGACGGTCAGGTGCTGGTCATGCATGATATGCTCGGCATTTATACGCGTAAGCCTGCCAAGTTTGTCAAAAATTTCATGACTGACAGCAGTAACCAAACAGGTGACATCACAGGGGCGTTCGCTGCGTATCATCAAGCGGTGAAAGATAAGCGCTTCCCGAGCGTTGAACACACCTTTTAATTATTTATTATAACTATAGGGTCTATAAAATTCAAAATAATACTGCGTTGGCTCGTCTTGCTGTACTAATGTACTATCGTAGGCTTGCCGCCTAGTCTTATTTTGTTTTTGGGGCTGTACTAGATTAGCAATAATGCTATACTAGTTTTATGAAGATAACCCGTTGTAAATTAAGTAAAAAAGTTCAAGTTAAACTGCTTGAATTTTTTGTGCTTGAAGTCACCGCAAGATCAGCTGCTGATTTGTTAGAGATACATCATAATTCAGCTGCTTTGTTTTATCATAAAATTCGCTTGGTGATTGAATATCGCTTAAACCTTGAAGCTTGTGAATTATTTGACGGTGAAGTAGAATTGGATGAAAGCTATTTCGGTGGCATTCGTAAAGGCAAGCGTGGACGGGGTGCTGCTGGCAAAGTTGCCGTATTTGGTCTTTTAAAACGCAATGGTAAGGTTTATACTGCCTGTGTTAAAGATACCAAAGCTAAGACATTAATGCCTATTATTGCCAGTAAAATCAAACCTGATAGCGTGGTTTATACAGATAGCTATCGAAGTTATAATGCTTTAGATGTGAGTGATTTTAAACACTTTAGAATTAATCATTCCAAAGAATTTGCAAACAATCATAATCACATTAACGGCATTGAAAACTTTTGGTCGCAATCCAAACGCATTCTAAGAAAATATAACGGTATTGACAAAAAGCATTTTCATTTATTTATCAAAGAATGCGAGTTTAGATTTAACTATGGCACACCATCCAATCAATTAAGATTGTTAAGAAAATGGTGTGGGGTTTAGGGGTTTATCTAGTACAGCCCCTTGTTTTTTATACGACCATAAAATAAACAGGATAGGTTCATGCAAATTTTTCACAGCATTGATAAGCTGCGCCAAGCATTATCTCAAGCATCTGGCAAGATCGCACTTGTGCCGACGATGGGCAATCTGCACGCAGGTCATTTAAATTTGGTTAAGATTGCCAAGGCGCACGCCGATGTCGTGGTGGTGAGTATTTTTGTCAATCCGACGCAGTTTGGTGCAGGTGAAGATTTTGACAGTTATCCGCGCACGCTCGATGCTGATGTCACCGCGCTAGAGACGGTGGCGGCTGACTTTGTATTCGCGCCAAGTGTTGATGAGATGTATCCGACTTATCCGCCGAGTGTGCAGGTTTTATCAGGCGAGATCACCAAGCTGTTGTGCGGTAAATCGCGCCCGACGCACTTTGATGGCGTGGGCTTGGTGGTGAGCAAACTGTTTAACATCGTGCGTCCTGACATCGCTGTCTTTGGCAAAAAAGACTATCAGCAGCTTGCCATCATTCGTCAGCTGAACGATGAGCTGAATTTTGGCATCGACATCATCGGTGCTGAGATCGTCCGTGCTGATGATGGGCTTGCCTTATCATCGCGCAATCAGTATCTGACCGCCGATGAGCGCGCGGTCGCCCCTGTGTTATCACAAACCTTGCAAGCGGTGGCAAAAGCGCTACAAACTGCCGACATCATGGATTATGATGCTCTGATCGATGCCGCCAAAGCCAAGCTGCAAGATGCAGGCTTTGTGGTGGATTATTTAGAAATTTATAACCAATCGCTCAAAACCGTCAGCCAAAGCGATGACAAACTGGTGATTTTGGCGGCGGCGTGGCTTGGTAAGGCGCGACTTTTGGATAATCTAGAAGTGGTGCTTGCGCGCTGATAAGCGATCAAAAACATGAATAAAATTGGTAAGTTATGGACAATATCAGCACAAACAGCTTCCAAGATGACTTAAATAATACTGCCATCACAGGTTGCGCAGCTCATGCGCCGACATCGATTGTCATTGTTTCAGGTCGTAGCGGCTCGGGCAAGACATCGGTGCTGAATATTTTAGAAGATTTTGGCTATTATGTGATTGATAATCTGCCATTGTCGCTCGTGGTGGATGCTTTTGCGCGTCTAACTTGCGAAAATGGTGTCATCAAAATCGCACTGGGCGTCGATGCGCGCGTACCACAGGCGGATCTGTCCAGCTTCCCAAGCGTGCATGAGCAGCTGGTGCAAAGCTATGGCGAGCATGTGGTCAAGGTGTTGTACACCACAGCGAGTGAAGCGGTATTGGTTGCGCGCTTTGGGGCGACGCGCCGTGTGCATCCCTTGGTGATGGCAGGTGTGGCGGGCAATCTGCCTAAGGCGATCCATAGCGAGATTGCGCTGCTTGAGCCGATTGCGCAGTTTGCTGATATTAAGATTGACACAAGCCAATTGAACACCCACGAGCTTAAAGAAAAAATCCGCGATCACTTGGGTGTAGATACGGCGGTGACGGTCAATTTATTGTCGTTTGGCTTTAAATATGGCGCACCGATTGATTCGGACTTTGTGTTTGATGTGCGCATTTTGCCCAATCCGCATTGGGATGAGCATTTGCGCGAGCAGACGGGCGAAGATGCGGCGGTTCAGGCATTTTTTGCCAAGTATCCACAAGTCGATGCCATGGCAGATGACATTGCCGATTTTCTTGCCAAGTGGCTGCCTGAGTTTGTGCATAATAATCGCCACAGCGTCACGGTTTCTATCGGCTGCACAGGCGGCAAACACCGCTCAGTCTATGTGCTGCGCGCGGTGGAAGCGCGACTTGCCACGCGTCTGCCTGCGACGATGAAGATTAAGGCGAAGCACCGTGAGAAGCGTTTTTGGTGCTGTTAGGTTGTGATGATTATATTTGATAAATTGATGAAAAATTAAGATAAACTTTTGAGAAACTTATGATTGACTGGTCAAAAATGGATATGCGAGTCTCTCGCACCGAAATCAAAAAATCCCACGAACGCTTGCAGGCGTTGGCGCTGCCATTGGCAAATTTGTCAAAAAAACAACAAAAAACCCTGCCAGTGAGCGAATATTTTTTGGATGAATTATCACAATTATCCAGCATCACTGCCGCTGCCGCAAAAAACCGCCAAATCAAGCGCGTGGGCAAATTGATCGTCGAAGAAGACCGTCACAGCTTGACCGCGGCACTGTTCGCGTGCAAATTCACCCCAGAGCAGATCGCCAAGATCGAGACTTGGTACAGCCGCCTAAACCTATCGGACGAAGCGACGATCAAGCAGTTTGTCAAGCAGTTTAACGCCAGTGAATTTAACAGCGTCTATCAGCTGCTATTGTGGATCGAATACGCCAAGCACCTAAACGATGATGAGCTGCTGGAAGAAAGCCTTGCTGATTTTCACAGTTATGTCAAGGAAGTAGCGATTTTATCGACTTAAACTGTGATGTAGTCACTGCCCCGATGCGATGCATTGGGGTTTTTGTTTTTTTGGGTATATAAATCAAGGATAAAGCCACAGCCAGCAGCACACAACACAAATCACCCAAAAGGATGTTATAAAATATTACTAAATAATTATAATAAAAAATTATTAGTATAATCGACAGTTACATTGGTGAAAAAATGACTGTAGAGTATTCTTTTTTATTGGATTTTTTAGAAAAAAGTGCTAAGATGACGATATAAGCATTTATTAGTTTATTAAGAAAATGTAATTTCATAACAGGCTAAGCCATTTGGCTTAAGCCGATCCGTGTGGGGTGTTCTATGTCCACCAATACTTTTCGATTATCCATTCTGTCTGCTGCCATCTGTACGGTCTTTGCGCATACCGCGTACGCATCCATCGTCCCAAACGATATCCCTTACCAAGACTTCCGCGACTTTGCCGAAAATAAGGGCAGATTCACCGTCGGGGCGACGAACATCCCGATTTATAATACCAACAATGTCTATCTTGGCACAGCGATCAAGAATGCGCCGATGCCTGATTTTAGTGCGATGGCGACCGATGGGCGGGCGACACTGGTCAGTGCACAATATGTCGCAGGCGTGGCGCACAACACGCATACCAGTATGAGCTTTGGGCATCATGGGGCAGTGCCGAATTTCAGCTATAAGATCGTCGCGCGCAATAATCTGGCTGAGCCAATGACCAACACCACTGACTATCACGCACCACGACTGCATAAGCTTGTGACAGAAGTTGCGCCGATACCGATCCATTATGCAGGCGAGCAGCAGACGGCTTATGAAGATGCCAATCGCTTCAGTGCCTATGCGCGCGCAGGCTCAGGGCGGCAGTACATCGGTACAGGGGCAGAAGATGACCAAAAGACTGCTATGGCGTGGGCGTACAAATACTTAACAGGTGGCGGCGTGCCGAATTTTAGCCGTAATAAAGGCAATGGCACGATCGTCTTTGAGCGAAATATAAGCACCGATAATGGTGTCTTGCCGACCATCATCGAACCAGGTGACAGTGGCTCACCACTGTTGGCTTACGATCGTAACACAGGGCGGTGGGGCATTATTGGCGTGACGCGTGCTTATTCGAGCAATGAGTTTTGGTATGTGACGATGAAGCCTGAGTTCCACACCCAAAAGCTCAACAAGTCGCACACAGGTACATTGACCAACAACCAAGCAGGCAGCCAATTGCGATGGACGAAGCAAGGCGATACGAGCAGCCTTGTTGGTAATGGTAAATCGATCAGTGTACCGCTTAAAGCCAATACTGGCAATGAAATCAATGACTTAGATCACGGCAAATCGGTGCGTATCGACGGGCAAGACAGCACAGTGACGCTTGGCGAATCACTCGATCAAGGGGCGGGGGCGCTTGAGATCGGGGCGAATGTTACCCTGAAAGGCAGTAATCCAAATACCACTTGGACAGGGGCAGGCGTGGTGGTCGATGCGGGTAAAGTCGCCACTTGGCAGCTGAAAAATCCTGACAATGATCGCCTATCAAAACTCGGTCAAGGCACGCTATTTGTCAATGGCATTGGTGTCAATCAAGGCGACATCAGCGTCGGCGATGGGCGTGTGGTGCTAGCGATGCAGCCTGATGCTACGGGCAACAAGCAAGCCTTTGAAAACCTTGAAATTGTCAGCGGTCGCGGCACGGTGGTACTGAATGATAATGGGCAAATCAAGCCTGAAAATATCCGCTTTGGCTATCGTGGCGGTCGCTTGGATTTGAACGGCACGCAGCTTGATACACAGCATTTGTTTGCATTAGACGATGGGGCGAAAATCGTCAATCACGACAGCGGCCGCATCGCCGACATCACTTGGCGTGGACAGGGCAAGGTCGATCATCGTATCTTTGCCACAGGCACACGCCAAACCCAAGCCGACAAGCTTGGCAGTACGCTGACTTGGGGCAGATGGGGTACGGCAGGGGCGGACATTTATGAGTATGTGAATCCTTATGCGAATAATCGCAAAGATTATTTTATGCTCAATGATGGCGGCAATGCAGGCAGCTATTTCCCGACCAGCCAAAGCAGTAACAGCAGTTGGACATTCATCGGCACGGACAAGACCGCCGCCATCGAAACGGCATTTACCCAAAAACAAGCCGACCGCTTGGTGTGGGGCAAGTGGGGCGTGGCAGGTGCGGATATTTATGAATACATTAACACGCACGCAGGTAACCGCAAGGATTACTTTATCCTAAAAGACGGCGGTAACGCACGCCGCTATTTCCCAACGCAGCAGACGGATAATGACAGCTGGATTTATCTTGGCAGTGATAAATTTACCGCCATCAAAAACGCCTTACGCTATTATGATGCCAAGAATTTAACTTGGGGTGACTGGGGCAAAGCGGGCGCGGATATTTATGAATACATTAACACGCACGCAGGTAACCGCAAAGATTATTTTGTGCTAAAAGACGGCGGTAATGCCGGTAAATATTTCCCAACCAATCAAACAAGCAATGCCGACTGGGAATATCTGGGTTCGGATAAGAGCCAAGCAGAAAATACCGTACTGGCACGCTTACAAGCGGTCGGATTGACGACACTTTTTGCAGGGCATTTGGGTGAAGATAATGGCGTCAATGGTGCGATGAATTTTACCTTTAAGCCGACCAATGCTCAAGATCACTTGGCGCTGACTGGTGGAATGAAATTGGTAGGTGAGTTCAAGGTCAATGATGGCACGGTGCTTTTGACTGGCAAACCTGTGCCTTATGCCTACGACCATCTGGGCAAACAAGAAGTCATCAAGGATAACGAATGGATTAACCGCGATTATCGTGCCAATGTTTTTTCGGTCAATCATGATGGCAAGCTGATTTTTGGGCGAAATGTGGCATTGGCAACGGGCAGTTTTAACGCCGCTCAGCAAGGCTTGCTACAATTTGGCTTTGTGCAAGGTATGACACCAAGCTGCATTCAGTCGGAGCATACGGGCAAAGTCGGCTGTAGCACACCGACACTGTCGCAAGTGGTCTACGGCAGTATGCCAACCCTGCAAGCCCAAGGCAATATCCGCGCGCAGCACAATGCCAAGATCCATATCGGTAAAGCGACGCTGACAGGTGCGATCACCGCGGATAACGGCACGCACACCACCATCGAGCAAGACGGCAAATGGCTGATGACGGGCAATAGCAGCATCGGCTCATTGCAGATGAATGGTGGTGAAGTGGATCTTAATGCCGCGAACAACCACGGTCGTTATCAAAGCCTAACTATTAATGGCAATTTGTCAGGGCAGGGTAAATTTCATTATCTGACCAATGCCGCAGCGCGCACAGGCGATCATGTCACGGTCAATGGCACAGCCCAAGGCACATTCAATCTTGTGATGAATAACACGGGCGCTGAGCCTAATGAAGTCAGCCCGATCAGCTTATTGCGCGTCAAAGGAGCAAATCAAGATCCGAGCAAGCTGAACTTATCGCTCAATGGTGGCTATGTCGATCTGGGTGCGTATCGTTATATTCTTGCCAATGATCGCAATGATTATCGCCTGTACAGTCCGCTAAGAGATGTGCAGATTGCGCGTAATTATGAACAGATCCAGACGCTGCTCAATGAAGCGCAGCAGTCAGCGCAGGAATATCAAGCCGAAGTCGATCGCTTGACAAGCATGACGATCACGACCTTAGCTGAACAGCAGGGCGTACAAAATTCGCTACTTGCTGCCGAACAAAAAGTCGCTGAACAGCAGGCGTACATTGACAGTTTGTATTGGTATCAGTTCTTGACCCGCATTCAGGCGCGCAATCAGCTGACTGAATTGCAGCGACAATTGGCAGGTTATAGCCAATTACAAAGTCAGTTACAAACCACCATCGAAGCACTAAACCGTTCGCTTGAACACGCCCAAGATCAGCTTGGCAATGCTCAAGCACAGACTGAAGTGGTGGATTTGATGGTGGCTGATATTTATAAACAAGCCGATGCGATTTGCCGTCAGACACAGTCGGCAGAGATTTGTGAAGCGGTGGTGCATAAGGCGTCTGATGAGCTTGTCCTTGACATCGCCCAAAAAGACGGCATCAGTCGTTATAGCAATGCGGCACTGTCGGAAGTGTCGGCGCAGGTGGCAGATCTGATGCAGATTGACCGCGCGATGCACACAGAGCTGACCGATGCCAAGCATGAGCCTGTCTCGGTGTGGGTCAAGTATGACAATCAGCAAAGCCGCAGTGGTTCATCGTGGTATCGCGATTATGCTAAGGACAGTGCGCTTGTACAGTTTGGCGCAGAAGGTGCGGTGGCTGATGGCGTGCGTGCAGGCGTGGTGCTGTCTGATGTGCAAAGTGATCTGATCGCGGAGCAGGCGCAGGGCGAAAATCGCCTTAAGACCGCCACAGCTTATGCCAAGCTACAGACACCAGCAGGCTGGGTGGCAAGTGTACAAGCAGGTATCGGACAGGTGGATAATCAGCTTGTCATCGATGAAAAAACTGCCGATATTGAGCGCACGGTGCGCAGTGTGGGTGCGACTTTGGCGAAGTCTTGGCAAGTGGGCGGCGCGCGCATTCAGCCATCTGTCGGTATCAAGCATCATCAGCTGACGGGCAGCGCGTATCAGCTGTCAGGTGCGCAGGTGCAGATTCGTCCGCTTGACATCACAAGCTATCAAGCAGGTGTTAAGCTGTCATATCCACTGCAAATCGGTGCGCTTACGGTCACGCCAAGCGTCACTACCTTATTACAAGATGCCAGCGATAATGCCGTCAAGCATGGCGACATCAGCATCAATGGCAAGGTGATGGCACAAAATTTCGACCGTGTGGTATCGCATGAGCTAGGTGTCGATGCTGCTGCCAAGAATTTTTCTTTGGGTGCAAGCGTCGGTGTCATCGACGGTGAGCAGTCAGGTAAAGAACGCTATGCAGGCGTGAAAGTGGGCTATCGTTGGTAGGAATGACTCGTCCGATGGCCTAAATCAGTGTTCAAAATCACCCCAAAGACTGCAAACCTTTGGGGTGATTTTAATCGTAGTAAACTCAAAAATGCTTTTAGGTTGATTATGTGGTGGTGAAGTTGTGCGGTGTAGATGCTAAAGATGGTAAAGCTTTCTAAGCTACCTATACGATAGCAAAGAGCAAATATAAACGAAAACCCAAGCAATAACAAATCTATGCCCAAACAGACAAAATCACCCTAACCCATAGCACAGATTCAAAATTTCAACCCTTTCTCCACAGCACTTCGCTGCCGCCATCCAGCCGTGCCACAATGCGCGCAAGGATAAACAGATAATCCGATAAGCGATTCAGATAGCGCATGGTCGCGTGGCTGATATTACCATCGCGGTCATTGAGACGGACGGTCAGCCGCTCAGCATCACGGCACACGCTGCGCGCGATGTGTGCCTGTGCTGTCGCGACCGAGCCTGCCGGTAGGATGAATTCTTTTAAATACGGCAAATGCTCATTATGCGCATCCGCCCAAGTCTCAAGCACTGCCACATCATCATCGCTGATGGCGATATAGCCGATTTCACGGTGGTTGGGCAGGGCGATCTCACCACCGATATTGAATAATTTGTGCTGAATGACGCTGATTTCATCGACCGCTTTGGGTAATTTATCCGCCAAATACGCCTGCAGCAGCCCCATGTGAGCATTCAGCCCATCGACCACACCCATCGTATCAAAGCGTAAATCCGCCTTGGATAAACGGCTGCCATCGCCAAGCCCTGTCGTGCCATCATCGCCTGTGCGTGTGGTGATTTTTGATAATCGGTTGCCCATGATATTTTCCCAAGTCAAATAACTGTTATCATAGCACAAAGCCGTAAACTTCGTGGTCACAAGTTGCGCACATGAGCCGAAAATTTGTTATAATCAAACGCATCATTCATTCACCGAGAAATTTGAGAATCTTATGCAAACTTTCAATCCAGCTGATCATATGGTTTTTTGCCGTAAATATAAAGAAAATCTACCAAAACTGCCAAACCCACCATTCCCAAATGCCAAAGGTCAAGAGATCCAAAATACCGTATCGGCTAAGGCTTGGAATGAGTGGATTGAGCTTCAGACCATGCTGATTAATGAAAATCACTTAAGTATGATTGATCCAGCTGCCAAAGCATTCATCAATGAGCAGCGCGAGAAGTTTTTGGACAATGCCGAATACGAAAAGCCACAAGGCTACACTCCGCCAAAGGCTTGATTATTGCATCGAATAACATTAAGGATAATTTATGCTTGCCATCAATAATATCATTGAGCCGATTCTGACAGGGGATCAGCGTCCAGATGCCCTGAGAGACTTTCCTGTGGTCCATGTGCAGCCTGTGCAATGGGGCGATATGGATAGTTTCAATCATCTTAATAATGTTGCCTATTATCGCTATGCTGAGTCGGCGCGTATCAGCTATATGCGCGCATTGGGTGTGATGCATGAGCGCGAAGATCTGCTGACGATTTTGGCAGGATCGAGTATGCAATATCGTCGCCCTGTCACTTATCCAGATACTTTACTGATCGGCGTGCGTATCAAGCATCTAGGCAATACAAGCCTTGTGCAAGAATACACAGTGTTCAGCTATGAGCAGCAAGCGGCAGTGGCATTCGGTGAAGCGGTAATTGTCCGTACTGATGCCAATATGCAAAAAACGCCGTGGTCGGATGAAGAGCGCGCATTGATTGAAGCCTTTGAAGGCCGTAAGTTTGATAAATGATCTGAACAATTATTTATGCAAACTAAAAAATCCTGCAAGTCAGCAGGATTTCTTATTGACTAAAAACAGCTTAAGCTAGCACATCCACAATCTTGCCATGAATGCCTTCAAAGCCGCCATTGGACATGATGATGATCGCATCGCCAGCTTTGGCGTAGTCTTTGATGTGCTGAATGATACCATCGATACTGTCTAGCACCAGCTGATTTTCGGCATTGCCAATGGCATCGACCAAGCCCCAAGTCAGACCCTTTGGCTCATACCAAATCACTTGATCAGCAAGGGCAGCCGATGGCGCTAAGCTGTCGCGATGACTGCCAAGCTTCATGGTATTTGAGCGCGGTTCGATGATCGCCCAAATGCGGCGGTCCGCTAGGCGTTTTTTTGCGCCATCTAGGGTGGTAGTGATGGCGGTCGGATGATGCGCAAAATCATCAAATACCAAGATGTCATTAACATCGCCGATCAGCTCCATACGGCGTTTGATACCACCAAAGGCAGATAACGCTGCACAAGCCTGCTCAACACTGACACCGATGTGGTGCGCTGCCGCGATCGCCACTAAGCCATTATTGACATTATGCACGCCGCTCATGCCCCAGTGCACTTCGCCCGTCTTATCGCCAAAACGCACGCCAAACTTCGAGCCATCTGCCTGAATCAGCGTCGCTTGCCAATCGGCATCGGCATCAATGGCGGTACGCAGCACAGGTGTCCACACGCCTTTATCCAGTGTCTGCTCTAGGCTGTCGGTATTAGCAGGCATGATGATCTGTCCATCGCTTGGGATCATGCGGATCATGTGGTGAAACTGCGTCTGAATGGCGTTCAAATCTGCAAAAATATCCGCATGGTCAAATTCTAAGTTATTCAAAATCGCGGTCGTCGGGCGATAATGCACGAATTTTGAGCGCTTATCAAAAAATGCCGAATCATACTCATCCGCTTCGATGACGAAATACTTCTCACCCAAGTGGCTTGAGTGGGCAAAAGCCTGTTGTAAGCGCGTATCTTCTGTGGAGATCAGTGGCACACCACCGATCAAAAAGCCTGTATCGATGCCAGCGTGTTGCAAGATCCATGATAGCATAGTGGTCGTGGTGGTCTTGCCATGCGTGCCTGCCACTGCTAGGACATGGCGATTTTTTAGCACTTCTTCATAAAGAAACTGCGGGCCTGAAGTATAAGGCAGACGCTGTTTAAGCATATATTCCACCGCTTCCATGCCGCGCTTACAGGCATTGCCCACCACCACAAGATCAGGCGCAGGGTCTAGATGCTCAGCCTTATAGCCTTCCCAAATCTCAACACCTGCTTGCTCTAGCTGGGTACTCATCGGTGGGTAGATATTGGTATCTGAGCCAGTGACGGTATGACCAAGATCACGGGCAAGCAGGGCAAGAGAACCCATAAAAGTACCGCAGATGCCAAGAATATGAATGTGCATAATTTACCTTAATGTATGAAAATAGCGAGTTAAATTAACTTTTATCTTTTAAGATTTTATTTAATAAAACCACTTGGATGACCAAGATGATACTAAATAAAATCAATGCTTGTGCTGGGATAGATAAGTCAAATACCGCCCAGTCGATGATGGTGCAGTCACCTTTGGCGAATAACACTTTTGAGAACACATCGCCCATCGGCATGGTCTCAACCATATAATTTAGCCCCGGCCCACATTCCACCAGCTCTTGTGATGGAAAATAGTGAATCCAAGTATGACGCGCCGCCACACCAAAGCCCCATAATGCCCCCAAAGTGCCGCACAGCCACAAAATTAGGCGCACGGTCTTGCCTTTAGGATTGAATAATGCTGCCAAAAATGCAAACAGGCCCGAAATCCATAGCCCAATACGCTGAAAAATACACAGCGGGCAAGGGTCTAGGTACAAATAATGCTGCAAATAAGCAATGACAAAAATGCTCACCACAAGGCTTGCCAAAGCCACAAAAGCGTTCAAAATGCGATAGCTGAGTGTTTTCATATACTTTTCCTTTATTGTTGTTATAAAAAGTATTACAAAATTCAAATCCTATTTGTTAAGCTGTACGACAAACCGCGCTTATCGAAATGCTTGTACATACTCATAAAAATCAAGCGTATCGGACGCTTCTAGGCGTGCTTGTTCGGCGACAGAGTCTGCGGCGATTTGGGCGAATTTGGCTTCATCATCGATACTGAGCGCATGACCCAGTAGCTCGGTTTGGTGTTTTTGCGCAAGCAGCTTGCCCAATGCCCAAGTGCCGCCAGCACGCTGTGAGTCGGCGATGATTTGAGCAGATAGGGTAAAATCAGGATTGGTGGCTTTGCCCTGCATCATCGCAAGCGCGGTGCGGTAATCATTGCCGCCGTGGTGCGCATCAAAGGCGTCAGCGATAACTTGCATACGCGTCAGATGATCGACGATCCAGTCGTGTAGGCAGGCTTGACCTGCGTCTGTCTCGATGCTGATGCCTTTTTGTCTGCCGTGATTGACCACAGTATCGATGTTGCGATTTAGGCGTTTTTCTTCATCGGGCAGTAGGGCAGGCGAGTCATTGAGCAGGCAGTACAGTGCCAGCACTTCTAAGAAACAGGCGGTCGAGACTTTGATACCGATGTCTGAATACGGATCAAGGTCAATGGCGCGAAATTCCACATAAGCGATGCCGCGCGCTGCCAAGGCTTGTGTTGGCGTTTCGCCTGATTTGGTGGTTTGTTTTGGGCGAATTGGGCTGTAGTATTCGTTTTCGATTTGTAGAATATGGCTGTTAATCTGAATCGGATTGCCATGATCATCATCGACGCCGATGGCTTCAAAGTCCTTAAACGGCGTGCCGATCGCCTTTCTTAACCCTGCGATGTATTCATCCAGATCATTGTAGCGGATGTCTAGGTCTTCTTGCACGCTGTTGGTGTAGCCAAGCTTGCCCATGCGCAGGCTTGTGCCATCAGGCTGATGATAGCTGCAGCTGTGCTCAGATAGTGGCACCAAGTGATGCTCACGACCGCTTAAGAAAGTGCCGCAGACCGCAGGACTTGCGCCCAGTAGATACAGCACCAGTGGTGTTAGGCGTTTGAAATTGCGAATCAGTGCAAGGTATTTGGCATTTTTAAATGCTGCCAAATCGCCTGTGCCATCGGCTGTGTGCCATGCAGAAAATAAGTCATCGCCGATGGATAGATTATAGTGCAAGCCTGCGATGGTTTGCATCTTGCGACCATAGCGCACGCCTAGCCCTGAGCGGTACAAGGTCTTAAGCTTACCGATGTTCGATGAACCATAGTCAGCCAGTGGAATGTCGCTGTCGGTATCAGAGGTCATGCATGGCATGGACATCGGCCACATTAGCTCATCATTTTCAAGTGAGCGATGCACCAGTACATGCAGGTCGCGCAGCATATCCAAGGCTTGCTTGATGGTGGGCTTGGGTTCGGTAATCAGCTCAAGCAGATTCTCAGAATAATCGGTGGTGATGTACGGATGGGTCAGCTTTGAGCCCAATTTGGCAGGGTGAAAAGTCTTGGCGGTGTAGCCATCAGGCTGCATTCGCAAACCTTCTTTTTCGATGCCGCGCTGCATACCAGCGACCAGATTTGGGGTGAACCATGTCGGAAGAGTGAAAGTGGCTTGAGTCATAAGCGAACTACTTGTAATAAGGCAAGGGCTGAGCGTGATTTTTCTTATTATAAACAAGATGCCGCGCGCTTGGCAAAATAATTTGGGCGTTTGGCGCAGCTTTGTGATGAACGAACAAGGTCAAATCGGATCACAAAGCCGCACAGATGGATCAGATAGAAAAAGACGAACCACAGCCGCAAGTGGTGGTGGCGTTCGGGTTATTGACGATAAAGCGCGAGCCTTCGAGTCCTTCGGTGTAGTCGATGGTTGAGCCTGCTAAGTATTGATAGCTTAGGGCATCGACCACCAGTACTTCTGTGCCATTGTCAAATGTGGCGTCATCATCGCCCAATTCTTCAGCAAAATCAAACCCATAGCTAAAGCCCGAGCAACCGCCACCCGTCACATACACGCGCAGCATCAGCGCATCATTGCCTTCAGCGGCTTTGAGTTTGGCAAGTTTGGCAGCAGCATTGTCAGTTAGGGTAAGACCAGTATTCATAATAACCTGTCAATTATCGTAAATGTGTCAATTTAATAAGACCGATTGTCAATTATACAAGGTTTTGGCGTGGAAAATAAGTGCTTTGTTGTCACAGGGTGTAAAAATGCCGTTTGATGAATGTTAAACGGTGTTTTCACCATCAAGATTACTTGCTTGCTACGGTAAATCGCTTATGCAAATGAGCCTAATTTTCCATATCATCGGCAATCGCAATCGCCTTTTCTCCAGTCAAATGATCTTGGTGGAAAGTCAGCTGATTATAATCTGTTTTAAAGCTACTGACTATACTATCTATTGTCAAATATCTATAAAGTGAATTATATAGAAATATATCTTAAATTATTCAAATTTAAGAAAAAAGGTGTATCATATACACTTTTTTTATATGTGAGCTTTGGGCTATATCTGAATTCCAGAAAGTTTTTTGTAAAGCTCAGTGGCATATCCATCGGTCATGCCAGAGATAAAGTCTGTCACCATTAAAATCGCATAATAGCATCCATTGTCTGAGTCTTTGGTAATGGAAGATTCACAAACCTTCAATTGTGATTCAGATACCAGACCGATCAGTCGCTGCGATAAAGGGTCCGAGCATTTGCCTTGATTCTCGGCAAAATCGATCGCAGCAGGAATAAATCTATCAAGTAAAAATCTAAGCGTGGTATGTCCTGCGATCTAAAGCTCTAGAATGCTCTTATGATTAAAAATATTCTGAATACAGAAATCTTTCAAGAATTGATGTAATTTTTCACCAAAAGTTTCTTTGAATAAATCTGCATCGTAGTTGCCTTGCATGATTTGATCGTATTTATGCATAAATCGATAACTGGCACACCAAATAAGACTGTCTCTGATTGTTAAGAATAAATAATTGGGTTGACGATTTTCTTCTTTGAGTTTTTTGTAGATAGCGTTGTATGCATTATTTTCTTGCTCAATATAATTATCCAGTTGTCTTTTAAAGAAATCATAAGTGATGATTTCTTTTTTAATCGCATCTTCAATATCCGCTGTTAGATAGGCGATGTCGTCAGCCGCCTCTAGAATAAAAGTGAGCGGATATCTATTCTTGTGACATCCAGTAGCGGCAGTGATAGAGTCAAAAATATCTTGCTCGCTATAAAAATACCCTACTTTTTTATTAACGATTTTACCGTCTTTGGTTTCACTAGAGTTGCGAGTGTATTTGATGATCGTATTTAATGTCGCGCAAGACAAATCCATCCCGTGATCGCCTGAAAATTGGTGCAGTCGCGTGATGATTCTTAATGCTTGAGCATTGCCTTCGAATTCAAAAAATCGTTTAGCTGCTGTGGTGTAAGCCTTTCTTGAAGCTCATAGCGCTTCTTATTATCCTTAAACCAAGACCTAATCACCGTTTCACCAAAGTGACCAAATGGTGGATTGCCAATATCATGCAGTAAAGCAGCACATTCTAAAACGGTTTGAATGTCTAGCAAATTAGATAGCCATTGGTTTTTGTCATCATTTGATAATCGTTTCGCTTCTTTTGATGCTTTGGTTGCGATTGTTTTGGCGATGGCTGCCACTTCGAGTGAATGGGTTAATCTGGTTCTGACAAAATCACCGCGATTTAGGGGAAATACTTGTGTTTTGTCCTGCAGTCTTCGAAAGGCAGGGCTAGTAATAATTCTCTTATAATCTGACGATAAATCTATTTCGTGATTTGACAATCGTTTGCTGCTTAATAAAACATTCCAGTTTGTTATTGACATAGCAAATTCCCTTAAGTGTAAAGTGATAGAGATTGAAAATAGTCCTTTAACTGTGCTATAGCCCATGATAAGCCAATGTATAAGAGCTGTCCTAGATGACAATCACCTCCTGATTATTGCTTCAAAATGGACACTTGAGATCTAAACCACCATGATTCATAATAGCATAAATAAATCATATTGAAAATTAATCTTAGAAAAGATAAAGCAAGCAAAAACCATTTGTCAGGCAAATTTCTAAGCTACCTATGCGGTAGTGAAGAAATATTGTAGTCAGGTATCTAAGCTATCGCTATTTCTAAGCTACCTATGCGGTAGTGAAGGCAGCGGTGGCAAATTGCTGCTTGCCGTTATTTTTCTAAGCTACCTATGCGGTAGTGAAGTAGAGCCAGCCAAGCCCAAAAAGGCACAGCTGTTTCTAAGCTACCTATGCGGTAGTGAAGGCCGCCAAATATTTCAGCGAATTGGGGGGTATTTTCTAAGCTACCTATGCGGTAGTGAAGGCTCAGACACGCAGACGGTTGGACAAATCTTTTTTCTAAGCTACCTATGCGGTAGTGAAGTTCGCAAGTAGGCGTTGGCGTAAGCGTAAGTTTTTCTAAGCTACCTATGCGGTAGTGTAGTGGTACACTAATCCCGCAGTCCTCAATAAGTGGTACAATATCATAAAAATGAGGATAAACCATGAGACGACCAAGACGAAGCTTTAGTGCAGAGTTTAAATTAGAAGCAGTAAAATTAGTCACAGACAAAGGCTACAGCATATCCCAGGCTTGTCAGGAATTGGATGTTGGTGAAACATCATTTAGACGCTGGTTAAGCCAAGTCAAAGCAGAACATCAAGGCTATGTACTTGCAGGCTCAAAACCAATCAGTCCTGATCAACAACGTATTCGTGAGCTAGAAGATAGAATCAGAGTGCTAGAAGAGGACAAGCTGATTCTAAAAAAGGCTACAGCGATTTTAATATCTCTCGAGAGCAAAAATACCAAGCAATTAAGACATTAAAATCGCACGGCATCAAGCGTTTATGTAAGTTATTTGGCGTCAGTGAAAGTGCTTACTATACCCAGTTACGACAGGCTAATAAACCAGCTAAGCATGTTGGTATCGCCACTCACATAAAAGCCATTTTTGACGAAAGCAGAGGCTCAGCAGGTAAACGCAGTATCAAAGCACGATTGCAAGCAAAAGGTATCACAGTTGGCTTGTATTTAGTGCGTAAGCTTATGAAGCAGCAAGGCTTATTTAGCAAACAACCGCAAAAATGGCGTTATCAAGACAAAGACAATGGCCAAATATTTGACAATATTCTGGAGCGACAGTTTAGTCCTAAGCCTCATATAACGGTGCTTTGTGGTGATACAACCTATCTGAAGGTTAACGGCGTGTGGCATTATTTGGCAGTGGTTATTAATTTATCCAATCGTCAAGTAGTGGGCTGGAAGCTTGGTAATCGTCATGATGCAAATTTAGTGATTGATGCATTAAACCATGCCATGCTAAACATCAAACACACACCAAACATGATCTTTCACTCCGATCAAGGCAGTATTTATGGCAGTGACAAGTTTACAGCTTGTGTAAACAGACACAAGCTAGTCCAAAGCATGAGTCGCCGAGGCAATTGTTGGGATAATGCCCCAATGGAGCGATGGTTTCGTAGTTTTAAACATGAGTGGATGCCAAAAGGCGGTTATCGTGATGTTGAAAGTGCAATGAATGATGTCAAAGACTATGTGATGTATTATAATCACATTCGTCCACATCAATACAATCAAGGTCTGGCACCAGTTCCAGCAAAATCAACTTATCAGGGACTGTTGAATTAGTTGACCACTACAGTAGTGAAGGATAAAATTTGGGATAACCACAGATTTCAAGCTTTCTAAGCTACCTATGCGGTAGTGAAGTACAAGCTGTGCATCCATACCATGTGGATTGATTTCTAAGCTACCTATGCGGTAGTGAAGTAACTTGGACTTTATCTTTAGGTGCTTCGGTTTTTCTAAGCTACCTATGCGGTAGTGAAGTTCACCAATGCCATAGCGTTCCTTGAGTTTTGTTTCTAAGCTACCTATGCGGTAGTGAAGTTAATCACAATTTAACGCACTTGACGGAGTGCTTTCTAAGCTACCTATGCGGTAGTGAAGCCCCCAAAAACGGATGCCGAAAACGGGCACTTTTTCTAAGCTACCTATGCGGTAGTGAAGAAATTTTTTCATCCATCCCCTGCCATTGATGCTTTCTAAGCTACCTATGCGGTAGTGAAGGGCAATGGCTTGTAGCACTTCGGCACTGCGTGCTTTCTAAGCTACCTATGCGGTAGTGAAGGATTTGCGGTCAAAGTACGAGCAATGGAAAGCTTTCTAAGCTACCTATGCGGTAGTGAAGATACTGTTGTTTCGTTCGAGAAAAACGCCAAATTTCTAAGCTACCTATGCGGTAGTGAAGACAAGCTATATTGTCGCCCAAATTAACCATTGTTTCTAAGCTACCTATGCGGTAGTGAAGTGAGTGTCCCAAACGCTATCACGCTTGGATACTTTCTAAGCTACCTATGCGGTAGTGAAGTTGAGCGTTTCAACCACGCCCGATTTGATATCTTTCTAAGCTACCTATGCGGTAGTGAAGCTTGGGGCGAATGTTCATGGGGGTGTGGTCATTTTCTAAGCTACCTATGCGGTAGTGAAGAAAATGCCTGCGTTCATCTACATTCAGTCAATTTTCTAAGCTACCTATGCGGTAGTGAAGATTTTGATTTGGTTCTAAACCCCCCTGCTGCTTTTCTAAGCTACCTATGCGGTAGTGAAGTGAATTAATCCCTGCATACCAAAAAGCCAAGGTTTCTAAGCTACCTATGCGGTAGTGAAGAAATTGTACGAGTACCACACAAATGCGGTTGGTTTCTAAGCTACCTATGCGGTAGTGAAGCAAATTATAGGCATAGGCATGAATGTCTGTAGTTTCTAAGCTACCTATGCGGTAGTGAAGATTTGCCAATGGCGTGGGCGTAGTCAAAGTGTTTTCTAAGCTACCTATGCGGTAGTGAAGAGTAATGATAAACAAAAAAACTAAGAAATAACAGGGGGTTATGATGGTTTTACCCTTTTTACCCAAACAAAAATCCACCTATTATAACTGATTGATTTTATTAAGTTTTTAAATAGTTATAAAAATAAAGGGTAAAACTTTATTTGTTTGTCATCCAATGATCCAAAGTATAGCATAAATTAAGATATTGGCGAATAATATCCGATCATCAAAGTATTTGATAAATTCACTGAAATAAGTTTTAAGTGGGTGAAATTAACTTCTTATAGCATTGATAAACTTGTAGTATTTCTAGATACCGCAAGTTTATTTATTGCCACTTTTCTCCATGGCATTTCACTACCAGCATCCAGTCCTGCCATGACGCGCGCAAGGATAAAAGGATGACAATGAGCTCAAAAGCCATCTGTGTATCTCGCCATAAAAACCACCCCAAAGACCGCAAACCTTTGGGGTGGTTTTTATGATAAATATCAATCACTCATCCCATTTACGCAGTAGCAGTGAGCCATTGGTGCCGCCAAAGCCAAAGCTGTTAGACAGCGCGAAATTCACGCCACTCACCTTGCGCGCAGTGTGTGGAATATAGTCAAGCGTGCAGGCGTCATCGACATTGTCTAGGTTAATGGTCGGTGGCAGCAGCTGATTTTGTAGTGCCAAGACGGTAAAAATCGCTTCAATCGCCCCTGCAGCGCCCAACAGATGCCCCGTCATTGATTTGGTTGAGCTGACCAAAATGTCCTCACCAAATAAACGCTCGATCGCTTGACTTTCGGCGACATCGCCCTGTGGTGTGCTTGTGCCGTGAGCGTTGATATAGCCGACCTGATCTGCGCTGATGCCAGCATCGGCAAGGGCTGCCGCCATCGCACGCGCCGCACCTTCACCACCTGTCGATGGGCTGGTGATGTGATTGGCGTCATCACTCATGCCAAAGCCGACCAATTCTGCCAAGATGGTCGCGCCGCGTGCTTTGGCATGGGCAAGGCTTTCTAGCACCAAAGCGCCTGCGCCATCACCTAGCACAAAGCCATCACGGTCTTTGTCAAAAGGGCGGCTTGCGCGCGTCGGCTCATCATTGCGCGTCGAGAGTGCGTGCATCGCGCCAAAGCCTGACAGTCCAAGTGGCGTCGATGCTTTCTCGCTACCACCGACCAAGACCGCATCACAGTCGCCATAGGCAATCAAGCGCGCGCCTAAGCCAATAGCGTGTGTCGAAGTCGTACAAGCTGTCGCAGTGGCAAGGTTTGCGCCTTTTAGTCCATGACGCATCGCGATCAAGCCTGCCGGCATATTGACAATCGTACCAGGGATGATAAAAGGTGAGACTTTTTTGGCACCGTGATCGCGCAAGGTGTCGCGGCTATTTTCGATGGTCTGAATGCCGCCAATGCCCGAGCCCATCACCACACCAAAGCGCGTGCCATCGACATTGACAGGCAGACTATCGCCTGTGATGCCATCAATCAAGCCTGCATGATGTAGCGCTTGTGCTGCCGCGACTTGCGCATAATGCACAAAAGTATCAAAGCGGCGCGCTTCTTTGGGGTTTAGAAATTCTTTGGCATCAAAATTCTTCACAAGCCCTGCGATCTGCGCGCGAAATTCATCAATCGCCACCGTCTTATCATCAAAGCCATCAAGGCGCGTGATGCCACTGACACCATTAGTCAGATTATCCCAAATCTCATCAAGGCTTGTGCCGACAGGGGTCAATGCACCCATGCCAGTGACGACGACGCGCTCATGATCAGATTTTGCAAAATAGGCTTTTTTGTGCGGTGGTACGGTACTTGTAGTCATGACAGATCCATTCAATTATAAAAATTTGCTTTATCTTAGCATGATTTGTGATGGATTTACAGTTTACAAGTGTAAATTTTTTAAATTATAAAAAATAAATCATACATGAAGATCTGATTGATATGATTGATTAAAACGACTTATTTTATCAAAACTGCCGAGCTTGACTTTTGGACAGTGCCTACCTACAATGCCATCAAATCCATTGTCCTGCCAAATCATGACCCACGCCCCAGCAACCCGAAACGGCATTTCGCCAAGCAAGCTATACTTGCCCAAGATGGCTGTGCAGCCTGAGAGTATTTTTGCTTATATCTGTGGCAAATTCGCCCACATCAGTGCGGATGAGTGGCGCGCACGCTTTGATGATGGCTTGGTGGTGGCGACAGATGGCGCGGTGCTTGGCGTGGATGCACCTTATCAGCATGGCATGACGATTTATTATTATCGTGCGCTGCCTAGTGAGACTGTCGTGCCTTTTGTACATCGGATTGTTTTTGAAAATGATGATTTGCTTGTGGTGGATAAGCCGCATTTTCTCACTGTCGCACCTGCAGGAAACTATGTGGTGCAGACGCTGCTGACGCGGCTTAAGTGCCAATTTGACAATGATGTGATCTCGCCCATTCATCGGCTGGATCGTGAGACGGCAGGGCTTATCATGTTTGCCAAGACGCATAAGGCGCGCCAAGCTTACCAAAGCTTATTTGCCACGCGTGATGTTCATAAAGTATATCATGCCATCGCACCTGTTAGCACAAGTTTACAATTTCCCTTAGAACTAAGCCTGTATCTTGAGCGGGGTGAGCCATTTTATACCATGCAAGTCGGCAATCACACGCCCAATACACATACCAAGATCGATGTGCTTGAATATCGTGATGATGGGCGATTTGCCAAATACGAACTGCATCCAAGTACGGGTAAACTGCACCAATTGCGCGTCCATATGAATCATCTTGGCATCGCGATCGTCAATGACAGCTTTTATCCTACTGTATCGCATAAGTCCGATGATGATTTTAGCCATCCTTTACAATTACTGGCAAAAAGACTGTCCTTTATTGATCCATTGACAGGTGAGATGATGGCGTTTGAATCAGGATTTGAGCTGGATTTGGCGGCTGTGCCAAGCTGATGTGCGGCTATTTTTTGACAAAATTATGCTTATAAATTGACAAGGTTTTTGATACATTGTACAGTGAAAACTCTACAAATCTACAAACCTAAAACAAGGAGTGGTGTGATGGTGCAATTTGTCACTTGCGATTTATTGGATGATCAAGGCGATAAAGTCACAGGCGTGGTGTCGCCGTATATCGATGGCAAGAGTTTTCGTAATTTTGGCGGGCGCACAAGCTTTGGCGGGCAGGTGGTGACGGTCAAGTGCTTTGAAGATAATTCGCGCGTCAAAGAGCTGCTTGCCACCGATGGTGCAGGGCGTGTGCTGGTCGTCGATGGCGGCGGCTCGATGCGCTGTGCGCTATTGGGTGATATGATCGCAGAGTCGGCGGTCAAGCACGGTTGGACAGGCGTGATCGTCTATGGCTGCGTGCGCGATGTCGATGCGATGGCGACGATGGAGTTGGGCGTGCAGGCACTGGCGAGCATTCCCCAAAAATCCACGCGCAAAGGCGTCGGCGAAGTGGGTCTGACGCTTCAGTTTGGCGGTGTGACTATCTGCGATGGCGATTATATTTATGCAGATAATAATGGCATTATTGTCGCGTCTGAGCCGTTGGTGTGAGTAAATTTTCACCAAATTTTTGTCATTCATCGAAAAAGCTTGTCAGTTTGACAGGCTTTTTTTGTGAAAGCGCACACATATCGCACTGCAATCACCATCATTTTGCAAGAATTGTGCAACAAATTACAGATTTTATCGCCAAAAAGTGGTATAGTACACCTATTTTACAAGTAACTTTTGTCAGTGACGCTTGGCGTTATTAGGAGTCTGTATGCGTTCGATCGTGGATGCTTATTTGAAAGTGGGCTTGGTGCCGATGATTGTGTTGGCGCTGATTGTCGGTACATTGATCGGGGTGTTTGCCCCTGCAGCAGGATTGAGCCTTGGGATTTTGGGGTCGATTTTTGTTGGTGCGTTAAAGGCAGTTGCCCCTGTATTGGTCTTTGTGCTGGTGCTTGCAGCGGTCTCTGGGCATAAAGTGGGCAGCGATGTGCGCATCAAGCCGATTTTTGTGCTGTATCTGATCGGCACTTTTTCGGCGGCATTGGTGGCAGTGGGTGCAAGCTTCTTGTTCCCAACTGAGCTTGCCCTTGCCAATATGCAAGCAGTCGAACAAGCGGCACCACAAAGCCTGCGTGAAGTTTTGACCAATCTTTTGATGAACTTGGTGGCAAACCCTGTCAAGTCTTTGGCAGAAGCCAACTACATGGGCATTTTGACTTGGGCGGTGCTGATCGGTCTTGCACTGCGTCATGTGGCTGAGACCACACGCCAAGTCGTTGCCGATCTGGGCACAGCGGTCACGAGCGTGGTTAAGTGGATCATTGCACTTGCGCCATTTGGTATTTTGGGTCTTGTGGCGAGTACCGTTGCTGAGACGGGTGTCGAAGCTTTGGTTGGCTATGCACGCCTATTGCTGGTACTGGTCGGCTCGATGCTGTTTATCGCATTGGTGGTGAACCCGATCATCGTCTTTGCCATGACGCGCAAAAACCCATATCCGCTGGTATTCACCTGCTTGCGTGAGTCAGGCGTGACGGCGTTCTTTACCCGTTCATCAGCGGCGAACATCCCTGTGAACATGAACCTTGCGCGCAAATTGGGCTTGAGCGAAGACACCTATTCGATGACCATTCCACTGGGTGCGGCCATCAACATGGCAGGCGCGGCGATCACTATTAATGTACTGACCTTGGCAGCGGCGCACACACTTGGCATTGAAGTCAGCTTCGGCTCAGCGCTGCTACTTGCCATCGTCGGCTCGCTATCGGCGTGCGGTGCATCAGGCGTGGCAGGTGGCTCATTGCTACTGATTCCATTGGCGTGTAGTCTATTTAACATCCCAAATGACATCGCCATGCAAGTGGTCGCCATCGGCTTTATCATCGGTGTGATCCAAGACTCAGCCGAGACTGCGCTGAACTCATCGACCGATGTGCTGTTCACCGCAGCGGCAGATCCGAAGTTCGCTCATAAGGGCTAAATTTCATCAATACACAAAAAACCTGTCACTTGGCAGGTTTTTTCTATGATAAATCAAAAACTTGACAGAAAATTGATAAAAAATTCTCTGTCAAATGTCTGCCTTAAGCTTAATTTAAGCTTGGTGTGGTGTAATACACACATCGGCAGGGCAAGATAAGCTTTGCCAAAGAAAACCTAAGTTTATCATTTCAGGAGTTTTTTATGAAATCATTCGCTAAGCTATCGACCGCGTTACTTGCCGCTGCTGTATTGGTCTCAGGTGCAGCGCACGCACAGGCCACCCAAGTCATCACCGCTGCCACCGCCAAAAATCTAAGCGATGAGATGCCAGTCACCATCAAAGGCAAAATCATCCGTAAGCTTGCCAAAGAAAGCTATGAGCTACAAGACGCCAGTGGCAAAGTGCGCGTCGATATCGATGATGACGAAACGCGTGGCAGCAACATCATCGGCAAGACTGTGACCATCACAGGCGAACTGGACAAAAAACGCGATGGCAGCGTCGAGATTGAGACCGATTATCTGCAGATTCATTGATGGTTAATCATTATAGATAACCCGCCCATGTGGTGGGTTTTTCTTTTTTTCATTTTGGATGCTCAACAAAAAAGCCATCAATGATGGCTTTAGATGGTAATCACGCTGATTGTTTTTCGCGTGCTTTTAGTACTTTTTTGACTTTATCGCGCGCGCGGCTTTGCTTGAGCGTCGAGAGATAATCGACGAACAATTTACCGTTTAGATGATCCATCTCATGCTGAATGCACACCGCCAACAGCCCGTCGGCATCAATGCTGAACGCCTTGCCATCACGATCCAGCGCATCAATATGCACGCGGCTTGGGCGTTCGACATCATCATATACTTCAGGTACAGACAGGCAGCCTTCTTGATATGGCTTAAGTTCATCGGTCAGCGGCGTCACCACAGGATTGATGAACACTTGCGGCGCAGGCTCTTCGCCATCACGCGCCAAATCCATCACGATCAGCTGCACATGGCGATCGACTTGCGTGGCGGCAAGCCCGATGCCGTTGGCGTGATACATGGTTTCAAACATATCATCGATTAAAGTTTTGATCGTGTCATCCACAGCAGCCACAGGCGCAGCGATGGTGCGCAGACGCGGATCAGGATAAGCCAAAATTGGTAATAATGCCATAATTTACCCTTAAAAATTTTTAAACATATATCATCTGTCCAAACAGATGAATTGATCATAAGATGGGGACGGATGCCAAATTTTTAAATCATGCATGGTGGATTTTGGCGGCAAATTGCCCAAAAGCGAATAAATTTGCCATTATACCCCAATTAGCAGTTGGCAAGGGGTGTATTTTATGTAAAAATATCAAAATTATCGTCGTAAGATGCAATACAAGATAAATGTCAGCGATTGCCATTGCGACCTAAATTGATTCATTTGCAAGGATTTACCATGACCGCACGCACTGCCACCATCACTCGCAACACCGCCGAGACGCAAATCAGCGTCAGCATCAACCTTGACGGCACAGGTCAAGGCGTCCTAGATACGGGCGTGCCGTTTTTGGATCATATGCTTGATCAGATTAAGCGCCACGGCTTGATTGATCTGGATGTCAAATGTGTCGGCGATACGCACATTGATGATCATCACAGCGTCGAAGATGTCGGCATCGCCATCGGTCAGGCGCTAAAAGCTGCCCTAGGCGATAAAAAAGGCATCCGCCGCTATGGGCATTTTTACGCGCCACTGGATGAGAGCCTAAGTCGCGTGGTGGTAGACATTTCGGGTCGTCCGGGCTTGCACATGGACATTCCGTTTACGCGCTCACACATTGGCAAGATGGATGTCGATCTGTTTTCTGAGTTTTTCTATGGCTTGGTCAATCATGCTTTCATCACTTTACACATTGATAATTTAAAAGGCAAAAACAGCCACCATCAGATCGAAAGTGTGTTTAAAGCCTTGGCAAGAGCCTTACGCATGGCAGTCGAATACGATGAGCGCGCGCTGAATCAGCTGCCATCGACCAAAGAAATGCTATAAGGGGATGACGATGACTGCCCCAAAAATTGCACTGCTTGATTATGGCGTGGGTAATCTGTATTCTGTGGCAAATGCCCTGAGTGTCGCTGGTGGTGATGTTGTCATCACAAGCGATCCAAAAGTCATCCAGTCAGCGGATAAAGTCATGCTCCCTGGTGTTGGTGCGATGCGTGATGCGATGGCAAATATGGTCGCACATGGCATTGATATCGCGGTCAAGGATGCACTAGCAAATAAGCCTGTGATGGCCATCTGTGTCGGTATGCAG
This sequence comes from Moraxella sp. FZFQ2102, assembly GCF_024137865.1. NCBI lineage: Bacteria > Pseudomonadati > Pseudomonadota > Gammaproteobacteria > Moraxellales > Moraxellaceae > Moraxella > Moraxella sp. FZFQ2102. The sequence continues at coordinate 1,286,031 of NZ_CP099960.1, forward strand.
GCGATGTTTGATTATTCTGAAGAAGGGGATGTGCCATGTCTTGGTATCATTAAAGGGGCGGTGCGTCTGTTTGATGAGACTTGGGTCGAGAATGGCCATCCGATCAAAATCCCCCATGTCGGCTGGAATCGTGTCGATGCTGACACTGATCATGAGTTGTGGGATGGCTGCAATCATGAGCATTTTTATTTCACGCACAGCTACTACTGCGACCCTGTGGCAGATGACAATCTGATCATCGCCACCACCGAATATGGCGAGAAATTCTGCTCAAGCATTATCCGTGACAACCTGTTCATCACGCAGTTTCACCCAGAAAAAAGCCATGACGCAGGATTAAAACTATTGTCAAACTTTATCAAATGGCAGCCTTAAGCATCCATTCAGCCAAGAAAAATCCAGCGAACAGATCATTCGCTGGATTTTTGTTTTGTTCAGAGAGCGGCTTATTCCACCGTCACCGACTTAGCTAGGTTACGAGGTTTATCGACATCGGTGCCACGCACCAAGGCAACATGATATGACAACAGCTGCACACCGATGGTGTGGACGATTGGCGATAGTACGCCGACATGACGCGGTGTGCGGATGACATGAATGCCTTCACCTGCCGTGAAGTCACTATCAAGATCAGATAGCACAAACAGCTCACCGCCACGCGCCGACACTTCTTGCATATTGGCCTTGACTTTGTCCAATAGACCATCGTTTGGTGAGATGACGACCACAGGCATATTCTCATCGACCAAGGCAAGCGGACCATGCTTAAGCTCACCAGCTGGATAGGCTTCAGCGTGGATGTAGGTCAGCTCTTTTAATTTCAATGCACCTTCTAGTGCGATCGGGTAGTGGATACCGCGACCTAGGAACAGTGCCGATGGCTTGGCTGAGAATTTTTGTGCCCATGCACCAAGCTGTGGTTCAAGGTTTAGTGCGTGCTGAATGCTGCCTGGTAGTAGGCGCAAGTCTTCGGCATAGTTTTCGGCAGTCTCATCATTGACAAAGCCGCGAATTTTACCCAAAGTCACCGCCAGACCAAACAGCACAACCAACTGCGTGGTAAATGCCTTGGTCGATGCCACGCCAATCTCCGCGCCTGCGCGCGTGTAGATGGCAAGCGTTGAATTGCGCGGTAGGGCAGATTCCATGACATTACAGATCGATAGGCTGTATTTATGCCCCTGAGTCATGGCAAATTTTAGCGCTTCCATGGTGTCAAGTGTCTCACCCGACTGACTGATGGTAACGATCAGCTCATTTTCATCACCGATGACATCGCGATAGCGATATTCGCTCGCGATCTCGACATCACAGCGGATCTTGGCGATGCTTTCAAGCCAGTATTTACCTGTCAAAGCGGCATAATACGAAGTACCGCAGGCAAGGATTTTGATGCTGTTGATTTTATTGAAAATCTCACTTGCGCCATCGCCGAAGTTTTCTGCGATAAAGCCACCTTCTAAGAAAATCTCAGCGGTGTCAGACACGGCGCGCGGCTGCTCGTAGATTTCTTTTTGCATAAAGTGGCTGTATGGGCCAAGCTCAAGCGATGCCAAAGACAGCTCAGAGGTCTTGACAATACGCGTCGCTTCCACGCCATCTTTGTCTAGTAGCTTATCAATGCCACCTGCTGACAGTAGAGCAATGTCGCCATCTTCTAGGTAAGTCACGCGGCGTGTAAAGGCAATCACCGCTGAGACATCAGATGCGATGAATACTTCATCATCACCAAAGGCGACCAGCAGTGGGCAGCCCATGCGCGCAACCACCATTTGATTCGGCTTGTCATTGGCGATCACGGCGATGGCATACGCTCCGTGAAAACGCGCGGTCGCAGCTTGTACGGCGGTGTACAGATCATGGCCATTATTGACATATTCGTGGTGCACACTGTGGGCGATGACTTCGGTGTCGGTCTGTGATTCGAACACATAACCCAGCGCTTCTAGGCGGACGCGCTCAGCTTCGAAGTTTTCGATGATGCCGTTATGCACCACCGAGATCAGACCTGCTGAGATGTGTGGATGTGCGTTCGGCTCAGTCACGCCACCGTGCGTTGCCCAGCGCGTATGACCGATGCCGGTATGACCATAAATTTCCTTATTCTTGGCAGCTTCTTCCATCAGTGCCACGCGACCGACACGGCGCACTCGGCGAATGCCTGTCTCGGTCTGCACCGCGATGCCTGATGAGTCATAGCCGCGATATTCCAGACGCTTTAGACCGTCTGTCAAAAAATCAACCACATTATGATGCGCACGAATTGCGCCAACGATACCGCACATAGCTTGTTCCTTAGTATCACAGTAGAAAAAATATCAAAGTAAAAAGTGTAAAAACTTTGCTTGCAGCCACCCCAAATCGTTAGGCGGTGCAACTGTGTGATTATATCACGGTGATTGGGGGTGAGAGTGTAAAATTTTATATCACAGCTTTGATCAATTGTATCCAATTACCCAAACCATCGCCATTGTCCCAAAGTAGCATCTTAAGATTAATTCAAATCCATTCACCAAACTAAACCCTTGGAAAAACCATCTGCCACGCCCTAGAAATTTCACCAAGCATCCCCATTAATGAGCCAATCATCTCTTATTTTGGAAAATTTTATGACTACTGATGTAAACAACTACCGTCAGCGTTTTTTTATTGATAATTCGGTGGTGCGTGGCGATGTCGTGCGTCTGACGGATGCTTATCAAACTGTCATCGCTCAAAAGGCATATCCTGCTGCGATCAAAGCACTGCTTGGCGAGATGTTGGTCTCGGCAAGTCTGCTTATTGGCACGCTAAAAATCGACGGCAAGCTGTCGATTCAGCTACAGACTTCAGACGATAACGCGCGCCTAAATTGGGCGATGGCAGAGTGCGATCACACAGGCGCAGTGCGTGCATTGGCAAGCTTTGATGCTCAAAGTGAAGACGATCAGAAGCTTTGGGCAAGTCTTGTCAGCAGCGATGATGCCTTTGCGCAATTGGGCGCAGGCGTGCTATTTATTAGCATTCATCCTGATAAGGGCGAAGCGTACCAAGGCATCGTGGAGCGAGTGAGTGATAATCTGGGCGAGTGCTTGGCGCATTATCAAAAACAATCAGCACAAATCCCAACCATCATCAAGCTTGCCACCAATGATGTCGCAGCAGGTGGTGTGTTGGTGCAGCTGCTGCCACAAAGCGATGAAGATAAAGAAAACGACCCTGATCTGTGGGATCGCTTGAGCGTCTTGACCAATACGCTAAAAGCCGATGAGATCACCGATTTACCAGCCGATGAGATCTTGTACCGCTTGTATCACGAAGAAGAAGTGGCGTTGCCTGAGAGTACACCGCTACATTTTGCGTGTACTTGTTCTCAGGAAAAATCCGAAGGGGCAATTGTGCAATTGGGTCTGGATGATGCTAAGCAAATGCTTGTCGCGCATGATGGCGCACTTGTGCTTGATTGCGGTTTTTGTGGTAAAGAATACCGCTTTGATGCCAAGGCGATCGATCAGCTGTTTGGCATCGATGATGCGCCTGTGAGCGAGACGGTGCAATAATCAGCTTTATACTTTGCCATTCAAATAGGTTTCATGTGAAACATCGGCAATAAAAACACCGTATGATCAGATGCCATGCGGTGTTTTCTTATCCAAAAATCAGTACAGCACATCAGGACCAATCGGCACAACGCCTGTTGGATTGATGGTGGTGTGGCTTTGGTAATAATGATGCTTGATGTGGTGTATATTGATGGTCTCGGCGAACTCAGGCATCTGCATTAGGCGATCAACATAGCGATGCAAGGCAGGATAGTCGCGGATGTGTTTTTTATTGCATTTAAAATGCCCATAATACACCGCATCGAAGCGGATCAGCGTGGTGAATAGGCGAATGTCCGCTTCGGTCGGCTGATTGCCCACCAGATAGTCTGTAGAGCTTAAGTGTTCATCCAGCCAATCTAGGGTCTCAAATAAAGGGTGAAACGCTTCTTCATAGGCTTCTTGGGTGGTGGCAAAACCGCAGCGATACACGCCGTTATTGACCGTCGGATAAATGCGCTCATTCATCGCATCGATCTCATCACGCAGATGAATGGGGTAGTAATCACCTGCCTTTGCGCCCAGATCATCAAATGCCGTGTTAAACATACGAATGATCTCGCTGGATTCATTACTGACGATGCGATTTTCTTGTAAATCCCACAGTACAGGCACGGTTACACGACCTGTCATGTCAGGGCGCGCTTTGGTATAAAGCTCGTGCAGATATTTGGCGTTCATCACAGGATCTGCGATCACGCCTTCACCTTCTTGGAAAGTCCAACCATGCTCGCGCATCAGCCAATGCACGACCGATACCGATACCAGATCTTCCAATCCTTTAAGCTTACGGACAATCAGCGTGCGGTTCGCCCATGGACAGGCTAGACTGACATACAGATGATAGCGACCTTTTGCGGCAGGGACGGCAGCTTCACCATTGGGACCGGGTTCGCCATTTTTGGTCAGCCAATCACGGAATCCAGATTGTTCGCGCACGAAGCGACCTTTGGTTTTGCCAGTTTCATACCAAGTGTCATGCCAGACACCATTGACTAAAAGTCCCATATCGTTTCCTTATTATTGTTATAAAAATTACCTTACCGCAGGCGCACCAATGAACGCGATGGATAAGTTTGATTGAGTGAATAATAATGTGCTGTGGATGGGGCGGGTGGTTCATTGTTATTATCAAGATCTAGTCTATCACGCCAATCGGCGTATGACAAGTTTGGGTATTTAAACCAAGCAATCATCAGCCAATAAAAAACTTGCCGATCATGACGATGGGCAAGTTTTTATGAGTGTCAATCGAACATCACGCCGAGACTTGGGTTTGGCTTGGTGGTACATAACGCTTATGGCGGTTGATGTGGCGTTCAAATTGACGGAAGATAAATAAGAAAATCCAGCTGATCACTAGGTAGATCACACCTGCCGCGAAGAACATCTCAAGGTTTAGATAAGTCACTGCGATGATGTCGCGCGCCTTGTGCGTCAGTTCAACAACCGTGATCGATGCTGCCAAGGCACTGCCTTTTAGCATAAAAATCACTTCATTGCTATAAGCAGGAATCATGATACCAAAAGCACGCGGCAGGGTGATGCGGCGCAGTTTTTGTACCCATGACATACCGATGGCATCAGCGGCTTCAAGCTCGCCCTTTGGCACAGCTTGGATCGCGCCACGAACGATCTCACCGATGTAGGCAGAAGTGTTCAGCGTAAAGGCGATGATCGCACACCAAAACGGCACACTAAATACAGGCTTCCACAGTGCTGATTCGCGCACCGCATCAAACTGACCCAAGCCATAATAAATCAAGAAAATCTGTACCAATAGCGGCGTGCCACGGAAAAAGAAAATATACGCCGCAGGAATGGCGCGCAGCCAAGCAATCGGTGATAATCGCCATAAGCCAAGCAGTACGCCAAAGACCAAGCCTAAAGCACACGACAGCACCACAAGCTCAATGGTGGTGATCGATGCCTTGAGTAGATCGGGGAAATATTGGATGATCGCTTGCCAGTTCCAGTTCATGATCTACCCCCTAGCTTACGAAGTTTTTTGGCGTAGCGCGCAGCAGGATTGGCACGATCTTCAGACCACATCATAAACAGGGTGATCACCGAAGTCAGCACCAGATAAATCAAGGCGGCTGTCAAGAAAAAGGTAAATGGCTGCTGTGTCGATTGCGCAGCACGCTGTGAAAAATACATCAAATCATGCAAACCGATCAGCGAGACCAGTGCCGTGTCTTTTAATAAGACCAGTGCCAAGTTACCAAGCCCTGGTAGCGCCACCATCCACATCTGTGGCAAGATGATACGAAAAAAGGTCTGTGTCGGACGCATACCGATACTTTGTGCCGACTCCCATTGTCCTTTTGGGATATCTTGGATCGCCATGCGAAATACTTCGGTGGCATAAGCGCCGAACATGATCGATAACGCGGCAACACCTGCCCAAAACTGGCTGATGTCCACGCGTCCAGAATAGCCAAGCTGCTTAGCAATCATTGCTAAGATAATGCCACCGCCAAAGAAGATGAAAAATACCATCAACAGCTCAGGGATGCCGCGCACCACAGTGGTGTACAGATTGGCAAGTTTTTCCAAAATCCAAATGCCTGATAATTTGGCCAAAGCACCCAACAAGCCAAACAACAGCCCAAAGACTAGGCTTGTTAAGCCAAGCTTAATGGTCAGCAGTGTGCCCTGTAATAAAATCGGGCCATAACCTTGTAAATCAAACACTGAAATACCTTATTTAAATGGTAAAAAATTAAAAATAGTCAATTATAATTCTTGTAAAAATGACGCACACCGTCTGCAATCCATGAGATGGCGTGCCAAGTTTTTACAAGCATTGACTGCTATCACATCCTTGTTTAGCCAATCACGCTTGATGAGCAAGATTACTCCATGCCAGCAGGCATGCCTTCTTCACCAAAGTGCTTGACGACGATTTGCTTATAAGTGCCGTCGGCTTTGATCGCAGCAAGTGCATCATCGATTTTGGTCAATAGCTCGGTATTGCCTTTATCGACAGCTACCGCGATCTTGTCATCGATATCGATGTCATCGCCTTTGATACTAAAGCCTTGACCTAGGTCGGATTTTAGCCAAGTCAATGCAGGCAGCTTATCAGAGATCATCGCATCAGCGCGACCATTGCCCAGATCGATGAAGGCATTATCCAAGGTGTCATACAGCTGTGGTTTGCTGTTTGGATAAGTGGCGGTCAGCCATTGGCTTGAGATGGTCGAACGCTGAGCGACGATCTTGGCAGCTTCGATGGCGGCGGCTGATGTTGGGTCAAAAGTTGAGTCATTTTTCGCCAAAAATACCAAGGTATTGACATAGTATGGTTTACTAAAATCGACCTGCTCGCTGCGCTCAGGCGTTACCGACATCGCTGAGACGATGGCGTCAAATTTGCCGGTCTTCAGTGCAGGAATGATACCGTCCCAATCTTGCGCACCGATTTCACATTTGACTCGCATCTTATCGCATAGGGCATTGGCGATATCGACATCAAAGCCGCCGACGCTGCCGTCTGGATTGGTGAAGTTAAATGGTGCATAAGCACCTTCGGTTGCGATGCGTAGCACTTCGCCGCCTTCAGCAGCTGCTTTATCGCCGCTGTTGCCGCCGCACGCGGTCAAAGTCATCGCACTGATCACAGCAGCTGCGATACCAAATTTATTGAATTTCATCATCTTCTCCTTGATTGAATGGTAACAAAGATGTTCAACTCATCTTTGTCTTTGTAAATTTATTGTACTTTTACGGTGTCGCCCAGATGCTTGGCGGCGATCTCGGCATATTTACCGTTGGTTTTTAGGCTTGCTAAGGCAGCGTCAAATTCAGCTTTTAGCGCATCTCCTTTGCGCACTGCGATACCGACTTTATCATCGATATCGATGGCATCGCCTTTGATCTCGTAGCCTTGACCTTGTTCAGTGGTCAGCCAGTCACTGACAGGCATGATGTCAGACATCATCGCATCAGCACGACCAGCGGTCAAATCCAGATAGGCATTGTCTTGCTTATCATAAGTTTTGACGATGGCATCTGGATAGTTCTTGGCAAGGTATTCGGCTGATACGGTGGCTTGTTGGGTGGCGATGGTTTTGCCTGCGATGGTGTCAAGCGAAATGTCGTCGCCTTTTTTACCGATCAAGACCAGTTTATTATCAAAATATGGCTCGCTAAAGTCCACGACATTTAGGCGATCTGGGGTGATAGACATACCCGCCATGATGGCGTCTGCTTGATTGGCTTGCAGGCTTGGGATTAAGCTGTCCCAATCTTGGCTGACGATGTCGCATTTGGCTTTCATCTCTTCGCACAGCGCATTGGCAAGGTCAATCTCAAAGCCGACGACATTGCCTTGGACATCCAGATAACTAAACGGCTTGAAGTTCGACTCAGTGACGATACGAATGTGCTTTTGTTCGCCTTCGGTAGCAGCAGGGGCGGCAGCTTGTTCAGGCTCAGCAGGTTTTTCATTGCTGCAAGCAGACAAGGCAGTGGCGGCGAACACAGCGCCGGCGATATAACTTAATTTCATGACAGTATCCTTAACGGTCAGCGCAAATGCGCTCAATGGGTAAAAGGGCAGTCAAAATATGACATGATGACTGCCGTTTTATGAACAACAAAAGTCAAATCTATGACAGATTAAAAATAAGCTTTTTCGATTTCAGCAAGTTTGCCTGATTCTTTTAGCTTAGCCAAAGCAGAGTTCAGCTCGTCTTTTAGTGCATCGCCTTTACGCACAGCGATACCTAGGTTGTCATCATTATCGATCTCATCACCGACCAAGCCGAACGCTTCATTGCCTTCTTGTTTTAGCCAGTCAGATGCTGATGCTTTTTCTGCCATGACTGCAGCGTTACGACCTGCTTTCATGTCAAGATAAGCATTGGTATAGGTGTCGTACAGCTGTACGGTGTTGCCGTCTTTGCCATCATATTTTTCGGTGATGTAGGCAGCACCTGTGGTAGAACGCTGACCGCCCAGCACTAGGTTTTTGATGTTATTTGGGTCAAAGCTGCCGTCTTTTTTGGCAAGCCAAACGATGGTGTTAGAAAAATATGGCTCGCTAAAATCCACCTGTGCTTGACGCTCTGGGGTGATTGACATGCCTGCGATGATGGCATCGTATTTATTGGCAAGCAGACCTGGAATCAGACCGTCCCAATCTTGTGCGACGATTTCGCATTTGGCTTTCATCTCAGCGCAGGCGGCGTTGATCACATCGACATCAAAGCCGACGATTTTGCCACTGGCATCCGTGTCGTTGAATGGAGGGTAAGCCGCTTCTGTTGCGATCACGATGGTGCGAACTGCGGTGCTGTCAGCAGCAGTGTCGGCAGGTTTTTGGTTACAACCGACCAAAGCAATGGTACTGATGGCGGCAAGTGCAGTAAGTTTGTGCATGGTAATGTCCTTAATAAATGATGGGCAAATTAACAATTAACGATGCGATGCCATAAATTCACGCACGCGCTCTGATTTTGGACGATCGAAGACCTCTTCGGGTGTGCCGATCTCTTCGATGCGACCTTGATGTAGAAATACGACCTTGCTAGATACTTCACGAGCAAAGCGCATTTCATGAGTGACGATCAGCATGGTGCGACCTTCGGCAGCAAGTTCACGCATGACTGCCAACACTTCATTGACCAGCTCAGGGTCCAATGCAGATGTCGGTTCATCGAACAGCAGCACTTGCGGCTTCATGGCAAGTGCGCGAGCGATGGCGACGCGCTGACGCTGACCGCCTGACAGATTGTCAGGGTAGGCATCTTTTTTGTCCAACAGACCAACCTTGGTCAATAAACGCTCAGCATCCTTGATCGCGTCTTCTTTGCTTAGACCCAATACTTGGGTTGGGCCTTCGATGATGTTTTGTAAAATGGTTTTGTGCGGCCATAGGTTGAAGCTTTGGAATACAAAGCCAATCTTTGAACGCAGTTTCTCAAGCTGACGACGGTCGGCGGCGATCAGCTCACCGTTTTTGCTTTTGAGTTTCAGCTCTTCTTGACCGACGATGATTTTGCCTGAAGTTGGGTTTTCAAGTAGGTTAATGCAGCGAAGTAGGGTTGATTTGCCTGAACCTGACGAACCTAAAATGCTGATGACATCACCATCATGGGCGGTCAGGGAAACACCTCTTAGTACATCCAAAGAGCCATAGCTCTTGTGAATGTCCTGTAAGTCCAGAGCAATTGGTCGTAAGCCGGTCATAAATCTTCCTGTCTTGTTTAATCTGTAAATAAAGCTTGTGACGATAACGCATCCTGCTGGTCACAAAAAACGAAGTTGTAATAGCATATTTTTACCCAAAACTAAAATAAAGGCAAATATTTTTCACAATTTTTTGCTGTATTTTTCATCAAAGCGGATAAAAAGCATATAAAATCGCTATTTTTATGAATAATCTGCATTTTTCTATGAAAAATTTGATGGGTATTTGTTGGTGATGATTGAATTTTATACAAATTTTCTTAGATAAAAATGGCGAGTGTGGGTGCGCTAGTTTGACAAATCGCAGTCGTGTTCGTAGTGCGGATTGCTTGCCAAATCGGAGCTGTGGTGCTATAGTCTTATCAATTTAAAATTAAAAAACAGGACACGCCATGAGCATCACCGACATCACAAGCTATATGAATCAAGTGGGTACAGCTGCCAAAGCCGCCGCTGCTCACCTTGCCGCCGCCGACACGAAGACCAAAAACCACGCCCTAAGCTGTATCAAGCAGGCTTTGATAGAGCAAAAACAAGCGGTGCTTGATGCCAATACCATCGATGTCAAAGCAGGGCAAGATAATGGGCTTGAGGCATCGCTCTTGGATCGCTTGGTGCTTAATGAAACGCGTTTTGATGGCATGATCGCATCGCTCGATGATGTGATCGCTTTGCCTGATCCTGTGGGTGAGATCAGTCACATGACCTATCGCCCATCAGGCATTCAGCTGGGCAAAATGCGTGTACCGCTTGGTGTTGTCGGTATGATCTATGAATCCCGTCCAAATGTCACCATTGAGGCGGCAAGTCTTGCCATCAAATCGGGCAATGCCATCATCTTGCGTGGTGGTTCTGAGGCGTATCATTCCAACCAAGCCATCGCTGCCTGTATCCATGCAGGGCTGACTATGGCAGGCCTGCCGCAGGATGTGGTGCAGGTGTTAGCGACCACAGATCGCTCGGCGGTGGATAGCCTAATCACTATGAAAGAGTCGGTCGATGTGATTATTCCCCGTGGTGGCAAGGGGCTGATTGAGCGAATCAGCCATGGTGCAACGGTGCCAGTGATTAAGCATTTGGATGGTAATTGCCACACTTTTATTGATAAAGATGCCAACCTTGAGATGGCGATTCAAGTCGCTACCAATGCCAAAACTTCTCGCTATGGCACCTGTAACACCATGGAGACGCTACTGGTACATGAAGCTATCGCAGAACAGCTGTTGCCTACCATCACACAGGCGATGATGGATGCAGACAGTGCCATGCAGTTTCGCTTATGCCCAGTCAGTCAAGGCATACTTGGGCAGAGTGATGCTTATCAGGCGGCAACTGAAGATGACTGGTACACAGAGTATCTGGCACCAATCTTGGCGATCAAGGTGGTAGGCAGTCTCGATGATGCCATCAGTCATATCAATCACTACGGCAGCCATCATACCGATGTCATCATCACTGAGAACTATACCACTGCCAATGCCTTTATCCGCCGTGTCGATTCGTCAAGTGTGATGGTCAATGCCTCTAGCCGATTTGCCGATGGCTTTGAATATGGCTTGGGTGCTGAAATCGGCATCTCAACGGATAAGATTCACGCTCGTGGCCCTGTGGGTCTGCATGGACTGACTTCCGAAAAATGGGTGGTCTTTGGGCATGGGGAAGTGCGAAGCTAATTAATCATCAGCATTTTAAGGAGAAATATGAATGGATAATAACCCAACCTACCAAAACGGCATCACCGTACGCAAGCAAGTGATGGGGGATGCGCATGTCGAGCGTTCTATGGGGCAGGTGACGCCATTTACCGCACCGCTACAAGACTGGATCAATGAACACGCTTGGGGTTCGACTTGGCAACGCGATGGCATCGATCGTAAAACCCGTTCATTAATTACCATGGCGTTCTTGATCGCCCAAAAAAGTCCAACCGAACTCAAAGGGCATATTCGTGGGGCGATCAATAATGGTGCAACCGTTGCAGAAATCCAAGAAGTACTGCTACACAGCTTACCCTACTGCGGCGCACCTGCGACCCAAGAAGCCTACCGTGCTGCCGTCGATGTACTGACCGAGATGGGATTGTTGCCTTAACGCCATCACCACCAAACGATAAGCTTGACACCGCTTTTGCCATGAGCTGAAGCGGTGTTTTTTGCATCACAAAAAAATTTCCCCAAGCGATCACTTGGGGAAATTTTTATAGTAAATCCGTTATGAATCGGATTATTTACGCTTGTCCACAGGTACGAACTCACGGTGTGTCTCGCCAGTGTAGCGTTGGCGTGGACGACCGATTTTGAACGGCTCTGAGTGCATTTCAGTCCAGTGGCTGATCCAGCCCACAGTACGCGCTAGAGCGAAGATTACGGTAAACATTGAGGTTGGGATACCGATTGCTTTTAGGATGATACCTGAGTAGAAGTCAACGTTTGGATATAGTTTACGCTCTACAAAGTATGGGTCTTCTAGGGCGATTTTTTCAAGTTTCATTGCAAGCTCAAGCTTCGGATCGTTGATGCCTAGCGCGCCTAGTACTTCATCACAAGTCTCTTTCATCACTTTGGCACGTGGGTCAAAGTTACGATAGACGCGGTGACCGAAGCCCATCAGCTTCACTTCTTTCTTCTTCACTTTTTCCATGAATTCTTCGACGTGCTCGACTGAGCCGATTTCGTCTAGCATCTGTAGGACAGCTTCGTTTGCACCGCCGTGTGATGGACCCCATAGTGCCACGATACCTGCTGCGATACACGCATATGGGTTGGCACCAGTTGAGCCAGCCAAACGCACGGTAGAAGTTGATGCGTTTTGTTCGTGGTCAGCGTGCAGGGTGAAGATCTTGTCCATTGCTTTGACCAGCACTGGATTGACTTTGTAGTCAGGCTCACCTGGGGTTGCAAACATCATGTATAGGAAGTTTTCAGCATAGCTGAAGTCCTTGCGTGGGTACATGAACGGTTCGCCGATTGAGTACTTGTAGCTCATCGCAGCTAGGGTTGGTACTTTTGCAATCAGATCAACCGCAGTGTTGTCACGATGCGCAGGATCAGAGATGTCTAGGTGGTTGTGGTAGAAGGCTGATAGCGCACCGACGACACCGACCATGATTGCCATTGGGTGAGCGTCACGACGGAAACCTTCGAAGAATTTACGCAGCTGGTCATGCACTGACATATGATCAGATACACGCGCGTAGAATTTTTCTTTTTCTTCGGCAGTTGGCAGGTCGCCGTATAGTAGCGCATAGCAGACTTCTAGGTAGTCAGCGTTTGACGCCAAATCATCGATCGCATAGCCACGGTGTAGCAGCTCGCCTTTTTCGCCATCAATATAAGTGATTTTTGATTCAACTGGAGCAGTCGCCATAAAGCCTGGGTCATAAGTCCATAGACCTGCTTTTGCCACCGCACTTACATCCAACACAGGGCGACCTAGCGTGCTTTCTAGCACTGGCATATCATATTCGACACCATCAACGGTCAGGGTAACTTTCTTTGACATAAAATGAACCTCGTTTCGATTGGGTTGCGTCCGAAACCTTGTATCGTACTGGCAACAGCCACCACTTCCTTGTAGCGCCAAGGTGTTTTGAACTTTTATATTTACAAGTTAAAAAGCCTTGTAAAAACTTCCAGTGGTATAAAAGTACAACACGCCCTCTGCAAGCACTCATACAATCGGACGAAATCATTCACACTCACTCGGCTAAGCCCTTAGCCAATTTTAAGTGTGGCTTCCTTGTTTTGCTTATTAAATTAAACATCTGTGAACAGATGCACTCAGCAGGAGTATTTTGGATAATACAAAAACTTTGGCAAACTTACAAGCATTATTTGCAAAATTTACCCAAATTTTAGTAAACAACCATCTACTGCTTAATCGTGATTTTAGGGCGAAGTTGGTCACTTGGCAAGCGCTTTTACCGCTGTGTTATGTTTTGTAACAATTAAATTGACTGATTTTTGGTGATTTTTTGGATATTTTTTAAAAAAATCACGGGAATTTTACCCAAAATGTAGGAATTTGTTTGTAATTATCGCCCAAGCGTTTTATAATTTAAATTATTTATCCTCGCATTTTCTTAAATGATAATCACTTGCATTTTTAAGACCTATGCTTTTTAAGTACAGTTTGAATGATATGTGATGTCGAAAATGTTTATTTTTAGTGGTGCTCGCTGTCTTGCTCAAGTTGGGCGAGTCGTGGGCGATGTTTGGGTTTGTCCTTACATTGCCTTTTTAGCCAGCTCTGATTGCCACTTTTCGGCGTAAATTAGATAAGGATGCCCGCTGTGAAAAGCAACCGACCGATTAACCTACCGTTAAGCCAAGTAATCGCGGTGAACTCAAAATCACCGATTGCGATGGCGTCTATTTTGCATCGTATTTCTGGGATTGTACTATTTTTGCTTGTCCCTGTGATGCTGTGCATTCTGCAAACTTCATTGTCATCAGCAGAAGGTTTTGCTGCTGTATTTGAAAATGCCGCCGTGCGTTTTGTTGCCTGGATTTTCGTGGCAGCGACTGCATATCACTTCGTGATGGGTATCAAGCACTTGCTTGCTGACCTTGGCATGAACGAAGAGTTCAACTCAGGCCGTACCGCTGCTGTGATCAGCTTTGTCATTGCTGCTGTACTGATTGTCGCATCGTTTGTATGGGTGATGTTCTAATGAGAAATAATTCTGGTATTAAAAGTGCGACTGGCCTAACAGGTTCAGGTTCTCGCGATTGGATCTTGCAGCGTATCAGTGCTGTGGTTTTGGCGGTTTATAGCGTTGTGATGGTAGGATTTTTCCTATTTAACGATGTGACTTTTGAAGCTTGGCAAGGTTTTATGCTAAGCCTACCAATGAAACTATTTAGCCTAGTTGCGGTGCTGTCTTTGGTATTCCACGCATGGGTGGGTATGTGGACAGTTTTGACGGACTATGTCAAATCATCAGGCCTGCGTTTGGTGATTCAGTCATTGGTGATCATCGCTGTTTTGGTGTATTTGTTCTGGGGTGTGATGATTTTTTGGTAATTGATGGTCTGTGATGATGTTTTATTGTCACGCATTTTAAGTATATTATCAAAATCAGGCGCTAAGCCAACCCATTAACACCAAATAAAACAATATTTAGGAACTAACATGGCAACACAAGATACTGTAATCAATAACATCCCTACGCTAAACTTTGACGCGGTCATCGTTGGCGGCGGTGGTTCTGGTATGCGTGCTTCTCTGCAGCTGGTCAATGGCGGTATGAAAGTCGCAGTCATCACCAAAGTATTCCCAACTCGTTCGCACACTGTCGCTGCCCAAGGTGGTATCGGTGCATCATTGGGCAATATGAGCAATGACAACTGGCATTTCCATTTTTATGACACCGTAAAAGGTTCTGACTGGCTGGGCGACCAAGACGCCATCGAATATATGTGCCGCGAAGCACCAAAAGTGGTGTATGAGCTTGAGCATATGGGTATGCCATTTGACCGTAACGCCGATGGTACGATCTATCAGCGTCCATTCGGTGGTCACAGCTCGAACTATGGCGAAAAAGCAGTGCCACGCGCGTGTGCAGCAGCTGACCGTACAGGCCATGCGCTACTACATACGCTGTACCAAAAGAACCTTGAAAAAGGCACGCAATTTTTCGTTGAATGGATCGCACTTGATCTGATCAAAGACGAAGAAGGCAACATCAACGGCGTCATCGCACTAGAACAAGAAACAGGCAATGTCTCTGTATTCCAAGCACACACTACCGTACTAGCTACAGGTGGTGCAGGTCGTATCTTCAAGGCATCGACCAATGCTTATATCAACACAGGTGACGGTCTAGGTATGGCGGTGCGTGCTGGCATTCCACTACAAGACATGGAATTTTGGCAATTCCACCCAACGGGTGTTGCAGGCGCGGGCGTACTATTGACCGAAGGCTGCCGTGGTGAAGGTGCGATCTTGCGTAACAAGCATGGCGAAGCATTCATGGAACGCTATGCACCGACGCTAAAAGACCTTGCACCGCGTGACTTCGTTTCTCGCTCAATGGACCAAGAAATCAAAGAAGGTCGCGGCTGTGGTCCAAATGGCGACTACATCGTGATGGATATGACTCACCTAGGCCATGACTCAATCATGAAGCGTCTGCCTTCAGTATTCGAAATCAGCCGTAACTTCGGTAATGTGGACATCACCAAAGAGCCAGTACCAGTTGTCCCAACCATTCACTACATGATGGGCGGTATCCCAACCAATATCCACGGTCAAGTCACTGTACCAAACCTAGAAGGCCCAGTGGATGAGCAAGGTCTATACACCGAAGGTAAAGTCGTCAAAGGTCTATATGCAATCGGCGAATGTGCGTGCGTATCTGTACACGGTGCGAACCGCCTAGGTACGAACTCACTGCTTGACCTAGTGGTATTCGGTCGCGCTGCAGGTCAGCACATCATCGATGAATTCCATCAAACTGAGCACAAGTACAAGCCACTAAGCCCACAAGTACTAGACTTTACGCTAGGTCGCTTGAACAAGCTACAAGAATCTACCGATGGCTTTAATGCACAAGAAGTGGGCGACGAAATCCGCCAAATCATGCAAGACCATGCAGGTGTATTCCGTACTCAAGAGCTGATGGACAAAGGCGTGGAGCGTATCTTGGCACTAGAGTCGAAGATCAACCAAATCCACCTAGCGGACAAATCTCAAGTCTTCAATACCGCTCGTATCGAAGCTCTAGAAGTGGCGAATCTATACGAAGTGGCAAAAGCAACCATGATCTCAGCGTCTCTTCGTCATGAGTGCCGTGGTGCACACATGGTTGTTGATTATGAACACCCAGCGGACTACGAGCCAGCACCACTTGGCCGTAATGACCGTGAGTGGATGAAGCATACACTATGGTACTCAGAAGGCAATAAAGTCGTGTACAAGCCAGTACGCAAAAAGCCACTGACTGTAGATTATTGCGAACCACGCGTGCGTACTTTCTAATCAACCCATTGACAAGATAAAGGATGGCTGGTGATATGCCAGCCAGACACAAAATTACTGGAGAAATACAATGAGTCGAGGCACCCGCATCGTAGAGATCTACCGCTACGATCCAGACAAAGACAAAGCCCCATACATGCAGACATACACCGTTGAGCTATTGGACTCAGACCGTATGCTACTGGATGTGCTATTGCGCCTAAAGCGTGAAGACGAGACCCTGACTTTCCGCCGCTCATGCCGTGAAGGTATCTGTGGTTCTGATGGTATGAACATCAATGGCAAAAACGGTCTTGCTTGCTTGATCAACATGAACACTCTGCCAAACAAGATCACCATCCGCCCGCTACCGGGCCTGCCTGTGATCAAAGATTTGGTCGTGGACATGAACCAATTCTACGCACAGTACGAAAAAGTTCATCCATATTTGATCAACAATCAACCAGCGCCACCAAAAGAGCGCCTACAATCACCAGAAGATCGCGAGAAGCTAAATGGTCTGTATGAGTGTATCCTATGTGCGTGCTGCTCAACTTCATGCCCATCATTCTGGTGGAACCCAGACAAGTTCCTAGGTCCATCAGCGCTGCTAAATGGCTATCGTTTCATTATCGACAGCCGTGACAGTGACACCCAAGCGCGCTTGGCTCGTCTGGATGACCCATTCAGCCTATTCCGCTGCCGTGGCATCATGAACTGCGTATCGGTATGTCCAAAAGGTCTAAACCCAACCAAAGCAATCGGTCATATCCGCAGTATGCTACTTGACCAAGCGGGTTGATATCAGTATGATACACAAAACCACATCACTATTGGTGTGGTTTTGTTGTCTTTGGAGTAATTATGCAAACTTTAGTCAAGCCTGTCACGCTCAAACTGCACGGCGTACGCCTAGAGCCATTGTGCTATTCACACGCCGATGGTCTGATAGCAGCTGTAGAAGATGGTAAGTTGTGGGAGATTATTGTCACTAGTGCGCCGACGCCTGAAACAATTGTTCCTTATATCCAGCAGGCTTTGGTCAATCCTGTGCGTTTTGCTTTTGCTGTCATTGATGATGCGACAAATAAAGTGCTTGGCACGACCAGTTATCATGACATTATGGAAGACATTCGCCGTGTTGAAATTGGTTGGACTTGGTATGCCAAATCGGCTCAGCGCACCCATGTGAATACAGCGTGTAAAATTATGCTTTTGACACATGCTTTTGAAACTTTGGGTTGTGATGTTGTGGGCTTGCGTACAGACTGTTTGAATTTTACCAGTCAAAAAGCCATCGAACGCTTGGGCATGAAAAAAGATGGTGTCATACGCCACCATTTATTGCGCCGTGATGGCACGGTGCGTGATACTGTGATGTACAGTATGCTCAAGGATGAATGGCAGGATAATAAGCAGCGTTTATTAGCGCGATTGCGATAGCTGTCGAAATAAAATCAAGGACTGACCACGGGTGATCAGTTTAATATTAAATAGCCTTATTCCCCTTAGCTTATGCATCATCGCAGGCAAGTTGCTGCGCCGTTATGGCTTTGTTGCGGATACAGTTTGGCAAGGGATTGATAAGTTAAACTACTATGTCCTATTTCCATCATTGCTGTTTTTGTCCATTGCGCGGGCGGATGTGGCATTGGGGGAATTTGGGCTTGTGGTGGCGGTGGTCGCTGTGGTGATGGCGATCGCGGTGGCAGGTTTATTGCTTGCCAAAATTATCCTAAAAGTCTCACATCACAACATCGGTGTCTATACCCAAAGCACCATCCGCTTTAATACTTATGTTGGCTTGGCATTGGTTGCATCATTGTTCGGTGATGATGGCATGACGCTGTTTTCATTGATCATTGCCATTTTTATTCCGATCATTAATGTGATCTCGGTGCTGTCTTTGACCGCACATCAAGGGCTATCCATCAGCGGTGTTTTGTTAAATTTATTAAAAAATCCACTGATTATCTCGTGCCTAGCTGCGATGGCATACAATGCTACATCGCTGCCTGTGCCGACGATGGCGGTGGATTTGTTATCCATGTTTGGCGCGGCAAGTTTGCCACTGGGCTTGTTGTGCATTGGTGCGGGGCTGAAGTTTGGGCGGATCAATGATCTAGGCAGTGATGTCATGACCGCGCACGCAGCGGCAGTGTGGCTTAATAGTGCGATCAGATTATTTGCCATGCCTGCGATCGCCTTTGTGCTCTGTACGGTGATGGGGCTGGTTGGGCTGGATCAGCAGGTGGTGACGCTATTTTTTGCTTTACCGACTGCGCCGACGGCGTATGTTCTGACTAAGGTTTTGGGCGGTAATCATCCTTTGATGGCGCAGATTATCAGTATGCAGACGGCGCTTGCGATGCTAAGTCTGCCTGCGGTGCTGGCGGTATTATTGGTGTGATTGATCTACTTTCTCACTGCTACCTGCCCAGATACCCATCGGAATATTAATCAGCATCAATGCGCTCATGGCAATCAATGCCCAGTACCAATCACCAAAATGCTCAAATAATTTACCCATCATCAGTGGTCCGCACATCGCGATGAAATAGCCAACCGCCTGCACCATACCTGATAAATCGCGCGCATGCTCAGTACTGGTGGTGCGTAGCGAAAATAGCATCAGGCATAGGGTGAAAATCACCGCGCAGCCAAAGCCCATCACCGCTGACCAAACCACCATCCAGTCAGGCGCGTATAATAAACCTACCACCCCAAGAAAATTGCATACGCTACCGATCAGACCGACGATCGCCGTAGAAAGACCGCGCTTGATCAGATAAGTCATCAGCAGAATCGCCACAGGCGCCATCAGCTGAAACAGCAGGGCAAATTGTGTCGATGCTGACAATTCATACCCAAAGCTCATCGCAATCGATGGCAAAAAACTCGCCACCGTATAAAATAAAAACGACTGCAAGCCCATCAGCACCGCGATCTGCCAAGCTGCTAGCGTGCGCCATGCGTTAAATGTCGCAGGGTGCTGCGCGGCTGCGTATGCTTGCGCGTGATGATTGACCCGATAAATGCCAAACCAAATCAGCGCTGCCAACGCACCAAATGCCGCCCACACACTCATCGATAGCTGCCAACCTGCCACATCTGCCATCGGTACAACCACCCACGCAGCAAAGCCTGCAAGTACCGACATACTTAAGCTAAAAACTCCAGTGGCAAGGGTGATGTGATTGGGTGCGCAGTGCTTGATAAATGGTGCGGTCAAGGCATTGAGTATACCGATGGCGAAGGATAAAATCAGCGTGCCTAAGAACAAAAATCCGACACCGAACCAGACGCGCACCGCCACACCGAGTGTGAGCAGCGCAGTCATCGCAAGCATCATTTGGTTAAGCCCAAAGCGGCGCGCAAGCATCGGTGAGAACAGCGCGCCTAGTGCAAATAACGGCATCGGTAGCGCACCAAGATAGCCGATCTGTGTGGCGGACAATCCCAAATCCTGCCCAAGCAGTGGCACGACCGAGCCAAGCATCACCAAAGGCGAGCGCATATTCACCGCGGCAAAAACCAAGCCTATGATCAGTAATAATAAAATCGTCTTATTCGCTGCGTGCGTCTGTGTGTTCATCGGTATGATTGGATTGTTATAATGTTGTGGTATTGTAGGGCTTATCGGCGGCAAACTCAAGGGTAGAACGCGGTATTAATGGTTATGGCGGGTGGGGTTTGTAAAGATGGTATCGGCAATAACCCGTCATTTTCCCAAAACAAAAAACAGCCATTTTTAAAATGACTGTTTTATCATAATAAACCCAAAGCTTAAGCAGGTTTTGACAGGCTTTGTGCTTTATTTTGGATGTCTTTATCAAGCTTAGCTTGGCTTTCGCATTTATTTGGGTCATTGCCACAAAATTGGCAATATTCGTCGCCCATCATTTTTGCCACGCCACCGCATGAGCCTTTGAGTGGTTGTTTTTTTACCATATAACCAACACCCATGAATAGGAAAAATAGGACAAATACGCCGAAAGTGACCGCAAATACAGGGATGAATTGATAAAGTAAATCGCTCATACAGTCCGCCTTATGCATACTGATACAAAATGTCAATTGGCGTATTATACCATCGTTTGCCGCTGCTGTTTGCTGATTTTTTGCAAATAAATGCTTGTTTTTGTATAAGTTTTATAAAAAAATGGCCCATCGCAGGGATGAGCCATTGTTTTGACAAAATCGATTATTTGTCTTTGACTTCGGTGTATTCGGCATCGACCACGCCATCATCAGCAGGCTTAGCGTCTTGCTGTGGCTGTGCGTCTGCGCCTTGTGCACCAGCATCGGCGTAGATTTTTTGACCGATTGGCAAGAAGGCATTGTCAAGCGCTTCAAGCTTAGCTTTGATGTCATCGACATCATCTTCTTTTGTCGCAGCTTCTAGTGCGCTGATGGCTGCTTCAACAGCGGCTTTTTCGTCATCGGTCACTTTGTCCGCAGCGTCTTTCATCGCTTTTTGGACACCGTGGATGCGGCCGTCTGCTTCGTTACGAGCATTGGCAAGAGCAGCAAATTTCTCATCTTCAGCAGCATTCGCTTCAGCGGCACGGATCATCTCTTCGATCTCGGCATCCGACAGACCTGAGTCGGCTTTGATCTGGATTGACTGTGATTTGCCAGTGCCTTTGTCTTTGGCGCTGATGTTCATGATGCCGTCAGCGTTGATGTCAAAGGTGACTTCGATTTGTGGTACGCCGCGTGGTGCAGGTGGGATGTCGGTCAAATCAAAGTTGCCAAGCAGTTTGTTTTGGTTGGCGATTTTACGCTCACCTTGATACACTTGGATTGATACCGCAGGTTGGTTGTCGGCTGCTGTTGAGAACACTTGTGATTTTTTGGTTGGAATCATGGTGTTCTTCTCGATGATGGCAGTCATCACGCCGCCCATCGTTTCGATACCTAGGGTTAGCGGGGTAACATCTAGTAGCAGGACATCTTTTTTGTCGCCTGATAGTACCGCACCTTGAACCGCTGCACCCATTGCGACCGCTTCATCAGGGTTCACATCTTTGCGTGGCTCTTTGCCAAAGAATTCTTGTACTTTTTGTTGGACAAGTGGCATACGAGTTTGACCGCCGACTAGGATGACATCATCGATGTCGCTGGTTGATAGGCCAGCATCTTCTAGTGCAGTTTTGCAAGGCAAAATCGTACGAGCTACCATCTCTTCGGTTAGGCTCTCAAGCTTAGCACGGCTGATGGTGATAACCAAGTGCTTAGGACCTGTGGCATCAGCGGTGATGTATGGCAAGTTCACTTCGGTTGATTGGCTGCTTGATAGCTCGATTTTGGCTTTTTCGGCAGCTTCTTTTAGGCGTTGCATCGCTAGCGGGTCGCCTTTTAGGTTGACATTTTGTTCTTTTTTGAACTCTTCAACCAAATAATCAATCAATGCCAAGTCAAAGTCTTCACCGCCAAGGTGGGTATCACCGTTGGTTGCTAGTACTTCAAATTGTTGTTCGCCATCGACATCAGCAATCTCGATGATTGACACGTCAAATGTACCACCACCTAGGTCATAGACAGCGATGGTCTTATCGCCGCCTTTTTTGTCCATGCCATAGGCTAGGGCAGCGGCGGTTGGTTCGTTGATGATACGCTTAACATCTAGACCTGCGATTTTACCAGCATCTTTGGTTGCTTGACGCTGTGCATCGTTGAAGTACGCAGGAACAGTCACAACTGCTTCGGTCACAGGCTCACCAAGATAATCTTCGGCGGTCTTTTTCATCTTGCGTAGTACTTCGGCGCTGATTTGTGGTGGCGCTTGTTTTTTGCCATCGACATCTACCCACGCATCGCCATTGTCAGCTTTGACGATTTTGAATGGCACAAGTGAGATGTCTTTTTGGACTTCTTTGTCTTCAAAGCGACGACCAATCAGACGCTTGATGGCAAATAGGGTGTTTTTTGGGTTGGTGACCGCTTGGCGCTTGGCCGATTGACCCACCAAAGTTTCGCCATCTTTAAAAGCGACGATTGATGGGGTGGTGCGTGCACCTTCTGCGTTTTCGATGACTTTGACTTTGTCACCTTCTAGGACAGCTACACATGAGTTGGTAGTACCTAGGTCAATACCGATTACTTTAGACATAATTTACTCCGATTTTAGATATTTTAATGTGAAAATTTTTACTGATTAGGCAAGGTTGAAATTTTGTTATTACAATCTTGCCAAGCTTAACTGCTATATTTGTGTGATTTTGTACTTTTCAAGGGAGAAAATTGAATTTTTTTCAAAAATTTTTGACTTTTAAGCCATTGAAATCATTCAATAAATCCCAAGTCAATGCATTAGCCGCCAACAAGCACCATTGCAGGGCGTAGAGTGCGTTCGTTGAGCGTATAGCCTTTTTGGAGCACTTGACCGATAGTGTCTTTTTCGGCATCAGGGAAAATGCCAACAGCTTCGTGAATATCAGGATTGAAAGCATCACCAACTTGACCGACTGCGACCACGCCATTTTTTTCAAGGACGGTAAGCAGTGATTTGTGGGTCAATTTTAGCCCTTCAAGGGTGCTGTCATCAGCGCCTGCTTTTTCGCTGGCTTCGATGGCGCGCTCAAGGTTATCGACGACATCGAGTAGTTCTTTGGCGAATTTTTGTAGGGCGTATTTTTTTGCCTTGTCCGTTTCTTGTTCCATGCGACGCTGGGCGTTGTAGGATTCGGCATTGGCACGCGCGGCGACTTCTTTGGCGTCTTTGACTTGTGCTTCAAGCTCGCTGATGGTGGCTTTGAGTGTCGCAACTTCGTCAAGCTCGGTCGCTTGCTCGGTGGTTTCTACGCTATCATCCAAGATGTCGTTGTTGGTTTGCTCGGTCATAATTACCCCAATAAATTAAACATAAAATCAAATCCCTACCTTGATAATGGTAAAGGCAGGATTTTTCAAGGGGATGGGGCGATAAAAGATGAAATTTTTGGCAAAATTATGATGATGTCGGGTAGTTAATCAAGATGAGAAATGCTTTGTGTGTCTTTTGATTGGTGCTATACTAGCAATACATATGCAAGGTGTCAAAAGATGAGTAAACATTCAGATTTGCAGTTTGATCCCAACAAAAATCGCACAAACCAAGAAAAGCACAATGACATCGATTTTTATGAAGCTGATACCGTGCTTGATGATCCCTATGCGTTGACCATTGATGATGACGGTGAGCATGATGGCGAGATGCGTTATTTTACCATTGGCATGAGCGCAAAGAATCGAGTGCTGATTGTGAATTGGACAATAAGAGATGATGATGTGCGTATCATATCATCAAGATTGGCTGAACCACGACAAAGGAAGCAATATGAAAGTAGATGCAAAACTAGATAAAAAAATGGCTGAACTGGATTTTGCAAATGCCAAACCTGTTCATGAAGTGCCTGCATTGGCACGCAGACAAGCCAAACAATCTTCAGCCCAAAGACAGCTTTTGGCAAATGATGTGCAGCAGTGGCTATCGCATCAAGATGATGCCACCATTGACCATATCAATGCGGTGATTCGCCATTTTATGGCGGTGAAAATGGCATAATTGCTCAAATTTGTTAGTCGTTGGGGTGGGCGCCAATAGCACGCCCAATCGCCTGCACGGATAAATCATCAATCATGCTGATGGTGGCGGTTGGCTCATGCGTACGGATGATACGGGCGAGTCGCTCGCCTAGTGCCAAATAATGATACGCTGTGCCGTGATGTGGTAGGCTCGCCCAAGCCTGATATGCCATCTCACTACTGATGATGACATGGGTATGGCTAGGCACAGTGGGCAATGTCGGCAAGATGGCGCTAAAGTTATCAGACAAATCAGGCGGTGTCGTCCGCTCATACCATTCGATGGCATCGATGTGCACGCCCTTTGCCACTAGCGTGTCGTGCAACAGTCGCCGTCCGCCAACTCCGCGCCAAATCAGCACTCGGTCATGCGCTGTCAGACTTGCGATTTGCGGTAGGCTTAGCATCCCTTCGTTGTTGGCGGTCTGTGGCAAGATGACATCAAAGCCATGCGCCTGCATCACTTGGGCGGTGGCAGTGCCGACGGCGATGATGGGTGTGTTTGGTAGATGGATGGGTATATCCACCTGATGTGTATGCAGATAGTCCAAGGCTCGCCGTGCTGACTCGACACTGGTGATGACCAGTGCATCATATCCCCCTTGACAAAACTGCGCCATCATTGCCCGTGCATCATCAGCGATGGGCAGTGAGCGAATCTCAAGCAATGGCAAATCCACCACCATCACGCCCACCATCTGACGGATGGCATCACCCCGATGGGCAGGGCGGGTGTTGATGAGCACGGGCAAGGTCGTTGGCATATTAGGCGTTATCAGCGGATTGATAGACTTCTTGTAAAATCGCATCCGCACCTTGGGCGAGTAGCTCACGGGCGATTTGTTCGCCAAGCGCTTCAACTGCTGTGATATTGGCAGTCTCATCATCGCCTAGGGTGATGGTGTTTTCGGCTTTTAGTAGCACCTTGCCATCGACAGAGCCGACACGACCACGCAGGCGCAGTGCTTTACCATCAATGGTGGCAAAGCCTGCAATCGGCACTTGGCAGCCGCCTTCTAGCGTACGATTCATCGCCCGCTCTGCCATCACGCACAGGGCAGTGGCGGTGTCATTGAGCGGTGCGAGTAGCGATAACATCTCATCATCACTCGCTCGACATTCGATGGCAAGCGCCCCTTGACCCACTGCAGGCAATGACAGCGATTCATCGAGCTCATGGCGAATACGAGCATCGAGTCCTAGTCGCTGAAGTCCGCTCGTGGCTAGGATAATCGCATCATACTCACCGGCATCGAGCTTGGCTAGGCGTGTGCCGACATTGCCACGCAGGCTTTTGATGATAAGGTCAGGGCGAGCTTGACGAAGCTGACATTCACGGCGTAGGCTAGATGTGCCAAGCACTGCACCACTTGGCAGCTCATCTAGGCTTGCATAGGCGTTTGACACAAAAGCATCGGTCGGTGCATGACGCTTGCAATACGCCCCAAGCGTCAAGCCTTCGGGCAGTACCATCGGCACATCTTTGAGCGAGTGCACGGCAATATCGGCACGCCCATCGTACAAAGCCTGCTCAAGCTCTTTGACAAATAGACCCTTGCCGCCAATCTTGGCAAGTGGTGTGTCTAAAATTTTATCACCACGAGTCACCATCTCAAGCAGGGTGACACTCATCTGTGGATACAGACGCTCAAGAGCATCTTTGATAAAATTGGCTTGCCATAGTGCCAATGGGCTTTGGCGAGTGGCGATGGTGAGTGTGCGAGTGGTCATGGGCTTATCCAAAATTCCAAAAAAATAATCAATAACGCTATTATAAAACCTTTGGGATATAAAAGCCATGCCACACACGGATAATTGATGAATGCGATGGCGAAGATGTGTTATACTTTGGCTAATATTTAAGTCAATCCAAGGATTTATCATGAGTGAACAAACTTCAAGTATGTGGGGCGGTCGTTTTAGTGAAGCGACCGACAGTTTTGTCGCCGAATTTACCGCATCGGTGAATTTTGACAAACGCATGGCAAAACAAGACATCCAAGGCTCTATCGCTCACGCCACCATGCTTGGTCGCTGTGGCATCATCACTATGGACGAAAGCCAAATCATCGTCGATGGACTCAAACAAGTCCAAGCTGAGATTGACAGCGGCAGTTTTGCGTGGTCGGTAGCGCTTGAAGATGTGCATATGAATGTCGAGAGCCGTCTGACTGCCATCGTCGGTGATGTCGGCAAAAAACTACACACAGGCCGCAGCCGTAACGACCAAGTCGCGACCGACATTCGTCTGTGGCTACGCGATGAGACTGATAATATCTTGGCACTACTAAAACGCTTGCAGTCAGGACTGCTGGATTTGGCGGAGAAACACACGACCACCATCATGCCCGGTTTCACCCACTTGCAGACTGCACAGCCTGTCAGCTTTGGTCATCATGTGATGGCGTGGTTTGAGATGCTGACCCGTGATAGTGAACGCTTTGCCGACACGCGTCGTCGTATCAACCAAATGCCACTTGGCAGTGCGGCACTGGCAGGCACGACTTATCCGATTGACCGTACGATTACTGCTGAGCTCTTGGGCTTTGAAGGCATTTGCCAAAATTCGCTAGACGCTGTCTCTGACCGTGATTTTGCCATTGAATTTACTGCCAATGCCAGTATTCTTATGATGCATTTATCTCGCATGAGCGAAGAGATTATCCTATGGATGAGTGCGCAATTTGGCTTTGTGGCGGTGCCTGACCGCTTCTGCACAGGCTCAAGCATTATGCCGCAAAAGAAAAACCCTGATGTGCCTGAGCTTGTGCGTGGTAAGGCGGCTCGGGTGTTTGGTCAGCTGACTACTTTACTCTCACTCATGAAAAATCAGCCGCTGGCGTACAACAAAGACAACCAAGAAGACAAAGAGCCACTGTTTGACTGCGTGGATACCTTGACAGGCTCACTGCTTGCCTTTGCTGATATGCTGCCAAATCTGGTGCCAAATAGCGACAATATGCGTGCAGCCACCATGAAAGGCTATGCCACAGCGACCGATTTGGCGGATTATCTGGTCAAAAAAGGCTTGCCATTCCGTGATGCGCATGAAGTGGTCGGTAAAGCGGTGGCACTGGGTGTGGCAAAAGGCGTGGATTTAAGTGATCTTAGCCTTGCCGAGCTACAAAGCTTTAGCGACTTAATTCATGATGATGTCTTTGAGTGCTTGACGCTAGAAGGCTCGCTAAACGCCCGTGATCATATCGGCGGCACAGCGCCAAATCAAGTCAAGGCGGCGATTGCTCGTGGTCGTACGCGTATTTGATATTGGTGTAATCTGATTAGCCGCCATACGAAAGTGTGGCGGTTTTTTATTACTATTAATATGTGGAAAGATTGGGGGTATTAACGGAAATTTGACTATAAATTTCCACTTATTGTACTTAAATTTGGCGGTTTCTTTTAATTTTATACCAAAACTGAGTGATTTTCCTGCTTTTAAGTGGAAAATATCCGACCGTTTTCCACTTATGCCACCAATTCTTCCGTTAATACTGCTTTTTGACCACCAATCTTTCCGTTTTTAAGATGATAGCTATGTTTGCGATGACTGTGGGCTAATTGATAATCGTCACCCATGCAAAAACCCCTTAAGCATCACACTTAAGGGGTTTTGGCTTATAGCTTAAAAAGGCTTATTCATCATTCTTTTCAAGCTTGTCTTGTAGGCGACGCAGATAGCGTGCTGCTGCTTCTTGACCACCTAGACCGAATGACAGAGCGAATGCCACTGCAACTGCACCAAGTGTTAGACCAAAGGCAAGGTTTACGATGCTGTCAGCGATACCCATGGCTTTTAGACCCATCGCAAGCACCAAGCCCATGATCAGCACGCGCACGATATTGGCTAGGAATTTTGAACCTTGTTCAGAACGCTCAACCGCACCTGCGATCAGGTTCGCCAACCAAAAACCGATGGTCAAAATCACCGCGCCCAAGATGATTTGCGCACCAAAGGCGATGAACATGGTGATGATATCACTGATCGGCACAAAGCCAAGCAGATCAGCCGCTGCCACGACAGCGAACAGCATGGCGAAAAATAGGATACCGCAAGCGATGACATCAGACAGTTTTTTGCTGCCTAGCACGCTTTGTAGGCCGACTTTCTCAGGCAAAGTATCCAGCTGTGTATCTGCGATCAAGCCCTTGATGATGTTGGCAACCAAGCGCACCACCAAATAAGTGATGACCAAAATCGCCAATGCCGTGAAGACATTCGGCAACGCTTCCATGATCTTATTAAGCATATTGGTCGCAGGACGAGAGATTGACTCGACTTTTAGTGCGTCCAATGCCGCGATCGAAAATGGAATGATGGTCAATAAAAAGACGATCGAGCCTGCGATGCTTGGCAAGTTGTTTTGGTCACTGACGCCTGCTTTATTGAACAAAGCTTGTAGATTCAAGCGAGAAACGACAGTTGTTACCATGCTGCGGACGATCTTGGCGACGATAAAGCCGATGAACATCACGAATGCAGCCAATAGCGCGTTTGGCATAAAGGCAAAAGTCTTATCAATCATGTTGGTCAATGGGGTGAACAAACCGTTCAAGCCTAAGCGGCCAACGGTCATGGTCAAAACGATCAAAAGAATGAACCAATAGACCAAATCAGCAATCACACCGCTGATTGGCTGAATGCCAGCGCCTTGGCTTAGACGCGTGTCAAGGCTGGTTTTTGACAGTACGGTCGCAAGCGCACGACGCACCAGACTTGCGATGATCCATCCGATAATCAGAATAATCAAAGCGCCGACGATCGAGCCGAGCGGGCCTTGTAGGGTTTGGTTAAAAATGGCGATTTTTGAGAAATCCATACCATTTACTCCGTGTTTAAAAAATGGATTGAGCTGCTGAATGGTTAGCGTGTGCAACTTGTCTTCAGCAACAAACACGCAAATTGTAGCATCAAAGCGTGCTGTATGTGCAACATCGTTAATATTTGATGACAATCTTAACAATAATTATACATCAAGGCTCGAAAAGTCGGGCTTTTTGATGGCGAAATGTGCAAAATTTTGGTATGATTGGCACTTGTTTTACCGACTGGGTAACTCACTTTTTAAATATCATTTTTGAGTATGCATATGAAAAAACAACTTTTGGTTTCTGCAGTGGCTGCGGCTTTGGTCTTGACAGGCTGTAATAAAAATTCTGAAGCTGCAGCGGGCAGCGCCGAAAAATCTACCGTCATCACCGATAAAAGCACTGAAATGCAAAAGGTGAGCTATGTTTTTGGTCATGACGCAGGTCAAGCCCTAAAGCAAGTTGAAGACAAGTTGGATTTGGATGTTTATTACAAAGCCTTTAAAGAAGGTTATGAAGGCAAAGAAAGCGCTTTAACCCCTGAGCAAGTGGCAGAATTGGGTCAAGCCTATGAAAAGCGTAAAGCTGAAGAAATGAAACAAAAAATCGCCAAAAATAAAACCGATGGCGAAAAATTCCTAGCGGACAATGCCAAAAAAGAAGGCGTGAAAACCACCGCATCTGGTCTGCAGTATAAAGTCATCACCGAAGGCAGCGGCACATCACCAAAAGCCACCGACACTGTGGTCGTGAACTATGAAGGTAAGCTGATCGACGGTACAGTATTTGACAGCTCATATGAGCGCGGTATGCCAGCGCAGTTTCAGCTGAACCAAGTGATTAAAGGCTGGACAGAAGGCTTGCAGCTGATGAAACCGGGTGCAAAGTATGAGCTATATGTCCCTGCTGAGCTTGCCTATGGCGAACAAGGCAACCAAAACATTGAGCCGAATAGCGTCTTGATCTTTACCGTTGAGCTATTAAACGAAGCGCAAATCAAAGAAGCGCAAGCGAAAATGGAAAAAATGATGCAAGAACAGGCTCGTGCGATGGAAGAAGCACAAAAAGCCGCTGCGGCACAATCAGCCGATGCCAAGCCTGCTGATGCGCAATCTGCTGAAAAGCCAGCCGAGAGCAAATAACCTAATCCACTCCAAAGGATGCAAAACCCCAAAGATAGCTTTGGGGTTTTGTTTTTGGGTTTGATTGTGTGTTACAAGCTTATCGGCGATTGATCCACGCGATCAACTCACCAAGTGGCGGTGAGCCGTACAGCACTTCACCGCTTGGCTTGATCAGCATCGGTGTGCCGCGCAGGTTGAAGCTTTGGGCGACGATCATGTTGGTGTTCAAGGGTAGTTTGCACGCTGAGCGTGGTGGCGGTGCGATGCCGTACAGCATCCAGTTGTCATAAGCCTGATTGCGGCGCGCGCTGCACCAGATGTTTTGGCTGTAGGCAGCGCTGTCAAAATAATTCACCAGATATTTATTGACCGTGATGTTATCAATTTTGGTCAATTTTCGTTCAAGGTCACGGCAGGCGGTGCATCGCGGATCGGTGATGACTGAGAATTTGATCGCGCCTGAGCCGCTTTTGTAGATCAGGGCGTTTTTTGGGTTTAGTGCGCGGTAATTGACCGTCTCAGCCAGTGCATGACTGCCGATCAGCGCAAGGCTTAAGCCAAGCAGTAGTTTGTACATTTATTTATCCAATTATCCAATGGAATTTATACCAAATTGATGACCACTCATCATCAATGAATTTTTATAAAAAACCGCCCATGATCACTCATTGGCGGCTGTGTTTTTATAGCTGTTTTTTGAGCACTTTTGAGTTGCGATCATGATTATAGGTCGCTTGACGCTCGCTCGGTAGATCGCTGACCGCCACTTCGCTAAAGCCCTGCTCAACGAACCAGTGCGCGGTGTGCGTGGTCAGTGCGAACAGCTGATGGCGACCATGACTGCGCGCTTGCAGTTCTAAGAATGCCAATAAGTCCGCACCGCGGCTGCCGTTACGGTAGTTTGGATGGATGGCAAGGCTTGCTACTTCGGCTGATGTCTGATCCAGTGGATACAAGGCAGCACAGCCAAGAATTGTGCCGTCGCGCTCGATGACATTATAGTACTCGATCTCTTGCTCAAGTCGCTCTTGGGTGCGACGGATCAAGATGCCTTGCTCTTCAAGTGGCTTCAATAACTCAAGCAGACCGATGACATCATTGACCGTGGCGCGGCGAATCTCTTCATAGGCATCGTGGCTGACCAGCGTGCCTGAGCCATCGCGAGTGAACAGCTCTTCGATCAGCGCACCATCTTTGACATAAGAGATGATGTGCGTACGATGCACACCTTCACGGCACGCCGCCGCCGCACAGCGTAAGAAATGCGCGATTTCGACATGCTTGCCTTCATCGGTGTCATGATCACGCAGCAGGCGATCGACTTCATTAGGAATCATCTCACGCAGCAGGCGACCATCGCGGCTGATGATGCCATCTTCTGCACCTAGGAAAATCAGCTTATCGGCTTTAAGTGCCACGGCTGTCTGTAGCGCGATGTCTTCGGCAAGTAAGTTGAAAATCTCACCCGTTACCGAAAAACCCGTCGGGCCAAGAATCACCACATGATCATTATCCAGATTGTGGCGGATGGCATCGACATCGATCGAGCGCACTTCACCAGTCATCTGATAATCGACGCCATCGCGTACGCCAAATGGGCGTGCGGTGACGAAATTGCCCGAAATGGCATCGATGCGCGAGCCGTACATCGGCGAGTTGGCAAGCCCCATCGACAGCTGCGCTTCGATCTGTAGACGGATAGAGCCGACCGCTTCAAGGATCGCTGGCATCGCTTCGCGTGGTGTGACGCGCACATCGTTGTGTAGGCTTGATGACAGACCGCGGCTGATGAGATTTTGTTCGACTTGTGGGCGCGCACCATGCACCAGCACAAGCTTAATGCCAAGGCTGTGCAATAGGGCGAAATCATGGATCAAGGTATGAAAACTGTCATGCGCCACCGCTTCACCACCGAACATGATGACAAAGGTTTTGCCACGGTGTGTGTTGATATAAGGGGCAGAGTTGCGGAACCAATGCACATGATTGAACTGTGTCTCGGTCGCGGTCGTCTGAGTTGAAATGGTGGTCATAAATGCTCCAAACAAGGCAAATTTTTTGGCAAAATTTTTCTTAAGATTTTTAGGCAGGATAATCTTGATACGATAGCAAAGTTTTGGGATTCTGCCAAGTGATTTTGCAACAATTTCACCAACAATTTCCTATGATGGCACAAAATCCGCTGCCAAAATCCGCCATCAGCACGCACTCATTTACTATAACTAAACAGATAAAGGGTTCATCAAACGCGCCAAGCTGTGCTATGATAGGCGAAATTTTGTAAAACTTGGTTGAACTTATAGGATGAATTTATGAAAGCATTGAAACTTTTGGCTGTGACAGCCGCCATCAGCGCTTTGGCTGCGTGTAGCACTGTACCGAGCCTATCGGGCAAAACTGGCGCAGCAAGCGAGCCTGCAGTTGCCTTACCTGCAGGTAAAGCGGTCGTTACCACCAGCGAAAATGTCGATGTCAAAGTTGTCGCCTACATCGTGCGCAATGACAACGGCTCTGAACGCCTTGATCCGATCACTGATAAGACCAGTGTCAAATCAGGTGATGTCGTTGAATATCATGGCCTATTGACCAACACAGGCACTGAGCGCGTACGCAACATGACAGCGACCTTGCTACTGCCAAGCGGTGCAACTTTCACAGGTCAAACTGATCCTGCCCTGGGTGCGCTTGCAAGCCTTGATGGCAAGCAATTCTTGCGTATGCCGATCCGTCAATCGGTCAATGGTCAAGCACAAAATGTCCCATTTGACAAATACCGCGCGCTACAGTGGACAGTGCAAGAAGTGGGCATCGGCGCGACCGCTGTGGTGAAATACCGCGCGACCATTCGCTAATGACTCGCTAAATATTTGCTGATTGTCGCTGATTTGCCATTTGTTTGGTTTATCAGCCCAAATCACCCAAAGCCGTCCAAACATGGGCGGCTTTTGTTTGGCTGTTGCTTTGTCTGACATTATCTAAACTTGCCTAAAGCTTGATAAAATAACCCAATCATTGCACAACGGTTATCGAATTGTATAAAAAATCATTCACAAATAAAAAACATTCTTATTTAGTTTGAAACCTAACGCAGGGTGATTTATAATAGCGCGGCAATAAATACTTTATCTTATAAAAATAGTGCATTCAGTCGATGGGTGCGCAAGGGGTTCTTATGAAAACAATGAAAAAATTTCTGCCAGCAAGCTTGATCGCCCTGATGACTTTAGGCGTTGTTGCTTGTAGCCAAAACAGCAATGATCAAAACACGCAAGCTGCACAAGATGCACAAACTAGCGCGCAAACAGACACCGCCCAAAGCACCGATGCTGCGCCAACAGGCGATATCACCATCAAAACTGCCACAGGTGATGTGACCATTGCGGGCAATCCACATCCACTGGCGGTGTATGATATGACAGCGATGCAAAACTTGGCAGTACTGGGCGTCGCAGTCGAGGGTATGCCAGCCGATCTTCGTCTGACCAACCTAAAAGCCGCCAACACCCCAGATGCTGCCGAGATTGGTACTGTACTTGAGCCAAATCTAGAAGGCTTGAACGCCCTACAACCAAAAGCCATCATCGTCGGCTCTCGCATGGCCGAAAAAGCCGAAGAGCTTGGCAAAATCGGCACTGTGCTGAATCTCACTATCGACACCAAAAATGCCTATGAAGCGACCAAACAGCAGCTGACTGATTTTGGTAAGCTATTTGGCAAAGAAGCTGAAGCGACCACCGCCATCAGCGACATCGATGCAGCGATTGCAGCAGCCAAGCAAGCAGCGTCAGGCAAGGGCAATGGCCTAGCCATCATGGTCAATGGCAATAAGCTGTCTGCCTATGGCGACAAATCTCGCTACGGCTTTTTGCACACGGCCTTTG
The DNA here is from genome assembly GCF_024137865.1 of Moraxella sp. FZFQ2102. Classification (NCBI taxonomy): domain Bacteria; kingdom Pseudomonadati; phylum Pseudomonadota; class Gammaproteobacteria; order Moraxellales; family Moraxellaceae; genus Moraxella; species Moraxella sp. FZFQ2102. Next base: position 1,320,153 of record NZ_CP099960.1, read on the forward strand.
GTATCCCGATGGCGGATGCCAATATCGAAGATGCACGCCACGGTCAGCCGATCAGCTTTGAATACCTACAAAAAGTCGATCCAGATTGGCTATTTGTCCTAGATCGCGGTGCTGCTATCGGTGAAGAGGGTGAGTCTGCCGAAGTGGTGTTGGATAATCCACTGATGCACGGCACCAAAGCTTGGAAAAACAAACAAATCGTCTATCTAAGCCCAGACAGCTATTTGGCATTTGGTGGTTATTATCAATGGCTCAATGATGCCCAAATCGTCACCGACGCTTTCAACGCCAAAACAGCACAATAATCCCAATGATGGCAGGTGTGATACTTGCCATCTTTTATTTCGTCAATTTGTGTGTGTCCTAAGAGTGTTATGAATACCGCTGCATCAATCAATCCTTGGCAAAAAGCCATCGGCATCAATGCAATCAGCCTAGTGCTGATGGCGGTGCTGATTTTGGTGAGTCTATCGGTGGGTGTGGCAGAGTTTAGTTGGCAAAGTCTTATATCAGGTCAAGTCAGCCAAGATGCCCAAATCCTAATCCAAAGCCGTATCCCCCGTACGCTTGCCATCATCTTGACTGGTGCAGGTATGGCGATCAGTGGCATGATGATGCAGGTGGTGCTCAAAAACCGCTTTGTCGAGCCATCGATGGTGGGTGCTACCCAAAGTGCGGCACTGGGTATGCTCATCACGGCTCTCATGCTCCCATCAGCACCCATCATCGCCAAAATCAGCATCGCCACCGTCTGTGCGATGGTGGGCATGATGATATTTATGAAACTGATTAAGCGGCTACCAGCGACGGATTATCTGATGATTCCGCTGGTGGGGATTGTCTTTAGTGGCATCATCGATGCGATGAGTACATTTATTGCTTATCAAACTGAGATGGTGCAGATGCTTGGTGTGTGGCGATTTGGCGATTTTTCCAGTATTTTGGCGGGTCGCTATGAGCTGTTATGGCTGGTTGGCGGTGTGTCGCTGATGGCTTATATTTTGGCTGATAAGCTGACCATCATTGGGCTGGGTGATCATATCGCCACAAACTTGGGTGTCAACCGTGACGCGGTACTTCGGCTGTCGGTTGTGATGGTCGCCTTGGTCAGCTCGGTGGTGGTGGCGACGGTTGGCATGATTCCTTTTGTAGAGCTTGTGGTGCCAAACATCATCAGCCGTTTGATGGGCGATCGGCTCAGACTCACTCTGCCTGCGGTGGCACTGCTTGGCGCATCCGCGGTGCTATTGTGCGACATCATCGGGCGATTGATGATTTATCCGTTTGAGATCCCGGTCACGGTGGTCTTTGGGGTGCTGGGTGCGGCGGTATTTTTATATTTATTATTAAAAAATCCCAAATAACTCTCTATCACCTTCCATAACACTCACTAAGATTTTGCCAATTTTTTTAGGCTTTTTAACGATTAACAATTAACCTGATTCATCATGCCTGCTCTTCAAATTTTTGCCCGTCCCGTTTCTCTGATCAAAAAGAGGCCGCTGACCGTGATGGCGATATTGCTTGTCATCGCCATCTTGCTGTTTATGAGTGTCAATGTCACAGGCAACTGGTCATTTATCCTAAGCTTGCGTGGCAAAAAACTGTTGGCATTGATGACTGTTGGTTTTGCCATTGGCACATCGACGCTACTGTTTCAGACCTTGACGCACAATCCGATTTTGACGCCAGCACTGCTGGGCTTTGATAGCTTATATGTGCTGATCAAGAGTCTGATGGTGTTCTTTTTGGGTGCAGTGGGGATGGCATCGATACCGACTTTGGGCAAGTTTGGCTTTGAAGTCATCATCATGCTTGGCTTGTCACTGGTGATGTTTCGCACGCTGTTTGGGCGGCATAGTCAGGATTTGACACGGCTGATTTTGGTGGGCGTGGTCTTTGGGCTGTTGTTTCGCAGTCTGTCATTTTTGGTGGCACGAATGATTGACCCAGAAGAATTTGTGACCATCCAATCGGTGAGTTATGCAGGGTTTAACACCATCAATATCCAAGTGCTCAGTGTCGGCATGGTACTGTGTGCCATCTGTGCACTGCTGATGTATCGGATGCGTCACAAGCTTGATATTCTGCTTCTTGGGCGACTGCCTGCAATCAATCTGGGCATCAATTATACGCGTCTGACGCTGGGCGTGCTTGCGATGATTGCACTGCTTGTTGCGGTATCGACGGCGATGGTGGGGCCGGTGACTTTTTTTGGGCTGCTGGTCTGCGCCTTGACCAATGCCATCAGCCCATCGATGCATCATGGCAAGCGATTGCTACTGGTTAGCCTAATCGCCATGCTGTGCTTGGTGGCAGGGCAGATGATTTTTGAGCATCTGCTCAAGATGGCAGGCGTGCTTGAGGTGGTGATTGAGCTGGTGGGCGGTTTGGCATTTTTGTGGATTATTTTTCATCAATATCAAAAGCAGGCAACACGATGATACAGGTTCAAGGTGTCGGATTTCGACTGGATAATGGCACGCAGATTTTGGATGATGTCAATCTGTCCTTACAGACAGGGCAAGTGGTGGCATTGATTGGCCCAAATGGTGCAGGCAAATCGACGCTGTTCAATCTGATGGCGCGCATCCTGCCGCTACAGTCAGGCAAGGTGAGCTTCGGTGGCTATGATGTGGCGACGACAGATGGCCGAAAGCTTGCCTGTACGCTTGCCATGCTGACCCAAGAAAATCATGTCCAAGGCAGGCTTCGGGTGCGAGAGCTACTGATGTTTGGGCGTTATCCGCATCATCAAGGCACACCAACGCCAGAGGATGTGCAGCGTGTCGAAGCGGTGTTGGCAGAGTTTGAGCTGACAGCACTGTCCGAGCGGTTCTTGTCCGATTTATCCGGTGGTCAGCGTCAGCGAGTGCTGATCGCCATGGTGGTATGCCAAGATACACCGTATCTGCTGCTTGATGAGCCATTGAATAATCTGGATATGTATCATGCAGGGCGACTGATGCGAAAACTGCGAGTGCTTGCCAAAGCGGGCAAAACCATCGTCATCGTCCTACATGACATCAACCAAGCGGCACAGTTTGCCGATACGGTGGTGATGATGAAATCGGGACAAATCATCGCCATAGGCAAACCCATCGATGTGCTGACTGCAAGCACAATGAAGCAGCTGTATCAAGTCGATGTCACTGTGCTATATCACGATGATAAGCCGGTGATTGTTGATGCGGTGTAGGGTTGGCTTTATAACAAATGGTTTGCTTTTATTAACCACCCATAATTTATTCTGACAAAAACACTAGACAATTTTACGAATAATAATTATAATGATAACCAATCTCATTAACAGCCATAATCGGAAAAGAAGTCCGTTCATCATTGAGCGGGCTTTTTTGTTGGATTTATCTTAGGAAAAAGTCTATGAAATCTGCATTTCGTCCTACCTTGATGCCTTCTACTTTGTCATTGGCGGTACTGACCGCACTGTTTGCACCATCTGCCATGGCAGAGACGACAGATCAGACGCCAAGTGTCGTCCTAGAAGGCGAGACCATCACCATCAAGCGTGACCAAAGTAAGCTCAAAGAGTCTGCCCAAAAAGTGCTGATCATTGATCGCCAAGCCATCGATGACCAACTGCTACTGAGCGATGATACCTCCGAAGCACTGTCGAAGCTGATTCCTGGCTATGCGCCAGCGAGTGAGAAGCTGGGCACGGTGGGCGAGAGCTTCCGTGGTCGTGATGTGCTGTTTATGATTGATGGCGTGCCGCAGTCCAATCCACTGCGTGATGGCAGTCGTGAAAGCCGTACCATTGATTTAGCGATGGTGGAGCGTATCGAAGTGGTCTATGGGGCATCTGCCGAACAAGGTCTGGGTGCGACAGGCGGTATTATTAATTTTATCACCAAAACCAACCGCAAAGATGGCATTGCTCAGCAGGTCGCCATCACCGCCAGCAGCGATAATCACTTTAATTCTGATGGCTTGGGCGGTAGCGTGCGTTATCAAGCAAGTTTTGGCGGTGAGAAGACAGATGCCTTATTTGCTGTCAAATATGCCAAAGAAGGTATGTATTACCAAGCTGATAACCGCATGACAGGCATCTATGGCAACCAAGGCGATGTCCAAGGTTCGCAAAGCTACGATGTATTCGCCAAAGCAGGGTATCAGATCGATGCGGATAAACGAGTCGGCGCATCGGTGAATTATTATCACCTAGATTCTGATGCGACCCTTGATTATGAAAATGTGGCAGGCAATCGTGCTACTGGCTTGACCGATACCGCTGTCAAATACACAGGTACGGCATATCGTGGCAAGACGCCTTATAATGACGCTTTGACGGTAAATGCCACTTATAGCGATGACGACTTCTTTGGCACTCGTCTGTCAGCACAAGCGTTTTATAACGACTTTACCGCGCGTTATGGGGCGAATAATGCCAATAACTACCAAGACATCAGCATCGCCCCGAATGGCACGCTTCTTGACCAATCACAAAACGAATCGACCAAAATCGGTGCAAAACTGACGCTCAACAAAGACGACCTATGGCAAGACCGTGTCTCTGTGACGGCAGGCGTGGATGCGCTACAAGATGAAACCGAACAAAAACTGATCCTAACCAATCGCAGCTGGGCACCGTTGATGCAGTATCGCAGTGTCGCACCGTTTGCACAGGCGCGCGTGCGTTTGGCTGACCGTCTCAATCTCAGTGCTGGTGTGCGTTATGAGCATGGCGAGCTTAAGGTAGATGATTTTGAGACTGTTGCAGGCTATACACGTGCAGCTAGCTTCGGTAGCCGTCGTTGGACGCAGACACCAGTTGAGGGCGGTACGGTGAAGTTCGATGAAGTCTTGCCAAGTGTCGGCTTGGTCTATGACGTCAATGACAGTACGCAAGTGTTTGCCAACTATGCCAAAGGTCTGGGTATGCCAGATGTCGGCGGTACATTGCGTGCCATCACCGCTCTAGACCAAAGTGTGTCAAGCATCAATCTTGAGCCGATTGTCACTGATAATACCGAAGTGGGCGTGCGTTATACTGGCGATAAGCTGTCAGCGGATTTGAGCGTATTCCAGTCCAAATCAGATCTTGGCTCGACGCTTGAATATGATGCGACAGTCGAAGGCTATCGTGCGGCACGCCAAGCCACCGACATCAAGGGTGCTGAAGTGGCACTGCGTTACCAAGCGACCGACAATGCCCAATTCACCGCAAGCTATGCACACACCCAAGGCGAATACGATGCCAATGGTGATGGTGTGATGGTGGATATGCCAGCACGCAACATCAGCCCTGATAAGCTATCTGTCGGCGTGAACTATCGCTTTGGAGATAGCGACAAGCGATTTGGTATGACAGCGACGCATCTGTTCTCTCGTGATTATCCTGCTGTCAATAATGCCGAATCCAAAGCCGATGCTTATACCTTGGTGGATATGACTTATAAACAGCCACTGGGCAAAGGCGTGGTCGGATTGGGCATCAATAATCTGCTGAACGAAGAGTATGATGTCTTCTTGACAGATGCCGTGTTGCCGACTTCTGATCGTTATACTGGTGGTCGTGGCCGCAACTACAATGTGAGCTATACCATTGATTTTTAATTAGAAAATTTATAAACCGTTTGTGGGTAACTACAAACGGTTTTTGTCTTTTTCTATGTGCAACTGTGTTGTTGTGATTAATTAATAAGCGGTAATTTATGGATTGGCAAAGTGAACTGACTGGCTCAGCCATGTGGTTTGTGCAGACATTGACTTGGGTGACGGCAGTGTTTGCGGTGGCGTTTTTTATCTTGACACGCTACACGGATACAGGGCGTAAGTTTTGGCATATTACTAAGCCATGCTTAACAAATACCAGCATCATCAAGACAGTGCTGATGGTCGTGGTGCTCATCGCTTTTGTGCTGATCGAAGTGCGTATCAGTGTGCTGAATACCTTTTTTTATAATGGACTTTATACATCACTACAAGAGATGAAGCCTGATGCGTTTTGGTTTTTTGCATTGATTAACGCCAGTCTGGTCGGCATCAAGGTCATCCAAGAGATCATTGATGTGCTGATTGGGCAAGTGTTTGAGATTCGCTGGCTCGAAAAATTAAACACCGTGTTATTGAATCGCTGGCTGGATAATCAAAACTACTACCGCCTAAGTCGCCCAGATAATGCCAAGCCTGATAACATTGATCAGCGTATCGAGCAAGATGCGACCGCCTTTATCACCGATACGCTTGAGATGGTGCGTGGGGTGCTAAACGCCATCTTATCATCGATTGAGTTCACCATTATCTTGTGGGGCTTGTCGGGAGTGCTGGTGCTGGCTGGCATTGAGATTCCAAAGGGCGTGGTGTTTTTGGTGTATGGATTTATCATTACTGCTACCGTCATTTCGGTATGGATTGGGCGACCACTGATTCGCCTGAATTTTGAAAAAGAGCACCGCCATGGCGACTATCGCTATGCACTGGTGCGAGTGCGTGACCATGCTGAGAGCATTGCATTTTATCAAGGTGAAAAACAAGAAAAGCTCAGCTTGAGTGCTTATTTTCGTGCCATCATTGATAATCGCTGGGCGATTGTCCGTCGTTCGCTGGGTTTGGGCGGCTTTAATACCGGGGTGACGCAGTTTGCGATGCTGTTGCCGATTATGCTGCAAGCACCGAGATTTTTTGCAGGGCAAATCAAGCTTGGTGATGTGCATCAGACGGTGCAGTCGTTCAACCGCTTGATGCGTGCTTTGTCATTTTTCCGTTTGTTTTATGAAGATTTTACCTTGTATCAAGCGCGAGTCAATCGTCTGTACGGATTTTTACATTCTTTAGATAAAATTGATAAAAAAACCAATACCGCTGAGTCAGTCAGCACCGATCTGTCTGCCCAGTCGCCATCAGAAGCAAAGCTTGCCTTGCAGCAATTTGGACTGATGAATAAACAAGGTCATCTGCTGTTTTCGCCTGTGGATGCGGTGCTCAATCGTGGTGATCGCCTATTAATCCAAGGCGAATCAGGTGTGGGCAAAACCAGTCTCTTGCGAGCGATGGCGGGGATTTATCCACTGCCGACAGTGGGTGCGATGCACATTGCCATGTCGCAAAAACTGCATTTCACACCCCAAAAAAGCTACATTCCCCAAGGTAGCCTGCGTGATGTCGTCACTTATCCTGCGATGGTGGTAGATGATGAGAGCATCGCCAAGTGGCTGAGTGTCGTGGGACTCAAACAGCTTGCCAAACGCCTAGATGACATCGAAGACTGGCAGGCGTATCTGTCCCCAGGGCAAGCACAGCGAATTGGCTTTGTGCGGATTTTGTTGGCACGTCCTGATGTGATATTTCTTGATGAAGCGACATCAGCGCTTGATGAAGCCAATGAGAAGCTGATGTACACGCTACTTGCGACGCACTTGCCTGATAGTGTGGTCGTGAGTATCGGTCATCGCAGCAGCTTGCATGAGTTTCATCATAAGACCATACAAGTAACAAGAGCGGTACACAGTAATGCTTATGATGGGCTATAATGGATGCTTTGGAGAATTTTATGACTGATTTTAAACAAATTATCGAACGCCCGATGGCAATCCGTGCCAAATATCATGCGCTAGAAGACAAGCACCATGGTTCACGCTGGACGGTCGAAGAAGATGCTTTGGCATTTTTGACCGATGCAGGCTTGGTGGGTCGCTTGACGATGGCACATGAGGGGCGTTGGACGAAGTCAGATAGCGATGTGGATAGCGAGCTTGCTCATAAACTTGCCGAAAATATTTGGTGGCAAATCGTACTTGCCGAGCGTATGGGCATTGATATTCATGGTGAGATGGAAGCATTTTTGGCAAATCTAGAGCGTCGATTATCGTAACTCACAGTCAAAGCCGACCTGTATCACTGGGTTGGCTTTTTTATACTCGCCAAAATCGTTTGCTCAATCTCACCCTTATCCTTGATTTTTTTGATGATATGCCACAGCGTGTCTGCTTCAACATAGCCTTTGGTGAGCATACCCAGCCATTGCTTATAGCGACCAATCAGCCCATTTTGGTTCTCTGTCTCATCCGCCAAAAACTGCAACTGATATTGACATAAGCTTGCCCAGTCCATACCCTTCAAGCCCGCAATGGTCGCAATCAAATCAGGACGAGTGACCGCACCACGACCAAGCATCAGATGGGGTGTGTCAGCTTCGGCGATACAGCGTTTGGCGTCATCCGCTGTCCAAATCTCGCCATTGGCGATGATGGGCATCCCAAGGGTGGTAAAAGGGGCGACCTTATCCCAATAGGCAGGGGGTTTGTAGCCGTCCACCTTGGTGCGAGCATGGATGGTCAGCCAGCTGGCATTTGCCGAGCGTACCGCATCGCCGATGTCGGTCATCAGACTCGTGTCTGTATAGCCTAGGCGGGTTTTGGCAGAGACAGGGATGTCACTTGGTACAGCTTGTCGCACAGCACTGATGATGTGGTATAGCACTTCAGGCTCTTGTAGTAGTACCGAGCCGCCTTTGTGGTTATTGACTGTCTTGGCAGGACAGCCAAAGTTTAGGTCAATCGCTGCCGCCCCAAGTCCTACCGCCGTCACGGCACTTTGTGCCATCGTCTCAGGGTTGTTGCCCAGCAGCTGAATATGCACAGGCGTACCGCTGGCAGTCCGACCGCCATGGTATAATTCTGGGACGAATTTATAAAACACGTGCGCAGGCAAAGGATAATGTGTGACACGGATAAACTCACTCACCGCCCAGTCATAAGGTGCACCTAGTGTACAAGCAATATCGGTCAAAATCCGTCGCATCAATGGGTCGGTAAGACCTTCCATTGGCGCAAGCAGGCGGACAGGATGGGGGAAAAAGTGGTCAAAATTCATAAACTAAAATGGCTGTGATTAAAATTCTTGGAATGGGGTTGATACAATCATTGATGGCAAATTAGCCATAAATCACTTTTTTGTGCACCAAGCCGTGCAGTAGATCAGTGATATGATGAATGTCCAAATTGGTCTTGCCACGAGTGCAGGCGACATAGAGTAGGCGTAGCTCTTCGGGGGTGATTTTGACGGACAAGGTATTGGTATCATACAAAAAATCATCGCTGATTTGCACGCGATTCCACTCAAGCCCCTTGGATTTATGAGCGGTGGAGACGACATAGTCAGCACGGCTTTGGGTGGTTAGGCTATTGATGGCTTTGGTGATGGTGGCGGTGCCATGCTCTTCGATGAGTTTGACCCAAGTTTTTAGGTCACTGCCTTCACCAGTTTCGCTGAACTCTTGGACTTCGCCCCAGTGATTAAAATACGCAAGCTCAGGGATGCCATAGGCGGATTTGCCATTTTTTAGGCTGTCTGCCCCTTGGCAAAACCGCAAAATCCGCTGACTGTCGGCTTGTAGAGCCACTTTATGTCCAAGCTTGAGCCCATCAAGCAGATGGCTCATGGCGGTGGCATTGGTACGACAAAGAATGGCATCTTTGGCACCATGCACAAGGCTTTTGCCGACGGTGGATGGCTGATTGGGATTGCCTTTGAGTGGAATGTCTTCTTGTAAGGCGGTCAAAAACACATTGGCAACATCAGCAATCGACTGTCCAAAGCGAAACGACTGTGTCAATAGCGTCTGCGGATAAGGCAGGCGTTTCATGGCGTTTAACGCACCCCGCCACTCATAAATCTGCTGATGCGCATCGCCGACATAGATGGTCTGCTTGTCTTGGCGAATGAGTGCGCCCATCATCAAAGGATCAGCATCTTGAGCTTCGTCAAATAGGATAAAATCAGCTGGAATGACAGGATTGGACAGTGTCCAAAGCTTTAGATAGACATCATGGCTGATGCCTGATTGATGGCGTGGATCAATCGACTGTAGCCATCGCCGCTCAAAGGCAGGATAGAGCATTTCTTGTAGGCGACTGGCATCTGCTTCATCCATCCATGATGGCGCGCTGATGTGGCGTGGTGCAGGGTAGGCAGATGAGGTCTTACAAAATGTAGTAATCGACTCGCTGATAATATTGGCAAGCTTGGCAGGTGTGAGTGTGACAGGTTTTTTGATGCCATCGACCACTCGCTCAGTACTGATGCCTTGTAAATCAAGCTCAGATGCCAGTCGTGAGGGTGTCAAGCGTGGCAAGCTGATCTTGGCGGTGATGTCGCGATTGACATGACGAAAGGCGAGCGAATGAAAGGTTTGACAGCGGACATTGGGCGGAAATTTGCCTTGTGCTTCGGCAGCGATCGCCTTATTGAATGCCAAATACAGCCCACGACCCCGTAGATTTTCGCTAATCAGCCGTAGCGTAGTCGTCTTGCCCGCTCCTGCATAAGCGACAATCTTAAACGACTGCCCTGTCATCGCCATGTCCAAGGACGCCAACTGTTCGTCAGTCGGCGTAGGCGTGGTTGTGGTCATGCCATGAATGGCGGGGCTATGATAACCACTTGATTTAGCGCTGTGTTGGCTCATAGGCGGCGTAGGCAGTCAAAAATAAGCCATTATAACATAAAAAGCGTTGTCATTTGTCAAAATCAAACGGCAGTGCCAAGCAAGAAGTGCGGATCCAAGCTGTGTTAATTGATGTTGGCTAGATATTTTTTAAACACATCATAAAACTGCTGTATATTACCAACAAAAAAGTCAATGGCGGTCTCCCAAGTTTGCTGATCAAAGGTGCCGACATCGCTCAGCTCAGCTTTGATACGGCAAGCTTTTTTATCGTCTAATGGCTCCCAAATCAGCTCACAGCCAAGTTCTTGTTCGATAGCGTCTTTGAAGTTTTGTAACCCATTGAATATTCTTGTATTTTCCATCGGATCGCTTTTGGCGATATACAGCTCAATTCTGCCTGTGTTTCTAGTCATTACAAAATTCACACTCAGCCCTGTGATGCCGATGCTTGTACCAATGTTATTAAATCTTGATGGAAAATGGCATTGGCAAATAGTGCGATGCCTGCTTGTTTGCATCGATTAATCACCGCCTGCCAAAAATCTAATAATAATCTATCTCGCTCTTTGAGCGTATCTTGCTCTTCACGATTTTTTTCCGCCATTTTAATCATGAATTCTTCGGTTTCTTTGGTAGGAATGATTTGTTCCATATCCAAGAATAGTTGCTCGCCAACTTTATAGGGCGTTGCTTTAAAGCATTGGATTGGCATTTCGTGCTTGGTCATCAGCCATAGCACGGTAGAGGTGACTTCTTTGCGATAATGATTGGCAACAAAGATAATGCGTTGATTTTGATTAAATCGCACTTCGTCCAAATCACTTGCTTGCAGAAATTTTAAAATTTCATGCTCGGCATTTTGTCCGCCATAGCGATCCAAATAGCTTTGATAAATATCCATGATTTGGGATTTGGTCAAAGTGGCACAATACGATGCATATTTTAAAGCTTGCCAAGTGACATTGCGTCCACTGTCATCGAGTTTATTTTCAATAATGACAAGATCGCCTTGCTTATCCAGTGCCAATAAATCCAAACGCTCTCTGGTGTCATCAAAGCCATCAAATTCTTTTTGAATAATCAGCAATTCTTCACCGAGTGCTGCAGGATTTTTTGCAATCCATTCTTGCAGATGGCTGCGTTCACTAAAGCCAAGATCGGAGAAGTTCGTCGGTTGAATCTTTTCAATGGTATTTTCATCTTGATTGATGCGAAACATAATGATCTCTTATAACTGTTGAAAGACATTGAATCATCATGTTATTTTAGCTTGAGTGTGACTGATGTTTCAAGGTGTTTCATTTGGGCTAACTTTTTACACTTTAGCCATACGAACCAACCAATTTTTATGCTACACTATGCTTGAAATCCAAGATTTTATTAAGGAATAGTAATGAATAAATTTGAAAAAATCAGTATCAGCTGCTTTAAAGCTTATGATGTGCGTGGCGAGCTTGGCGTCAATCTGGACGAGTCCATCGCTTATCGCATCGGCCGTGCTTTTGCACAGATTTTGGCAAATAACACCACACACAACCAGTCTGCCATCGTCATCGGTGCAGACATTCGCCCATCAAGCTTTGCCCTAAAAGCCGCTGCGATCGATGGTATCACTGACGCTGGCGTGGATGTCATTGACCTTGGCATGACAGGCACTGAAGAAGTGTATTTTGCCACTAGTCATTATCACGCCATCGGCGGCATTGAAGTCACCGCAAGCCATAACCCAATTAATTATAATGGCTTAAAAATGGTGCGCGAAAATTCTCGTCCAATCAGCGCTGATACAGGACTGGGCGAAGTGCGCGCTTTGGCAGAAAGTGGTGAGTTTATTGATGCACCAAAAGGGCGAGTGATTGAAAAATCAGACAAAACTGCCTACATCGATAAGCTGATGAGCTTTGTGGATACCGCCAAATTCACCGCCAAAAAAATCATCGTCAACAGCGGCAACGGCTCAGCAGGCCCTGTGGTCGATGCCATCGAAGCACGCTTTGCAGCCGCTGGCGCGCCGATTGAGCTCATCAAAGTGCATCATACGCCTGATGGCAGTTTCCCAAATGGCATCCCAAACCCAATGATCATCGCCAACCAAGCATCAACGCGTGATGCAGTACTGGCGCATGGGGCGGATTTTGGTGTGGCGTTCGATGGCGATTTTGACCGCTGCTTTTTGTTCGATGCCAATGGCAGATTCATCGATGGCAGCTATGTCGTCGGGATGCTTGCCGCCGCTTTTTTACAAAAACATCAAGGCGAAACCATCGTCTATGATCCGCGCGTGATTTATAACACCGAAAATGTCATCAGCGACCTAGGCGGCGTGCCTGCGCTGAGCAAATCAGGACATTCATTCATCAAGCAAGTGATGCGTGAAACGGGTGCCATCTATGGTGGCGAGATGTCAGCACATCATTATTTCAAAGAATTTTTCTACTGCGACAGCGGTATGGTGCCATGGCTGCTATTAATTGAGCTGTTATCAGTGACAGGCAAATCTTTGGCTGAGCTTGTCGATGATTATATCAGCGCATTCCCAAGCTCAGGCGAGCTCAATTTCAAGCTTGGACAGTCTGATGCAGCAACCATCAGCCAAGCTTTAGAAGATAAATATGGCTCGCTCAATCCTGCCAAAAACACGCTTGATGGCTTAAGCCTTGACTTTGGCGATTGGCGATTTAATCTGCGTTCGAGTAACACCGAGCCTTTGATTCGCCTAAATATCGAGACTCGTGGCGATGCGGACTTGCTCAAGAGTAAAACTGCTGAAATCTTGGCATTGTTGGCTGATCATGGAGCAATCGCTGCTGATCACTAATGAGTTAAGCTTTCTTGGCCAAATCCCGATGGTACTCATCGGGATTTTTTTGTGAAATACACTCTAGAATTTGTAGGTATTTAATGATTTAGGCTTGATAAATTGTGGTAATAACACCATATTTAGGGATATTTTTGTGTTTTTTATTGAGTTTTGGATATGAGTAAAGATTTTTATAGCATCTTGGGTGTGGATAAATCCGCCGACGAAAAAGAAATCAAAAAAGCCTTTCGTAAAATTGCAATGAAATACCATCCAGACCGCAACCCAGACAATCCTGAGGCCGAAGAAAAGCTCAAAGAAGCTACCCGAGCTTATGAGACGCTCAGCGATGCCGAAAAGCGTGCTGCCTATGACCGCATGGGGCATGATGCCTATGAGCAAGGCATGGGTGCAGGTGGCTTTGGTGGCGGTGGTTTCGGCGGCTTTGGCGGCGGCGATTTTAACGATATTTTTGGTGATTTATTCGGTCAAGCCTTTGGCGGTGGCGGCGGTTTCGGTGGCTTTGGTGGTGGTTCAAGTCGTCGTGCTAGCCGTGGTGCGGATTTGTTGTACAACATCAGCTTGACACTCGAAGAAGCGGTCAAAGGCTGCAAAAAACAAATCACCTTTTCAACATCTGTCACCTGTGGTACATGTCATGGTAAGGGGGCTAAGTCTGACAGCGATATCGTCACTTGTAGCCATTGCCACGGCCAAGGTCAGGTACGTATGCAGCAGGGCTTTTTCGTCATGCAGCAGACCTGTCCGCAGTGTCATGGCACAGGCAAACAAATCAAAAACCCTTGCCCCGACTGTCATGGCGAAGGCAAAAAAAGCGAACAGCAAACGCTGGAAGTCTCGATCCCTGCCGGTGTCGATGATGGCGACCGCGTGCGTCTAGCAGGTAAGGGTGAAGCAGGCGATAAAGGTATGCCAAATGGCGATCTTTATGTCGAAGTGCGTGTACAGCCACATGATGTATTCACTCGTCGTGGCGCGGATTTGCACATGGATGTCCCTGTATCTATGGCAACAGCGGCATTGGGTGATGAAGTCGAAGTGCCAACCCTAGATGGCAAAATCAAAGTCAAAATCGCTGAAGGCACACAATCAGGCAAGCTACTGCGAGTGCGTGGTAAAGGCGTTACCACCGTGCGTGGACATATGCAAGGTGATTTGATTTGCCGTATCGTGGTGCAGACCCCTGTTAATCTGACTTCTGAACAAAAAGAGCTGATGCGACAGCTACAAGCTAGCTTAGGTGAGAAAAATAGCGGCGAGCAGAAAAAAGGCTTTTTTGACAAATTCAAAGACGATGTCAAAGACCTGTTCGACTAAGCATAGGATCTCAAAGCATTTGACAAAGCCATCATATCCTCAGTATGATGGCTTTTTATTTGCCCATTAATAAAGCAGTATCTATGAAAACACAAACGGCACTGATTCATGATCCTCGTCATACACCACAAATGATCGACAGCTTGCAGCCGCCTGTCTATCGAGCATCGACGATTGTCTTTAAAGATATGGCTGCTTTGCAAAATCGACATTGGACAGATCGCTATGATTATAGCTATGGCACGCATGGCACACCAACGACTTATACGCTTGCCGATCAGATTGCACGGCTAGAAGGGGGTGAGTACTGCCTGCTTGCACCGAGTGGGCTTTCAGCGATCAATTTGGTGAATACTGCCTTATTGACCTCAGGTGATGAGGTGTGGCTTGCAGACAATATGTATGGGCCAAACCTTGAGCACCTAAGCTTCTTGCAAGCACACTATGGCATTGTGGTGAAGATTTATGATCCTACCGACATTGACAGCTTTATGCCAAGTGAGCAGTGTCGCCTCCTGTGGATTGAGGCGGCAGGCTCGGTCACGATGGAGTTTCCTGATGTTATTGGATTGATTCATAAGGCCAAAGCACACGGCATCACGGTAGCACTGGATAATACATGGGGTGCAGGACTGGCATTTAGTCCGTTTGCTATCGGTGATGAGAAACTGGCAGTAGATATTTCGGTGCATGCTTTGACCAAATATCCAAGTGGCGGCGGTGATGTGTTGATGGGTAGTGTGGTCACCAAGGAAAAGGGGCTGTATCACAAACTGCTACGCATGCACGCACTACAGGGTGTCTGCGTCTCAGGTGATGACTGTGCGACCGTGTATCGAAGCTTACCAAGCATGGCATTGCGTTATCAAAAGCAGTCACAAGCGTGTATCGAGCTATTGCAATTCTTGCAAAATCAACCGCAAATCGCACAAGTGCTTCATCCTGCTCATCCGTCAGCAGCAGGGCATGATCACTGGCAACAGGTGTGCCAAACAGGGTTATCAGCAGGGCTTGTCAGTATCATCCTTGATGATCGATACAGTTGGGCGAATGTTTGTCGTTTCGTTGATGCGTTAAAATTATTTAAAATCGGCTTTAGCTGGGGCGGAGCGACTAGCCTTGTGATGCCCTATGATCTCAATAAGATGCGTCAGTGTGAGCGTTCGCACCTTGCCAAGGGTTATTTGGTGCGGTTTTGTATCGGGCTTGAGGCAGTGGCAGACCTGCAGGCAGATATTGAGCAGGCATTAGCGACCTTGGAACAATAGGGGAAAGGCGGACTAAGAGTGGCTTAGTCATCGGCAGAGCGTGTATGATCCAGTGTCTGCACGCATAGACGCAGTAGTCGCCAAAGTAGCTCTTGCTTGGCGATTATCTCATCATACAGTGTATCTTCACTCAGTACACTATATTCGCCATCGGTGGTAGTATCAAGCAAACCTTCTGCATCAAGGGTAAGTAGCTCATGATAGTCATCACTCATGTAGGCATGCTCAAGAGATGCTATGGTTTGTAGAGCATCTGTCAGCTGCTGCTCAAATGTCTGTAGGACAGCTTTTTGGTCAAGCCATTGGCGGTAGAGTGCTTGTAGCTGGTCTAGGCGAGCTTGGGCGTCTGTCGGTGTCATTATTAAGACGCCTGCTGAAGGTGTGGCGTATCATCATCAGACGGCGTATCTTTGACCAACAGTCTTGCCATGAATAAACCCAATTCGAACAGTAAGCACATCGGAATGGCGAGCATCAGCATACTTGCGCCATCAGGCGGAGTGACGATGGCAGCGACAGCGAAGCAGCCGACGATGATATAGCGGCGTTTGTCCGCCAGACTTTTGACGCTGACCAAGCGCATCAGCACCAAAATCATCGTCGCCACAGGAATCTCGAACATCACGCCGAACACCAAGAACAGCTTGAGCACGAAGTTAAGATAACTGTCAATATCCGTCATCGGCAGTACATTATCAGGCGCGAACATCACGAAGAATTTCAGCGCAGGCACCAGCACAATAAAGTATGCAAATGCCACGCCCAAATAAAACAGCACAATGGCGCTGAGCATCAGTGGCAAGGCAGCGCGTTTTTCGTGTTTATAAAGACCAGGGGAGATAAAGCCCCAGATCTGCGCGATGATAAATGGCACGCTGGCAAACAGCGCGATAAAAAAGGTTAAGCGAATCGGCGCAAGAAAACCCGATGCGACATCGGTGGCGATCAGACTGGCTTCGGCAGGCAGTAGCGCGACCAGTGGATTGGAAATGAAATCATACAGCTGACGGCTAAATCCCACCAGTGCCAAAAAAATCCCCAATACTGCCAAAAAAATGCGAATAAAACGCGTGCGTAATTCCACAAAATGCGCCATCAAAGGCATGTCATCGCCGCGCGGCGTGGGTGTCGTCGTATTGCTCATGAGTTCACCCGATTTAGTAGTGGGTCGGCGGTGTAATTGGGCATCATCGGTGCGGCAGGCAGCCTGCGCGCGCGATCATAGTCGCCCAAGACGAACCAACGATTTGCCATTGGTTGTGTGGTGGATTGTAGCGTTTGTGCGGTGGCAGGATTGGTGTCGCTGATGGCGTCGTTTAGCTGCTCTGGTATGGTCTGCCAAGCATCCATCGCTTGAGATGTGGCGGTGTGAAATTGGCTTTCGGTACGACCCAAAGACTGTTGCAGGGCATTCATCTGCACCTTCATCTGCGCTTCAGATTCGCGGATTTTGGCAAGTTCTTTTTTGAGTTCTTCTTGGGCTTCGAGCAGCTGTAATTCACTAGCGATCTCGGACTGTAGGCGCGTGCTGGCACGGCGCAAAGTACCATACCAACGCCCCAAAGTGCGTGCAGCGACGATCAGCTTTTCAGGACCAAGCACGATGAGTGCAATGATCCCAAACAGCGTCATCTCAAATAAACCAATGTTAAACATGGCTTGATATCACAAGATAATCAGAATGAACAAAGCAAACTTAGGCTTTGTCGTCGGTTTTTTCGACTTTGACTTCTTCGGCGATGATGGTTTTTTCGTTTTGGCTGATGGCTTTGGTGTCGTCTTCTTTGACCGCGTCTTTAAAGCCCTTGACCGCTGAGCCCAAATCCTTGCCCGCGTTTTTTAGTTTACTGGTGCCAAAAATCACCACAACCACAACCAACAAAATCAACCAGTGTGTTAAAGAAAATGAACCCATGATTATTATCCTTTTTATATTCTAAGAGTTATACCGCCCATCATAGCACAATTTTATCGCGCTGTGAATGGATAATGTTAAGATATTCTGTGCTTTTTCTTGAATGACACATCGACTTTGCGGCAGTTATGCGCTTTGGTTGCGGCTGTTTTTCTCATCGATGCCAGAGACGCCGAAGCGACGCGCAAGCTCAGTGATCACCGCTTGCGAATCAAGCCCCAATGCCGACAGTGCCACCATCTGATGAAACCAAGTATCCGCCACTTCATAGACAAAATCTGTGCGCATCGCATCGATATTCTCGCCTGTGGCTTGTGCCAATTGCAATTCTTTGGCAGCTAAGATGCTTTCTACCGATTCTTCGCCGACTTTTTCTAGGATTTTATTTAAGCCTTTATGATAAAGACTTGCCACATAAGAGCTGTCTTTGTCGGCGGTTTTGCGATCGTTCAAGATGGTATCAAGCGCGCCCAAGACATCGTGGCTGTTTAGTGCGGCTTGTGCAGCAGTTTGGGCGGCTTGAGTGGCGACTTGGGCAGAACTTTGGTCAGCGTGTGCGTGTTTGTCATCTGCTTGGCCATAGATCTCATTAGGGTCTTTGATGACATCACTGATGATTTGCCAATTACCATCGGCGTCAAGCTTTTGATAAAAGCAGGATTTGCGCCCTGTGTGGCAGGCGATACCGCCCAATTGCGTGACCGATAAAATCACTGTGTCGCCATCGCAGTCGGTGTAGATATCGTGGACGATCTGGGTGTGACCTGATGTCTCGCCTTTGTGCCACAGCTTACCGCGTGAACGCGAAAAATACACCGCCATGCCTGTCTTGCGCGTCAGCTCCAGCGATTCGCGGTTTTGCCAAGCCATCATCAGCACCTGTCCTGTGGCACGGTCTTGGGCGATGGTCGGCACTAGGCCGTCAGTGTTAAATTTGATCACATCCAGCCAATTTGCTGTACTCATAGAAAATCCTTATGCATCTTGGTAAATTTTTCATAGTTTAGCACACCCACCGAGTGAAAATCAGCACAAGTTCACTTGGATATATCAAGATTTTGGTGATATTTGCAAATTATTATCATGAATATCGTATTGACTGCCGATAGCGATTCAGACACAATAATGCACCAGATGCATTTGGCACAAGCTTACCATCTCACCGCTGATGCCAAGCGTGTCACTGTGCTATTTTTATATTGAATAAAACAACACATCCCAAGCAAGTTTTTTGCACCGCAGGGCTGCTTGTACATAACAACAATAGGGATTTTTTATGACTACCATTCGATTGAACGAGCTGATCGACAGCCAACCACTGGGCCGCTACCAAAAAATCATCATCTCACTGTGCATGGCGCTGATGATCTTGGATGGATATGACATCCAAGCGATGGCGTATGCCGCGCCTTTGATCATGGAGAGCTGGCAAGTGGATAAGGCATTGCTTGGCGTGGTGTTCAGCGCGGCATTGGGTGGTCTGTTCGTTGGCTCACTGCTATTAAGTAGCTTATCGGATCGCTATGGTCGCCGTCCGATTTTATTGGTTTCGACTTTTGCTTTTGCGGTGCTGATGCTATTGACACCCCTTGCCAAGAACCTTGAGCAGCTTGCGATGATTCGCTTTGTGACGGGGATATTTTTGGGCGGCATCATGCCTAATGCCATGGCGTACAGCTCGGATATCGTACCCAAGCGTCAGCAGGTGTTCATCATGACGATGATCTCGGCAGGCTTTACGCTTGGGGCGATTTTGGGCGGCTTTGTGGCGACTGCGCTCAAGCCCTTTGGTTGGGAAGCGATCTTTTATTTCGGTGGTATTATGCCATTGATTTTATTCGTGTTTATGTATTTTTGGATTCCTGAGTCCCAAAAATTCTTGGTCGCACGCTCGCGCCACCCCAAAAAAGTACTAGAATCGCTGCGCAAGTTTTATCCATCGCTTGGCTTAAATGATGATGTCAAAATCGAGCTAGAAGACAAAACCACGCATAAGACATCGCCACTGGATCTGTTCAAACAAGGTCGTGCATTTTTCACCAGTACCATGTGGATCATCACGGTGCTAAATATGATCAGCTTGTATTTCTTGTCAAGTTGGCTGCCTGCCTTGGGCAAAGAATCAGGCTTGTCAATCAATCAAGCCTTGATGCTAGGTACAGTGCTGCAGCTGGGCGCGCTGATCGGCAGTCTGTCACAGGGCGCGATCATTCATAAATTTGGCTTTTATAAAGTCTTAATGCCAGTGTTCGTACTTGCGATCGTTACGGTCGGTTACATCGGCTACAGCGTGCATAGCGTGGCACTGCTGTTCGTTGTGGTGTTCTTGGCGGGCTTTGCGGTCATTGGTGGTCAGCCGACGCTCAATGCGTTATCAGCAAGCCACTATCCTGTGCTGCTTCGTAGTACAGGTGTGGGCTGGAGCATTGGCATTGGTCGCTTGGGTTCGGTGATTGGTCCTGTGTTGGGCGGTAGTCTGGCAGCGAGTATGAACATCGGGCCGCTGTTTTTGATCGCGGCGATTCCATCGGTATTGGTGCTAGTGATGCTGTTCGTCCAAGCGCGTGGCAACACAGGTTCAGCTGTATAAATTTATTGGTTTAAATTGGATAAACCACACATAAAATCCTGCAATCATCTTGGTTGCAGGATTTTTATTTGGGATCATTGATGACTTAAGCTTAAAAATTGTGGGCTAAGAGTGGCTTTTTTATCATATAAATCGATAGGTTTATCAATATTATCAAATTATGATGATAAATGCACTGTGGTATAATCGCCACAATCTGTCTATGCATTCATCTGTGCATCAAACACTCATTAATCCAAGAACTTATTGACCTAAGAAAAAGGCGTGCGGCTGTGCCAAAAGCGTCATCGTGTGGGAATGTCCTTTTATGACTTATCCAAAACCAAATAATCATTCAGCGAACTTCTTTTTTTTGATTTTGCCGCGCTATGTGCTGTTTTGGGTCTGCGTTGCGTTGATTCCTGTGGCGTTATTTTTGCAAATCTGGTGGTTGCTTGTGATCGCCATCGCCTTGACTTGCCTTGGGATTTATAATATCAATCAAAAACGCCACGCGATCTTGCGCAATTATCCGATCAGCGGACACATTCGCTTTTTATTTGAGAATTTCCGCCCAGAGGTGCGCCAATATTTCATCGAAGGCGATCGCGATGAAGTGCCGTTTTCGCGTCTGCAGCGCTCAATCGTTTATCAGCGTGCTAAGGATTTGGACAGCACCACCGCCTTTGGTAGCTTGAATGATTTGACCAAACCAGGTACGGATTGGTTCTTGCACTCAGGTCGCAGCCACACGATCGAAAATCACGATTTTCGCGTGCGCGTGGGCAATGAGCGCTGTTTGCAGCCTTATGAGTTGTCAGTGCTGAACATCTCGGCGATGAGTTTTGGCTCATTGTCCGCCAATGCCATCGAAGCATTGAATAAAGGCGCCAAAGAAGGCGGCTTTGCTCATGATACTGGCGAAGGGAGTATCAGTCCTTATCATCGTAAGCATGGTGGTGATTTGATTTGGGAGCTTGGCACGGGATATTTTGGCTGCCGTGATGATAATGGTCGATTCAATCCTGAGACTTTCCGTCAGCAGGCGGCATCTGAGCAGGTCAAGATGATCGAGATCAAGCTGTCACAAGGAGCGAAACCGGGTAAAGGCGGCGTACTACCTGCTGCCAAAATCACCCAAGAGATCGCTGAGACGCGCCACATTCCGATGGGTGTGGACTGCATTTCGCCAGCGACGCATCCAGAGTTTAGCACGCCGCGCGAGTTGGTACAGTTTTGGCAAAAATTGCGCGAATTATCGGGCGGTAAACCTGTGGGCTTTAAGCTGTGTATCGGTATGCCGTGGGAGTTTATGGCGATCGTCAAGGCGATGATTGAAGAAGATAATTATCCTGATTTCATTGTCGTCGATGGTGCAGAAGGCGGTACGGGTGCTGCGCCTGTGGAGTTCATGGATTCGGTGGGGATGCCGCTGGTCGATGCGCTGATTTTTGTCCAAAATACTTTGGTCGGTGCGGGCATTCGCGATAAGATCAAAATCGGCGTCAGTGGCAAAATCATCAGTGCCTTTGACATTGCCAAGATGATGAGCTTGGGGGCGGATTGGTGCAACTCGGCGCGTGGCTTTATGTTTGCGGTGGGCTGTATCCAGTCACGCTCATGCCATACCAACAAATGCCCAACTGGTGTCGCCACCCAAGACCCTGCTCGCCAAAAAGCATTGGATGTGCCTGATAAGTCGCGCCGCGTGAAAAACTTCCACGGCAATACACTAAAAGCACTGTCAGGTCTGGTCGGTGCAGCAGGGCTGAATCACCCAAGTGAACTGAAGCCACATCACATCGTCCGTCGCCAGCCAGACGGCTGGATTAAGCTGTTGTCCGAGCATTATCAGTTCATCGACTCAGGTTCGCTATTGACAGGTGATTGTGGTCGTCGTGTGCTGGATGATATGTGGAAGCTTGCCGATCCGAACAGCTTTCAGGCGATGAGCATCGCTGATGAGATCGTTGATGCTGAGAATGAGCGCCGCCGTCATTGATTGATTTTGAAATAAATCACCATCAAAAAAGCCATTGGATATTCCAAATGGCTTTTTGTTTTCTTGCTCTTCACTCCCTACTCTTAGAAAAACCCCAATGCCTTAGCCGAATAGCTGACCAATAGGTTTTTGGTTTGTTGATAATGATCAAGCATCATCTTGTGCGTCTCACGGCCAATGCCTGATTTTTTGTAGCCACCAAAAGCGGCATGGGCAGGGTAGATATGGTAGCAGTTGGTCCATACACGACCTGCTTGGATAGCACGGCCAGCACGATAAGCGGTCGTGCCGTCACGGCTCCAAACGCCTGCACCCAGACCATACATGGTGTCGTTAGCGATGGCGATGGCTTCATCAAAGTCTTTGAAAGTGGTTACTGACAGCACAGGGCCAAAGATTTCTTCTTGGAAAATCTCCATGCTGTTCTCACCCTTAAAGATGGTCGGCTCGATATAAAATCCACCATCCACTTCGCTGCGAGCTTCGCCGCCAGTCAAGACTTCCGCCCCTTCAGCTTTACCTTTGGCGATACAGCCTAAGATTTTGTCTTGTTGCTCTTGGGATGCTTGAGCGCCGATCATGGTGTCGGTATCGAGCGGATGACCAGTTTTGATGTTCTTGACACGCTCAACGGCTTTTTTCAAGAAAGCTTCGGCGATGCTTTCGTGTACCAATGCACGAGATGGGCAGGTGCAGACTTCGCCTTGGTTTAGGGCGAACATCGCAAAGCCTTCCAAAGCCTTATCCAAGAATTCATCTTCACGATCCATGACATCAGCAAAGAAGATGTTTGGCGATTTGCCGCCTAGCTCAAGCGTCACAGGGATGATATTTTCGGTGGCGTATTGCATGATTTTTTGACCGACTTCGGTTGAGCCGGTAAAGGCGACTTTGCCGATGCGTGGATTGGTCGCAAGCGGTGTGCCGACTTCAGGACCAAAGCCGTTGACCACATTGAGCACACCTTTTGGTAGCAAATCTTCAATCAGCTCAATGAGCACCATGATACTGACAGGCGTTTGCTCAGCAGGCTTAAGTACGATGCAGTTACCCGCTGCTAGCGCAGGGGCGATTTTCCATGCTGCCATCAAGATTGGGAAGTTCCAAGGGATAATCTGACCCACCACGCCAATCGGCTCGTGGAAATGATACGCGACAGTGTCATCATCGATTTGGCTGATGCTGCCTTCTTGGCTACGGATACAGCCAGCAAAATAGCGGAAATGGTCAATCGCCAGCGGAATATCAGCTGCCAAAGTCTCACGGATTGGCTTACCATTTTCCCAAGTCTCAGCGACGGCAAGCGTCTCAAGATTGGCTTCTAGGCGGTCAGCGATTTTTAATAATAAGGCTGAGCGTTCGGTCGGCGAAGTCTTGCCCCAAGCGTCCTTGGCAGCGTGTGCCGCATCAAGTGCCAGCTCAATATCTTTGGCATTGGATTTGGCGACTTTGGCAAAGGGCTTGCCATCGACTGGCGAGATGTCGTCAAAATATTCCCCATCCATAGGGGCAACCCATTGCCCACCGATGAAATTGTCATATTTTTCTTTGAAATTGACTTTACTGCCCTCGGTATTTGGATTGGCATAACGCATGATAAGTTCCTTTTTTGTTGATTGTCTGATCATCAACTGACCAAGGACGCAGTGACATCCTTGTATCACTTGATGACTTTATAATGCATGAAAATTGGTACAAATGTCCACATAATTTGTAGATAATTTGTATCCATTTATTGCAATATTCTAACTTGTGCATGCTCGTTTGGTAGTTGCTTGATTTGATACAACTTTTTGTAAAAACCACCAGAGTTGTTTAATAAAATTACAAAAACGCGAGCGATCACGAAATCAGATAAAATCAAGTAAGTAATAAGTAAGTAAAGTGTAAGCTTTGGGATTAAAAGATGAAAAATCGATGGTTTTTGTGCCGAAAAAAGCGTTTGCAACTTGTTATCTTGCAAAAAAAGGCGTACACTATAGCGTGGTATGTCTTTTATCAAGACGCACAGTTTGTCGCCACCGTTTAACAAGCTTGTTAGGCATGGCGATATAATGTTTACTAACTCATGGCGTAATAACAATGACAAACAGTAAAGAGACGGTGGCGTTTTTAAACACCGAATTGGCGGCAGACAGTGCAGCCTATGTCGAAGCACTGTATGAACAATACCTAGAAGATAAAAATAGTGTCAGCGAAGACTGGCAGACTTATTTTGCAGATTATCGTCAAGACAATGACGCACCACACAATGCCATTAAAGAGCAGTTCTTGCTTTTGGCGCGGAACCAAACCAATGCACCGCGTGCAGCAGCTGGCGCATCAAGCGAAGCCAACCCAAAACAAATGGCAGTGCAGCAGCTGATCTCATCTTATCGTCGCCGTGGTCATCGCATGGCGAACCTAGATCCACTTGGGCTACAAGATCGCCCACGCCTAGAAGAGCTGACTTTGGCTTATCATGGTCTATCTGAAGCAGATCTAGACACCGTATTCCCAACCAATGACCTTGCCATCGGCAAAGATACCGCAACCTTGCGCGAGATCATCGAAATCCTAGAGCGCGTCTATTGCGGCAGCATCGGCTATGAATATATGCATGTATTCACCGCCACCGAAAAACGCTGGTTCGAGAACTATATCGAATCAAATCACGGTCATATCCGCTTTGATAAAGCCAAAAAACTAGAAATCTTCGAGCGCCTGAACGCAGCTGAAGGCTTGGAAAAATACCTTGCGCGTAAATACACAGGTGTGAAGCGTTTCGGTCTAGAAGGTGGTGAAAGCTTCATCCCTGCAGTGCACGAGATGGTGCAGCGCGTCGGTGGCTATGGCTCAAAAGAAGCCGTCATCGGTATGGCGCACCGCGGTCGTCTGAACTTGCTTGTCAATATCTTGGGCAAAAACCCAAGCGATCTGTTCGATGAATTTGATGGTAAAGTACAACCTGTCAATGGCTCAGGCGATGTAAAGTACCACAACGGTTTTTCATCGAATGTGATGACACCAGGTGGCGAGATGCACCTTGCTTTGGCGTTCAACCCATCGCATCTAGAGATCGTCTCACCTGTACTACAAGGCTCAGTGCGTGCGCGTCAAGCTCGCCGCTCAGAAGAGTACGGCTATGACATCGACAACAGCACTGTATTGCCGATCGTTGTGCATGGTGATGCTGCCTTTGCAGGTCAAGGTGTGAACCAAGAAACTTTCCAAATGTCACAAACACGCGCCTACAAGACAGGCGGTACTGTGCATATCGTGATCAATAACCAAGTTGGTTTCACCACTTCTCGTCCAGAAGACGCGCGCTCTACTGAATATTGTACTGATGTCGCAAAAATGGTACACGCACCGATCCTTCATGTCAATGGTGATGATCCAGAAGCGGTAGTATTTGCATCGCAGCTGATGGTGGACTATCGCCGTGAATTTGGCAAAGACATCGTACTTGACATCGTCTGCTACCGCCGTAACGGTCATAACGAATCAGATGAGCCATCAGCCACTCAGCCGCTGATGTACGCTGTCATCAAAAAACTACCAACCACGCGCACCAAATATGCCGAGCAGCTGATCAAAGAAGGCGTATTGACCGCCGAAGAAAGCAGCAAGTTCGAAGATGATTATCGTGTAGCACTAGACAATGGTCAAAATGTCGCCAACGGTTGGGTCAGCGAGCCAAATACCGAACTGTTCGTGGATTGGAAACCTTACCTAGGTCATAAGCTTGTCGATGACTGGGAAACTGGTGTCGATATTGAAAAACTAAAAGCCTATGGCGAAGCGATGGCGAAGATTCCAGAAGGCTTCACCTTGCAGCGTCAAGTGGCAAAAGTCATCGAGCAACGCCTAGCCATGCAAACTGGTCAAGAGCCACTGAACTGGGGTGCGGCTGAGACTTTGGCTTATGCAAGTCTTGCCGATGAAGGTTCATTGGTGCGTATCACTGGTGAAGATGTCGGTCGTGGTACTTTCTCACACCGTCACAGCGAGCTGTACAATGTCAATGACGGCAGTATGTACATTCCGCTACAGCACATCTCTCCAAATCAAGCCCGTTTTGCAACTTATAACTCACTGCTATCGGAAGAAGCGGTATTAGCGTTCGAATACGGCTATGCGACCACTGTGCCAAATGCACTGATTGTATGGGAGGCGCAGTTCGGTGACTTCGCGAACGGTGCGCAAGTGGTCATCGACCAGTTCATCTCATCAGGTGAGACCAAGTGGCAGCGCGTCTGTGGTTTGACCATGCTATTGCCACATGGCTTTGAAGGTCAAGGCCCTGAGCATTCATCAGCGCGTCTGGAGCGTTTCTTGCAGCTGTGTGCTGAAGAAAATATGCAAGTCATCACACCAACGACACCAGCGCAGATTTTCCACGCCTTGCGCCGTCAGGTATTGCGCCCGATCCGTAAGCCATTGGTGGTAATGTCACCAAAAAGCCTACTTCGTCATCCATTAGCGACTTCTGAGCTGTCAGAATTGGCAACAGGTAAGTTTGAAACCGTATTGTCAGAGATCGATACCATCGACAACAGCAAAGTGACTCGCCTAGTGCTATGTGGTGGTAAAGTTTACTACGATCTACTGGATCAACGCCGCAAACTGGGTCAAGAGCATGTGGCGATCGTTCGTATCGAGCAGCTATATCCACTGCCAGAAGCGCGCATTCTAGAAGAGATCGCTAAGTATCCAAATCTAGAAGAGATCATCTGGTCACAAGAAGAGCCATTGAACCAAGGTGCTTGGTACTATCTAGCACCGGAACTATATCGCATCGTCGTGCCTGCGCCTACTAAGGCGAAAATCATCGCACCGTCAGCACGCCCAGCGGCGGCTGCCCCTGCGACAGGCTCACCGAAGATGCACGCAGAACAACAAAAAGCCCTGATTGCACAAGCATTGGGTGTGACTGTTGATGCACTACAATAATCGCTTGCAGCCAAATCGATGACTGTCGGTTTGGCTGTCTTTACTTTTTACAATAAAATCAAAATTTTATAAACTTGAAGGAGTTTATTATGGCTGAAATCAAAGCCCCAGTATTCCCAGAATCAGTTCAAGACGGTACGATTGTTGAGTGGCATGTTGCCGAAGGCGAAGCGGTCAGCCGTGATCAGCTGTTGGCTGAAGTTGAGACCGATAAAGTTGTTCTAGAAATCGTTGCACCAGATGACGGCGTTGTGACCAGCATCGTGAAGAAAGTTGATGACACTGTACTGTCAGCTGAAGTGGTTGCGACTTTTGAAGCGGGTGCAGCTGCACCAGCAGGCGAAACCAAAGTTGCTAGCAAAGATGAAGCTGATGGCAACACCACAGTAGATCCTGCATCTGTTGCAGCTCCAGTACAGCCAAAAGCTGACACTGGCGCTGAAGGTGATTTTAAAGATCAAAGCCCGGCTGTGCGTAAAGCTGCTAAAGAAACTGGCGTTAATCCTGCTGATGTCCAAGGCTCAGGCCGTGGCGGTCGCGTGACCAAATCAGACATGGTAAACCCAACCTTGAAATCAGACAACGGTCAAGTGATCGCAACAGCTGTTGGTCAGCGTATCGAAAAACGCGAACCAATGACGCGTCTTCGTAAGCGTATCGCTGAGCGTCTATTGTCAGCCACTCAAGAAACTGCAATGCTGACCACTTTCAACGAAGTGAACATGAAGCCATTGATGGATCTGCGTGCTAAGTACAAAGATCGCTTCGAAAAACGCCACGGCGTAAAACTTGGCTTTATGTCACTATTTGTGAAAGCTGCAACCGAAGCACTAAAACGCTTCCCAGCAGTGAACGCATCAATCGATGGCAACGACATCATCTATCATGGCTACTATGATGTGGGCGTGGCAGTATCTTCTGACCGCGGTCTGGTTGTACCTGTCCTACGCGACACCGATGTGATGAGCATGGCTGATGTCGAAGCAGGCATCCGCGACTACGCGATCAAAGCACGCGAAGGCAAGCTATCTATCGAAGAGATGACTGGCGGTACTTTCACCATCACCAATGGCGGTGTATTTGGTTCACTACTATCAACCCCAATCATCAACCCACCACAAACTGCTATCCTGGGTATGCACGCAATCAATGAGCGCCCAATGGCAGTCAATGGCGAAGTGGTGATCCTACCGATGATGTATTTGGCACTGTCTTATGACCATCGCCTAATCGACGGTAAAGAAGCGGTACAATTCTTGGTAACCATCAAAGAATTGATCGAAGACCCACAAATGCTACTATTGGATCTATAATTGATCTGATGTGATGAGTACAAAGGATTGTCGGACGAGTGCTGACAATTCTTTGTGTCTTTAAAAATTGTTTAAATTTATGATTTAATTATATCATTTAAATTTATAATAAGTTGAGAAGAACTATGAAACAATCTTATGATTTGGTCGTCATCGGCGGCGGCCCTGGCGGTTATGAAGCGGCAATCCGTGGTGCACAGCTTGGCTTTAGCGTGGCTTGTATTGAAAAACGCGTTCACAAAGGCGAGCCTGCATTGGGTGGTACTTGCTTGAATGTCGGCTGTATCCCATCAAAAGCATTGCTTGACAGCTCACATCGCTATGAAGCAACCAAGCATGAGCTGGCTGAACACGGCATCACCACTGGTGATGTAGCGATCGACATCTCAAAAATGCTTGAGCGTAAAGATGCCATCGTTAAAGGCTTGACCGCTGGTGTGGCAGGCCTACTAAAAGGCAATGGCGTTGATTGGCTACAAGGCTGGGGTACGCTAGTTGATGGTAAATCTGCTGAAAAACAAGTGAAATTCACTTCACTAGAAGGTGAAGAGTCTGCCATCACTGCTAAATACGTCATCCTAGCGGCAGGTTCTGTGCCAATCGAAATCCCAGTAGCGAAGACTGATGGCGAATACATCGTTGATTCAACAGGCGCGCTAGAGTTCGCTGAAGTGCCAAAACGTCTAGGCGTGATCGGTGCTGGTGTCATCGGTCTTGAGCTGGGTTCTGTATGGCGTCGCCTAGGCGCTGAGGTTGTCGTTTATGAAGCGATGCCTGAGTTCTTGGCAGTGGCTGATAAAGAAATCTCAAAAGAAGCAGCCAAGCTACTGAAAAAACAAGGTCTAGATATCCGTGTTGATACCAAAGTGACCAATGCTGAAGTGGTTAATGGCGAAGTTGTGGTTACCACTGATGTGAAAGGCGAAGTGAAAACTGAAACCTTTGATAAGTTGATCGTTTGTGTAGGCCGTCGTGCTTATAGCGAAAAACTACTTGCCGAAGGCTGTGGCATCGAGCTGACTGAGCGTGGCTTGGTAGCGGTTGATGATCAATGCAAAACCAACCTAGACGGCGTCTATGCCATCGGCGACCTAGTGCGTGGCCCAATGCTTGCACACAAAGCGATGGAAGAAGGCATGATGGCGGTTGAGCGTCTGCATGGCGAAAAAGCACAAGTCAACTACGACACCATCATCAGCGTCATCTATACCCATCCTGAGATTGCATGGGTAGGTCTGACCGAAGAAGCAGCCATCGCTAAGGGTTATGAAGTAAAAACTGGTAACTTTAGCCTATCAGCGAACGGCCGTGCATTGGCACAGGGCGAAGGCATGGGCTTGGTGAAAGTTGTGGCAGATGCCAAAACTGATCGCCTGCTAGGTATGCACATGGTCGGCGTTGGTGCTGGCGACATCGTCCACCAAGGCATGATTGCGATGGAATTTGTATCTAGCATCGAAGATCTACAGTTGATGACATTTGCTCACCCAACAGTCTCTGAAGCGGTACATGAGGCAGCACTATCTGCAGATGGCCGTGCGATCCACGCTATCCAACGCAAAAAACGCAAGTAATTAATGTAATACATTAATTTAACTTGAGTTTTAAACACCCCAAAAGTTTCAAGCTTTTGGGGTGTTTTTGTGGCAAAATAACATAAAAATCACGACGGTTGATAACAGGAGTCTCGATCAGATGGCGAGCACATCACGCAAATCCAATAAGCAAGGGGCGATTTACTTGCTTGAAATACTTAAGAAAATTCCCAAACAGCCCAAAAGCATCAGTTGTGGCGAGCTGCATTATGCACTGGCAGCACAGGGCTATACACAAAGCTTGCGTACACTACAACGGGATTTACAAGTACTGTGCGATGCGTTTGGGATTATGTGTGATGATCGTCAGACACCTTATCGCTATCAGTGGTCGGCGCAGTCTTCTGGAGTGAGCATCTCGCAGATGAATGACCAAGAAGCGTTGCTACTGCAGTTGGCATATCAGCATCTGAAGCATTTTTTGCCAAATTCTGCCAAGACATCGCTGGAGTCTCTCTTTGCGCAAGCAGGTTATGAGCTGTATCATCGGAATGCTGGCGATGATCATGCCAAGACATGGATGAAAAAGGTGGCGATTGCACCGATGGCTCAGCCGCTATTACCGCCCATCATTTTGCCTGAAGTGCTCGAAGCGGTCAGTGCGGCATTGTATGACAACCGATATTTGAACATCACTTATGCCAACCAGGCTCAGCGTCGCCACAATTTTTGTAGTGAGTACAGTGTGAAACCGCTAGCGCTCGTGCAGCAAGGGAGCAATCTGTATTTGGTTGCGCAGTTTGATGGCTTTGATGATATTCGCCATTTGGCACTGCATCGCTGTCAGACGGCATCGGTGTCATCATTGACATTTGAGTATCCAAGTGAGTTTGATTTATCGGAGTATATCAATCAGCAGGCGGGGTTTGGCTTTGGGCGAGAGCGGATTTGTCTTGAGTTTTGTATTGATGAGATCGAAGGATTTCATCTGACTGAGACGCCTTTGTCAGCCGACCAAGTGATACAGGCGCATGACGGCTATTACCATGTCCGTGCCACTGTGGTGGATAGTGATATGCTTGATCGCTGGCTTAATGGCTTTGGCGAGAGCGTGTGGCAGGTAAAGAAGACGGTGGTGTGATGTGCGACATAAATTGTCGCCACATGGTGTTATCATGATAAAAAATAGCAGGAGAGTGTTATGAGCAAGACAGACTCAGACCCAAAATTGGGTGTCTATAAGATCAATGAAGTGTATAAAAAAGATCTATCCATCCCTAATTATCAGCGGCCGTATAAGTGGCGTGTGGAGAATGTACGCCAGCTGCTTGATGACCTAAATCATCATTGTATCAATCAACCAAACAGCACCTATCGTCTGGGTACTTTAGTGATTCACAAAGATAAAGATAAATGTGATATCGTTGATGGTCAGCAGCGCTTGGTGACTTTGGCGTTGATTTTGCATCGTTTGAAAGATACAAGCATTGATGCATTTTTGAAAAAAGATCAATTCGCCCACCCATTCAGCCAATACAATATCTACCATAATTATCAACTGATTGGGCGGTATCTGGATATGTTGGATGGCGGCAGCCGGCAGCGATTGCTGAAGTTTATCGACGAGCAGTGTGAGTTTGTGTGGATTGAGCTGACCAATCAAAATGAAGCGTTTCAGTTTTTTGATTCACAAAATGCTCGTGG
The DNA here is from genome assembly GCF_024137865.1 of Moraxella sp. FZFQ2102. Lineage (NCBI taxonomy): Bacteria > Pseudomonadati > Pseudomonadota > Gammaproteobacteria > Moraxellales > Moraxellaceae > Moraxella > Moraxella sp. FZFQ2102. The sequence goes on from NZ_CP099960.1 coordinate 1,351,943, forward strand.
CAAAAGTCTTGCGCCGTATGATTTGCTCAAAGCGTATCATCTGCGAGCCATCCCATCCGATCACCCAAATAAGCTTGACTATGTCATGCGCTGGGAGCGGGCTATTGATGGTAAGCCAAGCTTAGATCAAGTCATTAGCAAGACATTGTTTTGCTTGCGTCAGTGGTCAAAATCTCGTCGGGCAGATGAGTTTACGGTCAAACAGCTGTCTGTGTTTAAAGGTGTGACGCTTGATGCGCCTTATCCCTATCTCAATGCTGTGCGTGCCAATTTGGCATTATACCAAGAGCATCAAGCAAATCCATGGCGTATGGTACAGCCACCACCCTCACCGTTTCAGACCACGCAGCCATTGATTGATGGTGAGTTGTTTTTTATGTATATTGACCATTATGTGCAAATGTATCATCGGTTGTTTGATAAAGATCAAGGTGTGTTAAATGGCTATTTTTTTAACCTATGGTGCATCAAAGACAAAAAGCAAATCAGCTATTTGGGTGCGATGGATTATGATGGTTCGCATCGTACAGGCGATGGCTATTTGCGCATCTTATTTTATGCGATGGTATTGATGTATTATGATAAATTTGCGACACATGGCTTGGATGTGGCGTTATCGCGGATTTTTAATTGGGTGTTTCGAGAGCGTCTAGACAAAGAACGAATTGATTGGGGTACGATTGAAAAAATCGTCGCTGAGCGTGATGGTTTGTTTGATGTTTTGTTGCACGCCATCCATCCTAAACAAATTGCCAATTTTATCGTGATGCCTTTATCTAAGAGTAATGGCAAATCCGTTCAGTTGGCAGAGTATCTATCAGTACCAAAGCCGTGATTATAAGAGGAAAAGTCATGAGTGAAGCAGTCAAATTATTAACCATCGAGCAGCTATTAAGCCAAGAAGATCACTATCTGATCCCCGTTTATCAGCGCAACTATGCATGGGGCGGTGTTGAGATTGGGCAATTGGTTCAGGATTTGTATAAAGCGTTTGAGCAGGATAAGGACAAGGCTTATTATCTCGGTACTTTAGTGGTGCATCACCGAGCTGATGGCAGGTATGAAGTCATTGATGGTCAGCAGCGATTGACGACTTTGCATATTTTAAACAAATGTTTATCAAAGTTTGATGGCGGTCTTACATTGAGTGAAATTCAATGGGATGCAGAACAAACCAACCTTGACTTTGAATCTCGTCCAGAGTCCAAAGCACAAATTGATAATCCAGCGGTGGCGATAAAAGCCGATAGCGGTATCGCTGATGGCTTTGTAGCAATGTGGCAGGCATTGATCAATCTTAAAAATTTAGAAGATGCAAATTTGAAAGATCGCGAATTAATTGATCAATTTAAAGAATTTATCAATAAGCAAGTAAAAATCTGTCGTACCATCGTACCCAAAGATACGGATCTGAACCATTATTTTGAAATCATGAACACGCGCGGCGAACAGCTTGAAAAGCATGAAATCATCAAGGCGCAGTTGATGGGTAAATTAGACCCAAAAGACCAAAAAGCGTTTGCGATGATTTGGGATGCCTGCTCGGATATGAGCCGCTTTGCGGTATCGGGCTTGCCGACAGTCATACGAGCAGAATTTTTTGTGGATCAATTACCCTGTCGCCTAGAGCAGGATTTTGACTTGGGCAAGTTTAAGAATTTGTTGATTGACAAAAAAGCAGAAGGATTAAAGGATAAAGAGCTTGAAGAAAGAAAAGCTGAAACCAAGCAAGATCTTGAAGCAGGCAATTTAGTGGGCAAGTCGATCATTAAGATCATCGATGACCCAATCAAAAACCCCAAAGATGTGGATAATACCGATGATGGCCAATACCAATCGGTGATTGATTTTCCAAACTTTTTATTGCATGTGCTAAAAGTGCGAGAAACTGACGAAGAAAAAAAAGAAAAAATCAGCTTGGATGATAAGTCTTTGCTGACAGCATTTGAATCTTTGAAGGATGCAGATGCGGTTAAGCGATTTGCGATGGATTTGTTAAAATGCCGTTTGTTGTTTGATTATTATGTGATCAAGCAGGACAACCGCAAGGCAAATGATGGCACGGATGTCAAGTGGGCGATCTTACAGCCCAAGCTAAGTAATAATAGTATCTATGCCAAAAATACTTTTCAAACCGACAAGGAGGAGTCTGAATCTAATGAGCATCTGGTGATGGTGCAGGCGATGTTTCATGTGTCGCACTCAAGTCGTATTTATAAAACTTGGCTACAAGATGTTTTGGCGTATTTGTGGAAGAATCGTACTCAGACTAAAGATAAAGATTTTGATAAGAAGTTTCTCGATGAACTGCATCGTTTGGCACATGACGACTATTACCAAAAACAGCGGGACAAGCTAAACTATCCTAATGTGTCTTATTTTATGCTTAATTATGTTGATTATCGTTTGTGGTATGAGTGGAAACAGGAATGGAAACAGGCTGGGCAGGATGAAAACGAAAGAGTTAAATTTTTTGAAAAATACGCACCAAATCAAAACTCCAGTGCCGAAGAGCTAAAAAAGGCTTTTGATAAATTTGTCTTTATGCATCGTTCATCGATTGAGCATTGCTATCCACGCAATCCAGAAGATCAATCCAATCGAAAAACAGGTGATGATTTAATAGCGCTGAATCAATTGGGCAATCTGTGTTTGGTGAGCCATAGTGAAAACTCGCGGCTATCCAATCTGCTACCTGAAGCCAAACGAGAAAAGGTCATCGCACGGCTCAATAGTGGGCGTAGCACCCAAAGTCTAAGTCAGCTGATCATGCTGATGCATGAAAAATGGGATATAAGTGCGATTGATAGTTATACAGACAAATTAGAAAAACTTGATCAAAAAATCAAATTGAACCCATTGCTCAATAATAAATAACCGCCATTGTGCGGTTATTTTTTATGCACTCTCCTGTATGCGACACAAAATGTCGCACTATGTTGTTATACTGCCCTCAGTGCCTAGTAAAAAAGTGATTGTCTCACCAATAGCAAGTCTGCGCTTAATATGATCAGCATGTGCGATCTTGATGAAAAAACTTCATCTGTTGCAGCTGATTGGGTTTGTGATGTGAGCCAAAGGTAGCGATACGCTATTAAGCGTGGTTGTTATTTATAAGATTTACCTATAAATTACAGCGCATTTCAGGCATGAGATATTAATAAACTGATGCTCTGATTATACAGATATTCCGACATATTTATCAGAAAAAACATAGAATTAACCAAAGTATGATGGCTAAAACTTTAGACAAGGGCTGATTTATAAGTTATTTTTCTGATAATAGTGAAAATATCTGAAATAGTGACAGGTGGTGCCGATGGGTGTTTTTTTTATTCCAAAATTGCATAAAAATTATAATGATTTTTTAAGAAATTGGCTTTTACTTTAGACCAAATTATGGTTTAATTTAGTAAATTTAGAAACAATTAGCAGTAATTGGCAACAATTTTTATACATATCAGCTTCAATAGGATTTTGTGATGAATAAAGTATTTAAAGTGGTGTTCAATCGAACGACTCAACAATGGACAGTGACATCTGAGCTGGCTCGTGGTGCGGTCAAATCATCAAGCAGTGAAGTCAAAAAACCATCTTTAATAAAGGCGGTGAGTACGGCTACACTGGCGATGGTGGTGGCGTCTGCATCGGTGACTGCGGTGGCTTTTGATGATCTTGAGCTTGATTTTGAAATGACGGATGAGCAGTATCATAAAAATGTCGCCGCTCAGACAACGCCTACTGCGCCAAACACGACGCCTTCGCACACCGTTGAGATCGATGGTACTGTGCTGCCGCCAGCAACCAGTCCGACGCCTGTGCATGAAGTTGTGATCGATGGTGAGGTCTTGGCACCTGCACCAAAAACCGAACCGATGCCAAGCACACCTGTGACACCACCGACTTCTGGGCATAATGTGACGATCGATGCTGATCCAAATGAAGTGACAAATCCGACGCCAAACACGATGCTTGCGACGGTGGCTTATGTCGATGCACAAAATCAAGCGCAGGATGCAGCGATCGCAACCAAGGCTGATCAAGTTACGCTGGATGCGCTGAATGAAAAAGTCAGTCAAATGGATAAGGGCAAAGCAACCAAGCAATCGGTAGGTGCTGCGACAAAAAGTATCAGTGAAATTAAGACCCAATTAACCACCTTGTCTGAACAAGTGGATGCCAAAGCAGATGCCACAACTGTCACCACATTGGCAGAAAAAGTAGATACCAAAGCAAGCAAAGATGAAGTATCAGCAGCACTAACTCAAGCGGCTTCACATGCAGAAGGTTATGCGGATCGTAAAGATGCTGTTATCAAAACACTTGCAGATGCCGCTCAAACTACTGCTAATAAAGCACAACAAACTGCTGATGCAAACACTCAAGCAATTGCAACCAAAGCAGATGCTACCACTGTCACCACATTGGCAGAAAAAGTAGACACCAAAGCAAGCAAAGATGAAGTATCAGCAGCACTAACTCAAGCGGCTTCACATGCAGAAGGTTATGCGGATCGTAAAGATGCTGTTATCAAAACACTTGCAGATGCCGCTCAAACTACTGCTAATAAAGCACAACAAACTGCTGATGCAAACACTCAAGCAATTGCCACTAAAGCAGATGTTACCACCGTCACTGCTTTGTCTGACAAGGTAAACACTAAGGCAGACACTGAAACTGTTAATGCTTTATCTACAAAAGTAGACACCAAAGCAAGCAAAGATGAAGTATCAGCAGCACTGACTCAAGTGGCTTCACATGCAGAAGGTTATGCGGATCGTCAAGATGCCGTTATCAAAGCACTGGCAGATGCCGCTCAAACTACTGCTAATAAAGCACAACAAACTGCTGATGCAAACACTCGAGCAATTGCCACTAAAGCAGATGTTACCACCGTCACTGCTTTGTCTGACAAGGTAAACACCAAAGCAGACACTGAAACTGTTAATGCTTTATCTACAAAAGTAGACACCAAAGCTGACATCAGCTATGTCGATGCTCAAAACCAAGCGCAAGATGCTGTCATTGCCACCAAAGCAGATGCCACAACTGTGACCACATTGGCTGACAAAGTAGAATCTAATACTCAAGCAATTGCCACCAAAGCAGATGCCACAACTGTCACTGCTTTATCTACAAAAGTAGATACCAAAGCCGATCAATCAGCTTTGAATGAACTTAGCCAAACTGTTGCTACCAAAGCAGATGCTACAACTGTCACTGCTTTGACAGAAACTGTGAACACTAAAGCTGACATCAGCTATGTCGATGCTCAAAACCAAGCGCAAGATGCTGTCATTGCTACCAAAGCAGATGCTATAACTGTTAATGCTTTATCTACAAAAGTAGACAGCAAAGCAAGCAAAGATGAAGTATCAGCGGCACTAACTCAAGTGGCTTCACACGCAGAAGGTTATGCGGATCGTGTTGTTCGTGATATGAAAGTGGATATTGACAAGGCTCAATCGGCTGCTGAAACTGCAGCAACAGCCGCCAAAGCTTCACAAGATGCGGCAGCTACTTCTGCGAACACTGCCAACACTTCAGCTGCCAATGCTGCTCAATCAGCGACAACTGCTGCAGAACAAGCCAAAACTGCAACTGCAGCCCAGGCTGCAGCTACCCAGTCTGCAAGCGATGCTCAAAACTCAGCCACTGCCGCACAGCAAGCACAAACTGCTGCCACTGTATCTGCGACAAAAGCAGCTGATTCAGCCCAAACTGCCCAAGTCGCTCAAGTTAAAGCAGTCGAACAAGCGGCCGCTGCTGAAAAATCAGCAACCGCTGCAACCGGCGCGCAAATCGCCGCCGCAACTTCAGCTGATAAAGCCCAGATCGCTCAATCGGCTGCTGAAACTGCAGCAACAGCCGCCAAAGCTTCACAAGATGCGGCAGCTACTTCTGCGAACACTGCCAACACTTCAGCTGCCAATGCTGCTCAATCAGCGACAACTGCTGCAGAACAAGCCAAAACTGCAACTGCAGCCCAGGCTGCAGCTACCCAGTCTGCAAGCGATGCTCAAAACTCAGCCACTGCCGCACAGCAAGCACAAACTGCTGCCACTGAGCAAGCTGCCGCTGCCAAAGCGTCACAACAAGACGCATCTGCATCGGCCGCCATTGCCACCGAACAGGCAAGCATCGCCCAAACTGCCGCAACCGTTGCCACCGACTCAGCGCAGCAAGCCAAAATCTTGGTGGCAGACGCCCAACAACTGACCAGCGAAGTACGCACCACCGCAGCCAATGCAGAGCAGCTGGCCAATCAGGCGAATACCACCGCAGCCAGCGCTTTGGCCATCGCTGAAAATAAAGCCGATGCCGGTGTGGTGGCAGCTCTGGGTCAGCAGGTGGCTGCACACGGCACAGCGATCGAGACACTAAATACCCAAACGCTGCAACACACTCAAGCCATCAGCCGCTTGGATACCCAAGTCGGTGCGCTTGACAACAAAGTCACCGCACTGTCTGGCAGAATGGATGTGCTAGAAAAAGACTTTGAAAGCGGCATGGCGGCGAACGCAGCATTGAGCGGTCTGTTCCAACCTTATGGCATCGGCAGATTTAACGCAACTGCAGCGATCGGCGGCTATCAGTCACAGCAGGCCGTCGCCGTCGGCGCAGGCTACCGCTTTAATCAAAACTTTGCTACCAAAATGGGTGTTGCCACCAGCACCAATGGTGGCGGTACAGCCTATAATGTCGGCGTTAATTTTGAATGGTAATTCGCCATCATCAAAAAAACCGAGCCATCATCAGCTCGGTTTTTTTATTTATAAATACTTATTATTTAAACTTCACCACACCCACGCCATCGGCTTTGGCATTTTGTTCTTGGATGATGGTGGTCTCATCAGGGGTGGGGCGGCGTTCGCTATGACCACAGTCGATGCACTCGATGTATTCATCAAACTGTGGGGTGAATACCTGAATCTGCACGACGACATCGACTTTTTTGCACGATGGGCAAGCGACGCCAGCCAAGAACTGGCGTTTTGGGCGATTGGATTGATAACGCATCACGACACCCTATGCCAAGCCACGATGACGAAGCAGTGCTTCATTGGTGGCCTTGCGACCGCGGAAAGCTTGATAATTGTCTTTGGCATCTCGTGAGCTGCCACGCGCCAAAATCTCGGCACGGAAGGTGCGACCAGTAGCAGAATTGAACACACCATCTTCTTCAAATTTACCAAACGCATCCGCCGATAGCACTTCAGCCCAGATATACGAATAATAGCCACAGGCATAACCACCTGCAAAAATATGACTAAAACCATTACCAAATCGCTGATAGGCAGGCGGCATCACCACGGCAATCTCTTGGCGGACGGCATCGGCGACAGATAGGATGTCTGCATAGCTGACATGGCCAAAGTTTGCCATCGACTGAGTGTGCAGACGCAAATCATACAGCCCAAACTCCATTTGGCGTAGGGTCTGTAGCCCTGTTTGGAAATTTTTGGTGCGAATCAGCGCATCTTTTTTGTCGCTTGGCAGTGGCTCACCAGTGTCGATATGACGGCTGATTTTTTGTAAGCCTTCATCAGTGATGGCAAAATTTTCCATAAACTGACTGGGTAGCTCGACCGCATCCCACTCCACGCCACTGATACCTGCCACATCCGCCACGCCGACTTCGGTCAATAGATGGTGCAAGGCATGGCCAAACTCATGGAATAAGGTATTGGCTTCGTCAAAAGATAGCAAGCTTGGCTTGTCATTCACCGGCGGGGCAAAATTCCCCACGATAAAGCCCACAGGCAAGGTGATGCTATCGCCTTGCTCGTTGCGTTTTTGGAAATCATCAAGCCATGCGCCACCTTGCTTACCACTGCGAGCGAACAGATCCAAATATAGCCCGCCCAATAGCTCACCGCTATTTTCATCGCTTAATTGACAAAATAACACATCATCATGCCAAGCGGTATATGCCTGCTTATCCGCAACACTAATCACAACGCCAAATAAAGTGCGGCAAATATCAAACAGGCCATCTAGCACCACAGGCAAAGGGAAATAAGGACGCAGCTCATCAGAGGTTAGGCTGAATTTGGCTTGGCGGATTTTTTCGCTGACATAGGCGACATCCCACGGCTTAAGCTCATCAATGCCTAACGATTTGGCAAAATCCTGCAATTCGGCATATTCTGCCAATGCTTTTGGCTTGGCTTTGTTTGATAAATCTAACAAAAACGCTTCGATTTCTTGGCTGTTTTCTGCCATCTTGGTGGCGAGCGAATATTCACTATAATCTGCCATGCCAAGCAATTTGGCTTTTTGGGTACGCAGATTGATGATGTCGGTCATGAGTGGGGAATTATCAAAGTCTTTGGTATCAGGGCTTTGGTCGGATGCACGAGTATTGTAGGCGTGATAAATCTCTTCACGCAGTGCACGGCTATCAGCAAAGCTAATCACCGCCAAATACATCGGAATATCAAGTGTCGCTACATAATCACTTGGTAAATTAACATCAGGATGGCTAGCACGATAAGCATCACCAGCGGCCTTGAGTAGTGCCAAGCCATTGTCGCTAATGCCTGATAGCTCATCAGCAGTCAGTGGGCGAGCATAGTGGCGAGTGGCATCCATCAGATTATCCGAAAATTTGGCGGATAGTAGGCTAAGCTTACTTTGAATGTCGGCAAATTCGGCTTTTTTGGCGTCATCAAGCGCCACGCCTGATAGCACAAAGCTTTGTAGGGCTTTTTTGATGGCTTGGCGTTGGGCGTCACTTTGGTGCTCATTTGGCAATTGTTCAAAGCCGTCATGCACGGTCTGATACAGCTGATACAGCGCTTTTGATTGACCCACACGAGTGCCAAAGGCAGACAGCTTGGGCAGTACTTCATGATGTGCATGGCGGATGTCGTCAGTGCTTGCCACGCTATTTAGGTGTGATAATACGCCAAACGCACGCTCAATGGTACGGCTAAGTGTATTAAAAGTTTCAATTTGTGCAAAAGCATCGCCCACGCTCACATCGCCATCCATCGCTTCGATGGCATCAAGCTTGTCGGTGGCGGTTTGTAGTGCTTGTTCGGTCAGGGTTTGTAAGGTGCTTGGTGTGGCTTTATCAAAATCCACCAATGCCAAGCGAGCATCCAGTGGGCTTGTGGTCAAATCAATCGTAGTCATCGTCATTGTATCCCAATTATCAAAAAAAGCTGGTTCTATTATGCGTCCAAATGCATATTTTACAAGACAAATTCATGCTACAATAGCCTTTTATTGCGATAAATTCACTCATGACACCCATCACGATTACCAGTTTTAATATCCATAAAGGTATGTCGCCGACCAATCGTGCCGTGCGATTGTCCGGCATGAAAGATGCTTTGGCACGCCTAAACCCTGACATCATCTGCCTACAAGAAGTCCAAGGGCAAAATCTAAAACGAGCCATCGCCTTTAATGAATTTCCATCACAGCCGCAGCATGAGTGGTTTGGCGAGTTTTTGGGTTATGCAGATAGCTATGGCAAAAATGCTGAATACGAGCATGGTCATCATGGCAATGCCGTGCTGTCACGCCATCCACTTGACCCCAAGCACAATGTCAATATCACAGTCAATCGCCTAGAAAAACGGGGCATTTTACACTGTGAAGTGATGCCTGATGGCTGGCAGACGCCTGTGATTGTGCTGTGCTGTCATTTAAATTTACTACACAAAGACAGGCTAAAACAATACCAAGCCATCCGTGAGTATATCGCCACTTTGGATAAGCAATCGCCGCTGATTTTGGCGGGGGATTTTAATGATTGGTCAAAAAAATCTTGCCAAGCGCTGTCAGGTCTTGGGCTAGATGAAGTATTTGATGTCTGTCATGGGGCGTATCCGGCGACTTATCCTGCCAAGATGCCAATGCTAAGCCTTGACCGTATCTATGTGCGTGGGCTACAGGTGCATAATGCGATGGTGCATGGCGGTGTGCCGTGGTCAAATTTATCCGATCATTTGCCGATTAGTGCAGTGGTGTCGCCACTGTAATGAGTAATTATTTATAAGGAAAAGTTTATGAAACAATGGGTCTTAGCCAGCAATAACAAAGGCAAGCTTGCCGAATTTCAAGCATTATTTGACCAAGCGAATTTGGGCGTACAAATCATCAGTCAAGGCAGTCTGGGCATCAATGATGCCATCGAAGATGGGCTTAGCTTTGTAGAAAATGCCATTATCAAAGCCCGTCATGCATCGGCTGCCAGTGGTTTGCCTGCGATTGCTGATGATAGCGGTCTGTGTGTGCCTGTGCTTGGCAATGCACCGGGGATTTATTCGGCACGCTATGCAGGCACGCATGGCGACGATCAGGCGAATAATGAGAAGCTGTTGGCAGATTTACGCCCTTATCGGGGGGATGCGCCGATTGCGGGGTTTTTTGTCTGCGTGCTTGCGATGGTGCGACATGCCGATGATCCGCTACCGCTGATTGCGATTGGCAAATGGCAGGGCGAGATTTTGGATGCACCCCGTGGCGAGCATGGCTTTGGCTATGATCCGCTGTTTTGGGTGAGTGAGCTTGGCAAGTCATCGGCTGAGCTTGAAAAGTCTGCCAAAAATGCCATCAGCCACCGTGGGCAAGCGATGGCACAGCTGTTGGCACAGCTTTAAGCGGTGCAATGTAGCCGAACATCAGCATTAGTCGATAGCGTCAATTTGCACCATTTTGCCACAATTTAATACGAAACTTTTGGCGTTTTGGTTGTAATTTTTGCAATGATTGGCTATACTGTGTTACTTTTAGTATTTTTATGTGCTTATTGTTAATTACCATTAAAAAATGGATTTAGTTAGCATTGGCACAGCCAGATTTTTGGTCAGTTTTTGACCGACCTGTTTCGTTTTTTTATTTTAATTTTAAGGTGAGTTATGAGCGATCTACAAGTATCTGTGAATGTCATCTCTGACAAAGAAACACAGCTAACCGTAAAAGTGCCAGTTGGCAATATCCAAAACAAAGTTGAAAGCCGTATCCGTAGCGTCGCTAAGACTGCGAAGATCGACGGTTTCCGCAAAGGTAAAGTGCCTGTATCACACATCCGTGCCCAATACGGCGCAGGTATCCAACAAGAAGTGATCAACGATGTCATCCGTGACACCGTATTTGAAGCACTAGCAGCCGAAAAAGTACGCGTGGTTGGCGTGCCAAACATCGATGATGTCAAGCTAGAAAATGATTTCTTGGTATATCAAGCGACAGTTGAGACTTTCCCAGAAGTGGAAGTTAAAGGTCTTGGCGAGATCGAAGTTGAGCGTCAAGTAGCGAGCGTGTCTGACGAAGATGTCGATGTGATGATCGAAAGCCTACAAAAACAACGCCAAACTTTTGAAACCAAAGATGGTGCAATCGAAGATGGCGACCAAGCAACATTTGACTTCTCAGGCTCAATCGATGGCGAAAAATTCGAAGGCGGCAGCGCTGAGAACTATAACCTAGTCATCGGCTCAGGTCGTATGATTCCAGGTTTTGAAGATGGCATGAAAGGCATGAAAGCTGGTGAAGAAAAAACCATCACCGTTACTTTCCCTGCTGACTATCAAGCAGAACACCTAGCGGGCAAAGAAGCTCAGTTTGTGATCACTGTCAAAGAAGTCAAAGCAGCAACCTTGCCTGAACTAAACGACGAATTTTTTGCACTATTTGGTGTGACCGAAGGCGGTCTTGACAAGCTAAAAGCCGATGTTCGTAAGAACATGGAGCGTGAAGTTAAGCACGCAGCACGTAACCAAGTTAAGCAAGCGGCATTTGATGCACTGCTAGAAAAGAACGAATTTGATGTGCCAAAAGCGATGCTAGATCAAGAGATCGACCGTCAGCGTCAAATGATGCTAAACCGTTTTGCACAGCAGTTCGGTGCAAACCCAGCGACTTTTGATGCAAATATGCTACCAAATGAGCTATTTGAAGACCAAGCACTTCGTTCAGTGCGTCTAGGCGTATTGGTTAGCCAAATCATTGAAGCACAAAAGCTAGAAGTGGATCAAGAGCGTGTCTCTGCGTTCATCGCTGAGGCTGCTGAAAACTACGAAGACCCACAAGAAGTCATCGACTACTACACCAACGACAAGCAACAACGCGCTCAAGTTGAGTCTGTGGTGCTAGAAGATCAAGTGGTGGATTATCTACTGGGTCAAGCCAAAGTGACTGACAAAGAAGTCAAGTACCAAGAGCTATTGGCGGCAGCACAACAACAAGCCATCTAATTGCCCAGTACTTAGACGGCTAAAAGTTGAATTTAGCAAATTGACAAATGCCCCAAAGCGTATGCATTGGGGTTTTTGTTCTCAAGTACGGCAATCAACCCAATTCACTGTTGGAAAAATTATGAATATCAAGCAAAATCCTTTTTATGATCAGTTGGCGGATGCCTATCATGCACCACAAAATACGCTCGTGCCGATGGTCATCGAGCAGTCAGGCCGTGGCGAGCGTTCATTTGACATTTTCTCTCGTCTATTGCGTGAGCGTGTGATTTTTTTGACTGGTCAAGTCGAAGACAATATGGCGAACTTAATCGTCGCTCAGCTGCTATTCCTAGAAGCGGACAATCCTGAAAAAGACATTCATCTATACATCAACTCTCCAGGGGGTGTGGTGACGGCAGGCATGGCGATTTATGATACGATGAACTTCATCAAGCCAGACGTCTCAACCATCTGCCTAGGTCAAGCTGCATCCATGGGTTCGTTCCTATTGTCAGCTGGCGAAAAGGGCAAGCGCTATGCACTGGCGAACTCTCGTGTGATGATCCATCAGCCGCTGGGCGGATTCCGTGGTCAGGCATCAGACATTGAGATTCATGCTCGTGAGATCATTGAGCTAAAAGCCAAGCTGAACCGTTTATTGGCGGAGCATACAGGTCAATCAGTTGAGACGCTTGAGCGTGATACCGATCGTGATAACTTTATGAGTGCTGAACAGGCTAAGGAATACGGCTTGGTTGATGTCGTGCTACAAAAACGCCCAAAAGGTCTGTAAGAAGAGATCGCTATGACAAAGACACAAGTACCTAGCTGCTCGTTTTGTGGCAAGAAAAAAACCGAAGTCGAAAAGCTGATCGCAGGCACTGATGCCAACATTTGTAATGAATGCGTGGAGATGTGTGGCGATTTGCTCAGCGACATTATCAAAAAAGACGGCGATAAAAAATCTGCCAAAAAACCAGTCAAATCTGCCAAAAAAGCTGATGATGATAAGGCGGATAAAGCAGAAGATAAAGCGGCGCTAGAAGCATGGCTCAATCGCCCATTGCCTAAGCCAAAAGAGCTGCGCGCGCATTTGGATGATTATGTCATCGGTCAAGATGCCGCCAAAAAAGCCCTATCGGTGGCGGTCTATAACCACTATAAGCGTCTAAAAGTCGCCCATGCTGACAGCGAGCGTGAAGCAGGCGTGGAGCTTGCCAAGAGTAATATTCTGCTGATCGGGCCGACAGGTTCGGGCAAGACCTTGCTTGCCCAGACGCTTGCCAAGATGCTTGATGTGCCGTTTGCGATGGCGGATGCGACGACTCTGACTGAAGCAGGCTATGTCGGTGAAGATGTCGAAAATATCGTCCAAAAACTGCTACAAGCAGCCGACTATGATGTCGAAAAAACCCAAAAAGGCATCATCTACATCGATGAGATTGATAAGATTTCGCGTAAAAGCGATAATCCATCGATCACGCGTGATGTCTCGGGTGAAGGCGTACAGCAAGCACTACTGAAGCTCATCGAAGGCACGGTGGCAAATATCCCACCGCAGGGCGGTCGTAAGCATCCACGCCAAGAGATGATTCAGGTGGATACCAGCAACATTTTGATGATTGTTGGTGGAGCGTTTGCAGGATTGGATAAAGTCATTCGTCAGCGTACCGAGAAGACAGGTATCGGCTTTAATGCCGATGTCAAGGCGGCGGATGAATCAAGCATCACTGAGCTGTTCCGTGAAGTGGAAGTTGAGGACTTGATTAAGTTTGGTCTGATTCCTGAGCTGATCGGTCGTCTGCCTGTGATTGCAAGTCTTGAAGAGCTGGACGAGGCGGCGTTGGTGCAGATTTTGACCGAACCAAAAAATGCACTGGTCAAGCAGTATCAGTACCTGTTTGATATGGAAGGGGTGAAATTAAGCTTTGAGCCTGATGCACTGACCGCCATCGCTAAGCGTGCCATGACTCGTAAAACTGGTGCCCGAGGTCTAAGATCGATCATCGAAAATGCCTTGATGGACACCATGTATGAGCTACCAAGCATGACCGATGTCAGCGAAGTCATCGTCACCCAAGATGTCATCGAGCAAGGTGCCAAGCCAACGATTAAGCACAAATAAGCACATCAGCTTGGTATGATTAAGCCCATCGATGGTGATATCGGTGGGCTTTGTTGGTTATTCGCCAGTCGGGAAGGGGCGTAGCTTATCGGCATCGATCCATGCCTGCACCCATGTATCAGGCGGTATGCTAAGCTCACCCATTCCAAGCGCATCCAAGACTTGCTTGGTATCAATGACTTTGCCTGTCATCAGATTGGTTACGCCAGTACGCAGCAGTGCATGAGAGGTCGGCACGCCTTTGGCATACATGGTCTGCTCGATATAAAACCAGCGTTCATCGATGGCGCAGATGCGTGTTTTGATGGTGATTTTATCAAATAGGCGGATGCGTTTGCGGTATTGGATGGTGCTACCTGCGACTACTAGCCCCCAACGGTTGGCGATGAGTTTTTTGCCAAGTCCTGTGCGGATGGCAAAGTCGTTGCGCCCAAGGTCAAACAGCGTCAAAATCCGCCCATTGTTCATTTCAAGAAAATTATCAATGTCGTTCACATTGCACACAAAGCTGACTTCGCCGGTATCGGTGACGCCAAGCGTATCGCCTTTTAGCGTGTGATAGATGCTTTTGCCAATGCCTGTGCCAAGACGGATAAAAGGATACATAAAGTGTTCCGATGCGCTTAAAAAAAGATTTGCCCATGATAGCAGATTTTGGCGGGCTAAAGCGGGCGAATGATGACTGGTGGGTCGCCCATCTTTACTAAGTTATGATAAAGTTATTATAAATCTATATATTTGCAAAAAGCTAAATTTGCCAAGTCTAATCGTATGGCTTAGCGGTCAAATGGTAGATTAGCCTGCGCCTTAACTTCATCCATCCAGCAGATCCATTGATAGACATCATAATCAGGCTTGCCTGTCACGACCGCAGTCCAGTCGGTGGCGGTGGTTGGATTGACAGATTTGGTTGCGCCATCTAGTCGCTTGCCTTTGGCATCATGCCAGCTGATTTCATCAAGCAAATAGCGGTCATTTGCACAATCCGTCAGCCAGTGCGTGCGGTCGATGGCATAGCTTGTACCAAAGTTGGTTTTTTGGAAATGTTCATGGCGTCGCTCAATCCATGCACTGGTATAAAACCCATTACGCATGGGATGGCGAGCGATACTGTCATAGTTGATTTTGATGTATTCGGCTGTATTGGGTTTGCCCAAAAATGTCTGATACCAAGTGTCATCATCGGCGTTGGTATCTGTGTTGGCATAAGCAGATGTGCCAAGTGCCACACTGAGCATCACGCCAAGCTTCAACCAAGACAGTGTTTTCATAAACTTCTCATCACTCTATACAGATAGATGAGTGTATTATACAAATCATCTTGGTGCAGTTCAATGCGTCTTGATGGCAGACCTTGGTTGATAAAGTAGATTGATAATAAATCCAAACCTATAAACAAGCTTCTTGTGCAAGCCAAAACATATAACGTGAGACAAAACTAAACGATAGGGTCAACAATAATTTCCGCATGGCTAAGAAAATCTACCTTGTTGAACGACTTGGCAAAATACAAAGTGCAAGAATCAGTATTAGATTAATGAAAGGCAACAGGGAGATTAATCCAAGCCAGGGTGAATATTGAGTATCAGATAACCGCTTCATTGAAACAAATAAGAGTAGCAAAAAGCTGAGTGGAAATAAACCTGTTATCAATCGTTGATTAATATCTGTTGGGGCAATTTGAAGCATCACCGCCCCTAAAAATACAGATATAAAAATAAAAACAATTGTCAATATGTATTGAGCTCTGCCAATAGCTGCCCATGACCAAAACGTGTTTTTGATTAACGGTAAATCCCTAGGGTTTATGCCGAAGCGATTTCTGCCTGGCGTACCTGGCGCAAAAAATAAAATCAAGCCAACAAATGGCAATAAGCACCACCACCCTTTATAATTGACATCATGTAGCCGTAAGACCATGGCATATATTTGGACCGCTGAAGCAATAATCAATATGCAGATACTGAAAAATATAGCTTCAGGCGAGCTAAATTGGTTTAACAGCCAGTATGTGGATGTTAGAGAGCCAAAAATAAACATTATTAGTGCATAGCTGCGACGAGTCATGCGCGAATTATTTATTTTATTGCTTGACATTGATGGATTTCCAGCAATAATCGGTTGCGGTTGCGGTTGCGGTTGCGGTTGCGGTTGCGGTTGCGGTTGCGGTTGCGGTTGCGGTTGCGGTTGCGGGGTTTGTATTTGATTTAAGTAATCAAATTGATGCTCAAGTTGATGCACGGCATCGATTGCCATCTGTGGAGTGATGGAAAAAATTTCCCTGGCATAAAGTGTCTGATTATGACGATTATATGATCGTTTGACTTGATATCTAATAAACTTTTGCTGCAATTGATGTTCAAATGCACCCATGTGCTGATGACTAAGGTAGGCTACCAGCTCCCAATCATCAAGATTTCCGTATGCCTGGGTGTTAAGGGTTTGTATGCGCCCGTTAGGATTGGTAGTTGAGCCGATTTTGACTAAATTTTCGGCTCTTGAATATGCGATATATACATAGCCTGCCTGCCTATTTCTTCTCAAATAGGTAAGATTTTGTGGACTGCAGACAACACAGTGTCCGTAGCGAGTGCGTAGCGTGTGCCCAAGTTGGCAAGGAGTAACACCATAAGCTACCAAAAGGTCGTGATCCTTCATGTATTGCTTATAAAATTTTGTTTGCATACCTGAAGCATCAAATACTTCATCTATTCCAATATTATGCTGAGATAGAAAATCGTATTGTTCTTTTGTTAATATAGCCATCATAGTTTTCCAATCATGTCTATCGCATTCGCTAATTGCCAAGGCGCTTTTTTTAAATCATTTTAAGTGTCTAGCTAATAATACTCTGCAAGCTCCAGCGCACGAGCATCAAGCTCGGGTACTTCGCACAAATAGCGGGCGACGGTTTGGTCGTTTTTGCTACTGTAATAGTCTTTGGCATATTGCTTACAGCGGGCTTCACGCTCGGCGTTGATGGCTCGTTGCTCGGCACGCAGAGTTTCTCGGGTGTCGTCAGATAGGTTGCTCCAGACATTGTTGATGTTTGCAACCGATGCTTCATAGAGTGCACGAGCTTCTGATGGGCTCAGGTAGTGCACAGGGTCATCACTGACATTGCTTTGGACGGGTGCTGGGGGCTGACTGCGGATGGTCTCGGCATAGACACGCAATTCTTCGGTGCGTGCATCCATGCGTGGCACTTCACAAGCAAAGCGAGCAGCTTCTTGGTCAATGGCGGCGGTGTATTGGCTAGCGGCTTGGGCTTTGCAGTCGGCTTCTCGTTTGGCATTGATGGCTCGTTGCTCGGCACGCAGGGCGTTTTGGGTGGATTTGGGTAGGCTGTTCCAAACGCTATTGATACGATTGACCGCAGCCAGATATTGGGCGTGCGCTTGGTTGCGTGCGGTCTGTTGCTCTTTAGTCACAGTGACCACAGGCTTTGGCGGGTCGATGGTGACGGGCGTGGTCGGCTCAAGTGGCTGCACTTCTTGTAGAGTGATGGTTTGGGGTTCGCTAATTACTTCTGTATTTTCTGCACTTTCTATAGTTTGCTTTTCCCCAATGGTCATAAATACAAAACCAAGAACAACCACCGCAACCAGTGTTAGGATTCCCCCAAGTAGCCAAACGAGAATGTTATTATTTTCTTGAGGCGCACGATAGCTGGGCTCAGACATCTGATACACTTGCACGGGCGGTGTATAGGGCGGTGCACTGGCAGGCTGTGACTGATTGACTCGTAGCCACGCATCATAATCGGCTCGCTTGGCGGGGTTGCTGAGCACATCATAGGCTTGATTGACCATGCCAAGCATATGCGCCTGTGCAGGGTCATGGCGATATTTATTAATTTGGGCGTGATGGGCGGCTTGGATGATGGTGATGTCTGCGCTTTGGGCGACACCTAGGATGTCATAATAGGTTTGTGTGCTCATGATATATTGGCAAGTATTTCAAAGGATTTATTACAGATATATTACAAAAATATCCGTATTTTGTAAATAAGTATCTTGCCAATCATCAAAAATTTAGACCAAATCACAAAGGCTGGCAGCCGGGGCAATACACACTGGCTCGTCCGCTGATTTTGGTGTTTTCAAGTAGGCTACCACAGTGATAACAGTGTTCACCATCACGCCCATAGACCAGTAGCGTCTGCTGAAAATAGCCCGTCTTGCCACTACCAACGGTAAAATCTTTTAGGCTTGAGCCGCCTTGAATGATGGCTTTGGCAAGGATGTGTTTGATATTGGCGATGAGTTTTTCAAGCTTGTCATCATCGATGTGGCACGCTGGTGTCAAAGGGTGAATGTGGGATAAAAACAAACTTTCAGCAGCATAAATATTACCCACGCCAACCACCACCGCCTGATCCATGATGACTGATTTGATGGGTTTGGCGATGGCTTTTTGGCGTAGATTGTCCGTGCGATGGATGATACGGCGTAGATAATCGACATCAAAGGCATCATCAAGTGGCTCAGGCCCTAGGTGTGCCAAGAACCGCTCGGTGGTGTCTGGTGTATCGATGTAGTCGTCATTGTGCGTCCACAATATCATCCCAAAGCGTCTGGGATCGTGATAATGCAGTGTTGTCACCATGCCATCATCATTGATAAAGTCGATGAGCAGATGATCGTGTTTGCGTGGCTCGATGTCGTGATGTTGCTGTAGGCTACCTGACATACCAAGGTGTACAAGCACGGTTTTGTGGCGATTATCCGCTTGATGATAAAAATCCAGCAATAGATATTTGGCACGGCGACGCACCGCCACCAGACGAAAACCAATGAGTGAATCTAAGTCCCTGGGGATGACATAACGCAAAGTCGGATAGCGAATGCTGACTTTGGATACGGTTTGGTTCAGTAGTGGCTCAAGGCTTGCCTTGGTGGTTTCGACTTCGGGTAATTCTGGCATGGTATCTGGCTGTATGGGCTAAAAAAGCCAATGCCGCTTGCTATCACGGCATTGGTCAATATTACTAAAGCGTTAGGCGGTCGCTCGACGCGCGTGTAGCACGCCTGGCTGTTGTTCGATTTTGTTGAGCAGGCGTGATAAGTGCGATATGCCTGCCACTTCCACATAAAACTTCATATGGCTCATCGCACCGTCATTGCTCACTGTTTCGGCTCGGCTGATATTAACCTTTTCGCGGTCAATGACGTGCACAAGATCTCTGAGCAGTCCTGATGTATTTTGTGCTTCGACATGAATCACCACAGGCTGATAGCGACCGAAGCTATCTTGCCAATGCGCATGAATGCCACGATCAGGTTCTTTTTCGATCAGTCTTAGGTACTCAGGACAGCCTTGATTGTGAATACTGACGCCATTTGATAAAGTCACAAAACCTGCAATCGGCTCGCCATGCACAGGATTGCAGCACTTGGCAAGGTGCATCTCGACATTATCAAAGCCATCAAGCTCAATCTTAAATTTATTGGTGCGAACGGGTGTCTTGATGTCGATGGTCGGCACATCTTGGGCAGGTTCTGCGATGTGCAGTTTTTGGGCGACCAAGTTGCTGATTTGGGTGACACTGATATCACCGATGACGAGTGCGACATACAGATCATCTTCGGATTTGACATTGAGCGTCTGAAAATAGTCGCTTAAGTTCACCTGATTGGCGGCGATGGATAGGCGATCAAATTCTTTGAGCAGTAGTCCCTTGCCTGTCTCGATATTCTTATCGCGATCTTGTTTGTTGAACCACTGACGCAGTTTGGACTTGGCACGGCTCGTGTGAATATAGCCCAAAGATGGCATCAGCCAATCACGATTCGGCTCACGGCTAGATTTGGTAATGATCTCAATCTGATCGCCTGTCTTTGGCTGATGGGTCAGCGGTACATAGCGACCATTGACACGAGCACCTTGGGCACGGTTGCCGACTTCGGTATGTACATAATAGGCAAAGTCTAGCACTGTTGAGCCTTTTGGTAGCTCGGTGATATCGCCATCACGGCTAAAGACATAAATCCGCTCGGCATTATCCACATCCAGATCGATCTCATCTTCGCCATCAGGGATGTCTTGACCTAGTAGCTGACGCAATGAGCTGATTTTTTGGGTGAGATAATCGTCTTTTTTGGCTTTTAGGCCTTCTTTATAATTGACGTGCGATGCCTTGCCAAGCTCTGCCTCAAAGTGCATATCAAAGGTACGAATCTGCACCTCAAGCGTGCGATTCTCAGCGATCACCGCTGTGTGCAGTGACTTATAGCCATTGGGCTTGGGGTTGGTGATATAGTCGTCAAACTGCTCAGGAATGTGCCGCCACAGACCATGCACGATACCCAGCGTATAGTAGCATTCGGCATTGGTATTGACCATCACTCGCAAGGCACGGATGTCATATAGCTGATCAAAAGACAGGTTCTTTGATTTCATCTTACGCCAAATGGAGTAGATGTGCTTGACACGCCCAGAGACTTCGCCTTGGATGCCAGCTCGTTCAAGCTCGGCACTGAGTTTGGCTTTGACTGACTCGATATAGGCTTCTCGTTCGCTACGCTTCTCGGCAAGTAGCGATGCGATTTTTTTGTATTCTTCGGGGGCAAGATAGCGAAATGCCAAATCTTCCAACTCCCACTTCAGCTGGGCAATCGATAGGCGATGTGCCAGTGGGGCATAGATGGTCATCACCTCACGAGCCACCCGTTTTTGGCGATCGGGCGGTGAGAATGACAGCTCACGCATCGCAAAGGTACGCTCAGCAAGTTTGATCAGCACCGCACGCACATCATTGGTGGTGCTGATGAGCATACTGTAGATATTGGATAATTGGTCTCTTTGATTGCTCTCAAAATAATCTTCAAGTCGCTTATTGCTCTCGATGCTCTCAGACAGTTTACCCATCGCAAGCGTATCCATCACCAAGTGCGCGATGTCTTCTCCGAAGTTTTTCTTAATAGTATCAATGCTCACAAGCTCACGGCGAGCGGTGCGATACAGCATGGCAGCAGCTAGGGCGTTTTCGTCTTGGAATAGATACGCCAAAATATCTGCCATGCCGATGCCTGTGATGTAGGCACCTGAGCGGGTGACATGGGGTTTGTTGACTTGGATTTGGACAAATTGGCAGGCTTTACGCAAAATGGGCAAATCATCCTTGCCGATACGAGCAGCCACTTTGGCAATCCACGCTTCGATGTCGATGTCTGAGACATTCAAATCGCTTGGATTGATGGTGCTGTTGGTATGGTCAAGGGCGCTGACCAGCTTGTGATTGGCAAGCTGTGCCTTAAAATCAGGATGCAGCTGTTTGGCGACCAAACTTGCCGCCAGTGTCGCACTATCCATGCTGCTACTGTTGCCGCCCAATAAGGGTAGGCTGTCACGAATCTGTACCACGGTTGTATCCTTGTCCAAACCAGTTTTATTTTATATAGTATATCCCATGTATTATGGCACCTAAAAGGGTAATTTTAAAGATGAAATCGATAAATTTTATGCCAAAAAGTCATGACGCATAATTTTTATAAAATAATCCAAGTAATTTTATCCAAGCTGTGCTATAATCTCATTTTTCGTGAATAATTCACACACGCTTTTGATGACATCGCACCGATTTTGATGGGTAAGTTTGATTTGACCCATGTGATGATATGATTTCTTGCTAAGTTTGTGGCTTGCCACCTGCTTTGTCTATTTTATCTTTATTAGTCCTAACTGTCGCGATGATTTTGGCTTGTTCTTTATTGTGCTTTTGCACCACGACAAGCAGTTGAGCGACAATACGCCACCCAAATCCAAAATGCAATTTTGTAGCAAGCCTTAAGCATCTGCTTAAAGTTGGCTTGTCGGTTTTTTGACCAAAAAATTGGCTCATCGTGGGGGCATGACTGATACAAGGTTCTTATGACTGATCAATTACACACCACAGACACCGCCCACGCAGACGAGCAAGCAGGCGAGTTCGTACTACAATTTTCTGACTTAGGTCTGCACAAAGGCATCATCAAAGCCCTGACCAAAAGTGGCTACACTACCCCAACACCCATCCAAGCCCAAGCCATTCCGCACGCCTTGAATGGCCGTGATTTGTTGTTATCAGCTCAGACAGGCTCTGGCAAGACAGCGGCGTTTGTACTGCCAGTACTGGATAAGATGAGCCGCTTACCAAAGCTTGAAAAGCATATCCATGCACTGATTTTGACCCCGACGCGTGAGCTTGCCTTGCAGGTGCATGACAGCGTGCGTCGCTATGGCGATGGGATGCGTGGGATGTTTAGCGTACCTTTGGTGGGCGGTGCACCTTATGGTGGGCAGCTGCGTGCACTACGCAAGGGCGTGCAGGTCATCGTCGCCACCCCAGGCCGTCTGATTGATCATATGCGTGAAGGCCGCATTGATTTATCAGGTCTGGATATGCTGATTCTCGATGAAGCCGATCGTATGCTGGATATGGGCTTTGCTGATGATATCAAAGAAATCCTAGAAAATACCCCAAGCACTCGCCAAACAGTGATGTCGTCTGCCACTTGGGATGGTGCTGTGGGCAAAATCGCTGAGAGCTTCACCACCAATCCTGAACGCGTCTCGATCAAGGTTGAGTCAGCGCATATCGATGAAAGCGTGTATTTTTGTGATGACTTTAACCACAAAAACAAAATCCTGCTTGAAGTACTGAACAACCCTGAAATCAAACAGGCAGTCATCTTTACCGCCACCAAGCTATCTACCGAAAAGCTTGCCGACACCCTAAACGAAGTCGGCTACAAGGCACGCTATCTGCATGGCGATTTGCCACAAGGCAAGCGTAACCGCATCGTCGGTGATATGAAATCAGGCAAATGCGATCTGCTCATCGCCACTGATGTCGCTGCTCGTGGTATCGATATCTCAGCCATCAGCCATGTGGTGAACTATGATTTGCCACGCCAAGTCGAAGACTATGTGCATCGTATCGGTCGTTGTGGTCGTGCAGGTCGTACAGGTGTAGCGGTGAACTTGTGTAGCCTAGATGATAATAAACAACTTGCCAATATCAACCGCTATCTTAAGCGTGATATGACCACAGCCACCATCGAAGGGCTAGAGCCACGCCGTAATTTTGGTATCATCGATGAGCCACGCCGTAAGGGTGGCCGCAACCGTCGCCGTGATGATCGTGATGGTCAAGGTCGTGGCGATCGTGGTGGATATGGTCGCAAGCCACGTTTTGAAGGTCGTTCGGATCGCTTTGAGCGTTCGGATCGCCTCGAAGCTCGTGGCGAGCGTTTCGAGCGTCAAGATCGCTTTGATGGCCGTGATCGTTCAGAGCGTTTTGACCGTGGGTTTGATCAGCCAAGATTTGACAGCCGTGAGCGTGCCGATAGCCGTGAGCGTTTCGGTGGTAATGAGCGTCGTTCATTTGATCGTGCGGAGCGTCAAGGCCGTTTCAATCGTGGCGACCGCCCAGAGCGTTTTGACCGCCAAGACCGCTCAGAGCGTCAGTTTGATCAGCCGAAGTTTGAGCGTGATCGTGATTTTGGCAAAGCTTATGACAAGCCGTACAAAGCCAAAGACAGTGCAGAGCGTCGCCCATCAGATCGTTTTGAGCATCGTGGCGATCGTGGCTATGGCCGTGAGCGTGAGTTTGGTCGCACGGAGCGTTTCGGCGGTGGTGAGCGTCGTTCATTTGATCGTGCGGAGCGTCGTACAGAGCGTGATGAGCGTTTTGATCGCCGTGAGAAGTTTGGCAAAGATAAGCCAAGCTTTGATAAAGGGGCAAAATCAAGCGGCAAGTCATTTGCCAAAGCGCGTTCATCACATCGCCCAAAAGCAGTCGAAGAAGTGTTTTTTGCCAAACGCCAAGCCAAAAAAGCCCGCAAATTTGGCGATGCTTGATTTGCTCTAAATAATAAACAAAACCCCAAGAAGTTAATTTTCTTGGGGTTTTGTTTTGGGTAAATTAAATTACCATCACGCCACTTTCTCAAACCGAGCGATACTCTCCACATGACCGGTGTGGCTAAACATATCCATCACCCCAGCATGGGTCAAGCGATAGCCAGCGTCGATGAGTGCTTTGGTATCACGGGCAAGCGTGGCAGGGTTGCATGAGACATAGACGATGCGTTTGGCGTTGAATTTAGGCAGATAAGCCATCACTTCCCATGCGCCAGAGCGGGGCGGGTCGATGAGCAGGGCATCAAACTGATGTTCGCCAGTCGCCCATGGCTTATCTGAGAAATCCTGCGTCAAATCTTGGGCATAAAATTCGGTATGATGGATGCCATTGGTGATCGCATTCATCTTGGCGCGTTCGGTCATCTGCTCTGAGCCTTCGACACCGACGACAAAGCCTGTCTCGCCTACCTTGCGGGCAAGTGCTAAGCTAAAATTCCCAAGTCCGCAGAACAAATCCAGCACCCGTTCACCAGCTTGTAGGTCCAGTAGCTCACACGCCAAATCCATCATCTTGCGGTTCACCGATAGATTCACCTGCGTGAAATCCAGTGGTGAGAATTCATAAGTCAGCTCAAAATTTGGCAAATGATAAAACAGTCCGCCAGTCGGTGGCACAGTCAATGAGCTGTTTCGAGCGCCATCGGTATCAATGCGATGCACAGTGTCTGAGCCTTTGGGCTGTAAGAACAGCTGCCAATGACGCTCGGCAAAGAAAGCTTTTAGCTTGGTAATGTCATCATCACTCAGCGGTACCATATGGCGTACGATGATGGCAACAGACTTGGCACTGTCAGGGACATGAGAGAGTATTTCGCCCATTGCCACTTCAAGCTGTGGGATATGATCACGAGCATCGAGCGTGGTGATCAGTGCTTTTAGGTTTTCGATCTCAAAGCCGATGCGTGGGTCTAAGATGTGGCATTCGTTCAGCTCGGATAGGAAGTTACTGCCGCGTTCACGAAAGCCGACCAAGGCTGATTCTTTTTTGGCAACGAAGCGTACGCCCATACGAGCCTTGGTGCGATAACCTAGGCGATCACCAACCAGTGGGGGTAGCCAATTATCTGGCTGTACACCTGCTTGATGGGTGAGCAGTTCTGAGAGTACTGATTGCTTAAAGGCGATTTGACCATCGGCATCCCAATGCTGAAGACTGCAACCACCGCAGACAGTGAAATGCGGACATGGCGGCGTCTGGCGTTGTGGATGGGGGTTTGAGATGATGGCTTTGGCATCACCTTCTTCAAAGGTCTTTTTGCTGCTGGTGACTTTGACCGAGACGGTTTCGTTTGGCAGGGCAAAGCTTACGAAGATTTTTTTGCCAGCTTTGTCGGGATTATGCGATTCGTTATCGGTTTCATAGACCGCTACGCCACGCCCATCATGGGCAAGATTGGTGATGGTAAAGTCAATCGGTGGGGCATCTGCCAAGCGTTTGCGTGCTCGAGCGGTGGGCTTGCCTTTTTTGCTTGGGCTTGCGATTAAAGAATGTTGTGCGGTCATGTGCTGCCTGTCTGATCAATAAAATAGATAGATGGGTAAACTGCTCATTATAACACAGTTTAACAGTGGCTTTTTGATGAATTTATCGTCTGCCAACTTTGAAATAATGCTTAAATCAAGCTTATGCATGTCCACTTGTACAGCTTTTCTTGTTTTTCCGATCTTTTTCAAATTTGTTTAACCATGCCATCATCTGCGTGCATTTTTGGGTATAATATAGCGATTGATAAAATGATAATGATGATAAAAATCCATGATAAATGATCTGCTTTTGGCGTTGGTCAATTTTTTGACATCCTTGCTGACAGGCATCACAGGGCTTGGCGGTGGCTCGATTTTGGTGGGGCTGTTGCCGCTGTTTTTGCCTGCGGCGGCGATCGTGCCAGTGCACGCGGCAGGGCAGCTTGCCAGTAATGCCAGTCGGGCGTGGTTTGGGCGTGATAGTCTGGATTGGCGGTATGTTACGCCTTATGTGGTGGGGTCGCTGTGTGGCATTGCGGTGTTTTGGCTGTTGGTGCGGTTCATTGATCTAGAATGGGTGCCGTTATTTATCGCGGTGTATATTTTGCTCATCGTGTGGGTTAAGCCGATTAAGCGATGGCTTGAAAATCGCCAAAATTTCTTCGTCATCGGCTTTATCCAGATGGGTATCGGGATGTTCGTCGGTAGTCCCGGCCCGCTGCATGTGCCGCCTTTGATCCAAAAATACGACGACATGAACACCGCCATCAGTACTGCTTCGGTGATGATGACCTTTTTTCATGTGCTAAAGATCATCGCCTATATGGTGTTGGGTTTTCATTTTTTGGACTATTGGCAAGTGATCGTGATGATGAGTATCTCGGCGGTGATTGGTTCGTGGCTGGGTACGATCCTACGGCATAAGATGCCGATGCCGTGGCTGACAGCGGCGATGCCGTGGATTTTGACCGCGGTGGCATTGCAAGTGTTGGTGCGCTTTGTGTGGAGTGAGTTGGGGTGATGGAGTGTTTATTCATCAATTGGATCGATGGTATAATCTATCATGCCACCATTAAGATAGCTAGTCTTGGTGAGGCACAAGGGTGCGTCACACGCGCCATTACAATAACCAATATAAAATTATAAAAAACCCATTAAAAATCAACCACCTTCACCCAAAAAGGTGCGTCCCACGCACCCTACGATGTTTAATTTTTCAAATATATTTGAGCACACCCCACGCACCATTAAACAACCAATGCGTTAATCCCAAAAAAACACCAATCCCAATCTTCAATTTTCCCAATCATGCTACAGCAACAATTCTGTAACATGATTTCACCGATACAACTGTGCACTGTATCATTAAAAATACATTAATATATCTAATAAATAAAATTAGCTTTACCCCCCCCATCGATAAAAATAGCACAAGGGCGGTTTTTGAAATATTTTATATAATTCATTGATTTCATGGTATTTTTCTCAGATAATGCACCGCGATCACAGAATTTGTATAGAATAACTCTCAACTACACCACGCACAAAAAATCGAATCCCCACCCATCTACATGATGATCATTATCATAGATTTGTATAGAAAACCGCCAAAATTTGTATATTTTATATGCAATTCATTAACAAAACACCCATAAAACACTGCTATGGATATACACGACATAGTGGTAATATAGCGCCGAAAGTTGTCAGTAGGGTTACTGTTATCTTGCTGAAAACACACGCTTCACTCCAGCTGATTTGACGATCTGATGGGGTGGAGGTTTACTTTGTTTAAGTAATGTAGAGAAATTATGAATAAAGCATTTAAAGTAATCTGGAACCACGCAACCCAAAGCTGGACAGCCGTTTCAGAGATCGCCCGCTCAAAGGGCAAAACAAAATCAGTCAAGACTGCTAAGACAGCCCTAGCGGCAGCCGTAGCAGTAGCTGCAGCAACTGCAGGTACTTCTGCTCATGCGGCGATGGCTGTGGGTGGTTATGGTGGAACTACTCAGGGTAATGGTCAGGTAACTGTCACCGGTGGTGCGGCTACAGCCCAAGCAGGCACAGCTGTTGTCACAGGTGATAGAACTGCCAAATCAATGGCTATTGGCCAAAATGCATTTGTAAAAGATTACAATGGTATTGTGATTGGTAATAATGCTAGCCTAACTGGTGCACCAGACTCATCGGGTATGGCTCGCCCTGTAACTGTTATTGGTACAGATGCACTGGTGAGAAATGTATCTAGTCATGATGCATCTTTTAACCGTGGAGCAACCGTTATCGGTGGCAATGCTTTGGCTGGTTTTTTGACGCCTGCACAAGTTCAGGGTACAAATCCTGATGGTTCGCCTATGGTGGATGCTCAAGGCAATCCAATCATGGTTCCGGCGCCTGTGGGTACGGCCATTAGTCTAAATGATGCAGACTACCAAACTTACTCAGGTCCAAATGATCTAGTCCCTGGTCCATCAATGCAGAAAGAGCACGGTGTGCTATGGCGTGCAGGTATCGTCGATGAAGGCGGTAATCTTATCCCGGGCACTTCATTGCAATCAAATGAACAAACTGCCATCGGTCTTGATGCTCGTGCAATTGGTGACCAGTCTATCGCAATCGGTGCACAAACTGTTGCAGGTCATTCTTCTGTTGCCATTGGCGGCAATGATGTAGGTCGTGTAACATCTGCTGCTAGAAATGCATATAGAAGCGTAACTGGTGTTGCATTTGGTGGTAGTACAGAGACTACTTATGCCAAAGATGGTTCTACAGCAATTGGTATAAAATCATACTCTAATTCATCATTGGGTACTGCATTGGGTACCGCTGCAATGGTAAATGCTAACTCTACTTTGGGCACTGCGATCGGTTCGGGTGCTCGCGTTGGTGTGCTTGATGGCACAACTCCTACAATGTCGGGTGTGGCAATCGGTGCAGGCGCAGTTGCTGAAACCAATAATACTACCGCTGTCGGTACTGCATCAAAGGCAAACGCTTTAAATGCCACTGCAGTGGGTTACAAAGCTCTTGCTAATGGTACAGACGCTCTTTCATATGGTGCGAATGCTACCACTTACGCAGCTAACTCTGTCGCTATCGGTACGAATGCTACTGTTACTTCTACTGGTACATCATCTATCGCATTTGGTACAGACACCAATGTCTCAGGCGAGCGTTCAGTTGCACTAGGTAATAATATCACTGCTCTAAGCACCAATGGCTCAGTCGTCCTAGGTGACAGCTCAGTCGAAGTGACTGGCGCAGGTGCAGGTGCTCCAAATGCTGTTGAGACTGTAAGCTCAGTGACCATTGGCTCAGGCGCAGCGAAATTGACCTACTCAGGCTTTGCAGGTCAAGTCAAGGACGCAGGTCAGTATGTATCTATCGGCTCAGTCGGTGCAGAGCGTCAAATCAAGAATGTCGCACCAGGTGCGATCACCAATGTATCTACCGACGCTATCAATGGCTCACAGCTGTATGCTGCGTTGGATGTTGTTGGTCAACAAATTGGTAACATCTATTTCCATACTAATGATGGCACAGGTACTCAGGCAGCAGGCGATTCTGCAACTAACCTTGGTAAAATTACCGACAAAGCAGGTGCGACGGGTGCGTATGCAGTAACTGCAGGTGTTAATAGTACAGCAATTAGTAACTCAACTATCGCTATGGGTCATGGTGCTAATGCTGGTATTAGCCGTCCAGGTGTAACAGGTGAAATGCCAACTGGTGATCATGCAATTGCTATTGGTACCAACGCTGATGCACAATCAGCAGATACTATTGCGATCGGTCGTAACGCACGCGTTTTATTTACAGAAACGAACACAAATGTTTTTGCAATTCCATTGAAATCCATTGCAATTGGTGCAGATAGTAAATCTCAAAGTGAATATTCAACCGCAATTGGTTTTGAAGCGATTGCAGGCGATAATTATCATCAAAGTAATGCAACTTCGGTAGGTGCTAGAGCAAAAGCAATCAATATTAATACCTTAGCAGTCGGTTCGAATGCTAATTCAGCAGGCCAAGGTTCAACGGTCGTAGGTGTGAGTGCTAATTCATCTTGGACACAATCAACAGCGTTAGGTTTCCAATCGAAAGTTACTGGAGATTACGGTGTAGCACTTGGTTCAGGTACTAACGCTGCATATTTAGCAACTGCAACAGGTACTGGTACTCAGGCTACTGGCAATGGCTCAACTGCAAATGGTTATCGTGCAATTGCGTCAGGTGAGAATTCTCTAGCATCAGCTCGTGGTGCTCAAGCAACAGAAACTAACGCAACCGCATTGGGTCGTTTGGCGAAAGCTACCCATGCAGATGCTGTAGCACTGGGCAGCGGCTCAACCACAACCACAGCTAACCCAACCACTGAAGGTACGGTTGCAAATATTACTTATGGTACATTTGCAGGTACAGCACCAACATCAGTAGTATCTGTTGGTTCTGAAGGTAAAGAGCGTCAAATTGTCAATGTGGCAGCAGGTCGTATTTCAGAAACTTCAACCGATGCGATTAACGGCTCACAGCTATATGCGGTATACAAGCAAGCAGCTAAACCACTAACCATCACTGCAAACACGAATGCAGATACTGATGCTGAATTGTTAGAAAAACAATATGCAGCAGGCGACGGTACACAACAACAGCTTGGCGAAACTCTTGCTATCATCGGTGCAAAAACTAATATCGCACTAGGTGAAAATACCGATGCAGCGACTGCGGGTGCTTACTCGGCTCGCAACATCCAAACTGTTGTTACCAATGGTCAAGTCCAAATCCAAATGGCAACCAACCCAGTGTTTAACAGCACAGTGATCGGTGGTACATTTGACCAAGATGGCAACCAAGTTGGTAAACCAATTACCATTGGTACAGATGCAGCTGGTAACAACACCATTAGCAATCTAACCACAACCATTCAGCCGCCTGCAGATGTCGTAGATCCTGCTACCAAGCCATCTGGTGATCAGCTAACGAACGCTGCGACTCTAGGTGATGTCCTAAATGCAGGCTGGAACCTAAAAGAAAATGGCGACCCTCGTGATGTCGTGACTCCATACGACACAGTGGACTTCGTCAATGGCAATGGTACGACTGTCAGCATCGAAACTAACGATAATGTCAGCACAGTGAAAGTCGATGTCAATCTATCTGATAGTGCGATCATCGGTGACATCACAAGCAATCCAAACGGCACAACAAGCGTCGGTACGAACAACGATGGCAATAAGCTAGCCAACATCTCAACTGTGGTTGATGCGATCAACAACTCTGGTTGGAATGTAACTTCGGGCAATGTTAGTACCGGTGTTGTATCAGGTACAACTGAAGAGCTGGTCAAACCAGGTGAGACTGTGAAGTTCATCGCTGGTAAGAACATTGAGCTAACTCAAGATGTGAACAACTTCACATTTGCAGTATCAAACAACCCAGAGTTCAACAGCACCACGATTGGCGGTACATTTGACAAAGATGGCAACCAAGTTGGTTCACCAATCGTCATCGGTACAACACCTGATGGCAAAAATGTTATCAGCAATCTAAATACTACTCTACCAGAGCCAAGCACAGTTAATGGCGGTAAATCAGGTAAGCTACCTGACAATGTCACCACTACTAACGCTGCAACGCTAGGTGATGTACTAAACGCTGGCTGGAACTTGAAGACAGCTGACCAAGGTGACCTAGACTTCGTTAAGCCATACGATACCGTTAACTTCGTAAACGGTACAGGTACTACAGTTGAATCAAGCACTAATGGCAACGTAAGCAACATTCAGTACAATGTCAATGTTGATGGCACTACTACTGAAATTACTTATGCAACCAAGGTAAATGGTAAAGATGTACCTGTATATCAACATGTAGATGGTAACTACTACACTGGTGAGAACGGTACAGGCACCAAAGTTGAGACACCTGTAACTAGCCGTGTTTCTGCGATCTTGCCAACGACTCAAGTAAACGGCGAGAATGTCACTGGTCCTGTAAATCTAGTTGATGGCGACACCACAACTGTGACCAACACACCAGAAGGCATCAAAGTTGAAGTGAACACTGGTAACACCACTGTAGGCACTGATGGTAAAGCAGCTCCGCTAGCACCTGCAGATGCAAACAAAGTTGCAACTGTTGGTGATATTGTTAATACCATTAACAACACTGGTTGGAACCTAAAAGAAAACGGTACTCAAAAAGACCTAGTCACTGCATCTAACGTAGTTAACTTCGTCGATGGTGCTGGTACAACGGCTAATATCACCACCAATCAAGATGGCACTATTAGCAATGTGACTTACAATGTGAAGTATGATGGCAAAACCATCAAGCTAAACAATGCTGGTGAGCTAACTGCAGTGGCATCTAAGCCAACCGTAACTTCAGGTGGTGATGGTGATATCAACTTTGCTAACACATCAACCACCAATGTGACTGTTGATCCAGCCACTGGTGACATCAAAGTTGATGTAGTAACGACACCGCTAACCAATGCTGCAAATGGTACAGTTAATACACCTGCTAAGCCAAATGCAATCGCAACTGCTGGTGATGTAGCAAAAGCGATCAATGGTTCAGGCTTCACTGCAGCAGTAGCAAATACTAGTACAGGCGTGTCTACTGATCTTGGTGGCGACAAAGTGGTTAACCCAGGCGATACAGTGACCATGACTGCAGGTGATAATATTTCTATCACCAAAGACGGTCTAAACTACACTGTAGCGACCAAGAAAGATGTAGCCTTTGATTCTGTCACTGTCAATAAAGACTTGACTGTAGCACCAGGTGCAAACATTGATATGGGCGGCAACGTCGTTGGCAATGTGGGTACCGGTGTGGCAGATACCGATGCAGTGAATGTTGCTCAGTTGAAAGCGACACAAACTACTGTTGGTTCAGCAGATGGCACTGTGAAAGTGAACGAAACTGTATCAGCGAACGGTCAGCGTCATTTCGACCTATCGGTAGATCCAACCATCATCCAGCCAGTTGTTGACCGTGTCAATGATCTAGAAGATGATATGCGTGCAGGTCTAGCAGGTTCGGCTGCTATGGTGAACATCCCACAAGTAACCCGTCCAGGTGCAAACCTAGTCGGTGTGGGTCTGGGTCATCATAAAGGCGAAAGTGCGATCGCGGTTGGTTTCTCTAGCGCGAGCGACAACGAACGCTTGATCTTCAAGATGACTGGTTCTGCCAATACCCAAGGTGACTTCACTATCGGTACTGGTATGGGCTGGCAGTGGTAATCTACCACTAGGACGATAGTCCAAACAAAAAACCGCCTTGTTCACTTGAACAGGGCGGTTTTTTTGTTGATAAATAGCATCATCAAGTTCAAAGCCTCAGGCTCGGTGAACACCCAAGGTGATTTCTTGGGCGTTATCGGTGCTGGCTAGGCACTGTGGTAATGCGTTTATCCATACTCTGAAATCAACAAAACCCCGAATCGATGATTTGAGGTTTTGTTTGTGTGGCATCGGAGGTAACAGAGAATGCTTGTGCGTTAACAAGTTAAGGAGAGAGTGTCATCTTCTCATAAAATCTCATCATAAAATCATGTGCTTGTGTAAAAAACAGCATGAAAAGCATGATCTTAGCCCAACCTGAAGCCGCAAAAAACAGGGCGTATCACACACCCTGTTACGCCTTACCCAATCTCACAGATTACACCCCGAACAAAAACGCAAAGGCGAATAATCCCAAGCAGCAAATCATCGACATCAGCCAAGTGATCGAGCGTACAAAAGCCAAATTCGCCGCATAGCTTGCGATAAAGCATAGGCGAAACAGCACAAAGCCTGTGGCAAGCAGATTGACAATCCCCATCGGCACAAAGGTGTACAGACACACAAGCACCGCTGCCAAAAAGATCGGCAAGGTCTCATAACCATTGGCTTGTGCATGATTAAAGCGCGCGGCGATGCCAGTGGCATTTGCCAAAAACTGGCGCGGATTTTGATTATTTTTATCAAATCGAAAACCGCCTGAGACCTTGGCAAGCACCGAGCATAGCCATGGCAACAAGGATGCGATGACCATCAACACGATGGTAAGCTTACTGGTAGTGTGGGCGAATAATGCGTAAATCATGCGGCGATAATTTCGTAATCGTGGGTGATGTTCACGCCGCCTGCTGATAGCATACGCGATGCTGAGCAGTATTTTTCGGCAGACAGTTCGATGGCTTTTGCTACTTGCGACTCTTTGACATCCTTGCCTGTCACCACAAAGTGCAGGTGAATGTCAGTAAAGACTGCAGGTACGGTATCGGCGCGGATGGCGCGCATCTCACAGCGCACATCATGGATGTCTTGGCGTGATTTTTTTAGGATGCTGACCACATCATAGCTTGCACAGCCACCTAAGCCTAATAAAATCAGCTCCATTGGGCTTGCACCTTTTTCTTTTGAGCCATCGACTTGTACGGTATGACCTGATGGTGATACGCCTTCAAAATGCACGCCATCTTGCCAAGTTAAGCTTGCGTTCAGTTCAGCCATATTATTATCCTTATTTAATTCATTTATAAAAATTTATCAAAGTTTTGCGATTAATAATCAATCTGCCGATTATCCGCTCAAAATTCATCTTGCATCATCGTGTATTGTACCGATTTTACATTACTTTGGCAAAAGCCGCCATAAAAACTGTATGCTTAATCGGGACAAAATGCTATTTTTCCAGTTATTTTGACCAAAATCGCAAATAATTTTAAAAAACTTGGGGCGTATTGAATTTCATATTTGCCATTAAAAGCGAGATAAATCGATTGATTTTCTAGAAAAATTCCGCAGGTGATATAATAATATCATCAAGGGATTTGACGAAGGAAATCAAGATTTAGCCGATTTAATGGTAAAAATGGTAAATATTGCTAAATTATTTCTAAAATGTAAATAATGTTATGAATATTCAATACGCCCTACCTTTTTGGGCGTTTTTTTGGTTTAATAGTCACTAAGTAAAGTCATCGGCAAAAACTGGTGATATTTCAATAATTTATGAATTAAGAGTTTAGTTATGATTGATGCAGACGGTTTTCGTCCCAATGTCGGCATCATCTTAGTCAATACACAAGGGCAAGTGCTGTGGGCAAAGCGCATCGGACATGACAGTTGGCAATTTCCCCAAGGGGGGATTGGACGGGGTGAGACACCGCTAGAAGCGATGTACCGCGAGCTGTATGAAGAAGTGGGTCTGTTGCCTGAGCATGTCGAAGTGCTTGCGGTGACGCGCGACTGGCTGCGGTATCGCTTGCCAAAACGCTATGTGCGTACAGGGCAAGAGCCTTTGTGTATTGGGCAGAAACAAAAATGGTTTTTGCTGCGCTTGGATGAAGCTTATACCGATTATATTCGTTTTGATGTCGGTGTGCCTGAGTTTGATGATTGGCAATGGGTGAGTTATTGGTATCCTTTGACAGGCGTCGTGCCGTTCAAGCGTAGTGTTTATCAGCGCGCTTTGGCGGAGTTGATTTCAGCAGTACCATTGGATAATAATTTAAGATTGTCTTAAATAAAAATCACCGTTCAGTTGAGCGGTGATTTTTTTTGTGGGTGGGAAAAAAGGGTTTAAATCATTATGAGTGGTTTTGGTATATGATAATTATTTAATTTAAAAAAAGTTAATAAATTAACAAACACTGTAGGGTGCACCCCACGCACCATTAAGATTTGGGATTTTAACGGTGCATATCACACACCTACATACTGGCGCTCAAATCCAATTTGCGCATCACTCTTTATCATCATCGCTGATCGCGCGTTTGATGTCGGTGATGTGTTTTTTGTTACGACCGAAAAAATGCCGCGCGCTTTTGATTAGGCGAAACACTTTGGCAAATTTGCTTTCGGTGATGCTTGCTTTGCCATCTGGAATGATGACGACATTGCCATTTTCATCGATGGTACGGCGCGCGTCATCATCAAAGCCTGCCGCGTCGGTGCTTTCGCTGGCAGCTTCATCGCTGATTTTGACGATGCGGTGCTTTTCACGCAGGGGCGTGCCGTCGAACAGCTCAGATAAGCTGATGTCAAGCTCGTCATTGGCGACTTTTTCGATGCGCGTCAGCTGCTTGTACAGCTCGACGAACCATGGATCATAATCGGCAGCTTTAAGCTCATCAAGTTCGCGGCGAATCGGCAGCGGATAGGGCAGATTTTTATAAAATTGCCATAGATTCACCGTTTTTAGATCGGTCTTGAGCGTATAGCGATTATCGCGCGTCGGGGTGATGAGATTATTATCAAGCAAAAGATTAAGATAAGTATGCCACTTCGGCAACTCTTTACGCCCCAAGGTTTTGCGCAGTTCATCTTCACTCACCGTTTGTCCTTGCTGATATTTTTTATAAGTCAAATTCAGCATGTCCAATAGGCTTAATAGCGGATGGCGCACAGGCACTTCTTGGGTGTCAAAAATCGTCAAAGTATAGCTGATCTGCACACCAAGCAAGATCAAATTCCACGACAAATAAATCCACAGCAGGAAAATCGGCAAGGCAGCGAACGCGCCATAAATCGCTTCGTAACTGGTGAAATTGGTCATCACTGTGCCGAAGATTTGCTTGAGTAGCTCAAACAATACCGCGATGATCGTGCCTGCGATGGCGGCGTTTTTGATGGGTACTTGCGCTTTTGGGATAAACCAATACATCCCGATAAAACCCACGACCATCAAGCCGAAAGACAATAGATACGCCCACACGCCCCAGTCGATGCCATAGCCTGCGATTTTTTGATTGAGAAAATTTAGACTGGCAATCGCGCTTGACGCACCAAAAATCACACCGAGTACAATCGGACCCATGGTGATCATCACCCAGTAGCGAATCAGGCTAGATACGCCGCCTGAGCGATCATCGACGCGCCAAATTTTATTGAACGCGTGCTCAATGGTGATCAAAGTCAAAATCGCCGTCACAAACAGACCAATGACACCGACGATACCAAGATTACTGGACTTTTCGGCGAAATTTTGGATATAACCGCTGATCTGCGCACCTGATGATGGCATGACATTATTATAAATCGCCGCCTGCATTTGATCGCGCACGCCTTCTAGGGCAGGCACGCTTGAGAAAATTACCAGTACCACCGTCAAGACAGGCACGATGGCAAGTAAGGTTGTGTAGGTTAGGC
Source organism: Moraxella sp. FZFQ2102 (assembly GCF_024137865.1). Lineage (NCBI taxonomy): Bacteria > Pseudomonadati > Pseudomonadota > Gammaproteobacteria > Moraxellales > Moraxellaceae > Moraxella > Moraxella sp. FZFQ2102. The sequence continues at coordinate 1,388,779 of NZ_CP099960.1, forward strand.
TTGCGGCTTTTTGTTGGCATTCATCTTCGGTAAAATGCCGAACCAGCAATCGCAAATACATGAACCACGCATGATGCGCAAAGGGTAATTTATTCAAAAAATTGGTCATAGCTCTGTATAAAATGTCTTTATAAAATTGATGGAATTTATACTAGTGTAACAAATCGAACCCCAAATGCTAACCTTTAATTTGTGAAAATATGTGACCATTGGTGCGTGATAAACGCTTGCATGGCGTTTTGGGCGGTTTTATTGGTATAATAGGCGCAAATTTGATACATTGACATAAAACGGATATTCCCATGACTTCACCGTATATTTTGGTGCTGTACGACACCAACAAAGGCTCAACCAAGCAGCTGGCTTATCTGATCGCCCAAGGCATCACCGATACAGGCATGGCGGTGAAAATTCGCCGTGTGCCAAAGGTCTCAGCAGTCACCGAACAAGTGGCGGACAGCATTCCTGATGATGGCGATCTGTACTGCACTGCTGATGAGCTGACAGGGTGCGCAGGGCTTGCGCTTGGCAGTCCGACGCATTTTGGTAATATGTCGGCAAGCATGAAATATTTTTGGGACAATACCGTCACCGCGTGGCTGGCGGGCAATCTACAAGGCAAGCCTGCGTGCGTGTTCACCAGCACAGGCAGTCAGCACGGCGGTCAAGAAAGCACACTTATCACTATGATGATGCCGCTATTGCATCACGGTATGCTTTTGATGGGTTTGCCGTACGCGCACCCTGAACTGTCCGCGACCACGCGCGGTGGCACGCCCTATGGCGCAAGCTTCGTCGCTGGCAGTCGTCATGAATACAGCCTGACCCAAGACGAAAAAACCCTAGCAATCGCCCAAGGCACACGCCTAGCCATACTGGTCAAACAGCTGCAAGGTGCGTGATGAGAGTTAAAAAAGACAAAGTCCAAAAACCTGTCGCCCCTGTGCAGCGCGCCTTGCGTATAACATGGATGGCGTGGCTAATAACAGCTGCCATCATCTATCCTGCAGCTGTGATGGCTGCGACAGGTGCAAGCCTATGGGCAGGAATTGGTGTGCAGATATTGGGCTTGATCCCTGCGCTATTATGTACTGTGAGCATCCATCGTGGCAATTCACCTTATGCGCTGATGTGGGTGAGTATGGTGGCACTGTTGTATCTGGGCGTGGCAGGCGTGATGAGCTTGTTTAAGATCTATGAAGGTGCGCCGATGGTAGTGTGGGCTGTGCAGGTGCTTGAGATGATTTTGTTGCTGATGATTAATTGTCAATTATTCGTCCTACTCAAGCGATTGCCTGCCATGCATAAATCGTTGTGATAAATCAAAACGCATAAGACAAAAAGCCTTGATGACCCAAATTCATCAAGGCTTTGTTTATGGCTATCGGTTTATAGCCGACTAAGATTACTGATTAGTTAATCTTAGTCAGTTCCATCGAATAGACCTTGCCATCATCGGTTTGGCTGACTTTGACAGGCAAATAATCTAGGCTTGGTGCTAGCCAAAAACTGGTGATGCGATCCTTGTCATCATGTACGCGGTCGATGCGCAGCACTTCATAAGTACCTGCAGGGACGGTGATTTTGCTTGTGCCTGCTTTTTTGAACTTGGTATTTTCGATATTGGTGCGCTTGACCAGTGGGTATGAGCCACTGAATTTACCTGCCATCAGCTCTTGGCGGATTTTCACTTCTAGGCTTAGATCATCATAAGCTTGGCGCGGCATACTGATGTTGGTGGTTTTGCCTTTATAGGTGCTGGCGACCGATTTTTTTGCACCATTGAACGCGATGCTATGCGTATTACCGATGCCCAAAAATTTGGTCGATGAGCTTGATTTGCTTGGTACGACGCTACTTGCACTCATCGTAAAATCCGAGCTTTGGTTGATGCTTGCACCCAGTGCCGAGCCTTTGACGCTGTAGCGATAGCCATTGCCTTGCTTGGCAAGCGTGCGCGTGGCAGTGCCTGTGATGCCTTCGGCTTGGACTTTATAGGTCGCCGAAAAGTTCGGAACGACAGCTGCTTGCGCGCTAACGGTCGTGACAGCCAGTGATGCAGCAGTGATTAGGGGTAGGGCATAAGTCATTTTCATAATTTTTCTCGTAATTAGCCAAAAGGGATGATCTTATAATGGACAAATTTTGTTACAAATTCAAGGAGAATTTTTTGGCGTTTTGTCGTTTTTGTGTCAAGTTATCGCCCAAATCAAGAAACATTGTAAATTGGTTAATTGGCAGCGCATGGCAGATTTTGGAGAAATTTTTGGCAAATTTTTACAAAACTTGCTTGAAAATTTGCCATAACAGCACCACCTAAATACTCAATATTCTTTCCACTTTTATCCTTAAAACATTGCAATGGAGTTATTATGAAAATTCGTCCACTACATGACCGTATCGTCGTTCGTCGCACCGAAGAAGAGCAAAAAACCGCAGGTGGCATCTTGCTACCGGGTTCAGCCCAAGAAAAGCCACAACAAGGCGAAGTGATCGCTGTGGGCAATGGTCAAATCACTGATGCAGGCGTGCGTGCGCTTGATGTCAAAGTTGGCGATACCGTACTATTTAGCCAGTATGCAGGTCAGACAGTGAAAGTCGATGGCGAAGAGCTGCTGATTATGAAAGAAGGCGATATATTGGGCGTGCTTGAAGCCTAATTGCTTGATTTGTACGGTATTTTGTACAAAATTCATTATCATATTTTAATAAATTTATCATTAAAAATTCAATTAACGGAGAAATTCTCATGGCAAAAGATGTAAGCTTTGGCGTATCAGCCCGTGAAAAAATGATCAACGGTGTCAATGTGTTGGCAAATGCCGTCAAAGTCACGCTAGGCCCAAAAGGTCGCAATGTGGTGATCGATAAATCATTTGGTGCACCGACCATCACCAAAGATGGCGTGAGCGTGGCAAAAGAGATCGAGCTTGAAGATAAGTTTGAAAACATGGGCGCACAGCTGGTGCGTGAAGTGGCATCAAAGACCAATGATGTTGCAGGTGACGGTACAACCACCGCAACCGTACTTGCCCAAGCCATCCTAGTCGAAGGCATGAAAACTGTCGCAGCAGGCATGAACCCAATGGATCTAAAGCGCGGCATTGATAAAGCGGTACGCGCAGCCGTTACCGAGATCAAAAACCTATCAACCCCAGCCAATGACCACAAAGCCATCGCGCAAGTCGGCTCAATCTCAGCAAACTCTGACACCACCATTGGTGAGCTGATCAGCAAAGCCATGGAAACTGTCGGCAAAGAAGGCGTGATCACTGTCGAAGAAGGTTCTGGCTTTGAAGATGCGCTGGAAGTGGTTGAAGGTATGCAGTTTGATCGTGGCTACATCAGCCCATATTTTGCCAATAAGCAAGACAGCCTAACTTGCGAATTTGACAATCCATTTATCCTACTTGTGGATAAGAAAATCAACAATATCCGCGAGATCGTGCCACTACTTGAAAAAGTGATGCAAACCAGCCGTCCGCTACTGATCATCGCTGAAGATGTTGAAAATGAAGCATTAGCAACACTGGTCGTGAACACCTTGCGTGGCGGTCTGAAGACTTGTGCGGTCAAAGCACCTGGCTTTGGTGATCGTCGTAAAGCGATGCTACAAGACATCGCAATCTTGACTGGTGGTGTGGTCGTTTCAGAAGAAGTGGGTCTAAGCCTAGAAACTGCTGAAATTGCCCATCTAGGTACTGCTAAGAAAATCACTGTCGGTAAAGAAAATACTGTCATCGTGGATGGTGCTGGCAATAAAGCTGACATCGATGCTCGTGTCGAGTCTATCAAACGCCAAGCAGAAGAATCTACTTCTGACTATGACCGTGAAAAACTACAAGAGCGTGTCGCTAAGCTATCAGGCGGCGTTGCGGTAATCAAAGTCGGTGCAGCCACCGAAACCGAAATGAAAGAGAAAAAAGACCGTGTCGATGATGCGCTACACGCTACTCGTGCCGCTGTCGAAGAAGGTGTCGTGCCAGGTGGTGGCGTTGCGCTAGTGCGTGCATTGGCAGCCTTGAGCGAGCTAAAAGGCGACAACGACGACCAAAACGCAGGCATCAACATCCTACGCCGTGCGATGGAAGCACCACTTCGCCAAATCGTTACCAATGCTGGCGAAGAAGCGTCAGTCATCATCAACCAAGTCAAAAATGGCTCAGGCAACTATGGCTATAACGCTGCCACAGGCGAATATGGCGATATGCTAGAGATGGGTATCCTTGATCCAGCTAAAGTGACTCGCTCAGCACTAGAGCACGCTGCATCTGTCGCAGGTCTGATGCTGACCACCGAAGTGATGATCACCGATCTACCAGCCAAAGATAATGGCATGGCTGCAATGGCAGGTGCTGGTGGTATGGGCGGCATGGGCGGTATGATGTAATTTTACTTGTCTATTATGGGCTATTGCGTCATCAATCTCACTCAATGTACTTATTGTACATTGAGTGAGATTGATTTAGCGCTAGTCGCATACTAGATGGCGTAAAATTCGCCGATAAAAATTCACGCATTGCGTTGATTTTTCAAAATCCCTGACTTTGTAAGTTGGGGATTTTTTTGTGTTAATTTTGGATAAAAAAATAAGCCCATCATCGACGGGCTTATTTTTTTACTTAATATCAAATTAAGCTTTGGTTTCTAGATAAGCTTTTAGCTCGTCTTTTAGATGCAGCTTTTGACGCTTCATTTCTTCAATTTCATTAGCACGGCTAACAGACGCAACTGGATCTTTTTCAAGATTTTCGATTTCGGTGTCAAGATCATTGTGCTCATTGAACAGTTTTAGAAAATGCGCATCGCCTTCTGCTTTAAGCTGAGTCATAAGCTCGCGATATTCTGGTAGCATGGTACTCTCCTGATGATTAAAAAAATTGACCAATTGTCTAGAACTTATCTTATCAAGAATGCGCCATATTATCAAGCACATTCACCAAATAGTCTGCCAAATTTCACAACTGCCAGTCCGTGCAGCAGTTTTTATTTGTATAAATCTGTATGCCATCGATTCGATGTTTAATCCGAATGATGGTAATGTTTGAAATTCCTAAATACTCAGCGCTGAGATTTTCGGTTATAATGAGCGCATCAAATGATTAATTTTTACACATCCTACAGTCACAAAGGGGATTATGATGTTAGACCAAAATCTATTAAACGCTGTCAAAACTTATAGCGAAAACATGACTCGCCCAATCCAAATGATCATCGGTGCAGGTGAGCACGAAAAGCGTGCCGAATTGGTGGATTTTTTGACCAAAATCGCTGGCACTAGCGACAAGATTGGCTTTGATGCGACCGTAGTCGATACCGATCTTAGCCCAATGAGCTTTAAGATCACCACTGAAAACAAAGACACAGGCATCGTCTTTAGCGGTATCCCAGGCGGTCATGAGTTCACTTCATTGATTCTGGCGATCCTACAAGCAGGTGGTCATACCTTGAAACTGGACGAAGGCATCCAAAGCCTAGTCAAGCGTATCCAAGCACCGCTAAAATTCCAAACTTTTGTATCGCTATCATGCCACAACTGCCCTGATGTCGTGCAGGCGTTGAACCAATTTGCCATCCTAAATGACGGCATCGAAAACGAAATGATCGACGGTGGTGTATTCCCTGAATTGGTCGCCGAAAAAGGCATCCAAGGCGTACCAGCGGTGTTCTTGAACGGTAAGCCATTTGCCAATGGTAAAGTGGATACTGCCAAGCTTATCGAAAAACTACAAGAGCAATACCCTGATTTGCTATCAGCATCGGATGAGCCACAGCTTGAGACCCAAGATGTGACCGTCATCGGCGGTGGCCCTGCAGGTAGTGCGGCGGCGATTTATACCGCTCGTAAGGGTCTGCGTGTGGCACTGGTGGCTGACCGTATCGGTGGTCAGGTCAAAGATACCCAAGATATCGAGAACCTGATTTCAATTCCGCTAACCAATGGTAATCAGCTTGCTGCCAATCTAGCGACACACATCAAAGAGTACAACATCACTGTCAAAGAGCACGTGAGTGTCAGCAGCATCGAAGAAGTCAAAGGTGGCTATCAAGTTACACTAAACACCGGTGCAAGCTGGACAACTCGCACCATCATCCTAGCCACAGGTGCCAAATGGCGTAAGCTTGGTGTCAAAGGCGAAGATGAGAACATCGGTAATGGCGTGGCGTACTGCCCACACTGTGACGGCCCATTCTTCAAGGGTAAAGATGTCGCTGTCGTCGGCGGTGGTAACTCAGGCGTCGAAGCGGCTTTGGACTTGGCAGGTATCGTCAAGCACGTGACTGTACTTGAGTTTGGTGACACCTTGCGTGCTGACCAAGTGCTGGTGGATAAGGCGATGGCAAAAGACAACATCACCATCATCAAATCAGCTGCTACCCAAGAAATCACCACTGACGGTAGCAAAGTCAATGCACTAATTTATCAAGACCGTACCACAGGCGAGAACCAAACGCTACCACTATCAGCGGTATTCGTCCAAATCGGTCTGGTGCCAAACTCTGAAGTCGCCAAAGGCTTGGTAAAAACCACCCCACAAGGTGAGATCGAAATCGACGCCAAATGCCGTACCGACAAGCCAGGCATCTTTGCTTGTGGCGATGTAACCACAGTGCCATATAAGCAAATCAACATCGCAATGGGCGAAGGCTCAAAAGCGGGTCTATCAGCCTTTGAATATCTGATGATGAACAGCTGATTGATTGCTGAATATGACAAAATCACGCCTATGATGGGCGTGATTTTTTGTTTGTGTTGGCGGGTTGTGCGTGTATCGGTACAGTGGTATGGTTTGATGATGTGTTGTGCGCACCTCTGTTCTGTTGGGTTTATCAGGCTTAACCCAACTTTCAGAGTGTAGTAGGGTTATAGCACTGGGTTTACCACGGTAGCGATACTGCAAAACAAATGCTAGCTAATTTATGCTGCTTGTAAATCGCCAATGAGATTAATTAGTAATGCACAACTATCTTTGTAAATAACTTGCCTTAACCGGCAGGCTTTGCTACAATGAACTTAGGTTAGGCAGAACTTATAGGAACAACATCATGCGCTTAACAACTTTTGGAATAACGGCAGTTTTGGCTTTATCTTCTTCATTGGCTTTAGCTAATTACAATCCGGTTTATGACCCAAATGATGAAGCCATGCCTTCTGTTGAAGATGATTTTATGGAACAACCATATAAAAAGGTTGGTAAGTATAAGGTTAGCCATTGTTTTGCAGCACAAGGTGGTTATGTGGACACTGGTGCCTATGTTCCTGATGATGAATTTGACAATTTTTGTAATTTAGAGGTTGTTGGCAAAGCTTTTGAAAAAGCTTCTAAACAAAAGGCGAATTTCAATAAAAACTATGTTCTTTATCAATATGAAGATAAATTACCAAATGAATCCACAATGTTCACTTGGTTTGCTTTGAATAAAAAAACCAATGAAGTGGTTGTTCTAGGTGCTGATGCTAGCCCTAGAGATTATACCATACCTGGTTCAGACAAGTTGAGACCAAAAACAAGCTTTAATGCAAAAAGCAATCAGTTTTGTATCACTCCACAAAAAAATCTAGGATTATATAACACTGGCGATGATTTTGAATATGAAGGAAAAACTTGTTTCTATCTGAAAAAGGGTAAATATGGTCCCTTTTGGTCAGAACTAAAATAGTTCGCACTTTTGGAATACAACCTGCTTTGATGCAGGTTGTATTAAAATCACGCCTATGATGGGCGTGATTTTTTTGTTTGTGTTGGTGGGTGGGTTGTGCTAGAGTGGCAATCTTGATACTTATCAAAATCAATAGGGTGATTATGCAGTATTTTTATTGGCTGATGGCATTTGCTATCGGTGTGGGTGTGGCAACTCAGGCAGCGATCAATGCACGTTTGGCGTTTGGGTTAGGCAGTCAGCCATTGGCGGCAGCGTTCTTTTCATTTGCCATCGGTACGCTGTGTCTAGCGGTGGTGATGCTATTTTCGAGTAATTTTGGGGCGATCGGTGGTGCGATCGGTGCTCAGCCGTGGTGGCGATGGATTGGCGGTGCGATCGGGGCGGTATTTGTTTTTGTACGGCGTTTTTGGCACCCAAGATTGGACTGGTTAATATGGCGTTTTTGATTATCCTAGGTCAGCTGATTGCAGGCATGGTGATTGATGGCTTTGGGCTGATTCAGATGCCAGTGCGGACATTGGCATGGCATAAATATCTGGGATTGGCCGTGATGATGGCGGGGCTTGTGCTGTTTATGTTTGGTGATAAGCTCAAGACAACCATCTAATCATCGGCACATTACTCACTACAAGCCATCAAGCATTATTACTTTAGTCGCTTTTCTTATCTTGACCGCCAGTATCATCCTCCAAAAATGCCCTTGGCACATCGATGGATAAGTCTGTGCCAAGCAGCCAATTGCACAGGGCATTGGTCGCTGGGTTGTTCTGACTCATACGCAATTTTTTGGCCATATAAAGCTTCTTGGCACTGGTCAGCACCAAATGCCCAAAGGCATGACAGCCAAGCACTTGTTTGCGTGGAATATCCAAAGCTTGATGTACAGTCGTCGATTCACAAGCAAAATAACAAGCTGTCTTTATTGGTGCAAAGCGAATACCTTGGGCCAATAATTGATTGCGAATCATCACGCACAGATACATATCTTCATTGTGCGATATGGATTCAAAGTCAAGTGACAAGGGCTGCGCACTAAAAAACTTAGGAATGTTCACTTGCCATTTGATGCCCAATTTTCTAGGCATACCCAGTAGTTTTTTGCTACGCAATGAAAAACCGCCATTTTGTACATCGATAAAATTGTCTGGCATATCATTCAAATATTTTTTGCACTCATCACCTTGATAATTGTTGACTATGCCATTTTCTAGAACTTCATACACACCATACACAGGTGCCCCGATATAGTCATAATCAAAAAACTCATCACGCCAGTTGTTGCCGTCCACCACAAAGCCATCGTTTTGGACGATCAATGCAAAGTCCGTCTCCACCAGCTGATCTAGTGCGTACAAAATAAACAGATTGTATTCAAGATAGCTAAACGGCTTGCACGCCAAATGCATGATGTACTCAGGCAAATGCTCAGGCTGGGTGGGTGAGACTAGGATGCAGCTTAGGTTGTCTTTGGGTAGTTTCTTTTGGAGCTCGGTATAGCTGCGTTCGATGGCATAGGCAGAGCCTTGTGCGTAGTCTTGATGACCTGTGATGCTGATGATGGTAATGCTTGGGGTGGACTTTGAACTCATGATATATCGCTTGGCAAAAATTAGTAAATCAAACCAGTATAACAAATCATACAAATATATCTATGAATAAATTGTTAAAAAAGCACGCCAATGATGACCATCAGCGTGCTTTTGATTATGTTTGATAAGCTTACATATTTGGATAGTTTGGACCACCGCCACCTTCAGGTGTCACCCAAGTGATGTTCTGTGATGGATCTTTGATGTCACAAGTTTTGCAGTGGACGCAGTTTTGGCTGTTGATGACAAACTGTGGCTCTTCACCGTCTTTTTGGACGACTTCATAGACGCCAGCAGGGCAATAACGCTGTGCAGGCTCAGCATATAGCGGCAGGTTCACCGTCGTTGGCACGCTGGCATCAGTCAAGCGTAGATGGCATGGCTGATCTTCGGCGTGGTTGGTATTTGAGATAAAAACGCTAGATAGCTTATCAAAAGTCAGCTTGCCATCTGGCTTTGGATAATCAGGCTTGTAGGCATGATCTGCTTTATCAAGTGTGCTAAAGTCAGGCGTATTATCATGGATGGTCAGTGGCATCTTGCCACCAAGCAAGTTTTGTTCGACGAAAGTGAACGCACCGCCCATCCAAGTGCCCATACGATGCAGTGATGGTGCGAAGTTGCGAGCTTGATGGGCATCTTCAAACAGCCATGAATTTTCAAAGGCGGTTTGGTACTCAACCACTTCATCACCGCTACGGCCAGCCTTGATGGCATTAAAGATGCTCTCAGCGGCAAGCATCCCTGATTTCATCGCTGTATGCGTACCTTTGATTTTGGCAGCATTTAGAAAACCTGCATCATCACCGACCAACACGCCACCAGCAAAGGTAAGCTTTGGTAGGCTATTGAGACCGCCTTTGGTCAAGGCTCGAGCACCATAAGATAGACGCTTGCCACCTTCTAGGATTGGACGGATTAGTGGGTGTAGTTTTAGGCGTTGTAGTTCATCAAACGGCGAAACGTGCGGATTATGATAAGATAAATCCACAACCAAGCCAAAACTCACTTGATTATTCTCAGCAAAATACAAGAACCAACCACCAGTTGATCCAGTCTCAGACAGCGGCCAACCTGAACCATGCATGATGACGCCTTCTTCGTGCTTGTCGGCATCGATTTCCCACAGCTCTTTTAGGCCGATACCATAGTGCTGCGGATCTTTGTCTTGATCCAGATGGAAGCGACTGATTAGGCGTTTACCCAAGTGACCACGACAGCCTTCGGCAAAGATGGTGTATTTGGCAAGTAGCTCATAACCTGGCTCAAAGCTACCTTTGGGTTCGCCTTTGGCATTGACACCCATATCGCCAGTTTGTACGCCACGCACTGAACCATCTTCGTGATATAGGATTTCGCTGGCTGCAAAGCCTGGAAACATCATCACTTCAAGCGCTTCTGCCTGCTCAGCCAGCCAACGCACGATATTACCCAGTGAGACGATGTAGTTACCTTCGTTATGCATGCTGGTTGGTACGATTGAGCTTGGTAATTTGACGCCCTTGGTGGCGCTTGAGAGCATATAGACACGGTCTTCTTTGGCGGCGACCGTCAGTGGTGCACCACGCTCTTTCCAGTCTGGGAATAGCTCATCCAATGCTCGTGGCTCAATCACAGCACCCGAAAGTGTATGCGCCCCAAATTCTGAGCCTTTTTCGATAACGCAGACAGTGAGCTCATCCATGCCGTTTGCAATAGCAAGTTGGCGTAAGCGAATGGCGGCAGACAGACCTGCTGGGCCGCCACCGACGATGACGACATCAAACTCCATAGATTCTCGTTCGATTTGCATACATTTTCCTTATCAAAGTAAATTTCAAAACATGGCGGATAAGCCATCATCCTAATGACTTACTGGCTAATGGTGGTTCTATTTTAACAAGCTTATCTAATTAGGCAAGTTAATATTGTGCAATGTACAGGATATATTACCAAATTTTATCAAAAAATGATATTAATCTTACCATAAGTTTTTATAAATCCATCAAAGACTTGTGGCAAATGACTTGCAATCTTGACCAAAACATCGCATCATAGATCCATCACTCTAAAGTCAAAAACCTAATAAGCTCCCCACTCTCCATCAACAAGGATGCGCTGATGACTACAAAAAACTCTATCAATTACAACAGCTTAAATGAACAACTATTGCCATTTTTGACCAAGTCATCCGACGGCACGACACCAAAGCGTAAGATACCGCCGCTACAGCGATGGCAGCCGACGGGCGAATCGGACATTGGCATTCATATCCGTGATAATGGTGAATGGTGGCACGAAGGTGTAAAAATGACTCGTCAGTCATTGGTGGATTTATTTGCCAGTGTGCTCTGGGTGGAAGTCATCGATGGCCAAAAAGTGCATTATCTAAAGACGCCGACGGACAAATATCGCATCCGTGTCGATGACGCACCGCTGTTTATCAATCGGGTGGATGTGGTGCGTGAAGATGGGGTGGATTGGCTGGAGTTTGGCACGACCAATGGTGATCTGATTCGCCTAGATGATGAGCATTTGCCGTATTTTTCGCACTATGGCGACGAAGAGCGGCTGTATATTGACACTCGTTTTGGGCTAACTGCCAAGGTGATGAATAATGTGATGTTTCATCTGATTAGCCTTGGCAAGCTTGATGAGCGAATTGAAAATAATCACAACAAAACCGTGCTAAAGCTCGCCAGTGGTGGTAAAATCTATGAGATTTGCCAGTCTTATAAATAAAGTGGTACTGGTGCGTTTTTTGTGAGTAATGGCGATGATTCATCCACAATCTGACCAACAGCACGCTGCTGATGCACCGATTGGAATTTTTGATTCGGGCGTCGGTGGCTTGTCGGTATTTCGGCATTTGGCACGGCTGATGCCCAATGAGCGATATGTCTATTATGCCGACACCCAAAATGTCCCTTATGGCAATAAATCAGGCGATGAGATTTTATTTTTGACCTTGCAGGCGGTGGATTGGCTGTGTAAGCAAGGCTGCAAGCTGATCGTCATTGCCTGCAACAGTGCATCAGCACACAGTCTGACTGCATTGAGAGCCAGATGTAGCGTGCCAATCGTGGGACTGGTACCAGCACTCAAGCCTGCCTGTGAGATTAGCCGAAGTAAGCAGGTGGCGGTGCTTGCCACCCAAGCGACCTTGCAGGGGCGACTGCTTGCACAAGTCATTGATGAGATTGCCACACCAAAAGGGGTGGTGGTGCATAAGCACTTTGAGCCGATGCTCGTGCCATGGGTGGAGTCAGGGATGCCGATCGATCATCATGTGGCGGATTTGCTCATTAAGCAGACTGACGAATGGCATCGGGCAGGCATTGATGTGATTGTGCTTGGCTGTACGCATTATCCGTTTTTTAAGGAATTTTTGCAGGCGTGGATTGATGAGCGACAGCTGTCGATGACACTACTGGATTCGGGGGCGGCGATTGCTGAGCGGGTGCGTTCTTTGCTTGAGTTTTTTGGGCTTGTGACGATGAGCAAGCAGACGGATGAGCCGTTGGCGTTTTATGCATCGAGCCTAGCGGGTCATGTGGCGACGACTGCCAAGCGCCTGTCGGGCGTGCCGATTCGCTTTGTGGATAGTGAGTTTACCGTCATTGATGTGTAAATTGACTTGAGCATCCTGTGGGCGTATGCAATATGCCCCTACAAATCTGTGTAAAATCAAATCGTTGTATAAAATTTCATAACTTATCCGTTTTAATAAGAGTGCGATGTTCGGCATTACTGAGATTACGACTTATTTTTTGGCAGTGGTGCTGGTGATTGCTTTACCTGGCCCAAATAGCCTGTACTGCTTGTCGGTGGCGGCATCGCATGGGCGAGCGGCAGGGTGGCGCGCGTTATCAGGCATCATCGTTGGTGATACGATTTTGATCATCGCAACAGTACTGGGCGCAGGCACGGTGCTGAAAGTTTATCCTGCCATCTTTGATGCCATCAAGCTTGTGGGTGGTGCGTATCTTGCTTATATCGGCGTGCGATTGCTTATCGTTGCTTATCACACCTTTAAAAATAGAAAACAAATTACAGCAAGCAGCGCCACGATCAAAGCGCCTGTGCGCCAAAATTATTTTTATCGCGCCTTGATGCTAAGCTTGACCAATCCAAAGGCGATTTTGTTTTTCTTGTCATTTTTTGTGCAGTTTGTCGATCCGACATATGCTCAGCCGTATTTGAGTTTTTTGATTTTAGCTTTGATTTTACAAGCGGTGAGTTTTAGCTATTTGACATTGTTGGTTTATACAGGCAAGGCATTGGCAGATAAATTCGTGCGCCGTCCGCTGCTCGGTGCGATGGCGATGTGTGCGGCGGGCGCGTTGTTTGTTGGATTTGCGGTGAATATGTGGATGCAGTCGATGTAGGCTGATATTGCGGGCGTGATTTGCGCATAAAAAAGCTTTGTTTTTTGGATAAAATCCATTATGCTAATGGGGAATTTGTGGATTTTTTTGAGTGTGGCTTTGCGGTGTAAGTTGGGGTGTAAGGATGAAAATGATCATGAATAAGCGCGGTGTGCTTGCATGCATGGCGATGATGGCTGCGCCGTGGGCGAGTGCGGAAGTGGTACAGACACCGACGCTAGCGGCAGATGAGCACGAGACAGAGGTGGAAGTATGGGTTGATGAGCGACACACACAAGCGCGTAATTGGCTGAGTCGAGCAGCGCATGGCATGGATGGTTGGTTTGGCACGCCCAATCCTGACGATCCTGCGCGTGCCAGTCTGCGAGTGATGATGGATACCACTTGGAATAGATACGATGGCACGACGATCAAGCCGCGCATTCGTGGGCGACTGAAGCTGCCTGCGCTTGAAGAGCGTTTTAGCGTGATGATCGGTGATGAAGATCTGGACTATGATCGCCCTGGTGATGGTGGCTACACCGATGAGCGACTGAACACCGCCAATGATAATAACCGTGTTTATGACCGTGAACGCGCGCGTGATAGTAATGCGTCATTGGCATTGCGTTGGTCGAAATTTCGCGAAACCACAGGGCTTGATGTCGATGTCGGTGTGCGCACTAATGATCTGTTTGTGCGTGTCAAAGGCGAGAAAAAATGGCAGCTGACCGATGATTTGAAAAGTCGCTTTGAGCAAGTTTATCGCTATGGTGTCTCAAGCGAGCACATGGCATTGACGACGCTTGAATTTGCCAAGACCCAGACCGATACGCAGATGTTGGTCAATCGCTCGCGCATTCTTTATACCAATGAAGACAACGATGAGACCATTGAGTGGAATAACAGTCTGCACCGTCGCCACGATTGGCAAGGCAAGCATGGCGCGCACGAACTCAACTACGGTGTCTATGTCGGTGGCAATATCTCAGGCGATGCGCCAAAGCTCAACAGCTACGGACCGTACATCAGCTATCGTCAGCCAGTGTGGCGCGATTGGCTGTTCTTACAAGGCGATGCTGGTTATTATAATAACAAGCATGAAGATCACAGCCATCATGTGACGCTGTTTGGGCGTGTTGAGATGGTGTTTTGAAGATAAAATTGATAAACAATGGCTTATGTTATCGCACATAAGCCATTGTTTTTTTAAATCTTTAACAACTGACAAATCACCCCATAATGATCTTCAAACATCAAACTTGCATCAAGCTTATTAAGCGGTAGCCAAAAAGCACGGCGAGCATCGTCATTGCCTTGGACTTTCGGCAAGGTAGCTTGGCTTGGCAGCTCAAAATAATACGCCATTGTCACCGTACGCGCGCGTAATGAGCGCTTGGGTGCGTCGAACAGTTGGGCGGATTTTTGACTGTTTAGCAAAGTGGCTTTGTCAATATCAATGCCTGTCTCTTCGATCAGCTCACGCACGCAAGCGGTCAGAAAATCTTCCTGCTGATCAACAAATCCCCCTGGTAGCGCGTACAGCCCGCGCCCATACTCGCCGCCGCGTTCGATCAGCAGAATATGCCCTGACTGCACCACCACCGCATCTGCTGTGATGAGGCTTGGCGGATAAGGTGCGGCTGCCCATGCGCTTTGATATGCTTGGATGTGGTCAAATTCACGCTTTAGCTCAGCGTAGGTGTCGGTTGCGATGAATGCATCCAAAAACGCGCGACTTGTGGCGGTCAGCACATCGCTGGCTACCATGCGTGCTTTGATGTCATCGCCAAAATAAGCAGCGCGCAGGGGTGTGGCTGATAAGCCCTTATAATTATCCACCATAAAGCTGCCATACTGCGGAAATAAGCTTAAGTAATACGAGCTTTCATCCTTGTCATGACCGATGATGGCGATCTTGGCGGCGGTATCATTGACAGCAGACTCAATGGCATTTTGTACGCCAATCAGCCATTTATTATCATTATAAGTGGCGTCATTGATGCCAATGCAGTGCAGGCGCGCGGCATCTTGTGGGGCGAAGCTGCCCAAAATCATCGCCGTGCGTTCGCTGACAGTGAAGGGATTTTTGGGCGTGCGTGGGGCATTTGCCGAGCCGATCAAGATGATGATTTTTTTGGCATAATGCAGCGCAGTCTCGACCACATGCTGATGCCCTTGGTGAAATGGCTGAAATCGCCCAATAAATACCAAATAATCAAATTCAAAAGCGTCGTTCATCACTGATCCAATAAAAATTTGTTGATAGCCTTGATAATGCCAACTATGTTACCATATATAATCAAACAGATTGTAAATAATTTATGCCAATACCAAATAAAGAGAACCCCATGAGCGAATTAACTAGTAACATCAAAATCACCGAATCTGCCCAAGACTATCTGGCTGAACTGCTTGCCAAGCAAGAAGTGGAAGGCATCGGCGTGCGCATCTTTGTTGAGCATGCAGGCACGCCACGCGCTGAGTGCTGTATGTCGTATTGTCAGCCTGATGAAGTGGATGAAGAAGATTTGCACATCACCTATGAGAAATTCACCGCTCATATTGATGCGCCAAGCATCCCTTATCTGCATGATGCGGTGATTGATTATAATAAAGACCGTTTTGGTGGTCAGCTGACTTTCCGTGCACCAAATTCAAAAGTGCCTCAAGTTGGCGAAAATGCCAGCATCGAAGAACGCATCAACTATATACTACAGTCAGAAATCAACCCAAATCTTGCCAGTCATGGTGGCTCAGTTGAGCTACTTGAAGTCATCGAAGATGAAGCGGGTCTGACAGCGGTCTTGAAGTTTGGCGGTGGCTGCCAAGGCTGTTCGGCGGTAGATGTCACCTTGCGTCAAGGTGTGGAAGTACAGCTTAAGCAATCTATCCCTGAGCTAACCCAAGTGGTGGATAGCACCGACCACAGCGTCGCGGATAATGCGTATTATAAGTGATTGATTTATCTTAAATGTAGCATCATTATCCAATACCCATCAATCGTAATTGGACGGTTGGTGGGTATTTGTATTTATGATAAATTACTCAGATAATATGAAAAAAATCAACCGCCCATCTTTCAAAGCGGTTGATTTTTTTGGCTTTAATTATGGCGTGTGTTATAGAGTCTTAGCCTTAATTGCTTGATAGTCCGCCACGCTTAGGCGAGGGCCGAACTGACTGACGATGGCGGCGGCGACTTCAGCGGCAAGCTTACCACAAACAGGCAACTCAAGCCCTTGGGATAGGCCGTATAAGAACGCTCCAGCATAGTTATCGCCTGCACCATTGGTATCAATCACTTGACTGACTGGGACGGCATCGATGTGATGTTCGATGATACCTGTATCGCCACGACAAGCGATGATGGTTGGCTTATCTGAGTTGGTGATGACCACGAGCTCACTGTATTTGAGTAGGGCATTGACAGGGTCAGCTTCACCATCTGCTTCGGCAAATAGACTGGCTTCTTCAAAGTTACAAAATACCGCATCCACGCCACGATCCAGCATCGCCAAGAGGCCTTCTTTGGCGAATTTGATCACGGCAGGATCAGCAAAGCTGACAGCGACTTTGACACCATGCTTGCGAGCGGTGGTGTGTAGCTGAGTCAGTGCATCACTGACCGATGGTGACATGGCAAGATAGCCTTCCAGATACAGCCATTTTGCGCCATTTAGGGTGTCGAATTTGATATTGTCCGCACAAATATCGCTGCTTGTGCCTAGGTGCGTCTGCATGGTGCGCTCGCCATCTGGCGTGACCAGTACCGCGCATGAGCCTGTTACGCCGTCATTTTGTACAGCGAAATTGACATCGGTTGCTACGCCCAGCTGCTCAAGGTCGCCCAAATAAAAATCACCCATATCATCACCACCGACGCGGCACTGATAAAAAGCTGTACCGCCCAAAGCAGCAAATGCCACCATACTATTGGCAGCACTACCGCCGCCTGCTTGCTTGGCAGGGCGGATGCCTTGCGCATCAAGGGCAGCAAACAGCGCGTTTTGGGTGTTGGTATCGGCAAGGGTCATATTGCCACGCGCAAGACCTGTGTTGGCAAGATTTTCTTCAGACAGTTTAAATTCAGTATCAACTAGGGCATTACCAATGCCAACGACATCATACATAATGTTCTCTCTTGGTTAAAAGTATGAATAAATAACAAAAAGGGCGTAGTGACACGCCCTAAAATTCTAATAAAATCAGAACTTTATAAAATAAAAATCAGCTTATTCAGCGGCAAGCTGAACCACCAAAAGATCGCTATCAACATCAGGCAAGATGCTGTCAGCAGTCGCGCCAGCAATCCATGCAGACAGGCCTGTGCGCTTATGGCGACCGATCACCACCAAGTCCACCGCGTGCTGATGGCAATAATCCACAATGCCTTTGCGTCCTGAGATGGCGGTTTTGATATTGACATGATGCGCTTCTAAGTGATTGCGACTTAGCACTTCAGCAAGGCGTACGCGCGCTTTTTGGCAGCGCGTATCATCAATCTCTTCTTGTAGCGCCGATGCAGGAATCAGCTCATAGCCAAAGCCAAGCATGGTCTCTTCGACGATGTGCAGCACCGACAGCTGAGCCTGTGGCTCAGCGTCCAAAATCCATTTGGCTTTTTGGGCGACCAAGTCGGTGTCGTCTTTTAAATCAGTAACCAGTAGTACATGTTGATACATAAATACGCTCCTTTTTTACTGGGTGGTTTACCAATTTGCTATGGTTAGTATAGCAAAATTTGCAGAATATTTTTATGATTTTATGACAAATTCCCCAAAAAAATTTGCACACTGTCTGTACATCACCTGTAGTTGTTTTTATGGTAAAATAGCCATTTTATGAATAAAATTTGGAAAAACATGATAGACGCATTACACCCAAGCTTTGAGTTGCTTGACACACGTCGCATCGAAGCACTGGATATTACCGTGTTGACCGCTCGCCATCGCACAACAGGGGCGATGCATTATCATTTGGCGTGTCAAAATAGCGAAAACGCCTTGATGATTGGCTTTGCCACCGTGCCGATGACTTCTCGTGGCGAAGCGCACATCCTAGAGCACGTGGTACTGTGCGGCTCTGAAAAATATCCTGTGCGAGATCCGTTTTTTAGTATGATTAAACGCTCGCTTAATACCTTTATGAATGCGATGACAGCCAGTGATTGGACGGTATATCCCTTTGCCAGTCAGAATAAAAAGGACTTTTTTAACCTATTATCCGTCTATGCCGACGCGGTATTTTTCCCCAACATTCATCCGCTGGATTTTGCCCAAGAAGGTATCCGCATCGAGCTCGATGATGATGGCAAACCACAGTACCACGGCATTGTGTTCAATGAGATGAAAGGGGCGATGAGTGGTGAGATTGATCAGCTGTATTATGCACTGACACCACACCTATTTCCGACGACGACTTATCATTATAATTCTGGCGGTGATCCTGCCGAGATTCCAAAGCTTAGCCATGCTGATTTGGTGGCATTTCACCAAGCGCATTATCATCCGAGCAACGCCATCATCATGAGCTTTGGTGATATTGCGGTGAGCGATATTCAAGAAAAACTTCATGACGATGCCCTAAGCCGTTTTGATGACGTTGCCCATCCTGCTCAGGGTAAAAAATTCTCATCATCACTAGAGCAGCCACTGACTGCCCCTGTGGCGGTGTCAGATACTTATAGCAGTGATAGCGATGGCAAGCAGATGACACACCATGTGCTGGCATGGCTTTTGCCAACCATCACCGATCCAAAGACTCGCTTATCATTACGCCTAGTCGAAGGGGTGCTGGCTGAGCATAGCGGTTCGCCGCTCAGAGCATATCTTGAGAGTCATCCGCATGGCACAGCACCAAGTCCGCTACTCGGCTTGGATGACAGCCATTATCAGATGGTGTTTTATGCAGGACTGCGTGGCTCAGATGCCGAGTATGCCGATGCGGTGCAGCAGGGGATTTTGGATTTATTAACTGATATTGCTAATCATCCGATTGCTGATGATGTCATTGAGACGATTTTGCACCAGATTGAGATTGATCAGCGTCATATCGGTGGTGATAGTATGCCGTATGGCTTGACCTTGATGCTTGAAGGCTTTAGTACGGCGATTCACGGTGGCGATCCGATTGATGTGTGGCAGATTGATGAGCATTTGGCATGGCTCAAGGACAAGGCATTTGAGCCAAACTGGGTGCAGTCATTGATTCGCACGCACTTGATTGACAATCCGCACCGAGTGCTACTGACCATGAGTCCTGATACGGATAAGGCGGCTCGCCTGATTCGTGATGAAGAAATGAAATTGGCAGAGCTAGATACGCAGCTTACTGATAACGACCGAGCCACAATCCGTCAGCAAAGTGCGGATCTACAGGCTCGTCAAGCCACCCCTGATGATGTCAATCTGCTGCCAAAGGTGGATCTGACCGATGTGCCAAGTGATGTGGCATTTACCCACGCCATGCATACCACGCTTGCAACAAATATGGGTGATGTGCCTGTACATCTGTATCATGCGGGTACGAATGGGCTGTATTATTATCAGCTGATTACACCATTGACCGGTGAAGTCGCTGATCAAGTGCTCAATAATCCGCTATTGCCACTGTATCTGGCACTATTATCCGAAGTGGGTACGAGTAAGCATGATGCACGCAGTTTCCAAGCGGTGCAAGCATCGCACTCATCAGGGGTGACGGCTCGTATCAGTCAGCGTACCAGTATCGATGATAAAGATCAAATGGGCAGTTATTTTGTGCTTGCCACTCGTGCACTCAATCGCAAAACCGAAGCCATTGCACTCGTGTCCGAAGTGCTAAATGATACCATCTTTAGCGAAACTGACCGCATCCGTGAACTACTTCAACAAAAACAAAGCGGCTGGCAGTCTCGTCTATCGGGCGCAGGGCACGCCTATGCCATGCAGACGGCAGTGCGTCAGATGAGCCGTCAAGCAGCGATTGAATATGCCTATTCGGGTCTGCCAGCACTCGCTACGCTCAAGGCATTTTTGGTGCAGGCAGCCCAAGATGAATCGCAGTGGCAACTGCTAACCGAGCGACTGACAGCACTGCATCAGACGATGATGAGCCTGCCAAAGCAGGTGCTACTGGTGTGCGAAGAGACAGCGAGCGAGACCCTATTGCCAATCATCGCCGATCAGCTATCGGCACAGCCAAGCAGTCAGACAAGCTCACCATCAAGCACGCCAATGCTATTTGATGAGCTTAGCCATCTACTGCATGATGATAGCCATGAAGACATCGCATGGCTGATCTCAACCAATGTCCATCATAACGCCGCTGCCTATCCTGCCACCACATCAGGTCATGCTGATACGCCTGCTTTGATGGTGCTTGCGCCATTTTTGCGTAATGGCTATCTGCACAGTGCCATCCGCGAAAAAGGCGGTGCTTATGGCGGTGGTGCAAGCTTTGATAGCAATTCGGCATCGTTTCGTTTCTACAGCTATCGAGATCCGCACTGCCAAGAGACTTTTGCGCACTTTACCAAGAGTATCGATTGGCTACTCACTACCGAGCATGATGATGAACAGCTGACCGAAGCCATCTTGGGCATCATCGCAGGCATGGATAAGCCGGGTTCGCCTGCTGGTGAAGCGGTCAAGTCCTGCTTTAGCGAGCTGCATGAACGAGACCAAGCATGGCAACAGGCGATGCGTGCCAAGATTTTGGCGGTCACTATCGATGATCTAAAACGAGTGGCGATGACTTATCTTAAGGACAAACCGCACACCAAAGCCACCCTTGCCCCGATGGAAAAAGAACAAGCCATGAGCGAGCTTGGCTTTGTGATTAAAAAATTAGCATAATAAAAAAAGCGGGCTTCGGCTCGCTTTTTTTGTGGGTTTGTAATGGGGTGATTGGTTGGGTGTGATTATTTTAAAATGCAACCCAAACACCACATCACCATTTCATCCCGATACTTTCGGCGCAGGCATAGCCACTTGCCCACGCCCAAGCAAAATTATACCCGCCAAGCCAGCCTGTCACATCGAGCACTTCACCGATGAAATATAGGTTGGGCTGCAGGCGAGATTCCATCGTCTTGCCCGAGACATCACGAGTATCGACACCGCCACGAGTGACTTCGGCGACTCGGTAGCCTTCGGTGCCACTGGGTTTGAGCGTCCAAGCGTTCAGCGTTGTGGCGATTTGGCGTAGGGTGTCATCTTTGAGATTGGCAAGCTCGGTGTCTTTGTGCGCTTGCCATAGATGGTTTTCGAGTGCGGTGAGTAGTTTTTTGGGTAGGATACCTGCCAAAGCGGTGCGTACAAGCTGTTTTGGATGTGATTTTTTGGCGGACAATAGCAGCTCGGTGATGTCTGTCTGCGGTGCTAGATTGATGGTGATGCTCTCGCCTAAGTGCCAGTAGTTGGATAGCTGGAGCATGGCAGGGCCAGATAGTCCACGATGTGTAAATAGCAGTGGCAGTGTGAAGCTTATCTTATCATTGGATGCGATGACATCTAGACTTAGCCCTGCTTGTGATTTTATCAAATCGCCTGTGGCGTCGGTAAAAGTAAACGGCACTAAGGCAGCTTCGGTGGGGACTATTGTGTGCCCAAACTGCATCGCCACCTGATAGCCAAAGCCACTCGCCCCAAGTGTCGGAATGGATAGACCACCTGTGGCAATCACCAGATGCTGACACTGATAAGTGGTGGTTGTGCCGTCTTTTTTGTGGGTGGTGCTAAGTACAAAGCCGTTATCATCAGTAGCACGAATGCTGTCGATGACGGTATGCAGATGGATACCGACGCCAAAGTCTTGGCACTGCTTTAGTAGCATATCTAAAATATCTTTGGCACTGTCATCACAAAATAGCTGTCCATGCTCTCGCTCATGATAGGCGATATGGTGCTGATTGACTAGGGCGATAAAGTCATCACTGCCGTATTTGGACAGGGCGGATTTGACAAAATGCGGATTTTGGCTGATAAAATGCCGTGGCTCAACTTGGCGATTGATAAAGTTGCACCGTCCACCGCCTGACATCAGGATTTTTTTGCCCGCTTTGTTGGCGTGGTCGAGCACGAGCACCGATTTGCCAAAGCTTGCCACATTGAACGCGCAAAACAGCCCTGATGCCCCTGCACCGATGATGATGGTATCGACTGTATGGCTCATAATGCGTGTCCTTGATGGTGGTTGGTGATGATTGATGGCGGTGGTTGGCGATGGCTTGGCAAATCTGTAAATCTTTTGGCATTTGTACTGTCGCCAAAATCGCTATGGTAACATTTTTACCACCCAAAAGCATTAACCATCATCGCCAAAATCCACAAAACTTATGGCAAATCCTGTCAAAATTAGGTATCATAAAGCAAATTTCTTGAGTGTGATTATGAGTACAGACACACCGCAGACCAAGCCTGCATCGGTTTTTAATCTGCCAAACAACCTAACCATAGCACGCATTGTGATGATTCCTTTGTTTGTGGCGATTGCCTATTGGCCGCCGGCACTCGGTATCGGCGTGCCTGCGATTTCGGATAACGCCATCGCACGGCTTGGGATGAGTGAGTTTAGCGATAGTTTATTACGCTATTTTGTGCTGACTTTGGTATTTGTGCTGGCGGCATTGACCGATTGGCTTGATGGCTATTTGGCACGCAAGATGAATATCACATCGGCATTTGGTCGCTTTCTTGACCCTGTGGCGGACAAGCTGATGGTCGCTGCGGCGCTGATTGTGCTGGTGCAGTGGCATCCAAATATCGTGATGGCGACATCGGCGATTGTCATCATCTCTCGTGAGATTGCTGTGTCGGCACTGCGTGAGTGGATGGCGGAGCTTGGTGCACGCACGAGTGTGGCGGTGTCATATGTAGGTAAGCTTAAGACCACTTTTCAGATGGTCGCCATCACCGTGCTACTGCTCAACTGGGAATCGCTTGAGATGATTGGCTATACACTGATGGTGATTGCGGTGATTTTGACCCTGTGGTCGATGATGATTTATCTCAAAGCCGCTTGGCCGTATCTTAAGCAGCCGTGATGTAGATGATAAAAAGTCGGGAGCATTGCCCGGCTTTTTGTTTGGGGATAACTTGTTTGGGGATAACTTGTTTGGTTGATAACTTGTTTGGATGACGGCTTGTTTAAGGTGCTTTAGCCGCCCAATCGTCGCCCCATATCATGCACCACCCACGCAGGGCCGATGAGCAAAAATTGCAAATCTTCAAAGAATGACGGCTTAGCACCTTCGATTTTGTGTCCGACAAATTGCCCAATCCAAGCGGCGACAAACAGCCCAACCCAAAACCACACCGACACCGGCAGATAATAGACAATCATTACGCACAGCGCCATAAACGCCAACATCTGCACAAATAGCACCAGTGATAACCGCAAATAAAAGAACAGCACGCCCACAGCAATCACCGCCAATAGCGCAATATGCACATGATACAATAGCGCCACGATACATAGGAAAATCACCGGCACGCATAGCCAATGGATGGATTTGTTGGTGGGGTTTTGATGGCTGACGGCATAGTCATCGAGCCATGATTGTAGTGATTTTTGGCTGACGAATAATGACACGGTAACTCCTTTTATTGACACTTCCAAGATTGTCTATACTGTACCAATTTTTGGGCAATTTTCAAAGGATTTTTGCAAAAAATAAAGACCGCCACAGGACGGTCTTTGGCTGTCAATGGATGCCTTTGGCGAGCTGTTCACTGCGATACCAGCCGTACAAGCCCACCACTGCATTGACTTGATAAATCACTGTCTGGATAGCAAAGATGGTGTTGCCCGTCATGATATTGACGATAAGCCACACGGCATTGACTAGAATCCACAGCCACCAGTTGAACGAATAACGCAAAATCATCGTCGCCTGTGCGGTGATGGATAGCACAAAGCCAATGACATTAATCCAAAAAAAGTCAATCATTCCCAAAAAACGACTACCATCATCACTGATGACACCATAGCCCTGCGCCTGTAGCCAGCGGTTAATCGCAGGAAATAGCAAAAGCCCTGCGATGATAAAGATGACGGTCAATAGCCAGACATATTTATTGGCGGATTTTGGCACCATATCGCCATCGGCATCGGTGTTGCTTGCCCAGTATTTGACCCCATAAGCATGGCTAAAGAAATTAAACAGTGGCGCAAGCATCAAGCCCACCGCCCCTGATGTCGCCTGCACCACCACTTCGCCTGCGGTGGCAAGCATCCCAAGCCCATTGCCTGCGATATTTTTGCGAAAGCTTAAGCCCACCACGCACAATAGACCAATGATAGATACCGCAAAATAAAACCAGTCGAGCGCTGTCTGCTCGGTCGTCGTCCAAAACCCAAAAAACAGCGCAAGCAAGCCGCAGCTGAACCAAATCAGCACCCAATACACGCTCCAGTCGTGCTTGCCAAAGCCAGTGATATTATCCAGTAATGCGATTTTCATAGGGTGGCATCCTTTGGGTGTCGTGTAGAATAAGTCGGCATCTTGCCAAGTATGTGCGTATCAATCCACAAGACGGCTTGTTGATAGCGTGCGTGATAATTATCATCATCAATCACATGATGGTGGATGTCATGCCGAGCCAAGATATCAAGGAGCGTCTGGGCAAAGTGGCTACGAGCTTTGGTATTGCCAAGACGACGCATCCCATCAGCGACCCAAGCGACATTATTATCCAAATAAATGGTGAAATCTAAGCGAAAATTATCGGCAAGGCTTGCCACCACAGGGTGCGTGCGTTTTTCATATACTTCACAAAATGCCTGCGTCGTCGCAAAATCCGTATCGACAAGCGTAATCGGTGCGGTGGCATTGGCGGTGGCATCCGTGATGGCTTTGGCGTGATTGATGGCAATCGGCAGATAATCACTGTACTGCAAGCCAAGCTCCGTACCGCCTAAGTGCGAATGTGTATAAAGCCGTCCCATCTCAAGTGCGACAGTTGCGCCATAGTGATTGGCAAGCTTATGAATGAGTGTGGTTTTGCCCGAGCTTTCGCCACCGACGATGCACACCGTCTGGGTATAAAAATAGCGACACGCAGGTGCAAGACGGTCAAAATTCATCAAAGGATTGGTCTGTATCATCAAGCCATCATCTAAGGTGGCAGCAATGATGGCGGTCGGATAGGTGGATTGGCTCAAAGGGTGCTTGCTTGCGATGATGACATCATCGAGCTGTAAGGCTTGGCAAATCGCATCAATGCTGTGATTGGCATGGCGGCTGCTACGATAATCAAAGTCCACGCTGGATAAGCCAAGACTTGTCACCGTATGCACTCGTACAAAGGCAAAATGCTGACACGCCACCTGCACCCATCGGGCGACATCACTAAGATTGGGCGTGCGACCGCTTGGCGTGGCGATGCCTGCGGGTGCGGTGATGACGATATGCAAGGTGTTGGCAAGCTTGCTGGCGTCGTTGATGTCGGCAAGATGACCCAAATGCAATGGGGCAAAATCACCGATGAGTAGGGCATTGCTCGCCTTTGTCATCTTGTCATCCTTTGTAAAGCTATGTTGTGTTTTGTATAAGGGGGTGTTTTGCGCTTGAAATTGTTGATAAGAGCTACCATCTAAGTAGCAAGTCAGCTGGCAATGCACGCTTTGTACAAATATTACAAATTAACATTATACCTAAGTTGCATATTGCTGGCAAGTCATCGTTAATAACGACTAACAATTCATTATGGCAATCATCATACGGAGTGATTATATGGCAAAACTCATCAAACTTCACCGCTCACAGAACCATCGCATGATTGCAGGGGTGATGGGTGGTATCGCTGAATATTTGGGATGGTCGCCAACGATGGTGCGCCTAGCTTTTGTGATTATCTCATGTGCAAGTGCCGCCGTGCCGGGGATTTTGATTTATTTGGTGCTGTGGCTGATGATGCCAAACGCCACACCGGCATCGTATGCAGATTATGGTGTCTATCGTTCGTAATGGATGCTAAATTTGTTCTGTGATATCCCATAAAGATGTCCCACAAAATCCACCAAAATCTTGAAAAAGAATGGAAAAAATGCCCGTTGTTTAGTACAATGGGCATTATTTTTTTATCTTAATTTTAGGGCGTGTTGAACTTTGGTATTTGCAATGAAAAATGAGAAAAATCGCACGTTTTTCAAGGAAAATCGTTTGTTAATATTAAAATATTAACAAACGATTTGATGAAGAAAAACAAGATTTAGCCATTTTTCATGCAAAAATTGATGAAAAGTATTAAATTTTTATCATATTTTATGACAATGTTATCAATGTTCAACACGCCCTACATGAAAATCGGGCGATAACTCATGACTTTTCAACAAATTATTCTCACTCTTCAAAACTACTGGGCGTCTCGTGGCTGCGTCGTGTTGCAGCCTTATGACATGGAAATGGGCGCAGGCACATTTCACACGGCGACATTTTTGCGTGCGTTGACCCCCGAAAAATGGAACGCCGCCTATGTGCAGCCATCACGCCGTCCGACCGATGGACGCTATGGCGACAACCCAAACCGCTTACAGCATTATTATCAATTCCAAGTGGTGCTAAAGCCAAACCCTGCCAATATCCAAGAGCTGTATCTCGGCTCGTTAGAAGCGTTGGGGATTGACACCTTAACCCATGATATCCGCTTTGTCGAAGATAACTGGGAATCGCCAACCTTGGGTGCGTGGGGCTTGGGCTGGGAAGTGTGGCTAAACGGCATGGAAGTCACGCAGTTTACTTATTTTCAGCAAGTCGGCGGTATCGAGTGCTTCCCTGTGACCGGCGAAATCACCTACGGGCTTGAGCGTCTTGCCATGTATATCCAAGGCGTCGATAGCGTCTATGATTTGGTCTGGACGGACGGCGAATTTGGCAAAGTGACTTATGGCGATGTGTTCCACCAAAACGAAGTGGAGCAGTCCACCTATAACTTTGAATACGCCAATGTCGATAAGCTGTTTGAATTGTTTGACTTTTATGAAGCTGAAGCGGATAGACTTGTCGCGGTGAATTTGCCATTGCCTGCTTATGAGATGGTGCTAAAAGCAAGCCATACCTTTAACTTGCTTGACGCTCGTGGGGCGATTAGTGTGACCGAACGCCAACGCTTTATTCTGCGAGTGCGTACGCTTGCCCGTAAAGTGGCGGTAAGCTATACCGAAGCCCGCGCCAAGCTTGGTTTCCCATTGGCGGACGAAGCCCATAAGGCAGAAGCGCTGGAGAAGTGGTTGCCAAAAGACGAACAAGCGGAGAATAAATAATGAAAGCAACAAAACTGATTTGGGTTCTAGGTCTATCTGTATTCCTAACTGCCTGTGGCTTTATCGGCGGTAATGATAATAGCGATGAAAAAGGCGATACTACCGAACAAACCAGCCGCCAAGACAATCAAAGCGACAACGATCGTGATAGCGACCGCACCAACGACGCTGATAATGATCGTGATAATGATGGCGATAATCAAGGCAATCAAGGTGATGACGACCGAGATAACGACCGCCAAAATGACAACGATAACGATCGTGACAATGATGATGACAATGACAGCGATCGTGATAATGAGCGTAATCAGGACAACGACCGTGACGATGACGGCGATAAAAAAGATGATTGATACTATTTGAAAAAATTTCGGAAAAGCTATGACCACAATTCTATTTGAACTTGGCACCGAAGAGTTGCCACCAAAGAACTTAAAGACCTTGCGTGATGCCTTGACGGACAATGTCAAAGCCGCCTTGGATAGCCAAAATATCACTTATCAAGCGATTAAGCCTTTTGCTGCGCCACGCCGTCTAGCACTACAAATCGTCGGCATCAGCGACAAACAGCCTGACCGCACCGAACAAAAACGCGGCCCTGCCGTCAAAGCGGCTTTTGATGCTGATGGCAATCTGACCAAAGCAGGTCTTGGCTTTGCAAGCGGACTTGGCATCACCAAAGATGACATCATCACCATCAGCACCGACAAGGGCGACTATATCGGCTATGAATTGATGGTGCAAGGCAAGTCAACCACCGAGCTGTTGCCAGCTATTTTTCAAAAAGCCCTAGATGATTTGCCGATTGCCAAGCGTATGCGTTCAGGAGCGAGCAAAGAAGAATTCGTCCGCCCTGTGCAGTGGGTGGTGCTGATGGCGGATAATGCGGTGATTGACGCCACTATCCAAGGGCATAAGGCGGGCAATCTGACTCGTGGACATCGTTTCCATGCGCCTGATTTTGTTGAAATTAGTCATGCTGATGACTATGAATCTGTGCTACATAATACCAAAGTTATCGCTGATTTTGATAAGCGTCAAGCATCTATTAAAGAACAAGTCGCCAAGCTGTCTGATGAAGTCGGTGCGGTCGCCATCGTGCCTGATGAGCTGCTTGATGAAGTCACGGCGTTGGTGGATTTGCCGGTGGCACTACGGGCAAGCTTTGAAGAGCGTTTCTTGGCAGTGCCCCAAGAAGCCCTAATCAGCACCATGCAGGCGGATCAAAAGTATTTTTGCTTGACGGATATCAATGGTAAGCTATTACCTTACTTTGTATTTATTAGCAATATTGAAAGTAAAGATCCAAGCCAAGTGATTTTTGGCAACGAAAAAGTCGTACGCCCACGCCTATCAGATGCTGAATTTTTCTTTTTACAAGACCAAAAACAGCCGTTGTTTGCCCTGACCGAAAATCTAAAAAATCGTATTTTCCAAGACAAGCTTGGCACGATTTGGGAAAAATCAGAGCGTATCGCAAGCTTGGCTGCGATGATTGCCATCCACATTGGTGCTGATTCTGAGCACGCTATCCGTGCGGCACATTTGTCAAAATGCGACCTTGCCAGTACGCTCGTTGGTGAGTTCCCTGAGCTACAAGGCGTGGCAGGTACTTACTATGCTCGCCTAAATAACGAGCCATCGGCGGTGGCGGATGCCATCGAAGAGCAATATTTGCCAAAATTTGCCGGTGATAAACTGCCTGCGACTGACATTGGCACGGCTCTTGCTTTGGCAGATCGTATTGATACGCTGGTGGGGATTTTTGGTATCGGCGAGATTCCAACAGGCTCAAAAGATCCATTCAGCTTGCGTCGTGCATCGATTGGTGTACTGCGGATTTTGATTGAAAAACGCCTAAATCTGAATCTATCAGAACTAATCAAACAAGCCTTGGCAAATTATGGCGATAAGCTTGAAAATCCTGCCAAGACTTTTGATGAAGTCAGTGAATTCATCAACGCGCGCTATCGTGCGATGTATGAAGATCAAGGCGTGGCGGTCGATACCATTCAAGCGGTACAAGCGATGCACATCGATGTGCCGATGGATTTTGATGATCGCATTCGTGCAGTGCAGGTGTTCAGAAGCTTGCCGCAGGCGGGTATTTTGGCAGAGAATAACAAGCGCGTTGCCAATATCCTTGCCAAGGCAGATGTCACGGTGAGCGATGCGGTTGATGAGTCGGTGCTGGTTGAATCTGCCGAAAAAGCCTTGTTTGATGCGGTGAAATCTGCCCAAAATGCTGTCGCACCGCTGCAAGCTGCCGCTGATTATCAGGCGATTTTGACCACTTTGGTAAGTTTATCTGAACCATTAAAAGCCTTCTTCGATGATGTGATGGTCAATAGCGATGATGCCAAGCTGAAAGCAAATCGCCTAGCGCTACTACAACAAGTGCGAAATCTGTTTATGTTGGTGGCGGATATTAGCTTGCTACAGGGTTAATCATTTAAATACAAAAATACCATCAGTGAATCGCACCCCAAAAGTTAGACAGCCTTTGGGGTGTTTTTCTTTGGTATGCCAAAGGATTGTCTAATGTGGATGGATAAGCATTGAATAGGTTCTGCAATCAATAGAAATGCTGTAGAAGTCGTCATCACCACTGGATTTGCACAGTGATGATCGATAGATAACAATCGAATAATTGTATGATATTTTTAAATAATTATTATGATAACAAAGGGTGGGTTTAAAAAATAATACCTGCAAGAATTGCCCCTAATTTGGTGCGGGTTTTTTGATTTCTAAGTGGCTGTGCGGGTTGTGAACTTATGTACAACATATGGACGACAGGGCAAAAATGATGCTATTATGTACATTGATGATAGTAAATTAAATTCTTACAGTCGTGAAGAGTTGGAGAAAGTAAAAATGGCAATTGATATTACAAAAGTATTGCATGATGTGGAAATGGTTAGAAAACAACTTGAAATGGATATACAGCGATACGAAAATGAGCGGATGGAAAGACAAGCCCAATTGGATGCTGAAGCTGAAGAACGCAAGGTAAGAGTTGCCAAAATGCAAGCTGAAATTGATGAGGCTATCAAGACAACAAAACATCGCCCATCAACATCTGTCATTGTAGCATCTATTGCTTGTTTTGGTAGTATCGTGATCGCATTGATTGCAGCGGTTACATTTTGGCTAACAAATCCAGTTTAACCATAAATAAAACGCCGTCTATATCAGTATTAATTTGGCAAGTTAAAACTGATTGTATTACCTTTTTGTTTTCTAAGTGACCCATGCGGTTGTGAACGATGCGATAACTCGTACGCATCTATAGTCGTTCGATGGTAAAGTGAATATCGCATATCCGCATTGCTCAACAAGTCAAAACGGTCGCCTAGATATCGGAAGTCTCAATGATGTGCCGAATAAAAAAGCGTAGGTTGTCTTATCATCAACCTACGCTTGATATCTTAAAAGCGTTTTACAACTGCTTTGTACCAAAAATCTTATCACCTGCATCACCAAGCCCTGGGATGATATAGCCATCTTCATTCAGGTGGCTGTCTAGGGCAGCGGTGTAGATTTTCACATCAGGATGTGCAGCATTGACCGCGCGCACGCCTTCAGGGGCGGCGACCAGCACAAGTGCTTTGATGTTGGTGCAGCCGTGCTTTTTGA
This sequence comes from Moraxella sp. FZFQ2102, assembly GCF_024137865.1. Taxonomy (NCBI): domain Bacteria; kingdom Pseudomonadati; phylum Pseudomonadota; class Gammaproteobacteria; order Moraxellales; family Moraxellaceae; genus Moraxella; species Moraxella sp. FZFQ2102. The sequence continues at coordinate 1,420,265 of NZ_CP099960.1, forward strand.
GCATATCAATGGTTGCGACCATGCTGCCGCCTGTGGCAAGCATCGGATCTAGGATCAGCGCAGGGCGTTTTTCGATGTCATTGACAAATTTCTCAAAAAACGGCACAGGCTCAAGCGTCTCTTCATCGCGCTGCAAGCCCACCACAGAAATCTTAGCGGTCGGCAGCAAATCAAGCACACCATCAAGCATGCCCAAGCCTGCGCGCAAAATCGGCACGACGGTCACGGTCTTGCCCTTGATCTGCTCGCCTGTGATCTCACCACACCAGCCTTGCATGGCGAAGCTTTCGATCTCAAAATCACGGCTGGCTTCATACGCCATCAGGCGACCCAGCTCATTGGTCAGCGTGCGAAATTTATAAGTACTGCTGTCTTTTTCGCGCATCAAAGACAGCTTGTGGCGCACCAAAGGGTGGTCAATCACATGAATGTTCAAGTCGGTGGTCATAAAAATACCTTAATTTATCGTTATCAATCTGAAAACTAGGCACAGATTTACGCCGCCATGATACCAATTTTTGGCGAAAATTTCATCTACTTCTTGGTAAAAATCACAGCAAAAAGACCAAACCGCGCTTTATTCACCGTATAAGCTGACTGCGACGACACTCGGACAAGGTGATGATAGTTGCCAAGCGGTCAAAGTTGCATCATCGATCTCATCACCAATTGGCAAAAATACCGTGCTGCCCGTGCCGCTCATGCGTGCGGTCGTGCCTGTTTGCGTCCCAAGTGTGCGCAGATAACTCATCGCAGCGGCAACTTCTGCTGAATCGCTCAGAGCAATTGGCTCAAAAACATTTGTAAAATCAGCAGTTTGTACCATGCCATATTCAGCATAACGCTCATCGATACGATCTAGCAGTGGGCAGTTTTTTTGTAGCTTAGGGTGGCTAAAATAGTGCGCGGTGGCAAGGTGTGCATGGGGCAAAAGCAGCAAATAGCGCGCTGCCGGCAGATGCAAGGGGGTAAGTTTATCGCCAATTCCCATCGCCAAGGCATCGCATTGTTTCATTTGGCTAAAAATAAAAAACGGCACATCTGCACCAAGACTTGCGCCGATATTCACCAGTGTATCACAGTCTAAATCCAATGCCCATAGTGTATTGACCGCAAGTAAAGTGGCTGCGCAGTTGCTTGAGCCGCCGCCCAATCCTGCGCCGGTGGGGATTTTTTTGTCCAGATGGATGGCAATCGGTTTGGCTTGATTAGGGCATTGTGCCGCCAATGTTTGCAAGGCTTTGACGATCAAATTATCATCAATATCATCGGTCAGTGTATCTGCGCCTGTCAGTGTCACCAGTGGCGTATCGTCCGTGATGGTATCGGGATTGATAAGCTCAAAACTCAACTCATCGCCAAAATCAATAGCGCGAAATACGCTTTGTAAATCATGGTAACCATCATCACGCTTGGCGGTGATATGTAAGAATAAGTTAAGTTTGGCTGGAGAAAATACAGTCATCTGCATGGCGCACCCGCTACTGATGATTGATGGTCATGACCACGCGATGACCGTCGGTGTGGGTGATGTGCAGGCGGTTTGGCTGATTTTTGCTGTTGTATTTAAAATTGGCAGTCCACGCGCCATTGATTGCAGTGGCTAGGCGACCTTGAGCATCACGGGTATGTGCGCTGTCGCTTGGAGCGGGGCGTGCGACGATCCAGTAAGGCAGCTGCGAGATTGGCGCTTGCCAGCCTGTAGCACTGTATAATAATTCATCAGGATTGGCTGCGCTGATAGTGCCTGTGCGTTCGCTGTTGAGCGTTGCGACTTTGCCATCGTAGCTGATGTCGGTAGTACCGATGCCGAGTGCACCTGTTAAGTTAATATTAAAATGCTCGCCTTCTTGCGCCCATGCATAAAAGGCACTGCCGCCTTGTGCGCCTGTATCGGTCTGTGTGGTGATACCGATTTTACCTGAGATATGAAAACGAATGGGCGCGTCTGCTACAGATGCTATGCTTGTATTGGGTTTGACAGCCTGCGTGGTGGCACAAGCTGATAGTAGTAAGCTGCTGACAGCCAACGCGGCTAAGGCGAATTTTTTCATAAAAATCCTTGAGTAAATAATGGCTAATTAATAAGATAAGATTAATAAATCTGACTGTCTGTGCTGTTTGCTTGACCGACGCCAAAACGCGTCTGCAGATCAGCAAGTAAGCTTGTGACCATTTGGGTATCACCCAAACCTTGATAAGCGCGCAGCAGTACAATGCCTACATCAAGCGTCGGCATGACATCGTATGGTGCTTGCAGATAGTCGATGACGGTGTCGTATTGCTGATTGGCAAGGGCGGCATTGGCAAGCGCCAACAAGGCATCAAGCTGACGCTGGCTGTCGTATTCAGGATCATCGAAGCTGATGTTACTGATGCGTTCGGCGATTTCTAGCGCGTCTTTGTCGTACGAGTCTTGGCTTAGGCGGAACTTGGCATCGGCAAGCTGATAGTCGGGATTAAACTCATCAATCTCAAGCAGCTTGGCGATGGCTTGGCGTTTGTCTTCAGGCTCAAGTTCATCTTCTAAGAGCTTAAAGCTGGCATAAAGTAGGCGATCGTCATTGGGATAATCGCGGTTAGCGATGGTGAGTAAGTCCTTGGCGTGCGCCTTATCGCCTTGGCTTAGATAAATCTCAGCTTGCAGGATGTAGCTGTCTGGCGCATAGCTTTCGAGCTCATCACGCAGTCGCGTCAGTGTCGCGATGGCAGCATCGATGTTGTTTTCTGCCAAATAAAATCCCACCACTTTGGTGCGCGCATCTAGAACATTTTCATAATGCGTCACTTGCTCATAGTGGCGGCGCGCGTTTTGGATGTCGCCCAGTCGCTCATAGCCGATGCCCATATAATAATGCGCTTGACTGGCAAGGGTTGGATGTTCAAGCAATGGCTCAAGCACGCTGATGGCATCGACATAGCGCGCGCTATCAAGCCCAACCAAGCCTGATAATAGGCGAATGTCAGGATCGTTGGTGTTTTTATTGGCTTGGGCAAGCAGTGTCCATGCGCGCGACAGCTCTCCTTTTTCGATCAGATAGCGGATCTCGTACAAGTACAGATCTTTTTCTTTGGGCAGCTGTTTGCGCATTTTATGCAGATAAGTCCACAGCTCATCCATGCGATTGCTTGCGCGTAAGATGTCCAGTTTGAGCGTGATAAAGGCAAGATTTTTCGGCTCAAGACTCAAGGCTTGATTGACATGAAGACGCGCGGCGTCGTATTCATTTAGCCCCATCAAGATACCCGCGCGCAGCACTGAGATCGACGCGTTATTTTGTCCAAGGTCTTGTAAGGCGTACAACAGCGCGCGCTTGTCATCGGGATTGGTTGGGATAATGCCGTTTAGGATTTGCCCCAGATCTGCTCGCGGATCATAGTGCAAAATCATCGAAATCATGCTGGCTGCTTGATTGTATTCACCGGCTTTGAGCGCCAAATGCGTGACATAGAACCATGCAGGAATGTGCTCAGGGTTGGCGTCTTGCCAAGCAGTGGCAAAGGCAAGTGAATCGGCAGGCTGCTCAAATTCGATGGACAAGCTTAACGCACGCTCAAAGACGCTCGTGGCATTATCCTTAAAAGACTCTGCTTTATAAATGGTCAAAGCACGCTCAACATCACCGCGATCGGCAGCAAATTCAGCGTCCAATAACGCATATAAATCAGGCGTATCAAGCATCGGTAGTGTATCGCCTGCCACGAGTGTATCGCTCAATAAAATAGCAGGCACATCAGGGTGTGCGGTATCGCTAAAAGCGTGTTTGGGCGCAGCTTGTGGCGCATCTGTATTAAGCGTATCAAACGCATCATCGCCTGTATCGGGCACGGCAAGCACCGCTTCTTCATCGTGCGTGGCGGTGTCGGCGTGCGTGGCGGTGTCGGCGTGTGTGTCGGTGGTCGCAGCTGTATCAGGCGTGCTATCAGCTTTTGGTGTTGCGACAGGGTTATAAAAAGGTAAAAGAACTTTTAATAAAGGATCAAAGACATTGGCGTGCACAGCAGGGACAAAGGCAACCGCGCCAACGGCAATCAGCATAACTGCCAGTGGTCTTTTGGCAAAGCGCGACGCCTTGCCTGATGCGTGGGCAGTCAGTGCATGGGTGAGATCACGGTTGTGTGCGTGCCAAAATTTTTTCATCACTGGGCAACTTATCAAATCAATCAACCTATTATAAAAGGATTTTTGATAAGTGCAAATAAAACTTGATCAAACCCTGCCAAATGCCATCATTTTTTAACAAATGTACACCAATGATACAATATTGCGTCAAACTGCGTAAAAACTCGGTAATTTTGCCGTGAAAATTTGTACCCCAAGTTATAAAGCTGTTATAATACCCTGTTTATTTCGCTTATTTTGCACCATCTGTTTTCGGGTTTTGTTATGAAGCTTGCCGTTATCGGAGTCAATCACAAGACTGCCCCTGTTGAATTGAGGGAGCGGCTGTCGTTCGGCTCGGATATGGGGCAGGCGATCAGCGAGCTGTCCGCGCAGGTCAATGGCTGCACCATCGTCTCGACTTGTAATCGCAGTGAGCTGTATTTTGGCATTGATGATCACAGCTTGACTGATGAAGGGGACGATGATGCCCAATCATCAAAAACCCTGCAGGCGATCGGGCAGTGGCTTGCGGATTTTAAAAACATCGACTTTGAGCAGATCGCGCCTTATCTGTACATCTATGAAGATGACCGCGCGCTCAATCACTGGCTGCGTGTGGCGGCAGGGCTTGATTCGATGATCTTGGGCGAACCGCAGATTTTGGGGCAGATTCGTCAAGCGGTGGCGGTGTCGCGCGAGCATGGTGGTGTGAGCAGTGAATTTGGCTGGCTGACCCAGCAGGTATTTGCCGCTGCGCGCACGGTGCGCCGTGATACTAAGGTTGGTGCGCAGGCGGTGACTTTGGGCTTTGCGACAGCCAAGCTTGCCACGCAGATTTTTGATAATCCCAGCGATTGTACTTTTTTACTTGTCGCAGCAGGTGAGATGAACCGCCTTGTGGTGCATAATGTCGCCGCTTTGGGCGTCAAAAAAATCATCATCGTCAATCGCAGCCCTGAGCGTGCGCAAACCTTGGCAGATGAACTGGCTGAGATGGCAAAGGCTGCCAATCGCGCGCTTGAGCTTGAGATCGTTGGGCTTGATAAACTTAGCGATGTCTTGCCAAAAGCCGATATCGTCAGCAGCTGCAGCGGCAGTATGCAGGCGCTGATCAGCTTTGATATGGTAAAAAATGCCCTAAAAATCCGCCGTCATCAGCCGATGCTGTTGGTGGATTTGGCAGTGCCGCGCGACATTGAGCCTGCGGTGGGTAAGCTTGATGATGTGTATCTGTATTCGGTCGATGATCTGCAGACGGTGATTGCGGGCAATATCGCTGAGCGCAAGCAGGCGGCGGTGGAAGCAGAATTGCTCGTTGGGCAATTGGTCGCAAAAATCACTGAGCAAATGCAAGTGCAGACCGCACGCACGCAGATCAAGGAGTATCGTGCGGTGGCGGATGCGCACCGTGAGCGACTGCTTGCTAAGGCGATGGCGCGGATTGAAGATGGCGAAGATACTAAGATGGTGCTTGAGACTTTTGCCCACGAGCTTAGCCAAGCGTTAATGCACAGCCCATCGCGGCTGATTCGCCACAGCGCACAGCACAGCGACGCACAGACACTTGAGATGGTCGCGCAGACACTGATTCACAGTTATCGAGATAAACAGGTATAGGGCTTATACCTGTTTTTTGTTGGTGCGGTTTTGTGATATTGTCAATTCTATCGAGCAATCCTTCATGGATGTTTGCTAAACAACTTGGGCGCACATACCCAATCTGCTACAATACAGCTCATTACTCCATAGATATGACAATCAGGATGCCCCATGACCTTTCACTTATCTGCTTATGAAGAAAATTTAGCCGTCGTTAAGGATTTTAACCCATCGCTTTTGTGGCGATGGTTTGCGCGCATCAGTGCCACGCCACACCCAAGCTATCACGAAGAAGCGCTTGCTAATGACATCATCGCTTGGGCGACATCAAAAAACCTTGTCGCCCACCGCGATAGCGTCGGCAATGTCATCATCAAAAAACCCGCCAGTAAAGGCTATGAAAATCGCCCAACCATCGCCTTGCAAGCGCATCTGGACATGGTGCCACAAGCCAATGCCGATACCGCACATGACTTTGCCACCGATCCCATTCGCCTGCGTATCAATCCTGATGATGATGCGTGGCTGATGGCGACAGGCACGACACTTGGCGCGGATAATGGCATTGGCATGGCAAGCTGCCTTGCGGTGCTGGAAGATGACTGCCTAAGCCATCCGCCGCTTGAAGTGCTTTTGACCATGACCGAAGAGACTGGCATGGTGGGTGTATTTGGGCTGCAGCCGCATACTTTAGATGCGACGATGATGATTAATACCGACACTGAAGAGATTGGTGAAGTATATATTGGCTGCGCTGGCGGTATTGATGCAGATATTAGCCTGCCGCTGACTTGGCAAGCTGCGACAGATACTGCGGTACAAATCAGTATCAAAGGACTGCGCGGCGGGCATTCAGGCATTGATATTCATAAGAATCGCGGTAATGCCATTAAGATATTGGGGCGTGTTTTGGCGGTGCTGCAGGCGCAATTTGCCGATAAATTCAGCCTAAGCACTATTACAGGCGGCACGCTGCGTAATGCCATTCCCCGCGAAGCCAGTATCATCATCAGCTGCGCGCCAGATGCTGCCGATGCCATCATTGCCAAAGCAGAACAAACATTTGCCACCATCGCGACCGAGATGGCAGGAGTTGAGCCAAATTTCACTGCTGAAGCCGCTTTGTGTGCGCCGACCGCTCAGACACTCAGCACAGACAGCAGCCGCACCGCTATTCATCTGATCAATGCCTTGCCAAGTGGTGTGGTGCGCCATAGCGATGTCGTGGCAGATACGGTTGAGACTTCTTTGTCCTTTGGCAAGCTTGCCATCAAAGATGATCAGCTTGAATGCACCTTATTGATCCGTTCTTTGATCGAATCGGGAAAAATGGCGGTTTGTGATACCTTGCAAAGCATCGCGACATTGGCAGATGCGACCATCACGCTTGATGGCAGCTATGTCGGTTGGACACCTGATACCGACTCTGCCATCACCGCGACCACCATGAAATTATATACCCAAATCCTAGGTCATGCACCCGACATCAAGGTCATTCACGCAGGACTAGAATGCGGACTGATCAAGACCAGCCATCCACAGCTTGACATCGTCTCCATCGGCCCTACCATCAAAAATGCCCACTCGCCTGACGAAATGGTGCATATCGACTCGGTGGCGACTTATTGGACGTTATTGACACAGATTTTGGCAAGTGTTGGCGATTGAGTGATAGATATAAATTGATCAAAATTTCTAAAAAAAACAAAAACCGCTCATGGTAACTTCATCAACCATGAGCGGTTTTATATTTTTTAAAATCAGCCAAACACTTGATCAGCAGCTTTGGCAAATCGTGCGACCGTGCCATCGACATCGACAAGTTTATCTAGACCAAATAAGCCAATACGGAATGATTTATAATCGCTTGGTTCATCGACTTGTAGCGGTGTACCGGCGGCAATCTGCACGCCAGCTGCTGCAAATGCCGCGCCCTTATGCACATCATCGCTTGGTGCATGGCAGACCACCACGCCGAATGCTTGCGCTGATGGCGCAGCGACGCTTTGGATGCCTTTGTCATTGAGCACTGCTAGGATGGCTTGACCCAGTTTGATTTGATTGGACTTTAAGACATCGTAGCCGACATCACGCGCTTCAAATAAGGTATCTCTAAGCTGCTTAAGTCCATCAGTTGGCATGGTGGCATGATAAGCATGACCGCCATTTTCATAAGCGATCATGATATTAAGCCAAGCTTTTAAATCCAGTGCAAAGCTTGATGGCGTGCTTGCTAGTACCGCTTGCTTGGCAGCTTCAGATAACATCACAAGTCCTGCGCAAGGTGTGCTTGATAAGCCTTTTTGTGGTGCAGACAGCAGCACATCGATGCCAAGCGCCTGCATATCCAGCCAAATGCAGCCCGATGCGATGCAGTCAATGGCAAGCAGGCCGCCCACTTCATGTACCGCGTCACCCAAAGCGCGGATATAGTCATCTGACAGCATCATGCCCGATGCAGTCTCGACATGCGGTGCAAAGACGATTTGTGGCTTGTGCTTGCGAATATAATCCGTCACCGCAGCGATGTCAGCTGGGCGAAATTGCACCGCACCATCGACCATCTCTTGATCAGCCTTAAAGACTTCCACTGATTTGGCGACGCGTGTGGCATCCAAAATCTGCGTCCAACGATAGCTGAACCAGCCATTACGCACCACCACGCAGTCCTTGCCATCTGCCAAAGCGCGCGCCACCGCTTCCATGCCTGAAGTACCAGAACCAGGGACGATTGCCACCGCATCTGCGCGGTACAATGCCTTTAATTCACTGGATAAATCAGTCATCACTGCTCGAAACTGCGCCGACATATGATTGAGCGCGCGGTCGGTATAGACCACCGAATATTCAAGCAAACCATCAGGATCGATATCGTGTCGTAATGCAGGCATGGCGTTCTCCTTGTGTGCCAAAATGTGTCATTCCAACACTGTAGCAAGTCATCGACAAAAAATCAAGCAATCAATAGGTCATATAATGGTTATTTAGATGGGAAATGATAACAGTGGGTAAAGATGGCAGGTGAACAGTGGCTCATTTTTTTAACACTACTCAATCCACCAAATAAAAAACAGCCGCAAATTTCATGCGGCTGTTTGCTATTATAGATGATAAATCTTACAAACTCTCTTTCATAAACTGCACCATCTTATCCCAACTTGCCTTGGCAGCATCGGCATGATAGCCTAAGTCCACGCTATTTTCACGAGCGCGGTCATCGGCGTGTGGATTGCTAAAGCCGTGCTTGGCACCTTCATAGACATCGATTTCATGGCTGACTTTGGCAGCGGTCAGCTCATTACGCAGACCATCGATGGCAACCATCGGCACCATACTGTCAGCAGCACCATGAGCGACGAGTACTTTGGCGGTGAATTTACCTTCGCTGGCAGGGGTGATCGGCGTTGGGTTGCCATGGAAAGTGGCGACGGCTTTGAGCGGCGTGCCTAGGCGTGCCATGTCCAGAGCGATTTTGCCACCAAAACAAAAGCCTGCAATGCCAATGCGTGTGCCATCGACCTGTGGCAATGACGCCACCGCATCAAAAATCACTCGGCAGCGATTCATCAGCTCATCAGAATTTTCAAGCATTTGTGTCATCCATTCGTTGGCTTGATGCGCATCGGTGGTCATTTTGCCATCGCCATAGATGTCCATCACTACCGCCACGAAGCCTTCATTGGCCAAGCGTTCGGCGACTGTCTTTGGATGTTCGACCACACCCCACCACTCAGGTGCGACGAGTACGGCAGGCGATGTGCTATCAGTCGGTGTATCTATCGGCATGGCGACATAACTGTGCAGGGCAGTGCCATCTGGTGCGGTGGTGGTGAGTGTCGTAGTGCTGATTGTCATGATGCTTATCCTTAATATAAACCAAAAATTCACGGATGTGATAGGGATAACTTAACAAGGGATTTTGGGCAAGTCAAGCGGTTTTTTGGATGGATTTAGGGTACAATAGACACTTTGATGACAACCAATGATTATGATGACAGACAATCAACTTCGCCCACGATTTTGGGAGACTTATTCGCTTAATGAGCTGACCGACGATGAGTGGGAAGCGCTGTGCGATGGCTGTGGCGTGTGCTGTTTGGTGAAGTTTTTGGATGATGACGATGTCCGCTACACTGAGTACACCGATGTGGCGTGCCAACTACTTGACTGCACGACAGGACATTGCTCAGATTATGCCAATCGCCAAAAGACAGTGCCTGACTGCATTCGCTTAACCGCAGCTGATTTGCCCAATATGCTGTGGCTGCCCAGACATTGTGCGTACAAGCGGCTGTATTTGGGGCAGAAGCTGCCACCGTGGCATAAGCTATTACACGACGGCATTCATCATAAAGCAGGCTTTGCCAAGGTCTCAGCTGCACGCCGCTGCGTCAGTGAAATTGGCTTATCGGACGAGACAATCGAGACGCGCATCGTAAAATGGGTGAAGATTTGAAAAATCACCAAAAGCCACTTGAATAATTGGTCGCGATACGCTAAATTGTACAAAAACGATGCGTCTAACTGTGGTCGCTCAGGAAGAGTTGCCAAAAATACGATGTATTATTAAGATTTATAACACAATACGAGGTTAAATTATACCGCTGATGTCTGATGACAATTCGAGTAGTTGGTCAATGCGTGGGCTTAAGCGTTGGTTATCCACCGCGCCTGAGACACGAGATGATTTGTTAAAATTGGTACAGGATTCTCGCCAATTTTTAGAGCCGGATACGGTCGATATGCTAGAAGGGGTGTTGGATTTACCCGCCACCCAAGTCCGTGAAATCATGACGCCACGCCCGCAGGTACACGCTGTGGCGAGCGACGATGATTTATCCGACATCCTATCGGTGGTGCTTGAGACCGAGCATTCTCGCTATCCTGTGTTTGATAGCCTTGATGACAATGCGGTGCTGGGGATTTTGCTTGTCAAAGACTTAATCCCACTACTTAAGGCCAAAGCTGAAGGTGTAGATTTACCCCTAAAGCTTGCCGACATCGTGCGCAAACCTTTGTATATCAGTGAAACGGCGCGTTCTGATACGCTGCTGCGCTCATTACAAAAAGCTCAAGTGCATATGGCGATCGTCGTCGATGAATTTGGTTCGGTGTCAGGTGTGGTGACGATGGAAGATTTGCTCGAAGAGATCGTCGGTGACATTGTCGATGAGCATGATGACATCGATGAAGACAGCGATATCAATAATATCGTGCCACATCCTGATAAAGCAGGCGTGTGGCTTGTGCAGGCGGCGACTTTGATCAGTGACTGTAATGAAGTCTTGGGCAGTCAATTTGATGATGCGGATGTCGATACCATGGGCGGTCTTGTGATGCAGGCTTTGGGCTTTGTCAGTCATCTGGAAGGTGCGGTGGTGCAGATTGATGATTGGCAAATCACCGTCGTCGATGTCGAAGGGCGATTCATTCATCTGCTGGAACTTGAGCTTGTGCCACAAGCAAGCAGCGAAGAATAGCCAAATAAATCTAAAAAGCCAAAGCGTGTGCGTTTTGGCTTTTTTGTTGATGGTTATTTGCATAAGACCCCTCCCAACCTCCCTCTTGAAAAGGGGGAGGGGCCGCTCTTTTTTTGCTTTGGTTTGAAATATAAACCCCTTCTTCTTTATCGCCGCAAGAAAGTAGCATCTATTCTTAATTCAGTTTTGCAAGGTGTAGCTCCCTCCCCTTAATTAAGGGGAGGGCTGGGGGTGGAGTTTGGTAAAAAAGAGATATTTTTATTGATAATTTATATCAGTTAAGATAATGAATTGGGTGTGGCATCCGCACTATTTTACCGAAGATGATTGATTTTGATGACAAAACTTGCAAAGGTTTTTGTAAAATTGATACATTGGGTATTTTCATGGTGCGTATAACGCACCCTATGGCTATTTTTAAATCCAACCCATAAACCAAATTTACCCAATATTCCCCAAATCCAGCACGGCTGTCGCCAAATCACCCAAAATCTGCTAAACTACCGCCTTTATCATTTGAACCAAAAATCCTTGCCTTATGAGCCAAACCATCAGTCACGCACCACTTCGGGGGCGTAAGCCTGCCACCGCCAAAACTTTTCCACTAAGCCTTGCCATGCTTATTGCCTTGATCGCAGGGCTTGGATTTAGTCTATCGCTTGCACCTTATTATCTGTATCCGATCGCCATCATCTCGCCGATGGTGCTGTACGCACTTTTGATCGGTACGGACAGTGCCAAGCGTGCGTTTTGGATTGGTGAAGCTTATGGCTTTGGCACTTGGGCGGTGGGGGCGTTTTGGCTATATACATCGATTCATGAATATGGAGCAGTGCCATCGTGGGCGGCGTATATCCTGATTGGCTTGATGGCGTTGATCATGGGCTTATTTCATGCGGTGATGTCGTGGGCGTTTGTACGCTTTACGGCGCGGCAGCCGTTGGCATTTGCCGGGTTTTGGGTGGTGCAAGAGTGGGCGAAAACTTGGCTTTTGACTGGTTTTCCATGGCTGTTTGTTGGTTATGCGTTCACCGAAGTGACTTGGCTGAACGGACTTGCGCCGATTACAGGTGTGTTTGGCTTATCGTTTTTGGCGGTGCTGTTTGGCGCAGCGACCATTGAGCTGTTTCGGCATAAGGGCAGCTATATGCTGATCAGTGGTGTTTTGACCGCCATCGCTGCCATGACTAGCCTTGCCAATATCACATGGACGACGCCGACAGGTAAGAGTACGAGCGTGTCTTTGGTGCAGGGCAATATTCCACAAGATCTGAAGTGGCTTGCTGAATACCAAATGCAGACACTTGGCATCTATGCAGAGCTGTCACAGTCGGAGTGGGGACGTGATATCGTCATCTGGCCAGAAGCTGCCATTCCACTACTACAAGATGATGCATGGCCGTTTATCGCTCAAGTGGCAAATCATGCTTATGAGTCAAACAGTGCTTGGGTGACAGGCGTGCCATATCGTGAAATCCATCAAGACGGTGCAGGCGTGGATTTGTACAATAGCGTCATGGCATTTGATGATACCCAAGCAGGCGTGTACAAAAAACAGCGATTGGTGCCATTTGGCGAGTACATTCCCTTTGGTGGCGTGCTTGATATTTTGCCAAATCTGGCAGGTATGCAAACTGTCCAAGGCTTTAGCCGTGGTAGCGATACGCAGTCACCACTGATTGCCAATGGCGAGCAGATGGGCTTGGCGATCTGTTATGAAGTGGCGTATCCTGATACCACACGCCGTAATGCCATCGGTACAGACTTTTTATTGACTGTGTCAAATGATGCTTGGTTTGGCACATCAGCAGGTCCGATGCAGCATCTACAGATGGTGCAGATGCGTAGTCTTGAGACAGGGCGGTATTTTGTGCGAGCGACCAATAACGGCGTGACAGCCATCATCAATGACAAAGGGCAAGTCATCTCAAGTCTGCCACAGTTTGAACGAGCTGTCCTGCGTGGTGATGTGCCAAGTATGACAGGCAAGACGCCTTATATGGCGTTGGGTGCGTATCCGATTTTATTCTTATCGGCGTTATTAATTATCCTAAGTGCGATTGCTAAGCATTATAGCAAGCCTGCACACCGCCGCTGATTGTATTCGTAATCAATGGGCGAAATTGTGAAAATAATTCCATAATTGTAAAAAGGAAATGTACAAAAAGCCACAATTTGGTATATAATAGAGAAAATTTATTTCTGAAACGCTCAGATTGACCCAATTAAATAGATTTAGGCAGGTGACTTATGGCACATGATGCTTCACAAAACAACCCAGTAAAAGAATCGGTAACGGCACTTGTTGGTATTGTGCTATTGCTTGTGATGATTGGCGGTATCGCGATCTCTGCATGGCTGCGTCCTGCAGGCGAGCATCAGCCAGCTGAGACACCTGCTGCCGAAGCGCCAGCAGAACAAGCAGCTCCAACAGCTGAAGCAACCGCAGAACAAGCTGCACCTGCAGATGCTACCGCAACTGCTGAAGCGCAAGCGACCGACGCTGCACCAGCTGAGCAAGCAGCCACCGATGCAGCTGCAACTGAAACAGCACCTGCTGCTGATGCACAAGCTGACGCTCCAGCTACTGAAGCAACCACAGAACAAGCTCCAGCTGCTACTGAAGAAGCCAAAAAATAATTTTTTTGGATAATAAAAAGCTCTTAACATGGTTAAGGGCTTTTTTGTTATGGGACTATCCTGTGCTAAAATACGATAAATTTAGTTTAATAGGACAAAATAATGAATGATTCGGTGCAAATTCGTCGTGAGCGTCTGGCTGCTGCGCGTGCTTTGATGGCGGCGCATGGTGTGGATGCCTTGATTATCCCATCGGCTGATCCGCATATGTCAGAATATCTACCTGTGTATTGGCAGGGTCGTGCGTGGCTGTCTGGCTTTACAGGCTCGGTCGGCACTTTGGTAATTACCCAAGATTTTGCAGGGCTATGGACGGACAGTCGCTATTGGGTACAAGCACCAATGCAGCTTGAAGGCACGGGGATTGAGTTGCAAAAAATGCAGCGTCACAGCCCATCGCATTCAGCATTTTTGGCTGAGCGTCTGCCAGCAGGCGCGACTGTCGCCATTGATGGTGCGGTCTTGTCTGTCAATGACTGTGATACGCTAAAGGCAGCATTTGCTGATAAAAATATTCAGCTTGTCACGACGCTGGATTTGCTTGCTCAGATTTGGACAGACCGCCCAACTCTGCCTGCTGAGCCGATTTATGAGCATCCAAGTCAGTTTGTTGATACCACCGCCACTGAGAAACTTGCCAAAGTGCGCGCGGCGATGGCAGAAAAAGGTGCGACGGCACACCTAATCAGCAGCCTTGATGATGTTGCGTGGTTGGTTAATCTGCGTGGCAGTGATGTTGAATACAATCCTGTGTTTTTGTCGCACCTATTAATCACTGCAGATACGGCGACTTTATTTGTTGATCAAAATAAACTCAATGATGAGATTAAGCAGGGATTGGCAAATGCAGGCATTGCGACCGCGGACTATGTGGCAGTCATCGATGCTGTGGCAGGCGTGCAAGGCACTTTATTAATCGATCCTTCGCGCATGGCTGTCGGCACTTTGGTCAAGCTTAGCCATGATGTCACCACCGTGTATGCGATCAATCCAAGCACGCTGTTAAAAGCCATCAAATCGGATGCAGATATTGAGCATATCCGTGAAGCGATGCGTCAAGATGGTGCGGCTTTGTGCGAGTTTTTCTCAGAGTTTGAAGCAAAGCTTGCCAAGGGTGAGAAGGTGACTGAACTGGATGTCGATCGTATGCTCAACGAAGCTCGCAGCCGTCAGCCGCATCATATTTCGCCAAGCTTTGGCACGATTGCAGGTTACAGGGGTAACGGGGCGATTGTCCATTATTCAGCCACCGAAGATAATTTTGCTACCATCGAAGGTGATGGCTTGCTACTGATTGACTCAGGGGCACAGTATTATAACGGCACCACCGATATCACGCGTATGGCAAGCTGTGGCATTGTCAGCGATGACGAAAAGCGTGATGTGACTTATGTGCTCAAAGCACACATTGGACTTGCCAATGCCCACTTCCCAGAAGGACTGCCATCAGGTCAGATTGATGTGTTGGCTCGTATCCATCTATGGCAACAAGGCTTGGATTATGGTCATGGCACAGGCCATGGTGTGGGCTACTTTATGAATGTCCACGAAGGCCCACAAGTCATCTCAGTACACGCACCAGCCACCGCCGAGCGTGTGCTGAAGCGTGGCATGATCACGACCAATGAGCCAGGACTGTATCGTGAAGGCAAATGGGGTATCCGCCTAGAAAACTGCGTCGTACACGTGCCAGCACATGAGACTGAGTTTGGGACTTTCTTGAAGTTTGATGACTTGACCTTGTGCCCGTTTGATACGCGTCTGATTTTGCCAGAGCTATTGACCACCGAAGAAAAAGCATGGCTGAACAGCTACCATCAGCGTGTCCATGATGAGCTGATCGACCGTGTCTCAGGCGATGCTAAGGCGTGGTTGATTGAACGCACCAAAGCGGTGTGATTGGATAGATTCAAGCTGATTGAATGGCAAAAGCTCCATCGGGTGATGGGGCTTTTTTGTGGTGATGTCATCGAAAAAGGCAAAATTCACCAAGTGATTTTTTTTGATATAATTTAAAAAAACAAACAAAAACCAGTAGGGTTTATGCTTTACGAAGAATTATCCAAATTCCACTATTCGCCATCGCTGTATATCAGTGGCTTTAGAGCGTTAAATACGCAAGACTATGAGCGCAACACAGGCGATTGGCATAATGTTGAAACTTGGTTTCATCCAAAATCACGGATTAAACGCTACAATATAGTTGGCATCGGCCAAGAGTTAGATACCGTGCCGTATTTGGGCAGTATTGGCGTTTTTGAGAGCAGTGGAGTATTTGCAAAAATGGGCATTCCCAAATTTGCTGATACGGTGTACTGTGCAACCCATGCCAGAGCGATTGCTGATTTGGTGATTGCTGAAGCGTTTTTTGCCACGCCGTATCATGGCGCAAAGTTATTTAGAAAAATGCAACTTACTGATTTTGATGATTTTATGAGTACGCCAGCGGATAAACAGCGAGTATATGATTTATTACAAATCGCCATACCAAAGCTACCAAAGGCACAATCAGACCATGTGTCTGCATGGCTAAGGCTCGCCAAGGACAAAAATTATGATGTATAATCAGCAAACGCACACAGAATTAATGCTTGCAGTATTGGCAAAAATCCAAGATAAGCCATTGATTCTAAAGGGCGGAACGGCATTGATGTTGTGCTATGGCCTTGACCGTTTTTCAGAAGATTTGGATTTTGACATTCAGGGTGATTTTGTTGGCAAGGGCACGATTAACCTTGTTCATACGCTAAAATCTGTCACGGGACAAAATTTTGAAGTGCTTGATGTGATTATCAAAAAAGACACGCCAACTGTCACCAGATATATGCTAAGATACCATGACAGGCGTGAAAATCAGCATACAGCTTTGAAAATTGAAACATCTTACCGAACGCCAAACCATGATTATACCATCATCAATGGTCTCAAAACAGCAAAAATCCAAGATATTGCAGCGTTTAAAATCAACTGCGTGCTTGATGCACAACATGACAGCCGAACCAAAGCTAGAGATTTATATGCGACCAATTTTATCATCAGAGAATTTGCTGATGACATCTCGGTGGATATTCTCAAGCGATTGGCGGATTTGGATATTGACCAATTAAGTTCACGCTATGCTTCAGCATTTTGTGAAGATGAGTTTCTTAATGATAAGACGGATGTCGATTCTGTGGTTCTTGAATTACAACAAAATGCACAAAGGGCATTTGACCACAAAACTAAAGCGTCTGGAGCGGATATATGAAAACAGGTGAAAAGACTTATTTTGATTTGGATGTTGTCCAATTGGCTGGTAGTATTCTAGGTGTATTATTGGATGATATTGAGCATCTGCCCTGTGCTGATGAGTTTAATCAATGGATTTATGGTTCGACGCTTGGCGTGGGTGCTAATGGCGAACGGGTAGTGTATTTGCACGATTGGGAGTTTTTCGCTCGCCGCTATTTAAATGGTCAGCCTGCCAAAAGTTATCTTGAGATTCAAGGCGAAGTCATGAAACAACTATTCTCATCCAAATAATCAAAATAGCCAAAGCCAACATCCAACATTGTGATTGATTAGCAACCCGCTTGTTGGTAAAGCTCACCCATCCGCCAAAGTCTTTAAAATCATCCCAACTTTATCCATACATTCTTGATATTCATCATCGACTTGTGAACGGATGGTGATACCGCCACCTGCCCAGACACTGATGCCATCGGCATTGGCTTGGATGGTGCGAATCAGCACATTAAACTGCCCCGTCCCATCAAAATTCAAATAACCCATGCTGCCACAATACGCACCACGCGGCGCACTTTCTAGTTCAAAAATCATCTCACAAGCGCGTTTTTTGGGAGCGCCAGTGATAGAGCCTGCCGGCAATGAGCCGAACAGCACGGCAAGCGGATGGCTGTCGGCATTGAGCTTGGCGGTGATGGTGCTGACCATGTGATGCACATTGCTAAAGCTTTCGATGGCGAATTTCATAGGCGTTTTGACGCTGCCGATTTCGGCATATTTACCCAAATCATTGCGCAAAAGATCCACAATCATCAGATTTTCGCTGATGTCTTTTTGGCTGGTGGCAAGCGCTTGTTTGTACTGTTCATCAAGTACAGGATCGCTTGCACGGGGGCGCGTACCTTTGATGGGTTTGGTGATGATATGGATAGAGTTATTTTGTTTATAAAAAGTAAAAAATAGCTCAGGCGATACCGATAATAATTCAAAATCCCCCACTTGTAAAAATCCTGCAAATGGCGCTTGGCTTGCACTCATAAGATTGGGCAAGTGTGCGGATAATTTACCTGATTTGGCGGCAAGCCATGCTTGGGTGAGATTGATCTGATAGCCATCACCTGCCAGCAGATAGGCTTGTGCTTTTTCAAAGGCGGCTTGATAGTCATCTTTTGACCAGATAGGGGCAAGAGATAGCGGTTCAGCTTTTGGCAAGGCTTGATTTTGCAAGGTGTTTAACTCATTGATCAGGGTATTAAGAGTAATATCATCATCTTGACAGATCAGCACAAAGCCGCACTTGCCATCTTGGGCGACAGGCTTAAGATAAATATCATAATGCCCAAAAAAACTGGCAGGCTGATCAGATTTTAACTCAATTTCATCATTCAATGCATGGGCTGCGATGTCATACCCGACAAAGCCCATCAAGCCATGCTGATAGCCGCAAGCCTGATCAGATGAGTTGTGATTGGCTTGTTTTTCGCTGTATTTGCTTAATTTATCTAATAGATCATGATAGCTACTTGGCAAGTGCTGCTGAGTATAAGCCAAATCTGCTTGCCGCTGCATCATCGTCAGCGTCCATGATTTGCCCTGTGTATCATCCGCTGATAATCGCCAACTGACCTTGGGTAAAATACCAATCACAGGCTGATGATCATCATTTAAAAAACACGCTTGCCAATCAGGATGATGATCGGCAATCAGTGTGGTCAGTGCAGCAGCCGTCAGCGTGCTTGAGATGGTGATATTCATGCGAAATCTTATTTTCAATTACCAAAAATCCACACTGCGGACAATCACAGGATGATCGCTGCTGATGGTGACAGCGGTGATGGTGCGGTTTTGGGCAGCTTTTGGCAAATTAACCTGCACCGTGCCAAGCCGATACATGCCGCTGTCATGCTCGCTTGCGCGCTCAATTAAGGCAGGATCGGTAGGATCAAGTGTAAGGCTCACCGCATTGCCATCGTCAAGCGCAAGGGTGATATCCACCGTCGTGCCTTTGTCGCCATGACTGCCTGTTGGTGCGATTTGTAAGGCAAGGGCGGTTGCGCCTTGGATGTTGGTGGTGGCTTTGGCAGCGTTACTTAGATATGCCACAGGGGTGATGGCTTGCACCACGCCCATCTCAGGCTCAGGGCAAGCAGGCATGATGGCGGAGGCTGGATTCATCGGATCGCTGTAGGCGCAATATTTAACACCGTCTGAATCGCCGAAATCTTTGGCATCAATAAAGCCTTTGCTCTGTGCACTTAAAGCAAGCCAACGCGCAGGATAGCCTGCAACGGTTTTGGGCAAGGCTTGATGTGGCTTGGTTGGTAGGGTGCTGTCTTTGCCTTGGATAGTTGCGCCAAACCAATCATCAACTGCCGTAAGCAGCATCTTCTCGTGTGCCTTGTCATCATGACAAGTGATGATATCGCAGCCACGGCGATCGTCCATCTTAGCTTGCACTGCCGTGCGATTGATCGACATATGCCCAAAGCCAGATAATTCCACCGTACTGGCAGCGGTCTGTCTTGGCGTGGTGGTGTAGTGCGACAGCCACAGATTTGCCGACGCGCCGACATCGGTATCTAGGCTGCCGACGATGGCAAGATAAGGAATGTCTTGTGGTGCAGGCGAAATATCAGCCAACTCAAAAGTCTCATATGATGGCGCATAAGCAAAGATACTCTTAATATTATCTTTACCAAATACCTGCTCAGCCGCTGTCGTCATTTGCCCTGAGCGCGAATGCAAGAATAAGCCCACGGTGGTAAAATCCACCGCAGCCACAGGCGTGCCAAAGTGCTTATCATCTGCCGCCGCAGCTTTTAGCTCATCGCGAAAACGGCTGACGATGTCTTGCCATAGCTTAGGCTGATCATAAGGTTCGGTGACGCCAAGCCCGATAAAAGCAGGGCTAAGGTCAGGAATGATCACCGTATAACCTTGCGCGGCAAGATGTTCGCCAAGGTACTGCATCCCATGATCGAAGCGCAATTCTGCCACGCCATCATGACAAGGAAAGCGCGCATCCATATCAGCGCAGTTCGGTGCGCGCAGATGACTTAGGACGATTAGCGGCGTCGGCGTGGTAGCCTTGTTTGGCGTGATGATCAGACCGCGAATGGGCGCAGCATATTTGCCGATGGTGGCATTGCCAAAATCGACCGCGATGGTTGTCGCCTTACCATCTTGGCTTGTGCTGATGGCGGTTGGGGCAAGTGCGCGATCGGCAGCAGCTTTTGGACCTGTGGCGAATTCTTCGCTCATCTCGCCGCCCGTCTCAGTATTGGCGGTATTTTGGCTTGTGGTGTTGGTGCTTTCGGCTGCAGGTGCTGTAGCTGTCTTGTCAGCTTGTTTATCTTGACAAGCGGCAAGGGCAAGGCATAGCGTGCTTAGGGTGAATAATTTTACAAAAGGGCGCGTGGTCAGTGTCATAAGTCGATTTTGATAAAAATAAACGGATATTGTAAAGCAATGCGTGAAAAAACGAAACCCCACCGAAAGTGGGTGGGGTTGTTTGGCAGGGTTTAAAATTTAACTACCAAACTTCTGCAGTACCAAGGCTGCATTTGTACCACCAAAGCCAAAGCTATTGCTCATTGCACTATTAACTGTGGTGTGGCGCGTCTCGGTGACGATGTCAAAGTTTTTCGTGCCTTCATCCAGATTGGTGACATTAATAGTCGGAGCGATAAAGCCGTGATTGATCATCAATAGACAGTAGATCAGCTCTTGGACACCGACCGCACCTAGGCTGTGACCTGTCATGGATTTGGTTGAGCTGATGGCAGGGGTTTTCTCGACACCACCAAAGGCAGTCGCGATGGCATTCAGCTCAGTGATGTCGCCTAGTGGCGTGCTTGTGCCGTGACTATTGACATAATCAACCTGATCCAGACCTGCTTGCGCTAGGGCGATTTGCATACAGCGCACCGCACCTTCACCGCTTGGTGCGACCATTTCAGCACCATCAGAAGTTGCGCCATAGCCAGTGATTTCTGCTAGGATGGTTGCGCCGCGTGCTTGGGCAGATTCTAGACTTTCGACGATGACCATGCCGCCACCGCCAGCGATCACGAAGCCATCGCGATCAGCATCATAAGGGCGGCTTGCGGTGGTTGGGGTGTCGTTGTACTGCGTACTCATCGCGCCCATCGCATCAAACATACACGACTGTGTCCAATGCTCACCTTCGCCGCCACCTGCGATGACCATATCAGCTTTACCAAGTTGGATCAGCTCCATCGCATGACCGACGCAGTGGCTTGAAGTTGCACAAGCACTTGATAGCGAATAAGACACGCCTTTGATTTTCAGACCCGTTGCCAGTGTCGCTGAGACTGAGCTTGCCATCACTTTTGGTACAGCCATCGCGCCGACACCGCGCAGACCTTTATCGCGCATGGCATCGACAGCGGTAACGACATCGGCAGTCGATGCGCCGCCTGATGCAGCGACCACCGCCACGCGTGGATTGTCCGCGACATCTTCAGGGGTCAGCCCTGCATCTTTGATGGCTTGTAGTGCGGCGACATAGGCATATAAGCTGGCATCGCTCATAAAACGCTTCAGCTTACGATCAATACCTGTGGTATCAAGACTATTAGTATCAATGCTGCCAGAGACTTGTGATTTAAAGCCGTGATCAGCATAGCTTTGGTTGAAGGTCAGTCCTGATTGACCTGCGATCAGGGCGTTTTTTACCGTGTCCAAATCATTGCCTAGGCATGAGACAATGCCTGCGCCTGTGATGACAACTCGTTTCATAAGAAAATCCTGTTTTTAAGTTTACAGTTGTAATGCGGCTATTGTAACAAATTATTTGACCAAAAGCGGCAATTTTTTTCATAAAAATATCGCAAATTTGCCAAAAATCACCGTATATATCTGGAATTTTTGCAACTTTTAGCACAGCAGTAGGGTTTGTGTAGCATTACTCACAATGGCAAACCGATTATGCCTAGCGATGGCGCGGTTTTTGTGTTAGGCTAGTGGTCATGATGTATGAATTTGAAATATGAATGAAAAATGGAGTGTAGCATGGCAAGGGCCAATAAAAAATCAAAAAAAGTGAAACAAAAAATCAGCGAGCATAACACCAAGCTTGCCCAAGAAGTAGCAACTTTTGATGATCCTGAGATCGTCGCTGTCGTTGAGAGCAATAACGATGCGGTTGATGAAGTGCTGGTCATTCGTGATAGCGATGATCAAGCTGATTCAAAACCCGATATAAAATCCGATATAAAGGAAACCCACACTGAGCAGGCGGATAAGCCAAATATCATCGATGATGTTAAAGAAACTAAAGAAACCATTCAAGAAGTTGTCACAGAGACAGTGAATGATTTGACTGATAAAGTACAAGACGCTTTTAAAACTGATGATATTAAAAGTAATGATACAGATGAGCAGACAGCAGATGAAATGCACGCAAGTGCGAAATCTTTTGCCAAACCATTAAGCAGAGTCAAGCGCGGTGGTATCGGTGCGAAACTTGGGCAGATGGGCGCGTATTTGTCCGATTTGACCGCTGATCAAGCCAAGTCGTATGCTGCGGTGGATTTGCAGCAGACAGAATTTAAAAAAGATATGTTCCACGAGCAAAGCAGCCATCTGGCAATGCAGTTATTGGGTCCGAAAGCGGCAACTGTGCAGGGTCTAATGGGGAAGTTTATTGCACCAAATAAAGTCGATGGTGTGATGGAAATTGCTTATCAAAAAATCGCAACTTGGGCGCAGGCGTGGGCAATGAAGGATTTGCAAAAACGCGATGAGTTCGCGCAGCTTGCCACGCTTGATGATGCATCGCACGCCACGCTGCTTGCTGATGTCGTACATCAAAACCGCGCGCTTGCGACTTTGGGCGGCATTGCAGGTTTGGCAGGGCTAAAGGGCGTGGTGATTGATACCGTGTGGCTGCTGTTTGTCAGTCTGCGTACAGTGTATCAAGTGGCGGCGGTGTCAAATCAGCCATTGATCGGTAAAGACGGCATCAAAAAAGCCTACGGTATGCTCTCAGGGGCAAATTTACAAAAACTTCAAGAAAAACAAATCATTATGACTGCTCTGACCATCGGTCAAGGAATGCTTGCCAAGGCGCAAGAAACAGGGCTGCAAAGCGAGATTCAGGCATTAGGCGGCCGCTATCAAGCATCAAAAGCTTATACCGATCAATTTGTCAAGCTGCAAGATTATGTGGATTTGGATAAATTTAATCCATCGTGGCTTAACAAACTGCTGCCACTGATCGCGGTCGGTGTCGGCGCGCATTATAATCATCAGCTGATCGATGAAGTGATTGGCACGGCTTTGGCGACTTTTAACGCACCAAAAGCGCTTGAGCCAAAGGCGGCCAAAGAAGCCTAATGGCCATGCGATAGCCGTATGATGTCATCGAATTGACATATTCAGCTGCTATGATGAGTATGCCAAATTCATGGCTGATGACGATTGATAAAAACTTCAAGTTTTGACTATTTTTCGTCAAGGCTTGAAGTTTTTTTGATTTGGATTTATAATATAGTGTCCCAAAAAGGGTACATTGCGTTATTAGCTTGATTTTGCTGAGATTTCGGCAGGGTTGGCTAATGGCGAATTTTTAACAACAACGGGAGAGAATTGCCCTATGGCAACTACAAACCAGCTAATCCGCAAGGGTCGCACAACCATCAAGGAAAAATCAAAAGTTCCTGCGTTGCAAGCGTGCCCACAGCGTCGTGGCGTGTGTACTCGTGTTTACACCACCACACCAAAAAAACCAAACTCAGCAATGCGTAAAGTGTGCCGTGTGCGTTTGACTTCAGGCTATGAAGTATCAAGCTACATCGGTGGTGAAGGCCACAACCTTCAAGAGCACAGCGTTGTTCTAATCCGTGGCGGTCGTGTTAAAGACTTGCCAGGTGTGCGTTATCACACCGTGCGTGGTGCACTTGACTGTGCAGGCGTGAAAGATCGTAAGCAAGGCCGTTCTAAGTACGGTGCTAAGCGTCCTAAGGCATAAGCCTAAGACATCATTTGCATATGACGGGTTTGGTGTGTCAAACCCAAGTGTGCAGTAAGGCTGGTTAAACCTAGCTTTATACCAGACAATCCTGAAGAAATAAGGAAACTATTATGCCAAGACGTCGTGTCGTCGCTGCCCGTGAAATCCTACCAGATCCAAAATTCGGCAGCCAAACAATCGCTAAATTCATCAACCATGTAATGGTCGATGGCAAAAAATCAGTTGCAGAAAAGATCGTTTACGGTGCTCTAGAAGCAGTTGCTGCTAAAAAAGACATCGCAGATCCAGTTGCGTTCTTTGAAGAAGTGCTAGAAAATGTTCGCCCAACCGTCGAAGTTAAAGCTCGCCGTGTTGGTGGTGCTACCTACCAAGTACCTATGGAAGTACGCCCATCCCGTCGTACTGCCCTAGCAATGCGTTGGTTGGCAGACGCTGCAGCCAAGCGTTCTGAAAAATCAATGGCTCTACGCCTAGCTGGTGAGCTAAATGATGCTTCAGAAGGTAAAGGTGCAGCCATCAAGAAACGCGATGATGTTCACCGTATGGCGGACGCGAACAAAGCGTTCTCACACTATCGCTTCTAATTGGTTTTGGCTGAGTTATCAGCTGACCAAGCGATTGTTTTTGGGTAATTTCCCAAACAATACTCAAAAATCTGCCAACCAAGCTTGGGTTTGGCTGGCAGATTTACCAAATTAAACAGAATTTTTCTAGGAAAAATTATGGCTCGTACAACCCCTATTAGCCGCTACCGTAACATCGGTATCTCGGCACACATTGACGCTGGTAAGACTACCACTTCTGAGCGTATTTTGTTCTACACAGGTGTATCTCACAAGATCGGTGAAGTACATGATGGTGCTGCTACCATGGACTGGATGGAACAAGAGCAAGAGCGTGGTATTACCATTACTTCTGCTGCGACCACTGCATTCTGGTCAGGCATGGGCAACCAATTCAAAGAACACCGTATCAATGTCATTGACACCCCAGGCCACGTTGACTTCACCATCGAAGTTGAGCGTTCTATGCGTGTTCTTGATGGTGCTTGCATGGTTTACTGTGCGGTAGGTGGTGTACAGCCACAGTCTGAAACTGTATGGCGTCAGGCAAACAAATATAAAGTACCACGCCTAGCGTTCGTTAACAAAATGGACCGTACTGGTGCAAACTTCTTCCGCGTAGTTGAGCAAATGAAGACTCGCCTAGGCGGTAACCCAGTGCCTATCGTTGTACCAGTAGGTGCAGAAGATACTTTCTCTGGTGTTATCGATTTGATCGAGATGAAATCAATCATCTGGGACGAACCATCACAAGGTATGAAGTTCGAGTACGGCGATATCCCTGCTGATCTTCAAGACACTGCTGATGAATGGCGTACCAACATGGTTGAAGCTGCTGCTGAAGCATCTGAAGAGCTAATGGATAAATACCTAGAAAATGGTGATTTGACCAAAGAAGAGATCGTTCAAGGTCTACGTATCCGTACCCTAGCTTGCGAAATTCAACCAATGCTTTGTGGTTCTGCGTTCAAGAACAAAGGTGTTCAGCGTATGCTTGACGCTGTGATCGAGTTCCTGCCAGCACCAAACGATGTTGAAGCGATCAAAGGTATCCTAGACGACAAAGATGAAACTGAAGCATCTCGTGAAGCGTCTGATGAAGCACCATTTGCTGCACTAGCGTTCAAGATCATGAACGACAAATATGTGGGTAACCTAACATTCGTTCGTGTATACTCAGGTGTGGTTAAGCAAGGCGACAGCGTTTACAACCCTGTTAAGATGAAGCGTGAGCGTATCGGTCGTATCGTACAGATGCACGCAAACGAGCAAAAAGAAGTGGAAGAAATCCGCGCAGGTGATATCGCTGCCCTAGTTGGTATGAAAGATGTAACCACTGGTGATACGCTGTGTGACAACGACAACATCATCACCCTAGAGCGTATGGAATTCCCTGAGCCAGTAATCTCTCTAGCTGTTGAGCCAAAAACTAAGGCTGACCAAGAGAAGATGTCTGTTGCTCTAGGCCGTCTAGCAAAAGAAGACCCTTCATTCCGTGTACGCACTGATGAAGAATCAGGCCAAACCATCATCTCAGGTATGGGTGAGCTACATCTTGACATCATCGTTGACCGTATGAAGCGTGAATTCGGTGTTGAAGCGAATATCGGTGCACCACAGGTTGCATACCGTGAAACAATCCGTCAAACCGTCGAAGTTGAAGGCAAATTCGTTCGCCAAACTGGTGGTCGTGGTAAATTCGGTCATGTATGGCTACGCCTAGAACCGCTTGATCCTACTGGCGATGTAGAATACGAATTCGCTGAAGAGATCGTTGGTGGTGTGGTTCCAAAAGAATACCATGCAGCGGTTGATAAAGGAATCCAAGAGCGTATGAAGAGCGGTGTTATCGCAGGCTACCCAGTAGTCGGCGTAAAAGCAACGCTATACGATGGTTCGTACCACGATGTTGACTCTGACGAACTATCGTTCAAAATGGCAGGTTCAATGGCGTTCAAAAAAGGCTTCCTACAAGCAAGCCCAGCGCTACTAGAGCCTATCATGAAAGTTGAAGTAGAAACTCCAGAAGACTACATGGGCGACATCATGGGTGACTTGAACCGTCGTCGTGGTATGGTTCAAGGTATGGATGATCTACCTGGCGGCACTAAGTCTATCCGTGCAGAAGTACCACTAGCTGAGATGTTCGGCTATGCAACTCAAATGCGTTCTATGTCTCAAGGTCGTGCAACTTACTCAATGGAGTTTGTAAAATACCAAGAAACTCCGAAGAACGTTGCTGACGAGATCATCAAGAAGTTCACTGCGAAGGATGATGACGAGTAATTTATCGTCACATTCTGACAAACCTGTCAATGCTGTCTATTTGGACAGCATTGCAGATTGATTTATTAACCTTTGTGCATCGGGATACACCCAAAATGCACATTTATCGAGGAAACCATCATGGCAAAGGCCAAGTTTGAACGTAACAAGCCACACGTAAACGTTGGTACCATCGGTCACGTTGACCATGGTAAAACCACTCTAACTGCTGCGATCGCTACTGTTGCTGCTAAGCACCACGGCGGTGAAGCAAAAGACTACGCTGCAATTGACTCAGCTCCTGAAGAAAAAGCGCGTGGTATTACCATTAACACTTCTCACATCGAGTACGACACTGCAAACCGTCACTACGCACACGTTGACTGCCCAGGCCACGCTGACTATGTTAAAAACATGATCACTGGTGCTGCACAGATGGACGGCGCGATCCTAGTTGTATCTGCAACTGACGGCCCAATGCCACAAACTCGTGAGCACATCCTACTATCTCGTCAGGTTGGTGTACCATACATCATGGTATTCATGAACAAGTGCGACATGGTTGATGACGAAGAACTACTAGAGCTAGTTGAAATGGAAGTTCGTGAACTTCTATCTGACTACGACTTCCCAGGTGATGATACCCCAATCATCAAAGGTTCTGCACTAGAAGCACTAAACGGCGCTGACAGCAAGTACGGTGAGCCAGCAGTTCTAGAACTACTAGACACTCTAGATACTTACATCCCAGAGCCAGAGCGTGCTGTAGATAAAGCATTCTTGATGCCAATCGAAGACGTATTCTCAATCTCAGGTCGTGGTACTGTTGTAACTGGTCGTGTTGAATCAGGCGTCATCAAAGTTGGTGAAGAGATCGAAATCGTTGGTATCAAACCAACTCAAAAAACTACCTGTACTGGTGTTGAAATGTTCCGTAAGCTGCTAGACGAAGGTCGTGCAGGTGAGAACTGTGGTATCCTACTTCGTGGTACTAAGCGTGAAGAAGTTCAACGCGGTCAAGTACTTGCTAAGCCAGGTTCAATCACCCCACACACCAAGTTCGACGCAGAAGTATACGTACTATCAAAAGAAGAAGGTGGTCGTCACACGCCATTCCTAAATGGCTATCGCCCACAGTTCTACTTCCGTACTACTGACGTAACTGGTGCAATCACTCTACAAGAAGGCACTGAAATGGTTATGCCAGGCGATAACGTTGAGATGAGCGTTGAGCTAATCCACCCAATCGCTATGGACAAAGGTCTTCGCTTCGCGATCCGTGAAGGCGGCCGTACCGTAGGTGCTGGTGTTGTTGCTACTGTTAAAGACTAATCGTTAAACAGTCACAAACCAACCATAAAACAAAAAGGCAAACCTGAAAAGGGTTTGTCTTTTTGTTTGTCTATCAGTTTGTATAAAAGCCACGCAACAAAAAAGCCATCATCGCGATGGCTTATGCTATTTGGTCTACAAACTAATCACACCCGACCTACATCGGCTTGCAAGGCATCAGGCAGTGGCAGATTCTGTAGAGATTGAGTCGCGCCCAGAGTTTCGATGGTATCAGGGCGCGCGACGACCAAAGCTTCTGAACCATCTAAGCTACTGATGCTATTTACCACAGCCAAGCCCGATTCTTCAGCATGATGGGCAAAAAAGTCCACATCCGCACTTGCCACACGGTGCAAATAGGCTTTTGGGCTTGCCTTAAAGTACAATCGCGCAACGATTTCTTGACCCAGATAGCAGCCCTTATCATATGCCACGCCATCACGCTGATGCAGGCGCAGTTCTTGCGGTTGATATAGCTCGCTTGTGTCTTTGGTAATCCAATAATTACCCGTAGCGATACTCAAGGCTTGCCATTGCGCGGTTTGATCATGGTCGGTGGTATCAAAACTTGCCACGCCATCAATGATCGCAGGATAAATCGGCTTGGCAGCAGATAGGGTGATTTTTGAAAATGCGCCAAATTTTTTGATATGCTTGGCAAGGTCTTCTGCCAAATCACTGCTGATCACGATTTGCACACCATCATCCGCGTTATCACTGACGCGACGCACCCACAAGCCAAATTGTACGCGCCCCTTTAGATTACAAATCGCTGTCGGTACAAATGCCGTACCGATTTTACCCATATCTGCGGTGATTTGCCCTTGCAAAAATTTATCAGTATCACCGCCTGTCATCACAAAAACGCTAAAATCAGTCATTGTTTTATCCCAAATCATAATCGCTGATCGAAAGTATTGCACAGTTAATGGGGATGATTTGCAAAAATTATAAGGGTGATTGGCATAAAAATGTTAAAATTTTGTACGATTTGCCATAGAGTGCAACAAATTGACGCCGAAATCGGTTACAATAAGCAGTTAAGTTTTAATTTGTAATTTTCAACACAGAGGATGCGATGACACTACCAGTTTGCCCAAAATGCCACGAAGAATTCACCTATGCCGACGGCGATCTGCTGATTTGCCCAATGTGCGCGCATGAATGGAAAGAAGGCGAGTCAAGCGATGAGCTGCCAGTCATCAAAGATGCAGTCGGCAATGTATTGGCCGATGGCGACGCGGTAACGGTTATTAAGGATTTAAAAGTTAAAGGCTCAAGCGCGCCTATTAAAGTCGGTACCAAAGTCAAATCAATCCGCCTAATCTACGATGCGCCCGATGATCACGATATTGACTGTAAAATTGATGGCTTCGGGGCGATGAAGTTAAAATCTAGTGTGGTCAAAAAAGCCTGATTATCTTCGCCTGATGGGATATTGCGTCGTCAAGTTTCGCTCGATGTACTAATTGTACACCGTTGCTTATTTTTCTAGCACTATTTATATTAGACCACGATAATTGTACAGATTTATAGCAAAAGCCAAAGAAATTGCGGTTTATAACCGCTTTTTCCAAAATTAATTTACTGCAGATGATTTGATTGGCAGTAGTAATGAACAAAAATATCAAGCCTAAGAATTTAGCATTCTTTGGCTATAAATGTAAATTCATCCAAAAAACAAGGATTTCCCATGACTCACCAAAGTGCCGCTGACCAAATCTTGTTCGAAAAAGCCAAACGCCATATCGCTGGCGGTGTCAATTCGCCTGTGCGTGCCTTTGCGGGCGTGGGTGGAACACCTGTGTTTGTGTCGCGCGCGAAGGGTGCGTACATTTACGACACCGAAGACAATGCTTATATCGACTATGTCGGCTCATGGGGCCCGATGATTTTGGGTCATGCACATGATGAAGTGATCGCTGCGGTCAAGGCGGCGGCTGAAGACGGCCTGTCA
This sequence comes from Moraxella sp. FZFQ2102, assembly GCF_024137865.1. Classification (NCBI taxonomy): domain Bacteria; kingdom Pseudomonadati; phylum Pseudomonadota; class Gammaproteobacteria; order Moraxellales; family Moraxellaceae; genus Moraxella; species Moraxella sp. FZFQ2102. Next base: position 1,450,428 of record NZ_CP099960.1, read on the forward strand.
TTTGGGGCACCGACGCCATCAGAGACGACGATGGCGGATTTGATCGCTAGTATCGTGCCAAGCATTGAGCTTGTGCGCATGGTATCATCAGGCACTGAAGCGACGATGTCGGCGATTCGTTTGGCGCGTGGCTATACAGGTCGTGATAAGATTGTCAAGTTCGAAGGCTGCTATCATGGGCATTCGGACAGCTTGCTTGTCAAGGCTGGCTCTGGCATGCTGGATATTGGCGAGCCGACTTCTAAGGGTGTGCCTGCTGATTTTGCTAAGCATACCTTAACACTACCTTATAATGATATTGATGCATTAAAGGCGTGCTTTGATAAATTTGGCAGTGAGCTTGCGTGCGTGATTTTAGAGCCGATCGCGGGTAATATGAACATGGTCATCCCAAGCCAAGAATTTCACAACACCTTGCGCGCACTATGTACCGAGCATGGCGTGGTGCTGATTTTTGATGAAGTAATGACAGGCTTTCGTGTGGGTCTTGGGGGTGCGCAGGCGCATTTTGGCATCACGCCTGATTTGACAACATTTGGCAAAATCATCGGCGCAGGTCTGCCTGTCGGTGCGTTTGGCGGTAAACGAGAGATCATGGAATGCATCGCGCCATTGGGTGGAGTGTATCAAGCAGGCACGCTGTCGGGCAATCCATTGGCGATGCGCGCAGGCAAGGCGATGTTTGATAAATTGACTGCTGATGGCTTTTATCAAGAATTGACCGCTAAAACCGAATATCTGATTGCAGGGCTAAAAGCTGCCGCCGCCAAGCACAATGTGCCATTCCAAGCCTGCTCGGTGGGCGGAATGTTCGGTCTGTTCTTTAGCGAGACTCTGCCGCAGAATTTCAATAATGTCGCGACAAATTGCGATGCCAAAAAATTCGCCACTTTCTTCCATGCCATGCTTGATGAAGGCGTGTACCTTGCGCCATCGGCATTTGAAGCGGCGTTCATGTCATCGGCGCACACTTATGAAGATCTTGATAAGACCATCGCTGCGGCGGATAAAGTCTTTGCCAGTTTGTAAAATTTTGTCAAATTGTGCGGATTTATGGGATGTGTAGCTTGATTTTAGTGCATTCAAAACCATAAACCTGAGCAATATGATTAATGGTTGAAAAATTCAAAATAACACAGTGTTGAATTGGTTTACTTTGTCTTATTTTGTTTTTAAATGATGATAAATGGGCATTTCCCATTTTTACGGAAAAAATTATGTTAGCAAAAATCGTCGGTGCGGTCATCGGCACCAAAAATGAACGCGAACTTAAGCGTATGCGCAAAGCAGTCGCCAAGATCAATGCCCTAGAACCAAGCATTCAGGCACTGAGCGATGATCAGCTGCGCCAAAAAACACAAGAGTTCAAAGAGCGTCATCAGGCAGGCGAAAGCCTTGATAAGCTGTTGCCTGAAGCGTTTGCGGTGTGTCGTGAAGCGTCGCTGCGTGTCAATGGGATGCGTCACTATGATGTGCAGCTGATCGGCGGTATGACCTTGCACGAAGGCAAGATCGCTGAGATGAAGACCGGTGAAGGTAAGACTTTGATGGCAACTCTAGCGATGTATCTGAACGCCATCAGTGGTAAGGGCGTGCATGTCGTCACGGTCAATGACTATCTTGCCAAGCGTGATGCCGAGCTGAACCGTTCGTTGTTTGCATTTTTGGGCTTGACCGTTGGTGTGATTTATAGCCAGCAGCCACCACAAGAGAAGTTCGCCGCTTATCGTGCTGATATTACTTATGGCACGAATAATGAATACGGCTTTGACTATCTACGTGATAATATGGTGTTTAGCCTAGCTGAAAAAAAGCAGCGTCCGCTGAACTATTGCATCATTGACGAGATTGACTCAATTTTGATCGATGAAGCGCGTACGCCACTGATTATCTCAGGTCAAGCCGAAGATTCGGCGCATCTGTATGCCTTGATTGATAAGGTGGTTGAAAATCTTGTGCGCTCGCAAGATGAAGAAGCGAACAAGAATAATACCGATGGCGATTTTTGGATTGATGAGAAGAATCGTACCATAGAAATCAGCGAAAAAGGCTACGAGAAAATTGAGAAATTCTTAATCGAAGTCGGTGAGCTGGGCGAAAAAGAAAGCTTATACAGCCCTGCGCGTCTGCCACTGCTTGCTCATGCACAGGCGGCGATTCGTGCGCATCATTTATTTGTCAAAAATATTCACTACATCGTCCAAGATGGCGAAGTGATCATCGTCGATGAGAATACAGGTCGTACCATGCCAGGTCGTCGCTGGTCAGATGGTCTGCACCAAGCGGTAGAAGCCAAAGAAGGCGTGGAAATCCAAGCTGAAAATCAGACGATGGCGACCACCACCTTCCAGAACTATTTCCGTCTGTATGACAAGCTGTCGGGCATGACAGGTACGGCAGATACCGAAGCGGCGGAGTTGAAATCGACTTATGAGCTGGATGTTGTGATCATTCCGACACATCGTCCGATTGCGCGTATTGATATGGATGACCAGATTTTCTTGACCAAGCTTGGCAAGTACAAAGGCATCATCCGTGAGATCAAGGCAATCACCGAAAAGGGCGCGCCTGTACTGGTTGGTACAGCGACGATCGAAGCGTCCGAAGAACTGTCTTATTTGCTTGACCAAGAAGGCATCAAGCATAATGTCCTAAACGCCAAGCAGCACGAACGCGAAGCTGACATCATCGCCCAAGCAGGTCGCCCAAAGGCAGTGACTATCGCCACTAACATGGCAGGTCGTGGTACGGATATTATCCTAGGCGGTAACTGGCAAGCAGAACTTGAAGACATTGAAGGCGTGACCGATGAGATGCGCGCAGCAGCACAAGCAGCATGGCAAGAGCGTCATGATGCAGTGCTGGCGGCAGGTGGTCTGCATATCATCGGTTCAGAGCGTCATGAATCACGCCGTATCGACAACCAGTTGCGTGGTCGTGCCGGCCGTCAAGGTGACCCAGGTCAATCTCGCTTTTTCTTGTCGCTAGAAGATGATTTGATGCGTATTTTTGCTGGTGATCGCATTACCAATATGTTCCGCGCGATGGGTCTAAAAGAAGACGAAGCGATCGAGCATAAGATGGTATCGCGCTCGATCGAAGGTGCGCAAGGTAAAGTAGAAGCGCGTGACTTCGATGCGCGTAAAAGCCTGTTGAAATACGATGATGTCGCCAATGAGCAGCGTAAAGTCATCTATGGGCAGCGTGATGAGCTGCTTGCCGAGATGGATCTACAAGACGGCATCAAGGCAATGCACCATGAAGTGTATAATGCGCTGATCAATCAGTTCGTCCCACCAGGTTCGGTCGATGATCAGTGGAATATCGATGGTCTGGAAGATGAAATTGAAGAAGCATTCCGTTTTTATATGCCGATCAATGACTGGCTAGACGCTGATCGCCGCTTGGATGAAGAAGGCTTGCGCGAAAAAATCGTCAATACTGCCATCGAACGCTACGAAACACGCCGCGCGCAGATGGGCGAAGAAACTGCCGCATCGCTTGAGCGTCACTTTATGCTACAAAGCCTTGATCGTCACTGGAAAGAACATCTGACTCAGATGGATCAGCTGCGTAAAGGCATTCATCTGCGCAGTTATGCACAGAAAAATCCAGAGCAAGAGTATAAGCGCGAATCATTTGAGCTGTTCCAAGCGATGATGGGTGCGATCAAGTCTGATCTGGTACAAGACCTTGCGCGCGTACATGTGCCGACCCCAGAAGAGTTAGCAGCCTTAGAAGAAGAGCGTCGCTTGCAAGCTGAACGGATGCAGATGATGTTTGAGCATAATGAGATCAATCTAGACGGTAGCGAAAGCCGCGATCCTGAATTGACCACAGGTCCTGTGCCAAATCGCCACCGCATCAAGCAGCAAGTGACCATCACACTAGGTGGTGCAGCCGCTGCAAGTGACAGCGTACAGCCGCAAGTGGGCGATGATGAGCTCGTTATTCCTGCCAATATCAACCGCAATGCGCCATGTCCTTGTGGCTCTGGATTGAAATACAAACAATGTCACGGCAAGCTCAGCTAACCTTGTGCAGTTTGGGTAAAAAGGCGGTTTTTAATCGCCTTTTTGTTTGAATCGATGATGGGTAAGATTGGATAATCTACAGCAAGTAAAAAATACCAAGATGTCATCGTATGTAACAAAAAGTATGCTATACTAGATTTATTCAATTTAACGCATTGTCATCCATGATGGCAAAAAACTCAAGGACAACCCATGAAAAAATCATTATTCAGCGTCCTACTGTTATCTGCAACCGTTGCTTTGGCTGCTTGCAGCAAAAAAGCTGAAGAAACCGCACAAACCGCTGAGCCTGCTGATGTGCCGATGAGCGCCGCCCCTGCTGATGTCGCCATTAAGGACAACAGTGAAGATACAGCAGTTGACAGCGCACAAGCCACCGATACGGTAGCTGTAGCAGATGGCACAGCTACCGAAGCTGAGCCTGTGCCTGCTGATGAGTTAGCAGATGAAAATGGTGATATCGCTGAAGCCATCGAATTTGATGATGAAGCAGCAGCGACCGCCACAGCAGATGCTGAAGTGGTGGATGAAAGCGAAACAACCAATAAATAATCTGCTAAACAATCCGCCAATCAGTACAAAAAAACGCCAAGTTATCATTGAACCGCACCCCAAAAGTTAGACAACCTTTGGGGTGTTTTTATGACCAAATACACAATTGACTTTAAACTTGAAGTCATTGATCATTATCACAATGGACTTAGTTGTACTCAGATAGCTAATTTGTTTGGTATAGAAAGTTCTATCGTCCATAACTGGGTGAGACTCTACCAAACTCATGGTATTGATGGCATTCGTATCAGAAAGAGCAAAGCTAGTTATTCACCAGAATTCAAACACACAGCAGTATTGCTTTTCATCATGAATGCGGTAAAAAAGATGCGATTTTGATGCTGTTTTAGGTTACAATATGAATTAAGATAAGTTTACTATGCAAAAACAAACATTTGACTTGGAATTTGACCATCTGATGGGACTGTCAGATGTTGAACTCGACAAGGTACATAAGGTTATGAGCATTTTCGATGTACAGCAAACGCTGAAAAACACTGAACAAATGGTGGCATTAACTGCCGCACAAGTGGAGCGTATGGCGGCTGAAAATCAGCGGATGCAAGCGGTGAATGCAGCAGAATATGAGCGGCTTATCGCTGAAACCATGCGCATTCGTGCAGATTTCGAAAAAGCACAAGCAGAACGAGATAGAATTAATAAAGAAACTCGCTTTTACCCTGTGGTTGCCCTACTAACATCTGCCGCTTTTATCGCTTTTGCGACATCTGTAACAACCGCTTTTGGGGTTTGGTTACTTGGTTTTGTCACCAAGTGAACGCATGGTTGATATTGCAAGCCGTCCAAATGGGCGGCTTTTGCTTGTACAGAATACGCCAAGGCGTATTAATTTGTGGGTGAAGTTTTTAAAAATCCTACTTCCTGTTGGAAATATAATAACCACATCAACCAACAACACAAGGAAACTTAAAAATGCGCACTATGGCACAAGCAATGGCGCAAGCCCACATTAAAGCAATTGCTTCACTGCTCACCAACAAAGAAGCCCTAACAGCGATTGAGCAAGTTAAGCATATGCTTGATACAAAACAGCCGTTATGCAATGCAAGTTTTGCGCTACTGATGAAAGCAGGCGAAATCACAACTAACAGCTATGGCTATTGCCATTTTGCGGTTAATGGTTGTCATTATGACCTTTGGACACTATGTGAACAGCTGATGTAAAGATACAGAAAAAACATAGATCCTGTGCTACACGCCATCTACAGCGAATTGTATGAACGGGATTATTACGGCTCATCCGATGATGATGAATGATTTGGTAAACAAGGTTGATAATTTATGTTCACTATGTTAGATTGTACGCATGACAGACGCACAATATACAAAGGAAACAAAGTCATGCGATCATCAGCAAGAATTAACATTCGCACAACGCCCCACGCCAAAAGCACTGTAGAACAGGCGTGTTCTATGATGGGTGTAAGTATTAGCCATTTCATGATGACATTGGCTTATGAAAAATCCCTAGAGTTGATTAACAGTCAGCTTTATTGGGATCCAAGCGATGCCGATAAAGCATTAATGCAAGATCTTATGGAAAACCCAAGAGAACCCACGCCTGCACTTCAAGAACTCATGCATACCAATCTTGGTGTTAAGGATTTGACTTGATGCAGTTTGAGCATTTAAATAAACATCATGATAGACAGAGTTTTGATTGTGGCAATGTGCAGATCAATTCTTATTTACACCGCTTGGCTGGTCAGCACCATAAAAAAGGCATCTCTAAAGTTCATGTATTGGCGCAAGGATCGGAAATCATCGGGTTTTATACCCTATCCAATCTGATGATCAATATAAAAAGCAAGCATTATCCCAATACAGTGCCTGCGATTTTGATTGGTAGAATTGGTGTGTCTCTCAATCATCAAGGTCAAGGATTTTCCAAGATGCTGCTTACTCATGCGCTACAGAAGATTACCAAGCTTAGCCAAGATACAGGCATTGTGTTTGTTGTGGTTGATGCTAAAGATGAGAAACTTGCGGAATATTACACCAAATTCGGTTTTGTAAGAACGGAATACCCCTTAAGGCTAATACTTGAAGTCTCTACATTACACAAGACGACCCCAGATTAACATCTGGGGTTTTTGATGGTTGATGGTACGCCAAGGCGTTAATAGGTTTAGGGTTGTCCTTGTTCCTTCTACTCCCTGCACCGGTACAATATTCCCAGACACCCCATAAGAGGTTATACTACCCCAAACTAGGAGCAATCTCTCATGACAAAACAGCGTAAGCAGTACAGCAGCGAATTTAAACTAGAAATGGTCAAACTCATTGAAGAACAAAATCAGCGTGTTGTTGATGTTGCTAAGCAATATGATATCGGTAAATCGACTTTAGAAAACTGGCTTAAGCGTTATCGTCTTGAACTTCAAGGCAAGCCATTAGCCACAGGTCATGCCCTAACACCAGAACAACGAGAGCTTGAGCGTCTTCGTAAAGAAAATGCCCAGCTAAGACTTGAGCGAGATATTTTAAAAAAGGCATCCGCTCTATTAGCTCAAGACAGCTTACTATCCCGCTAATAGAGCAATTGATGGGGCAATACAGCATCAGTAAAGCAAAGCTGTGTCAGTTATTTGGTATTTGCCGAAGTACTTATTATGTCAAGCAAAAACCAAAACTACCAACACGCAAAGAGATTGAGCTACGCTTATGGGTAAAACAAGCCTTTGATTGCTCTAAAGGATCAGCAGGATCTAGAAGTATTGCTGCTATGGTTAGCCGTGCGCATCAGATTAAACTGACACGCTATAAAGCACGTCAATTGATGAGAGCACAAGGACTCATCAGTCGTCAAAGCATCAAGCATCGCTATCGTATGGCTGATCAAGCCCATACAGTGCATGACAACTTGCTTAAACGGCAGTTTGCACCAGCTGCACCCAATCAAGTATGGGTATCGGATGTGACGTATATTCACACCAAAGCAGGATTTTGTTATTTGGCAGTGGTGATGGATTTATATGCCAGACACATCATTGGCTTTGCCATGAGTGATCGCCCAAACAGTGAGTTGACCACCAAAGCATTGGCTATGGCTTATACCATACGCTTTCAACCAACCGGTGTGTTATTTCATTCAGATCAAGGATCTCATTACACCAGTCGCACCTTTGCTGATACTATTGCTAGATGTAAGATGACACACAGTATGAGCAGAAAAGGCAACTGTTGGGATAATGCACCAACAGAAAGATTCTTTCGAAGTTTTAAAACCGAATGGATGCCAAAACATGGCTATGAGAATATCCAAGAAGCAAAAGTAGATGTGGTAAATTATATCCTTGGCTATGACAGTCAACTCAGACCCCACAGCTTTAATAACTACCTAAGCCCTGTCGAAAAAGAACGACAGTTTTTTAACAAAACCCTCTTAGGGGTTGTTTGAAAATAGTTGACCGGTACAGTCGCAAGCGAAGCAAATACAGCACTTACCGTGGACAAGTAGGCAAAATCGCTGATCATGTCTTAAACCGTAATTTTAAAGCAGACAAACCTAATCATAAATGGGTAACGGATGTGACTGAGTTTAAAGTGGTGAATGAGCAAGGTAATACAAAGAAGCTTTACTTATCACCCATCATTGATTTATATAACGGTGAGATTATCAGCTATAGCATCAAAGACAGACCGACTTATGAGTTGGTACAAGAGATGCTAAACCAAGCCATAACAACACTGACAGATGACAATAAGCCCATCTTGCATTCTGACCAAGGCTGGCATTATCAAATGAAGTGCTACCAACAAAGCTTAAAAGACAATGGCATTATCCAAAGTATGTCTGATGCGGAAATTGCTTGGATAATGCTGTGATAGAGAGTTTCTTTGGGACATTAAAAGAAGAGATATTTTATGAGAAAACTAAATTTGCTTCACCAGATGAACTTAGACAAGTGATTGATGAATACATTCACTACCACAATCATGATAGAATAAAAGTAAAATTAAAAGGACTGAGTCCTGTACAGTACAGAACTCAGTCCTTGATTAAACCTTAACCGCTAATCTTAGTGTCTAAGAATTGGGGTTGGTTCATTTACTGTGGTATTTTTTATGTTTTTATCAATTATTGTCAAAAAATTCGCCAAAATGACAACTTTGGCGAATTTTTATTACTGACCATCAGCTACTTATTCAGAAGTATCAGTCGGCTCAGCAGTTTCGGTGGTTTTGCTGATTTTACGCACTTCGACCTTTGGTTTTTTGCTCGGTTTGCGCGGTGTGCGCGTTTTCGGAGCTTTTGGGGTCTTTGGTGCTTTGGCGGTCATTAGGTTTAGAATACCAACCTGTGGCTGCAGCTGACCAGCGACATTTTCGATCATGTCTTTGTAGCTGCTTGCCTTAGATTTTTTCTCCGCCTTTTGTTCGGCGGTGATTTCTTTGATCTGACTGACCTTTTTCTCAGCTTGCTCAGTGGTTTCGGTGATCTCTAGCGCTTCGCTATTTTCTGTAGTTTCGGTAATCTCTACAGCTTGAGTTTCAGTGGCTTCAACCGTTTCTACTTGAACATCACTGCGTGTCGGCTCAGTTTCTACAGCATCAGTCGCAATGGCTTCAGCTGCTGCATTATCATCACCTAGATGGGCGAACAGATCCATAGCAGCAGTTGCGATGGTAGCGACATTATCCAAAGTCTCACTCACCACTTCGCTGACGGTATCTGAGACCTGCTCGGCGGTGAGTTTTGCGACATCGATGGCATCATCGACTAAGTGTACAACCGTTTCACCGACCGTTTCAGCGGTTTCGCTATTATCAGTCTGGCTGACTGCTTCCACAGCTTGGGTACTAGTTTCAGCAGTTTTGGTAGGATAATCCGCCACAGTTTCTACAGCGGTATCAGTAGCTACCACTTCCGCGACTTCATCGGCTGCCATGTCGCTTGGCTCGATGAAATCAGGATGTTGACCGCGTGGGTCATTGGCAGCACGGCGCGCGATCGGACGCGGTGCGACAGCAGTTTTGCCTTGTGGGGCAGATGCTTGCGCGTCCGCTTGGGTCAGCTTGTCAAACTCTGCCTTGGCGACATCTGTCATCGGCGCATAACCATAGTTGCTAAAGTAGCTGCCGAAGTCAAGGGCGGTGGTCGCGCCTTGTGATTTTGCGACTGCAGCGATGAAATCAGCGACGAATTGACCGCTGGCATTAGCACCCAAGACACTTGCGATGAACTCACCTGCTGTGCCGCGAATTGGTGCTGCAGGGGCTTGCAGGGCTGCTTGCACAACGCGTGGATCGTTCACTGCCTTGTTCATCTCTTTGGCAAGTGCTGCGATGCGTGCGCTCAATACAGGATCGATTGCAGGTTTAGGCTCTGCCGCAGGCGCAGCGTCAGCCACTGGTGTAGGCTCGATAGCTTCAGGCTTAGCTACAGCTTCGTTATCGCTATCAAGCACAGTGACAGGTGCGGTATCAGCAGTGCTTTGGATTGGTGCATCTTGTACTGATTCTTGCACAGATTCGCTGACTGCTGCATCTACTACATCAGCTGTGGCAGACTTGACAGTATCATTTGGATGTTCGGTTTTCTCAGCTTTATGCTCAGTCTTGTCCGCCTTAGTGCGTGCTTTTTTTGGCTTACTGCCATCAAGTGACAGATGCACCACTTGCGTTGCTACCGCTTCTTCTTTGGTGGCGCTGACATGAAGCACGACTTCATTTGGATCGCTTGGCTTTTGGCGTGCAGGGCGTTCTGCCTTGTCCGCTTTTGGCTTATCGGTGCGCTCTTTTTTCTCTGCTTTGTCTGCTTTATCATGCTTGTCGCTCTTAGCGGTTAGGGTCTCGCCGCGTGCGATTTCACCACGTGACTCGCGGCGTGAGCCTGCTTCGCGCTTAGGATGTTGCTCGGTTGGCTTATCCTTTTTGGCTTTGCGGTCGGTTTTTTCTGCCTTTTCTACTTTCTCAGCGGTGTCTTTTTCTTCAACTTCTTTTTTGTGCTTAGGTTTTTTGCGGCGGTCATCGTGGCTGCGCGCTTCTTTTTCAGGCTGCGTGGCAGTTTCGATGATGGCATTGATATTGCCTGCTGCGCCTAGGCTGACACCACCACTATTGACCAAGGCTTCGATGGCAGACGCAGCATCGGTCGTGCCTAGGCTGCCGGCCAGTTGGGCTTGTGGTTTTGGTGCGAATAGATTTGACAGCCATGCCACAGCTTGTGGTTCTGTCTTGGTTGGTTTGGCTTGCTCTGGCTCGGCTTTGGCGGCTTTTTTATCACCTTTGTCGCTTGCTTTGTGCCAGCGTGCGCCATCCTTGCCATCATTATCGCTTTGCCAATTGACTTCATAGCCACGATCAACAGTTTCTTTTTCTTCGGTATCGGCGATGCGCTCATAGCTTGATGGGGCAAAGCCGTCAGGATTGAAATGCAGGCTGAAATTCGGGCTTTCTAGGTGTGCATGCGGCAAGATAGTGATGCGCGCGCCACTGTCTTGCTCTAGATACACCAAGCTTTCGCGTTTTTCATTCAATAAGAATGCCGCAATGTCGGTCGGTACTTCAGCTTGGATTTCACCCATGCGTTCTTTTAGAGCGATTTGTTCGATTTGGCGCATGATTGATAGTGATAATGAGCGCAAATCGCGGATCATACCATTGCCATGACAGCGTGGGCAGATGTAACCTGTGGCTTCTTCTAACGATGGGCGCAGGCGTTGGCGGCTCATTTCCATCAGGCCAAATTTACTGATCTCAGCAAACTGCACGCGCGCACGGTCATGGCGCGTGGCTTCGACCAAGCGTTTTTCGACATCTTTTTGGTGGCGCGGATCGTTCATGTCAATAAAGTCAATGACGATCAAGCCGCCCATATCACGCAGACGCAGCTGACGCGCGATCTCATCGGCCGCTTCTAGGTTAGTATGATAAGCGGTCTCGGCGACATCCGAGCCTTTGGTGGATTTTGATGAGTTGATGTCGATCGACACCAAAGCTTCGGTCTGATCGATGACGATCGAGCCTCCTGATGGCAGACGCACTTCGCGCTGATAGGCGGTTTCGATTTGGCGTTCGATGCCAAAGCGTGCAAACATCGGCTCATACTCAGTGTATTTACGCAGTTTGCTCATCTGAGCTGGCATCACCGCGCTGATGAAGTTCGCCGCTTCGTTGTAAGCATTTTCGCTGTCGATCCACACTTCGCCGATGTCATCGCGCAGATAGTCGCGCACCGCACGCGTCACCACGCCCGCTTCTTGGTGGACAAGGCAAGGGCTTGGGCGGTTTTTGTTTTGTTCTTGGATGGATTTCCAGATGTCCAGCAGATGATCAAGGTCGTTTTGTAGATCTTCAGCACCCTTGCCAAGACCTGCAGTGCGCACGATGACGCTCATGCCTTTTGGTAGGTTTAGCCCTGCGATGATTTGTTTCATCTCTTCGCGGACTTTGCCTGAGATCTGACGGCTGATACCGCCTGCTTTGGCGTTGTTTGGCATCAATACCAGATAGCGACCAGCAAGCGAGATAAAAGTCGATAACGCTGCGCCTTTGTTGCCGCGCTCTTCTTTTTCGACTTGAACGATGACTTCATCGCCTTCTTTGATCAGCTGTTTGATGTTGTCTTCGCGGAGATTGCCATGCAGATATTCGCTGGCGATTTCTCGTAGGGGCAAAAAGCCTTGGCGCGCAGAACCATACTCGACAAACGCCGCTTCTAGCGACGGCTCGACACGGGTGATGTGTCCTTTGTAGATGTTGGCTTTTTTCTGCTCACGCGTACGATTTTCTAGGTCGAAATCGTACAGGTGATTGTCTTTGCACAGTGCCACACGAATTTCTTCGTTGTGCGTGGCGTTGATTAAAATGCGTTTCATGATGTTCCTTATAAGGGCAGCTGCCCAAGTTAAGCAACATCGGTATTTTCCAAAGATTTATAAGTTATGCTAAATATCCATCCATCGACTGCAAAAGGCGCAGCACTATAAAGATGGCATAGCGGTACTGTCATTACACATCATCTACAACTTAGTAGATGATCACCTGTATTGCTTGCACCAATGCAGGAAAAATATCGTTGTAAGGCTTGAGCCGACTGGGGTTTACCTTGCAAAAGCAGAGTTTGTCTTGTGCTTTTGAACCAGTGGTACTCAACAAGTCCAAGCAGATTGTGATGCGTCTCAATGAAAGTGTCCAATGACGGCCATCACGCTTGTCAAATCTTCTACGGCAAAAAATACCGAAGTTGCGCGTTATTCGCTTATGTTAAGCTTATTAGCTTAGCTAAATTATTTGGCGGTTGCAGGGCAAATATGGGCGTTTTACACTGTGTAAATTTTGCACTGATAAACTGGCAATGGGTATCATAAGTCGTCTTAAAAAAAGATCGAAACTTTACCAAACAACTTGCCTATGCGTGCCGATTTTCAACTTGTCATCTGATAAATTATATTAATTGATAAATTTATCCAAATTTAATAAACAGAATGACAACTGCGTGAAAAACTTGCTCAGGGATTTGCACATTTTTCGGGTGAAATTTTGTTCAGATGACAAAAATTCCCCGCATACGGGTTGCAACATGCTAAACTATACCAAATCTTTTGCCAAACGCCTACAAAAATTTGACAAAACCATGAAAAATTTACAAAAAACCGCCAAAACTGCGCCCAATTCGCGTCATTTCACCAAAAAAAGCACACATCAAGGCAAATTTTCAGCCAGCACCCATGGTAAATCGACCGCCAAATCGATCACTGCTCAATCCAATAAAACTGCACCTAAGAAAAAAGCCGAGCAATCTGCCGATGTTGCGATCAGTGATTTTGGGCGAGTTAACTTCATCACCGTGACTGCCAACCAAGACGGGCAGCGCATTGATAATTTTCTATTAGCGCGCTTAAAGGGCTTGCCGCGCTCGCACCTGTATAAGCTGATTCGCTCTGATGAAGTGCGCATCAATGGCAAGCGCTGCAAGGCGTATGATAAGATCTATGCAGGGGATGTGGTGCGCGTTGCGCCGATTCGCTTGGCGGTGCGTGAAGATGTGGTGATCAGTGATGAGTTTGCCAAGGGTTTGGCGGTACGCGTGGTGCATGAAGATGATGGCTTGATTGTGCTTAATAAACCCTTTGGCATGGCGGTGCATGGCGGCAGCGGTGAGAGCTTTGGCGTGATCGAAGCGATGCGCGTGGCGATGGGTAAGAAGTATTTAGAGCTGGTGCATCGCATTGATAAAGATACCTCAGGCTTGCTTTTGATAGCCAAAAAACGCAGCACACTCAAGCACTTACAAGAGCAATTTCGCCAAAAAACCATCCACAAGCAATATCTGTGCGTGGTCAATGGCTTTGTCAAATCAGACAGCCAAACCATCGATGTGCCGTTGCTGCGCTATACGCTTGATAATGGCGAACGCCGTGTCAAAGTGGCAAAGGTCGGTACAGCACACGGCGAAGAAGTCGCCAAAGCAAGCCTGACTCGAATCAAAGTCTTGGCACGATTTGAGCTAGACGGTCAGCCAGTCAGTCTTGTGCTTGCGATGCCTGCCACAGGTCGTACGCATCAGATACGCGTGCATATGGCGTATATCGGGCACGCTTTGCTTGGCGATGATAAATATCAGATGGATAAAAACGCGCCACAGGTCAAGCGCTTATGCCTGCACGCATGGCAGCTGACTTTGGCAGATGATCACAATGCAAATACCGATGATGGCAATGATGCGCGCCCACGCCATTACACTGCGCCTGTTCCGTCTGATTTTGCAGATTTATTGCCTGAGACGGTATTAACATTGGTGCAGGCAAAGTGAGTGCTTTTTAATCAGCATTACCAAAAATCAATAGACAAATTTGGGCTTTTACCGTAAATTATTCACAAAGATAAAGCGAGTGACGGTATAGAAACTTTGCCAAAATTGGCTTGAGTTCGCACCACGCTCGCAGTAGAATGAAAATTATATCCACAAAAATTTTAAGGCTTTATCATGCAGTCAATTTTTCCTGATACCACAGCGCGCCACCAACAAATCGCCAGTGCCATCACCAGTGCGGCTGCCATTGGTCGAGATGAGCTGCTGGGCGCGATTGATTTGGGTTCGAACAGCTTTCATCTTGCCATCGCGCGCCTTGATCATGGCGAAGTGCGAAAAGTGGCATCGATTTCTGAAAAAGTACAGCTGGCGGCAGGTCTTGATGAGAATAATGTCTTGAGTGAAGAAGCTATTCAGCGGGGTCTAGACTGTTTGCATCGCTTTGCTCAGCACGTCACCGAAGTACATCCTGCGCGTCTGCGTATCGTCGCTACCAATGCGCTGCGAAAGGCGGTCAATGCCCAAGAGTTCATCCGCCGTGCCAATGCTGTACTGCCAAAGCCAATCGAAATCATCGCAGGTCGTGAAGAAGCGCGCTTGATTTATCTGGGTGTGTCGCACTCGAATGCCAGTACCGATACGCGTCTGGTCATCGACATTGGTGGTGGCTCAACTGAGTTCATCATCGGTCAAGGCTTTGAGCCGATTGAGATGGAAAGCTTACAAATGGGCTGTGTGGCTTATACCAAGAAGTTTTTTGCTGATGGGAAAATCACCGAAAAAGCCTTTGAACAAGCCGCCAAACACACCCAAACCGAGCTGCTTGCCATTGCCAAACGCTACAAAAAAGTCGGCTGGGATAATGCCATCGGTTCATCAGGTACGATCAAGGCGGCACGCTTGGTGCTCGAAGAATTGGGCTTTAGTGGTGATAGCATCACGCTTGAAGGTATGCTTAAGCTAAAAAAACACTTAATCAAACTCGGCTCAATTGACAAGATCGAATTTGAAGGTGTCAAAGCCCATCGTCAAGCGGTCTTCCCTGCAGGCGTGGCTGAGCTGCTTGCCATCATGCAGACGCTAGAGATCAGCGAGCTTGGCTATTCTGATGGTGCGCTGCGTGAAGGCGTGATGTATGATATGCTAGGTCGGCTAAACTCAGAAGATGTGCGCGATCGCTCGGTGGCGGCGCTTGCCGAACGCTACTCGGTCGATGTCAAGCAAGCAGGGCGCGTGATGACGCGTGCGGCGCGATTGTTTGATGATGTCAAAGACGAGCTTGGCTTTAGTAAAGAAGATGCCGATCTGCTGCGCCGTGCGGCGAATTTGTTCGAGATCGGTCTTGCGGTCGGTCATAGCAACTACCAACGCCACAGTGCTTATTTGCTTGAGCACTCAGACATCGCAGGTTTTTCGCAGATTGGGCAGGCGATGATGGCGCAGTTGGTGCTACATCACCGCCGTAAGCTTAAGTCAGACAGCCTTGAAGTGGTGGAAAATCTTGGCGGTCGTAAGCTTGCTTATCTGTGCTTGATTTTGCGCTTGGCGGCGCAGTCGAGCCAGTCGCGCACTACTAAGGCGGCAGCGATTGACCTTGCCATCATCGAGCCTGATCATTGGCAGGTGACGGTCGGCTTTGGTCTGCATGAAGAGCTGATCGCCACACAGCTTGAGCAGGACGCGCCGCAGTTCGCTAAGTGGGGTGTGGTGTTGGAAGTGGTGTCGAATAGCTTTGCGTAAACCCAGCCAAAATCACACGATACTTCGTTGGCTCGCCTTGCTGTATTCATGATACTATCTGCGGCTCGCCGCCTAGTCTTGTGTGATTTTTACTTGGGCTTGTCCAAGCAAATGTGCAAAATTTCACAAAAATCAGATGACGAGCCAACAAAAAAATGCTAAACTAAATCTTAGTTTACATTTGTACAATTTTTAGAGTGGAATATGAATACAGTTTGGGAAAGTGTGCAGTTGGCACGCCATGCTAAGCGTCCTTTGTTCTTGGACTATGTGGATGCCTTGTTTACCGAGTTTGACGAGCTGCACGGTGATCGTGCTTTTGCTGATGATCGCGCGATTATCGGTGGTTTGGCGCGCTTTAACGGTCAGCCTGTGATGGTCGTCGGTCAGCACCGTGGCCGCAGCACGCGTGAGCGTATCGCTCATAATTTCGGCATGGCAAATCCAGAAGGCTATCGCAAAATCATTCGCTTGGTGCAGATGGCTGAGCGATTTGGCTTGCCTGTATTTACTTTCATCGACACCCAAGGCGCATACCCCGGTGTGGGTGCAGAAGAGCGCGGTCAAGCCGAAGCCATCGCCAAGAGCATCGCAGTATTTTCAAGCCTTGGCACGCCCGTGATCGCCACCGTCATCGGTGAAGGTGGCTCAGGTGGCGCGCTTGCTATCGGCGTGGCAGACCGCGTCAATATGCTAGAAAACAGCATCTATTCGGTGATCTCGCCAGAAGGCTGTGCATCTATCCTGTGGAAAACTGCCGAAAAAGCCCCAACAGCATCAGAAGCCTTGAAACTAAATGCGGTGAACCTACATCAGCTGGGTCTGATTGATGAAGTGATCTCCGAAGGCGTGGGCGCGCACGAAGCGCCAGAGCCTGTGATGACAGCGCTAAAGGAGCTATTGACTACGCAGCTTGCCGAACTTGAACAACTGCCAAAAGATGAATTACTACAGCGACGCTATGACCGCTTGATGCAGTATAATTCAAAAGTATCTTTATAAGCATTGGGTGAATAAATTTGCTACAATTAGGGTGGAAAATTTTTCTGCCCTTTTTGTTTGATGATTATATCTTATGCCAAGCACCCTTATCCAGACGCTATCAACTGCCTTTGATACTGCCAAAGACCAACTGGCAGATACGCCGCTGTACCTTGCTTGTAGCGGTGGGCGAGATTCTTTGGCATTGGCATTTGCTTGTCATCAGCTGTACACAGCAGGGCAGATAGCGCGCTTGCCGATACTCTTGCATGTGCATCACGGTTGGCAAAGTGCCAATGATGATTGGGCGGATTTGGTGGCGAATTGGGCGGTGGAATATGGCTTTGACTGTCGGATTTTGCGAGTAAATTTACCCAAAAACAGCGAAACAGCAGCGCGCAGCGCGCGATACCAAGCCTTTGCTACAGTGATGATTGATGGTGGTGTGTTATTACTTGCCCATCATGCCAATGATCAGGCTGAGACGGTGCTGATGCGGCTGATTGATGGCGCAGGCGTGCAGGGTTTATCAGCGATGAAAATATGGCAAGATAAGACCATTGCTATTGACGAGCATTCAAATAAGACCATCAGCCTGTGGCGACCTTGGCTTGGTGTATCGCGTGATGTGATTACCCAGTTTGCACGCGCGCATCAGCTACCCTTTGTTGATGATGCGACCAATACCGATGCGGCATTTGTGCGTGGTATACTACGCGCGCAAGTTTTACCGATTTTACAAAGCATCAACCCCAAAGCCATTGATAATATCGCGCGCTCAGCACAGCTGCTTGCGCAGACTGCCGATTGGCAAGCGGAGAGCGTGGCTGAGTCTGTGGCAAGTTTTACCACAGCTCATCTGCCTTATCAAAGCGTGCTTAACATCGCTACATTTAATCAGCTTCCCAAATCCGCTCAGTCATCAAGCCTGCATCAGTGGCTACAGGGCGATGAGCCGCTGCCGCCAAGCTTTGCGACGACCCAAAGCGTGCTATCGCTACTTAATCGTGCAGATAATGATCATGAAAGCCAAATCCTATGGCAAGGCAAGCGTCATGCTTATGTGATTTGCCGTTATGATGATTATCTATATCGTTATCGCGCGGATGTTTGGCGGCTTTTTACCAGTACTGCCAAGGGTGATGACGCGCCGATGTCAAGCTGTGATGGATGGCATTGGCAGCTGATCAATGATGAGCAATGCCATCTTGTATTTAATACCAATAAACCCATCAAATCACTTGTGCCAGTTAGTCGCATGATGTCTATCACCATTGGCAAGCACAGTTATAAAGGCAAAAAACTGGCACAAAAACTGCGCCTACCACCGTGGCTGCGCACACATCTGTGGCAAGCGGTGATTGATGGCGGTGATGGCGAAGATGAAACTTGGCTAATCGCACCGATGATGGCATGGCGACTGCCAACAGGCGAGCAGGTGACGATGGATAATTTTGCACCGATTGGGACAATGGTGTACAATGAGTGAAGTTTTTTTGTCAAAATGACAGGCGAATTTTTTAAGGAATTGATATGGCTGCGGTTCAAGATTTTGGTGTATTAAATGGCAAAACCATCGCTTTTATCGGTGGTGGTAACATGGCAGGCGCGATCATTGACGGCTTATTAAAAGCAAAAGCCGAGCAGGGCGTGGCTGTCAGCCTTGCGGTATCGGATACTGATGTTGATAAGCAGGCGCAGTTTACAGCCAAGGGCGTGCGTGCTGTCAGCCCAGAGAACGCCGATAGTATCATCACAGGTGCGGATGTCGTGGTGCTTGCGGTCAAACCGCAGGTGATGCGCGCGGTGGCGGCATCGGTCGCACCACATTTGTCTGGCCAGTTGGTGCTGTCGATCGCTGCAGGATTGTCGGTGGCGACTTTGTCTGAGATGTTAGGCGGCTATGGCAATATCGTGCGCTGTATGCCGAATTTGCCTGCGTCAAAAGGCTTGGGCGCATCAGGTCTGTTCGCCGATGGCATCGCTGACGATGAGCGCGCGATGGCAGAAAAGATCATGCAAGCATCAGGCATCACCGCATGGGTAGCTGATGAAAATCTACTGCACGCGGTGACGGCGGTGGCAGGCTCTGCCCCTGCGTACTTCTTTTATGTCTTGGAAAATATGATCGCCAAGGCTGTCGAGATGGGGCTATCACCACGCGATGCGCACGCGCTGGCAGTACAAAGCCTAAGCGGTGCAGGCGCGCTTGCCATCGATCAAGACCCTGCCACATTGCGCGAGCAAGTGACTTCAAAAGGCGGTACGACAGCTGCCGCACTAGAAAGCCTATACAGCGATGATGTCGGCACGGCATTTGCCCGTGCGATGCAGGCGTGCAGCGATCGCAGTGTCGAGCTAGGCGCTGTGTTGTCGCAGGCATAAGTTGGGCGGATGATCATGACGAATGCCTTGCCTTTTGGACTTGCCATTGCTGCGATTAATTTTGCGTCGCTGCTGCTGTTTTTGCGCTTTATGATTCAGCTTGCTGAGATCGATCGGCGCGATGCCTTTGCCAAAGTCACTTATCAGCTGACCCAAGTGGTAGATATGTTCGCGCGTATTTTCCCGACGCTTGCACGCGGACGCATCAGTACGGCAGCGGTGGTGCTGCTGTTGTTGTTGTATTTGCTCAAAATCACTGTCGGCGCGATGGCGATGGGCAAATCAATGAGTCCTGTGGAGCTGTTCTTTTTGGGTTCGGTCAATGGCATTGTGCAGTTTTTGCAGATGCTGCGCTATACGATGATTGCATCGGCGGTGTGCGGCTTGCTTGTGATGTTTTTGAACATCAATCATGCGGTGATCGGCGTGATCATGCAGCTGTCCGAGCCGATTGTCGCGCCGTTTCGCCGTTTTGTGCCGAATCTTGGCATGATTGATTTGTCATTTTTGGCGGCGTTATTCAGCCTGATGCTGCTTGAGAATTTTATCAAAATCATCGCTGCAAATATTTGGCTTGGCTAATGCGCTTGATTTGATCAGAATGAACAGCTCAAATGAAATATTTGGGCTGTTTTTCTATACCAAAATGACAGCCGATGAGCAGTTTACAAAATTACCATAAAAATTACTTTATTTTAGGGTTGTTTTGGGTTATTATAAGTTCAAATTTTTAAACCTATCAACCTAAAAAAGGTCAAAAATGCCTAAGCAAACCCTATACTTACTCAAAGAGTGCATTCCGCTTTTTACGGTACTTGCCGATGAAAACCGTCATAAAATCCTATACTTATTATGGGAAAATGGCAAAATGAATGTCAATGAAATCACCGAAAAAGTGCATTTATCACGCCCTGCCGTATCGCACCATCTAAAAATTATGCTACAGGCAAACACAGTCAGCGTAGAACAAATCGGCAAAGAACGTTTTTATAGCATTGCTATGCACGATGAAATTGAAAAATTAAAGCAACTGGTTTATGCAATGGAACATCATTGCCAATCTAATCAATCTTAATTTTTTTTCATCCATATGTTTACATTTTTAAACCTTTCAACTTAATTGGAACATCTTATGTTATTTCAATCTTTTCAATTTAAAAACGGCAAAACTGCCAAAAACCGCTTTTTTAAATCGGCAATGGAAGAACAGCTTGCCAGAGCCAATCAGCCAACCGAAACGCTTGTCAATCTGTACGACACTTGGGCAAAAGGCGGTACAGGCGTACTGGTAACGGGCAATGTCATGGTGTCACAATTGGGCAAAGGCTCAATCAATGATGTGGTCGTAAGCGATGAGCGGAGCCTAGATATGCTGAAAAAATGGGCAAAAGCAGGCACGCGAAACGACACGCTTTTAATCATGCAAATCAATCACGCAGGCAAACAATCGCCTAAAGTGGTCAATCAAACGCCTGTTGCACCAAGTGCGGTCGCCTTACAAGGCATGGACGGTTTTATCAATCCGCCACGAGAATTATCGGACAATGAAATTGAGATGATTATCCGCCAATTTGTTCACACGGCACAAATCGCTGAAAAAGCTGGATTTAGCGGTGTGCAAATTCACGGCGCACACGGTTATTTAATTAGCCAATTTTTGTCGCCGCATCACAATCGCCGTAACGATAAATGGGGCGGTAGCTTGGAAAGCCGTATGCGTTTTTTGGTGGAAATTTATCAAGGCATTCGTGCGGCGGTGCAGCCTGAATTTTTGGTCGGCTTGAAACTCAATTCGGCGGATTTCCAAAAAGGCGGTTTTGACGAAAGCGACAGCATTCAAGTGGTGCAAAAAATGTCAGAGTTAGGCATGGATTTTATTGAAATTTCAGGTGGCAATTATGAAAGTCCTGAAATGTTATCCACCAAAGAAAGTACCCAAAAACGAGAAGCCTTTTTCTTGGATTATGCGGAAAAAGCTCGTGCGGTGAGCCAAGTACCGTTGATTATTACAGGCGGTTTTCGTTCGGAAAATGCAATGAATGACGCGTTGCAAAGTGGGCATTTGGATTTTGTGGGCGTGGCGCGTCCATTGGCGTTAGTGCCTGATTTGCCGAATAAAATTCAGAATGGCACTTATCAAACCATTACCACCCACCGCATTCAGACAGGCTGTAAAGCGGTGGACAGCAAAGTCGGCGCGGTGCTGGAAATGGATTGGTATATGGCGCAAATGGCATTGATTGGCAATGGAAAATCGCCTAATCCTGAATTGTCGGCGTGGAAAGTGTTGGCGAAAACGCTTTGGGAAAATGGCAAGGCAGGCTTGAGTACAGGCAGAAGCTAAGAAAATGCTTGAATGATAAAAATGCCGTTTGAGTTCATCAAACGGCATTTGTTTAGCTAGAATTTTCAGGCAGCCTGAAAACCCATTCCCTCAACCGCCAAATTTCCCTCATTTTTTACCAATTTTCACAACTGCCCTTGTTTCAAGCGCGTGGAAAACCGCTCCACAAAATGCAACATCAACAATCGGTCATCTTCATGCAAATCGCTCATCATTTTGTGAACATGGTGGGTTTGGTCAAATGTTCTGGGGCTATTTTCAGCAATCAAATCCGAAGCGGTGCAGCCGAAAATTTCCGCCAATTCCATTAAACGCATGACATTGGGCATGACAATGCTGCGTTCCATGCGTGAAACGGCTTCGTTGCCGATTTGCAGGATTTCGGCAACTTGTTCTTGGGTTAAACCGCTACTTTGGTGGTATTTGGCGATGGTTTTGCCAATGCGTTTATTGACTTCGCGGGCATTCAATGAAATGGCAGGTTGCATAAAAATTTCTCAACTCAAATAGTCTAATTATCAACTTTTTAAGCGAAATTTTAAGGGCGTACCAATACGAAAGAACAACTTTAAAAGTTGTTATTGTGGCTATACTTTGCGCTGTGTAATTGATGAATGTAATATTCCGTTTTTGCATATTATGCTTAATTAAATAAGGAAAAATCCGATGAATACCCCAGAAATCATGAAAAATCCATTGACCAACAAAGACACGGCATTCAGCTTGGCAGAACGCGCCCAATACGGCTTGATTGGTCGCTTGCCTGTGGCGGTGGAAACTTTGGACGAACAAGCCGCGCGCTTACCGTCAATTTTCATCTTATGAGTAAGATATTGAAAAATATATTTTTCTTGACCAATTGCACAACCGCAACGAAGTGTTGTATTACAAATTATTGACCGACCATTTGGCTGAAATGCTGCCTGTGGTGTATGACCCGACGGTGGGCGAAGCCATTAAAAAATGGTCGTGTGATTACCGCCGCAGCCACGCCGTGTATTTAGATGTCAATCACCCTGAACATATCCGTGCGTCATTTGAAACGCTGGGTTTGGGGGCTGATGATGTGGATTTGATTGTGGTTTCCGACGCCGAAGAAATTTTGGGGATTGGCGACTGGGGCGTGAACGGTACGGATATTTCGGTAGGAAAATTAGCGGTTTATACGGCGGCAAGCATTGACCCCAGCCGCGCGATTGCCGTGAATTTGGACGTTGGCACGGATAACGAGCAATTATTGAACGACCCCACTTATTTGGGCAACCGTCATGCGCGTGTGCGTGGCGAGCGTTACGATGCGTTAATTCAGGCATATTTATAAACCGCTTCGGAATTACTCCCCAACGCTTTGTTGCATTTTGAAGATTTCGGGCCATCTAATGCGCGTCGCATTTTGGTGCAAAATCGTGAAAAATACCGCATTTTCAACGATGATATGCAA
Organism: Moraxella sp. FZFQ2102; assembly: GCF_024137865.1. NCBI lineage: Bacteria > Pseudomonadati > Pseudomonadota > Gammaproteobacteria > Moraxellales > Moraxellaceae > Moraxella > Moraxella sp. FZFQ2102. Next base: position 1,473,686 of record NZ_CP099960.1, read on the forward strand.
GGAACAGGCACGATTGTGATGGCGGCGGTGATTTCAGGTTTGAAAGTAACCAAGCAGACTTTTGCCGAACAACGCCTTGTGGTGTACGGTGCTGGCACGGCTGGCACAGGCATGGCAGACCAAATCAGCACGCCAATGGAATGCAACGGATTGAGCCGTGAAGAAGCGAAAAAATGCGTTTGGTTGATTGATATCAATGGTTTGGTAACCGATGATATGGAAAACTTGCCCGATTACCAACAAGAATACGCTCGTCTAGCCAGCGAAGTTGCGGCTTGGCAACGCGACAACGGCAAAATCAATTTGTTGGAAGTGGTTAAACAAGTCAAGCCCACCATTTTGATTGGCACGTCCACCGACCATGGCGCGTTTACCGAGCCTGTGGTTCAAGCCTTGTGTGCGGGTGTGGAGCGTCCGATTTTGTTGCCATTGTCCAATCCTACCGAACGCATTGAAGTAATGCCTGATGACGCAGTGCGTTGGTCAAATGGTAAAGCATTGATTGCAACGGGCATTCCTGTTGCGCCTGTGTCTTATCAAGGCGTGGAATATGTGATTGGTCAGGGCAATAATGCTTTGCTTTACCCAGGTTTGGGCTTGGGCGTGATTGTGTCGGGCGCAAAACACGTTACCGATGGTATGTTGCTTGCGGCGGCGGAAGCGGTTGCCAGCCAAGTCAATCCACAAGATTTGGGCGCGTCATTGTTGCCGCCTGTGGACAATTTGCGTGCGTCTTCGGCAACGGTGGCGGAAGCGGTTACCAAACAAGCGGTTAAAGACGGCGTGGCAACCAAGCAGCCTGAAAATTGGGTGCAGGCGGTGCAAGATGCAATGTGGCAAGCGGTTTATGCGGCTTAATGATTTGAAATGATGGGAAATGCCGTTTGAATGAATTTCAGACGGCATTTTAATTAAGTTAAATCAATCACATAAACCCACGCTGATACTGTACTGGCACAAACTGCATTTCACTGCCATCAAATTGATTTTGTTGATATTGAGCATTGAGCACCCAATACGGGTCTCGCAACAAACCACGCCCAACGGCAACCAAATCCGCATCACCCACGCCAAGCACATGGTCAGCCACGCTTGGATTATCTAGCATACCTACCGCAATCACAGGCAAGCCTGTCGCTTGTTTGACTTGGCGAGCAAAATCCACTTGATACCCCGCATAAAATTCAGGGTGGTTGCCTGCGTGCAATACGCCATCACCGCCACCGCTGACATCAAGCACATCTGCCCCAGCTTCGGCAAAACGCTGAGCCACTTGCAAACCATACGCCAAATCAAAGCCATCTTTACCATATTCTTGAGCCGAAATTCGCACAATTAACGGCATATCCGCTGGCATAACCGCTTTTGACGCTTTAATCACTTGCTCGCCAAATAGCATTTTATCTTGACCGTATTCATCGGTGCGTTGATTGGATTTTGGCGAATAAAATTGATGAATGAGATAGCCGTGAGCACCGTGTATTTCAATGGTATCAAAGCCTGCGTCCACCGCCCGTTTGACCGAATGGGCAAACGCTTGCACCAAGTCTTTGACTTCATCGGTGGTCAATTCTCGTGGCGTAATGAGATTTTGCCCTGCGTAATCCAATTCGCCATAATGGATTGCACTAGGGGCAACGGCGTTCGGTTCATCTTGGGCTTTGCGACCTGCGTGGGCGATCTGAATGCCGATTTTTGCACCGTGTGCGTGAACGCTGTCCACCAGTTTTTTAAAGGCTTGTTGTTGTTCATCATTCCAAAGCCCTAAGCAATTTGGGCTAATGCGACCATTTGGTGCGACATTGGTCATTTCCACGATAATCAAGCCGACACCGCCAATCGCACGGCTGGTGTAATGTACCAAATGCCAGTCATTCGGCACGCCTTCGGTGGCAGAATATTGGCACATTGGGGGCATGACCACACGGTTTTTAAGTTCTAAATTTTTGATTTGCAATGGGGTAAGGAGTTTACGGAATTTTGCCATGATAAATTTACTCTTCATTGAAAGATGGCACTATCATAGGTGTTTTATGTTATTATTTCAAATTGATTATTGTGATGGGTAGGTATAAGTTAGGGTGATAAATAAGTTGGATAAATTGGCACATTTCATTTCAAACATTCTTGAAATGAAATGTGCTATTCTTTATAATAACACAACAATTGACAGGACAATACCTATGAATACCGAACAAGCCAGCCAATTATTTGAAAGTTTATCATCGCCTATTCGTTTGGCGATTTTTCAAGAACTTTCGGCAATGGGTTCGCAAGGTATGATTGCAGGCGATTTAGCCAAAGCCTTAAATCTTGCACCCAATCATTTATCATTTCATCTCAAAACCTTAACTCATGCAGGCTTGATTACCAGCCAACAAGAAGGACGATTTGTCCGCTATTATGCCAATTTAAATTTGATGATGGATTTGACCCGTTTTCTCACGCAAAATTGCTGTATTCATAGCCACGAGCAATGTTGCTAAATTTTTGGGGCTGTACTAGATTAGCAACAATGCTATACTAGTTTTATGAAGATAACCCGTTGTAAATTAAGTAAAAAAGTTCAAGTTAAACTGCTTGAATTTTTTGTGCTTGAAGTCACCGCAAGATCAGCTGCTGATTTGTTAGAGATACATCATAATTCAGCTGCTTTGTTTTATCATAAAATTCGCTTGGTGATTGAATATCGCTTAAACCTTGAAGCTTGTGAATTATTTGACGGTGAAGTAGAATTGGATGAAAGCTATTTCGGTGGCATTCGTAAAGGCAAGCGTGGACGGGGTGCTGCTGGCAAAGTTGCCGTATTTGGTCTTTTAAAACGCAATGGTAAGGTTTATACTGCCTGTGTTAAAGATACCAAAGCTAAGACATTAATGCCTATTATTGCCAGTAAAATCAAACCTGATAGCGTGGTTTATACAGATAGCTATCGAAGTTATAATGCTTTAGATGTGAGTGATTTTAAACACTTTAGAATTAATCATTCCAAAGAATTTGCAAACAATCATAATCACATTAACGGCATTGAAAACTTTTGGTCGCAATCCAAACGCATTCTAAGAAAATATAACGGTATTGACAAAAAGCATTTTCATTTATTTATCAAAGAATGCGAGTTTAGATTTAACTATGGCACACCATCCAATCAATTAAGATTGTTAAGAAAATGGTGTGGGGTTTAGGGGTTTATCTAGTACAGCCCCAAATTTTTTTATCTTATTACTTCAAAATTTCTTGAAATATTGAAAGGAAATCAAAATGCACTCCATGACTATCTACCACAACCCAAACTGTGGCACTTCACGCAATACATTGGCATTGATTCGCCACATGGGATTTGAACCGCAAGTTATTCATTATTTGGAAAATCCGCCTGATGAAACCACTTTGCGTGGGTTATTATCGGCAATGAATATTACGCCACGCCAATTGTTACGCACCAATGTGCCTGAATTTATGGCTTGCGGATTGGATAATGAACAAATGGGCGATGACGATGTGATTAAAGCGATGTTGGCAAATCCCATTTTAATCAATCGCCCCATTGTTATGACGGAAAAAGGTGTGAAATTGTGTCGTCCGTCTGAATTGTTTTTGGATATTTCGCCTGTGCCACTTTTGGCAGATTTTGTGAAAGAAAATGGCGAAATTATTGCGAAAAGGGGATAAAAATGGGTTTGTTTGAGCGTTATTTAAGTGTGTGGGTAGCATTGGCGATTGCTTGCGGTGTACTGCTTGGCGTGCTGATGCCCGATGCTTTTGGCTACATTGCCAAACTTGAGATTGCTCACATCAATTTGCCTGTGGCGGTTCTGATTTGGCTGATGATTTATCCGATGATGGTGCAAATTGATTGGTCGGCAATCAAAGATGTGGGCAAAAAACCAAAAGGTTTGGCTTTAACGATTGTTGTGAATTGGTTGATTAAGCCGTTTACGATGGCGCTCGTTGGATGGTTGTTTTTTCGGGTATTTTTCGCCAATTGGGTAGACGCACAATCGGCAACCGAATACATCGCAGGCATGATTTTGCTGGGTGTGGCACCGTGTACGGCGATGGTGTTTGTGTGGTCGCAGTTGGTCAAAGGGGACGCGAATTATACGCTGGTGCAAGTGTCTATCAATGATTTGATTATGATTTTTGCGTTTGCACCGATTGCCAGTATCTTGCTTGGCGTGAGTAATATTGATATTCCGTGGCAAACGCTGTTGTATAGCACGATTTTGTATGTGGTGTTGCCGTTGTTGGCAGGGTGGATAACACGGCATATTCTGCAAAAATCAAACCGCCCAATTACGCAATTTACGGCAAAATTAAAACCGTTTTCTATCATGGGTTTACTTTTGACGGTGGTGTTATTGTTTGCCTTTCAAGCGCAAACGATTTTGGATAATCCGCTCATTATTGTGCTGATTGCGATACCGCTTTTGGTGCAGACTTATGGGATTTTCTTTTTGGCACACGGTTTGGCGAAATGGTTGAAATTGCCCCATCAAATTGCTGCGCCTGCGTGTTTGATTGGCACGAGTAATTTTTTTGAATTGGCGGTGGCGGTGGCGATCTCACTCTTTGGTTTGCATTCAGGCGCGGCATTGGCAACGGTGGTGGGTGTGTTGGTGGAAGTGCCTGTGATGTTGTCGCTGGTGGCGTGGTTGAATCGACAGCGTAGTTTTTAGTTAGTCTGAGAATATATTTTGTTGAAAATATTATTGCAATTATGCCAAAATACCTATCATTAAACTATTTTGGCATAACCATGACTGATATTAGAACCCTGGACCTAAACTTACTCAAAGCCTTTGTGGTGTTGCTTGATGAATGCAATGTCAGCCGTTCCGCCCAGCGATTATCCATCACACAACCTGCGATGAGCGGTATTTTAAACCGCTTGCGAGAGAGTTTTCACGACCCTTTATTTGTGCGTGTACAGCACGGTATGCAACCGACCGACCGAGCACTGCAGCTTGGGCAAATCGCCAGAAAAATCCTAAACGATGTCAATACCATGCTCCAACCACCGCAGTTAGAGCCTGAACATTTGCATATGACCGTACGCATTGGTGCGATGGATTATGTACAACAAATCATTGCTTTACCGCTGATTTTGCGGTTAAGACGGCTTGCTCCTAATGTCAAAGTGGCATTATTACCCACACAAAATCAATCGGTTAAAAGTTTATTTGAGCAAAATAAAATAGATTTGGCATTGATTAGCGAGCAACATCTCACCGCCGATATGCCCCAAACCAAACTGTATGATGAGCGCTATGTGTGTGCCATGAGCAAAACGCACCCGATGGCAAATCAGCCTTTGTCTTTGGAACAATTTTGTGAATTGCCGTTTGCCATGTTGTCGTACAATGGTGGCGAATTTAGCGGTGCGACCGACATCGCCCTACAAAAATTGGGGCGCAAGCGTAAAGTGATGGTGTCGGTCAATCATATTTCGCTGTTACCGCAACTATTGCAAGATTCAGATTTGGTAGCGGTATTGCCAGAACATTTAGCGAAAACTTTGCCGAATGTGCATTTGCAAGCACCGCCGATTGATGTGGACGGTTTTACCATGATGATGGCGTGGCACGAACGCACCGAGCAAGATGTGGCGCATGAGTGGCTGCGGCAGATTGTCACAGATGTAATGCGAACGCAGCGACATCAGGGCAGTCATGAGACAGGCGCCATGATGTCGGCAGGTGTCAATCAGACATGAAAAAAGCGATTCGGCATCATCTGCGCGTCGCCATCATCAGGGTGGGGGATGTCGGCGTATTCTAGCGTACGATGAATCCATGCATCGGCATGGACGATGGCATCAACGAGATCATCGCCCATGGCAAGCTTGCCGGCGATGTGACTGGCAAGCGAGCAGCCCGAGCCGTGATATTCACCGATCAGTCGTGGCACTAGGCTTGTGTGTTCGATTTGTCCGTTGATGTACAAAAATTGCTCAATATCACCCGTTTGATAATCGTGTGAAGTCTTGACCAAGACTGCTTTGACGCCTTGATCATTGAGATATTTGGCGGCATCGTGCAGATCATCGCGACTGCTGAGCGCACGGATTTCATGGGTGTTTGGCGTGATTAAGGTGGCGTGGGGTAATAGCTTGCCAAAGGCTTTGACCAGTGTTGCAGGATCGCCAAGGCTACCGCCAGAATTGGCAACCAGTACAGGGTCAAGTACATAAGGCGTGCCGTGTCTGATCACGCGAGTGTCGAACAGCTCAGCGATAGCATGGATATTCTCCACTGTGCCCAGCATTCCTGATTTGATGGCTTGCACGGGCAGGTCGTTCAGCACGGCTTTTGCTTGCTCGATGAGCAGCGCCGATGATACTGGCTCAAAGCCAAAGACCTTTTGCGAGCTTTGTACGGTGATGGCGGTGCAGGCAATGGCGGCGTGCGCTCCTGTTGCACCGATGGATTCGATGTCGGCTTGTAGGCCTGCGCCCCCAGATGGATCAAGCCCCGAGAAGCATAATACGGTCGGTCTCATGTGATAATCCTTGATGTTGTTGTTTGTAGTGGTTTTATCGCTTTATAAATAGCCAATACATGATGGCAAGTTCTTGTAGAATATTGTAGCAAAATTTCGCTGCTGTGCGTGATGATTGGCAGAATTTGCATAAAAATTTTGGCGGAATTTGTGGCAAGTTTTGATTGGTCAATCAAGATGGCTGCTTGAAAATACACGCTTTGGGCGAATTTTAAAAATTTTCACAAAAAACGCTTGCATTCTTGCCAATCTTTGCTATAATTATCGCCCACAACGACAAGCGAAATCATCATTGATGATCTAAGATAAATATAGCAATTTATCTGAGCCAAGCGTTCGGTGAAGTGGGTGAGTGGCTGAAACCAGTTCCCTGCTAAGGAACCATACCTAATTACGGGTATCGAGGGTTCGAATCCCTCCTTCACCGCCATTTATTTTCTCAAGTTTTGATCGATATTAAAACCGAAAATAAATTAAAAAAAGTGCTTGACATACAAAATAAACACTGTATAATAGCCGCCACAACGAACGATGTTGAATAACAAAGTGAGTTGAATCCGCACCCGTAGCTCAGTTGGATAGAGCACTTGGCTACGAACTAAGGGGTCGGGAGTTCGAATCTCTCCGGGTGCGCCATATTACGAAAATCACCGAAATCAATGATTTCGGTGATTTTTTTTGCGTTTTATCATAGGTATTGGGCAGGTGTCGGGATAGGCATTGTGCAAGTCATTTGCACTGCTGGGCTTCGATTGCCAATTTCCCCAAATCCTTGCTTTTATGCTACAATAATCCCATCTTTTTCATTGTGATTGCATCCATGTCAAAACACACCAAGACCCAAGCCGTACAAACGTCCATCACCGAAACACCTACCGTTGCCAAGCCGTTGGTGCGACTGTCTGCCATCGTCTATGATGGTATGCTGATTTTGGCGATGTTGTTTTTGGTGGGGGCGGTGTTGTCCGTGGTCGGTACGCTGCTATTTTTGGATGTGGGGACAACCTCTCAGGATGCCAAGGCGTTGCCGCTGTGGTATCAAAACGGCGTGATGACACCTGCGTTTGTGCTGACTTTGGTGGGGTTTTATGGGATTTTTTGGCGTAAGTCGGGGCAGACCTTGGGTATGCAGACTTGGCGACTAAAGACTGTGGATGCCCATGGGCAGCTGCTTAGCTGGGGGCAGAGCTTTATGCGGATCATCAGTGCCTGCCTTGTGCCTGCCCTGTGTGCGGCGGTTGGTGCGTTTATCCATGGGTCGAAGCTTGCGATTTTGTTGGCGGCGTTTTTGGGTTTTTTGTTCAATTTTTTGTTTTGTGTGTTTAACACTCGGGGGCTTGCGGTGCATGATATGCTGTCAAACACCATCACGCTCAAAGTGCCAAAAATCGCCCACGAAACCCTATGGCAAAGCCTAAAACGCCGTAAATCAAAAAGCTAGATATGCCAAAGCCGTTGTCATCAACGGCTTTTTTGTGGGCGGTGTATTTATTTAAGAATTGGGCAAGAGTTACCGTGCAAGTCCTGCGATTATCACTGTCTAAATTATATGTTATCTTTGCGTGCAAGCCACTTTTTGCTTGTTAAATACCAGCCAGTCCACAACCCATGTTCGCTGTATTGTTTTTTTAGAGTATAAAGATATTGATCATACGCATAATCATAACCATCAATATCTGTATATTCCCAAGCGGTGATGACGAATTGATCATGCGATAATTGCTTGATGCTGTCAATGTGACTATATGAGATCAACTCACCTTCATCACCAAAGGCAAAATGATCGTCTAAGACCAAAAAATGATCAGTATACCTTTTAAACACTGTGGTAATAAAGTATTGGGCTGAATGATTGCTTCCTTGGCAGCCTATATCACCATGCCAGAACACATAATATGTAGTTTGTTTGGGGGTGTCGTCTGTATGTATTTCTTGATTAACCAAAAACACATCTTTGAGCGTCGTCTCAACGCCTGAGTTGCTTCTTTCGAAAGAATGGTTGCAAGCTGTTAAATTGGCATAAGCTTTCATCGTGTCATAGACGGCGTTTTTCTCCGAATTAGCATAAGCATTAACTGAACAGAATATACAAATCAGCAGTAGCAAGTAATTTAGAGTTTTCATTAAATCACCTTCGAAAATCTTCCTTGGTGCTTTTGGCTCAGATATTCATCAAACACCATCGCCACATTACGCCCAAGAATACGCCCCTTTGGTAAAATAGTGATGCCATCTTGATCAATCTGCACCAATCCATCAGCCGCCATGTCGCGTAGCGTGGCAATCTCATCGGCAAATACTTGGGTGGGCTCGATGCCAAACCGCTCACGCAAATAGCCAAAATTCATATAGTCATGGCAGAGTAGATTCATGATGACATGACGACGCAGCTCGTCTTTGGCATCGCTTTGGATATGCTTCACGGCAGGCAGCTTGCCATCGGCGATAGCAGCTTGATAATCGGCAAGCGCGGTCGGGTTCTGGGTGATGTGCGCACCGATTTGACTGATGGCGCTGACGCCAAAGCCGATCAAATCACACTCGCCCAAGATGGCATAACCCTGAAAATTACGATGAAGCTCCCCATTTCGCTGGGCGATCGCCATCTGGTCGGTCGGCTTGGCGAAATGATCAATGCCAATGTACTGATAGCCTGCCGCCCCAAGCGCGGTGATGATATTGCCAAACATCGTAAGCTTATCGGCGGCACTTGGCAGATCTTCATCACGAATGCGGCGCTGTGCGGTGAATCGCTCGGGCAGATGCGCATAATTGAACACCGACAAGCGATCAGGTGATAGGCGAATGATCTCGCGGATGGTCGCATTCATGCTGTCGATGCTCTGGTGTGGCAAGCCATAGATCAGATCGATATTGGTCGATTGATAACCCAGTCGGTTCGCTTCGTTCATCACAGCGGTGATGAGTGACAAAGGCTGCACGCGATTGACGGCGATTTGGACTTTTTCGTCCAGATCCTGCACGCCGAAACTCAAGCGATTAAAGCCAAGATTACACAGAATTTCTAAAGTATTTTCACGAAGTTCTCGCGGATCAACTTCGATGGAATAATCCCCATCAGCAGCAAAATCAAACTCTGCGTGCAGAAATTCCCATAGCTCGACTAGCTCATCATCGCTCAAAAATGTCGGCGTACCACCGCCCAGATGCAGCTGCTTGACGATGCTGCCAGCAGGCAGCAGGGATTTCTTATGGCGAATCTCTTTAAACAGATATTCTAAATAATCACCAGCATCGCTGTTTTTCTTGGTGATGATTTTGTTGCAGCCGCAGTAGTAGCATAGATGATGACAAAATGGAATGTGAATGTACAAAGACAGCGGCACAGTGGCATCACGATTTTTGAGAATATCAGCTTCCATGCCATCTGCCATCGGGGCAAATTCCAGTGCGGTCGGATAGGAAGTATAGCGTGGGCCTTGGCGGTTGTATTTTTGAATCAAGGCTTCATCAAACTCAATACCGTCAAAATGCTTGGCGGTGCGGTTGGCGTAGGGATGGTGGGTGGATGTCATGCCAAAACCTTATAAAATATAGGGAATTGGCATATTATAGCGGAAATTGGCACATTGGACAATCAGACCAATGGATAAGTAAAAGGGTATTGGGATGGGTTTTGATACCAATAATTTTCATTGCTGAATGGTGCTTTATATTGCTGCATAATACACATAAAACGGCTAAAAGCCTTGAAAATAAAGGGGTGTAGCACATTATGCAACACCCCTAAATTATTGTTTGGTCGGAATGATAGGATTTGAACCTACGACCCCTTGCACCCCATGCAAGTGCGCTACCAAGCTGCGCTACATTCCGATGTGCCTATTGTAGCCGATTTTGCCGAATTGACAAGGGGTTTGGGGAAATTTTTCGCCATTATTCTGATTGATCGAGCAAGCATAAAACAAGTCCTGCTAAGTCCAAGTGGGGTTTAGCAGGGCTTGGATTGATGAATGATTATTGTGCCAATGACTTAAGCCATCGCAACCAAGGCTTGCTCAAGCTTATCAATCACCAAATCCAGTTCAGCATCACGGATACCAAACTGTGGCGTGAATCGCAGGGCATTTTGACCACCATGAATAACACCAATGCCGTGCAAGCGTAGCCACTCTTCGACACTGCCTGTGCCATAGGCTTTGTAGCGTGGATTTAGCTCACAGCTGAACAGCAGCCCTGTGCCTTGGACATTGGTGATGACATCGCCAAGCTTGGCTTGTAGAGCGGTAAGCTTAGTAATCGCTTGTTTGCCTTGATGGACGATATTGGCGCGCACATCATCTGTCATACCAGCCAGCACCGCACAGGCGACATCCAGTGCTCGTGGATTGGTGGTCATGGTGTTGCCGTACAGTCCACGCTGATATTCACCGCTGGCATAGTCGGTCATGGCTAGGATGGATAAGGGGAATTGCCCTGCATTGATGGCCTTTGAATAGGTCTCAAAATCAGGTGGTTCAATGCCCTCAAATTCAGGCGAATCCACAATCGACAGATAGCCTGTGGTACGCAGACCTGCTTGGATTGAGTCGATGAGTAGCAGACTACCATGCTCACGGGTCAAGGCTCGTGCAGCATCATAAAATGCTCGTGGCACACTACGCCCTGGGTTGCCTTCGCCCATCACAGGCTCCATCAGCATCGCTTCGATGAACCAGCCGTTGGCATCAGCATCGGCAAAGACCGCCTTGAGTGCATCGATGTCATATGGTGCGACGGTGATGACGCTGTCTTCATCTTTGTAGCTGGCCAGATATTTGTCATAGCTACTACGGCTTGAATTTGAGTACAGAGCAGGGCGGTCGGTGCGTCCGTGAAATGAGCCTTTGATGGTCAGACGCTTGATGACTTTACCGGCATGGCGGGCCCCTGCGTCGGTTTGGCGTTTGGCATGAGCATCGATGATGCGTGTAGCAAGTCCGACCGCTTCTGAGCCTGAGTTTAGGCACATAAAGCCAGTATAAGGACAGCCGTTTTGGGTTTGTCCGATTTCCTGTTTGAGTGCTTGAATGAGCCGATATTGGGCGAGATTTGGCGTCATGATATTGGCGGTGACTTGTGGTTTTGCCATCGCATCGATGACGGCATCAGGCGTATGCCCAAAACCAAGCATCCCATAGCCGCCGGTATCATACAGCACCGCACCTTTGAGCGTGACAATCCACGAGCCACGAGCAGATAGGGCAACATAAGGATTGACAGCATCACTGGCATAAAAATTGACAAAGCCGTCTTGGATGGCAGCAATCTGCGCTTGCTCATCCAGTGCTAATAGCTCGGGATGTTGGGCTTTGATGTCTTGATAGCGAGCCAGTGCATCCGTGATGGCTTGGGTGAGTTCGGGTGTAAAGCTTGCAAATCGCTCAATGCTTGCATCATCTAGTCCTGTGCAGAGCATACCCTCATGCGAACGCAACACGGCTAAATCATGTAATACTGACATAATTTCCACTCCTTGGCTGTCTAAGTTATCTATTAAAATTTTTTGGAATTTATCTCCAAACTTTTTGTCAGTGTATCATGAAATATAACCAAAGACAGCTTTTGGGGCGGAAAATTTGTTATGCTGTAATGCCAAAAAGTTGTGGGCGGTTGGTAGCTGTGCCTAAGTTTTAACCAGTCTAGCAACACAACCACCCATTTTTTTGATTAAAATTGCCATCGTTTTATATGCGCTATATAATAAAAAACATCAAAAGACGGATGATGGGCGTGCATTGACTTATTTTGGTTAAAAGAGTTTGACCAAAATTCACAAGGAGTAAGTTATGTATTTTAAGAAAATGATGTTAGTATCTTTTTTTGCTTTGTTATCTTGCAATATTAGCCATGCACAAAATCAAGATTGGGATGAGTCACTAATCGAAGTATATGTCACAGAGTTTGATATCAGTCGTGAAGAAGCGACTAGAAGACTAGATTTAATCAGTCATAGCCAGCCCATTATTGATGAGATGCAGGCGAAATTTGGCGATGATATTGTATCCATTTATTTTGATAACAACGGCGAGTTTCGGTTGGTGGTGAGAACCACTGTGCAGGGTGCGGATTTAACAGAGCTTAGAGATCTGCAAGGCACTCAAAATAAGCTACCTGTGGCAATCTTAAAAAATAATTCCAATAATGCTCAAGCCATTGCCAATATTATCGCAAATAACAGTGTGGCACTTGCTAAGCGTATAGATGGGTTTGCCATGATGGGTTATGATCCTATTAAGGATAGAATAATCATCAGTATTTATGAACCAGATGTCGATCGACAGAATATGCTCAAGAACGATCAGTCGATTAAGAAGATATCAGGAATTGAGACAGAAATAGAATTTCTTATAGAACCGTTAAAGAAATTTTGCCCATAAGCCAAACCAAATATGGTAGATTTGTATTTTTATATAAATAAAAAGCAATAAGTCCCAAACACACAGTATTTGGGGATTAGTTGATTAACCAATCATTTTGTCAGTGTGTCATGAAATATAACCAAAGACAGCTTTTGGGGTGGAAAATTTGTTATGCTGTAATGCCAAAAAGTTGTGGGCGGTTGATAATTATTCTAAGGTCGGTGGTAAAGCGTTTATTGCATAACAATGCTAATCAATTTTCTTAATCCATTGATATTTTGGTTCAATCGGATAAATATCGTATTCAGCATTCAAAAATTTCTCTACAAAAGATTTATTCCCGCCAATAAATGTATAGGGTATATCGTGATTAGTTGCGATAACCCATGTTTCACTCTTGTCAAACAGCATGCTTGGCTGTGTAGCTATTTTTGAATACTGTTGCACTTCTTGATGTGTTAATATCTCGCCTTTAAATAATAGCTCGGATATGTTGCGATTATCGTATTCTGAATGACAGATAATTTTCAAAAGTTCATAATAATAGTAGATGTCATTATTAACCAATTTTTTTTAGAGTATTGATAATAAAGTTATATTGCACATCAGAACATTCACCGTTTGATAAATACAGTAAATTGTATTTTGAAAGACGAGATATTTTGCAATTGTTTTCCATTAACTCACCTTCCATACGATACAAATCATTCGCATGATCCAATTTAATATCGTCGTTTGTTAATACGCCAAATGCTTTAAATGCTGACTTTCTGTTATTGGTTTTTGGTTCTATGTATTGCTCATGTTGATGATAACCAATTGGATGTAAAATGATTGCATAACTTTCAAAATGATGTGGAATGATATTGACAAGCGTCCAATAATAATCATTCAATGATGGGTAATTATTTTGAAATTCTGGGTACATTTGATGCCTAGAAAAATCAAATGATAAAAATTGTGGTAATTTATCATTGGATTGGCACAATTTTTCTTTCGACATAAGAATCCTTAAACTCACTCTAATAAAAGCCCCAAACACACAGTATTTGGGGCTTAGTTGATTAACCAATCAGCTTTTTCATCAGTTCATTGACTTGGGCTGGGTTTGCCTTGCCACGAGACGCTTTCATCACTTGACCGACCAAGCCGTTAAAGGCTTTTTCTTTACCGCCTTTATATTCATCCACCATCGCTTGGTTGTTTGCCAAGACTTCTTTGATGATGGCTTCGATGGCGCCAGTGTCGGTTTCTTGTTTGAGTCCGTGCTCCGCGATGATGTCATCGGCTGATTTGTCAGATTCCCACAGATAGCCGAACACTTCTTTGGCGATTTTGCCACTGATGGTGTTATCGGTGATGCGAGCAATCATCCCTGCCAGACGCTCGGCACTGATTGGGGATTGACTGATTGTCAGCTCATTTTTATTGAGTGCGCCTGACAGCTCGCCCATCACCCAGTTGGCGGCGATTTTGGCGTGTTGATTGCCGGTGATAGCAACGACTTCCAAGAAATAATCGGACAATTCACGGCTGCCGTTTAACACATTGGCATCATAGGTAGATAGTCCAAATTCATTCACAAATCGCTCTTTACGCACGCTTGGCAGCTCTGGCATATCGGCTTTGACTTTTGCCAAAGTTTCATCACCAATCACCACAGGCAATAGGTCGGGGCAAGGGAAATAGCGATAGTCATTGGCTTCTTCTTTGGTGCGCATCGCACGGGTTTCGTCACGCTCAGGGTCGTATAGGCGAGTGGCTTGCACGACTTTACCGCCGTCTTCGATGACATCGATTTGGCGTTCGATTTCTGATTTGATGGCACGCTCGATGAAGCGGAATGAGTTTAGGTTTTTAAGCTCACAGCGTGTGCCAAATGGCGTATTTGGCTTGTGTACTGAGATATTGATATCAGCACGGAACGAGCCTTCTGCCATAATCGCATCACTGATGCCTAGCCAAGTGACCAATTCATGAATGGTCTTGACATAGGCGACCGCCTCGCCAACCGAACGCATATCAGGCTCAGAGACGATTTCGATGAGTGGCGTGCCAGCACGGTTTAAGTCCACACCTGTCATGGCTGGTACAGCGTCATGCACCGATTTGCCTGCATCTTCTTCTAGGTGGGCACGGGTGATACCGATGCGTTTGGTGTACTCGTCTTTTTGTCCTGCATTGACTAGGATGTCAATATAGCCTTTGCCGACGATGGGATTTGCCATTTGGGTGGTTTGATAGCCCTTTGGCAAATCAGGATAAAAATAGTTTTTGCGGTCAAAGGTATTGTACATACCCAGTTCAGCATTGACGCCTAGACCGAATTTGAGTGCACGCTCAATCACGCCTTCATTGAGCACAGGCAAAGCACCTGGAAAGCCCAAATCAACGATGGTGGCTTGGGTGTTTGGCTCTGCACCAAAAGCGGTGGGTGCATTTGAGAAAATTTTACTTTCGGTGTTTAATTGGCAGTGAATTTCAATGCCGATGACGACTTCATAGCCGTCGATAAGTGGAGCTTGATTGGTCATAGTGGTTCTCTTTTCAATTGGTGTCTGATGGATTTTTGGTTCTCGCCATCATATATAAATCGCACAGCTTGCCATCACGATAGGCGTAGTTTTGCAGCGTGCCTTCGTTGATAAAGCCAAATTTTTCATACAAAGCAATCGCAGGCGTGTTATCGGTATAAACTTGTAATTCCAGTCGGGATAAGTCAAGCCAATTATCCGCCAAGTCAACGATGGTCTGCATCAGCATCGTGCCGATGCCTTGTCCGTGACTGTCCGCGCTGACGGCGATGACGATTGAGCCTGCATGACGGCGACGCATGGCGGTCTCGATGGTCAAGGCGACATTACCCACGATGCGATATTCGTCATCATTATCAAGCAGTGCTACGAATGAATGCACATGGCTTGGGATGGCAGATAGCCGTTTCTCCCAACTGTGTAAGGACTGACTGGGTAAAGCAAGCGTCTGACGATAGACTTCAGGCTGTCTGTATAAGTCATAAAGTCCTTGATGGTCGTAGGGTTCGGTTGGTCGAACCACGATGTTTGTGCTGATTGCTTTGCCCATGTCCTTATCCTTGCTTATCGATTAGCCGATGCTTGGTGCTGCTTTATGAAAGTCAGTCACTTGCTGATATGCATCGGTGACGCTTAGCAGTTTGCCTTCTTGCCAATGATTACCAATCAATTGCAAGCCCACTGGCAAGCCTTGTTTATCAAAGCCAATCGGATGGCTGATGGCAGGCAGACCAGCTAGGTTTACACCGATGGTATAGACATCGCCCATATAGATTTCAGATGGGGTTAGGCTGGCACCGATTTGATAGGCAGTGGTTGGTGCTGTTGGCGTTGCGATGACATCGCAGTCGGCGAATGCTTTGGCAAAATCTTCGGCAATCAGACGGCGTACTTTTTGAGCTTTGACATAATACGCATCAAAATAACCTGCCGATAGGGCATAAGTCCCCATGATGATGCGGCGTTGTACTTCGGCACCAAAGCCTTCGGAGCGAGAGCGGGTGTATAGGTCTTGTAGATCTTTTGGATTGTCACAGCGATAACCAAAACGCACGCCATCAAAGCGAGACAGGTTTGAGCTGGCTTCGGCAGGGGCAAGCAGATAATAAGTCGCCAGCGTAATCTCAGGGCTGGTCAAGTGGATATCGACCAGTGTCGCGCCTAGGGCTTCGTATTGGGCCAGGGCAGCTTTGACGGTGCTTGAGACTTCATCGTTTAGACCTGCACCGAAGTATTCGGTTGGCACACCGATTTTTAGACCTGCCAATGGCTTATCGGCGACTCGTGATGCGTGGATTTCAGTGACCCAATCAGGGACATCTTTGGCGATGCTGGTTGAGTCTTTGGCATCATAGCCTGACATGGCTTGGAGTAGATAGGCGCAGTCTAGGGCAGATTTACCAAATGAACCTGCTTGGTCAAAGCTTGATGCATAAGCGATCATGCCATAGCGTGAGACACGGCCATAGGTTGGCTTGATGCCTGTGATACCACAGAAGCTGGCTGGCTGACGGATTGAGCCACCGGTATCCGAGCCTGTCGCCACTGGTACTAGGCTTGCTGCCACGGCTGCGGCTGAGCCACCAGATGAGCCACCTGGTACATGGCTAAGATCCCAAGGGTTATGCACAGCACCATAATAAGATTTTTCGTTATCCGAACCCATGGCGAACTCATCCATGTTCAGCTTGCCTAGGCTGATAAAGCCTGCGTTGGCGACATTGTCCACCAGTGTGGCATTGTACGGCGAGACGAAATTGTATAGCATCTTTGAGCCACAAGTGGTCAAGACGCCTTGGGTGCACAGATTGTCCTTGTGTGCCATCGGTACGCCCAGTAGGGCACGAGTATCGCCACCAGCACGCAGTGCATCCGCGGCTTTGGCTTGTTCTAAGGCTTGTTCGGCGGTGACGGTGATGAAGCTGTTTAGATCTTTATTTAAAGTATCAATACGACCCAGTAAATGCGTGGTCATCTCAAGACTGCTAAAGTCTTTATTGGCAAGACCTGTCGTGATCTCGGCAACAGATAAAGTGTGTAGGTTTGACATGGTTTATGCCTTCAATATTTTTAAATTTATAAGTGACAATCCAGTGGCAAGCGATTATTCAATCACTTGTGGGACAAGATACAGACCATCTGCCGTGCTTGGCGCTACCGATTGATTGGCGGTGCGGTCGATATCGGTGGTTGGGATATCTGCACGCAAGGTTTGGCTAGATTCGTGGATATTGGCAAGTGGGGCGATGCCGTCGGTATCTACTGAACTTAGGATATCCATCATGCTTAGGATTTTGCTGATGTCTTTGGCGTAGTCGGCTGCTAAGTTATCATCCACTTTTAGGCGTGCCAAATTGGCTACCGATAGGATATCGTCCGAGGTAAGTTGGCTCATGGTTTTTCCTTGAGTTAAAAACTTGAGATAAAAATAACAAAAAAATCAGCACCATTGTACCATAGCTTGCCATGAGTACAAAGCGATGGATAGAAATCTGTGCTGATGAGATTTGATTTGACCCATGCCATGAAAAGGTGGATAATTGCCACAATTTTTATCGGTCATTTATTGGACGCATCCACCATGAACACAGCCGCACGCCCAGCCATTATCCTAGCATCGACATCACCACGCCGTAGAGAGCTACTGAGCCAAGCAGGGATCGAGTTTATGGCGGTGGGTGTGGAGATTGATGAGTCGTGGCTGGCAGGCGAGTCGGCAGATGCCTATATTCGCCGTATGGTGATGACCAAGGCAGATGCGGTGATGACGGATGCAACTTTGCCAAGCGAGTGTATTGTCATCACTGCCGATACCATTGGTGTACTTGATGATGGTGAAGTCTTGACCAAACCTGTGGATCAGGCGGATGCCTATCGGATGTGGGATCGATTGTCGGATACGACGCATGAGATATGGACGGCGGTGTGCTTGACACGATTATCACAGGGAGAGCGCATAGATCAGCAGTATTTGTGCGAGCGTACCGAAGTTGAGTTTATCAAGCTTAGCGATACCGATAAAGCTAGCTATTGGCAGACAGGCGAGCCGCAGGATAAGGCAGGCGCATACGCCATCCAAGGCGGTGCAGCAGCATGGGTGAGTGCGATTCGTGGCAGCTATACCAATGTGGTTGGGTTGCCATTGGCGCAAGTAGTACAAAAAATCAAAGCAATGCAAGGCTTGGCTGTCGCCAATGATAGACTAATCAATCATAATAAGCCCTAAGCCAGCCTTAATTTGCGTTCACCTTGCATAAATCGGCAATATCGCTTACTATAATCGATAGCGATAAAGAATTTGAAAATTATAAAAATTGAGTAAAAAATGTCAGAAGAGTTATTGATTAATTATACGCCGATGGAATCTCGGGTGGCGGTCTTGACCGATGGTGTGACGAGCGAAATACTGATCGAACGCCACCAAAAATTGGGCTTAGTGGGTAATATTTATCTGGGTACGGTGGTACGAGTGCTACCAGGGATGCAGGCGGCGTTTGTGGATATTGGTCAGTCACGGACGGCATTTTTGCACGCCAATGATATGCAAAAACCCAAACGCATGAATGACAGCCCCGATGAGATTGTCCAAACGCCCATCACACGCCTAGCTATCGCACACAGCCCAGCACAAAGCAGTGAGCTTGAGCAAGGACATAGTGCTGTCACCGATGTCAAATCACTGACCATCTCCAAAAAACCCACGCCAAGTACCGATCTGATTCAGTATCGTCTCAGAGAAGGTGACCGCATTTTGGTACAAGTCATCAAAGATGAGCTTGGCACCAAG
The DNA here is from genome assembly GCF_024137865.1 of Moraxella sp. FZFQ2102. NCBI lineage: Bacteria > Pseudomonadati > Pseudomonadota > Gammaproteobacteria > Moraxellales > Moraxellaceae > Moraxella > Moraxella sp. FZFQ2102. The sequence goes on from NZ_CP099960.1 coordinate 1,492,870, forward strand.
GGTGCGCGTTTGACCACCAATATTTCATTGCCATCTCGCTATCTTGTGTATTTACCGACCAGTGATGAATATGTCGGTGTGTCAATCCGCATCGAAGAAAGTGACGAACGCACACGCCTAAAGAACGAATTGACCAAGTTATTACAATCGGCAAATCTCAAAGGCGGACTGATTGCCCGTACTGCTGCCGAAAAGGTGAGTGAGATTAAGCTTGAAGAAGATATCTATTATTTAGTGCAACTGTGGCGGACGATTTTGACACGACAAGCTGCCGCCAAGCTACACTCAAACAAAAAATCTGAGCTGATCTATCAAGAGCTGTCCTTGCCATTTCGCTGTATCCGTGATTTGGTCAACGAAAAAACCACCAAGGTGCTGATCGACCACGAAGCGGTCTATCATGAAGTGGCACATTTTGCCCGTGAATTTGTCCCATCGATTGCACCGATGGTCGCGCATTATGCAGGTGAAGTGCCATTATTTGACTTATATCGTGTCGAAGAAGATGTCCAAAATGCCCTAAAACGCCGTGTCGATCTCAAATCTGGTGGCTATCTGATTATCGATCAAACCGAAGCGATGACCACCATCGATGTCAATACAGGCTCATATGTCGGCGCTCGCTCGCTCGAAGATACAGTATATAAGACCAACCTTGAAGCCACGCAGGTCATCGCTCGCCAAATCCGCCTACGAAACTTAGGCGGGATTATCATTCTTGATTTTATTGATATGCTCGAAGAAGCGCACCGAGCCGATGTCTTGGCAAGCTTACAAGAGCAACTCAGCCACGATTATGCCAAGACCAATATCACACAGGTGAGTGAGCTCGGTTTGGTTGAGATGACTCGCAAACGCACCCGTGAATCACTACCACAGCAGCTGTGCGAGCCATGTCCGGTCTGCGAAGGCAAGGGCTATATCAAGACCGCCGAGACCATCTGCTTTGAAATCTTTCGTGAAATCATGCGTTATGCACGCACCTTTAATGCACCGCGACAGTTCACCGTCATCGCACATAGTGCCGTGATTGATTTGATGCTCTCAAGCGAAGCGAACACCGTTGCTGATCTGGAATATCTGATTGGTAAACCAATCCGTTTTGAAATTGAACCTTTGTACCAACAAGAGCAGTATAATATTGCACTTGATTGATTAATATTTTGTAGTAAATCACAAAAAGTGATTGGTTAAATTAATGTTGGTTTAAATATTAATACATTTATTAAATTAATAAATGTATTAATATGCACAATCAATGATAACGGCAGTGACAAATTGATTAAAATTTAACCAAATTCAACACTTTGTTTGCCTTTTGTAAAATCCACAAAAAACTTAGCGAAAAACGCACAAAAAGCCAATAAATACCTTGCATTGTGCCAATTTTCGTGTATAATACACGCCATCATTGTATTGCGTTGCGCTTTTGATGGCACACATTGCCAAACAAATCAAAAGTTTACTTCATGAATGAACTAAAGTTCAACAGTTGAGGAAGTACCAAGTCAACGCCACAGCCGAAGCATCGTTTTTGGCACTATTGAACAAAACACCCCTGCTACCAGCATTTCTATGCAAGGTTGGCAGGGATAGGATTATTTTGTTTTCAGCTTTTCGAGAACAAATTTTAACGGTTTAACTGAAGTCTAAAACGCAATAAACGCATAGATGGAAGTTTTAAAAAGCACTTAATTAGGAGCTTGTTGGCATGGCTAACCAGAGAATCCGTATCCGACTAAAATCGTTCGACCATCGTCTGATTGACCAGTCGGCACAAGAGATTGTCGATACTGCAAAGCGTACAGGTGCACAAGTTTGCGGTCCTGTACCGTTGCCGACTCGTATTGAGCGGTTCAACGTATTGACATCACCACACGTCAACAAAGACGCTCGTGACCAGTACGAAATTCGCACCCATAAGCGTATGATCGACATCGTGCAACCAACTGACAAAACTGTTGATGCACTGATGAAGCTAGATCTAGCTGCTGGTGTTGATGTTCAGATCGCTTTGGGCTAATGAACATAAGTCTGGTTTGAACTATTAACTTTTAATATAAATGAGGTCTAAAATGGCGATTGGTTTAGTCGGTAAAAAATGCGGCATGACCCGAGTCTTCACTGAAGCAGGCGTATCTATCCCTGTAACAGTGGTTGAGGTTGATGCCAACCGCATCTCGCAAATCAAAACAGTAGACACCGATGGCTATAACGCGATTCAGATCACCACTGGTGAGCGTCGTGACAGCCGCGTAACTGCTGCTCAAAAAGGACACTTCGCAAAAGCTGGCGTAGCCGCTGGTCGTGGTGTTTGGGAATTCCGCGCAGAAGAAGCTGACCTAGAAGGTCGCGAAGTTGGCGGCAATATCCTAGCTGATATCTTTGAAGTTGGTCAGTTGGTTGATGTGACTGGTCAAAGCAAGGGTAAAGGTTTCCAAGGTGGTGTGAAGCGTCACAACTTCCGCACTCAAGACGCAACTCACGGTAACTCTGTTTCTCACCGTGTATTGGGTTCTACAGGTCAAAACCAAACCCCAGGTCGCGTTTTCAAAGGCAAAAAAATGCCAGGTCAAATGGGTAACAAGCGCGTTACTGTTCAAGGCTTGGAAATTGTTTCAGTTGACGCCGAAAAAGGTGTACTAGTCATCAAGGGTGCTGTTCCAGGTGCCAACGGTGGCGATGTTATCGTACGTCCGTCAGTTAAAGCCTAAGGGGATTAAACGTGAATTTAAAAACTGTTACAGGTGCAGCGGTTGAGCTTTCAGAGGTCGCATTTGGCCGTGAGTTCAATGAAGCCTTGGTACATCAAGTAGTGACCGCTTATTTGGCTGGTGCTCGTCAAGGTACTCGTGCACAAAAAACTCGTGGCGAAGTTTCTGGCGGTGGCAAGAAGCCATGGCGTCAAAAAGGTACTGGCCGTGCGCGTGCTGGTTCTATCCGTAGCCCAATCTGGGTTGGCGGTGGTCGTGCATTCGCTGCTAAGCCACAAGACTGGTCACAAAAAGTGAACCGTAAAATGTACCGCGGTGCAATGCAATGCATCCTAGCTGAGCTAGTACGCCAAGAGCGTTTGGTATTGGTTGACGAGATCTCTGTATCTTCACCAAAAACCAAAGAATTGGTTGCTAAATTGGCTGGTCTAAATGCACCACGTGCGTTGATCGTTACTCACGAAGTTGACGAAAACTTGTACCTAGCTGCACGCAACATCCCATATGTGAATGTATTGGGTACTCGTGAAGTTGATCCAGTAAGCTTGGTTTCTTTTGACAAAGTAATTATGACTGTTGAAGCAGCCAAACAATTTGAGGAGACACTTGCATGAGCAACGCAAGACTATATCAGGTACTAAAAGCACCTGTATTTTCAGAAAAATCTCAACGCCTAGGCGATACCCTTGGTGTGCAGGTTTTCAAAGTTGATGGCAAAGCTACCAAAAAAGAAATCAAACAAGCTGTTGAGCTAATGTTTGAAGGTGTTGAAGTTGTTAAAGTAAACACGCTAAACATCAAAGGCAAAACTAAGCGTTTTGGCCGTGTTGTTGGTAAGCGTAACGACATCAAAAAAGCGTATGTAACCCTAAAAGCTGGTTCAGACGTACAAATCGGTGCTGGTGAAGAAATCACTAGTGAAACAGCGACTAACGAATAAGGATTAACAAAATGCCTATCGTAAAAGCAAAACCTACATCACCAGGTCGCCGCTTTGTTGAGAAAGTAGTGCATCCACACCTTTACAAAGGTCGTCCATATGCACCGCTTGTTGAATCAAAAGCTAAAACTGGTGGTCGTAACAACAACGGTCGTATTACTACTCGCCACATCGGTGGTGGTCATAAGCAACACTATCGTCTAGTTGACTTCAAGCGCAACAAAGATGGTATCCCAGCTGTTGTTGAGCGTATCGAATACGATCCAAACCGTACCGCACACATCGCACTACTTAAGTATGCTGACGGTGAGCGTCGCTACATCATTGCGCCAAAGAAATTGAGCGTAGGTGATCAAGTAGTATCAGGTGAAGCAGCACCAATCCGTCCAGGTAACTGCTTGCCACTTAAAAATATTCCTGTTGGTACCGTGATCCACAACATCGAACTAAAAATCGGCAAAGGCGCGCAAATCGCTCGTTCAGCTGGTGCAGCAGTTCAGTTGCTAGGTCGTGATGGTGCTTATGTGATCGTTCGTTTGCGTTCAGGTGAAACTCGCCGTATCCACGCTAACTGCCGTGCGGTTATCGGTGAAGTATCAAACACTGAAAACAACCTAAAATCACTAGGTAAAGCAGGTGCAGCGCGCTGGCGTGGTGTTCGTCCTACCGTTCGTGGTACTGCGATGAACCCGATTGACCACCCACACGGTGGTGGTGAAGGCCGTAACTTCGGTAAGCACCCAACCAGCCCATGGGGTCAGAAAGCTAAGGGTCTTAAGACTCGTTCTAACAAGCGTACTGACAGTATGATCATCCGTCGCCGTCGTGCCAAGAAATAAAGGAAAAGTTTCATGCCTCGTTCATTGAAAAAAGGTCCATTTATCGATGCGCATTTGTTTGCCAAGGTTGAAGATGCTCTAGAAAGCAACAACCGCAAACCGATCAAAACTTGGTCACGTCGCTCGATGATTCTACCACAAATGGTAGGTCTAACCATCTCAGTTCACAACGGCCGCACTCATGTGCCAGTAATTGTGAACGAACAAATGGTTGGTCATAAACTAGGTGAATTCGCTCCGACCCGTTCATATCGTGGTCATGGCGTTGATAAGAAATCTAAGAGATAAGGTGCTACCATGGAAGTAACTGCAAAATTACGTGGTGCCGCCATTTCGGCACAAAAAGTAAGATTGGTTGCGGACGAAGTTCGTGGTAAGCCAATTGAACGCGCTTTAGACATTCTTACCTTCAGCAACAAAAAAGGTGCTAAATTGGTTAAGAAATGCCTAGATTCAGCGATTGCTAACGCTGAGCACAACAATGGTCTTGACATCGACAAGCTTCGTGTTACTACCATCTATGTTGATGAAGGCATCACTTTGAAGCGTATTATGCCCCGTGGCAAGGGTCATGCTCATCGCATCAGCAAACGCACTTGCCATATCACTGTTAAAGTAGGGGAATAATCATGGGTCAAAAAGTACATCCAATTGGTATCCGTCTAGGCGTGATCAAAAAGCACAACGCTAACTGGTATGCAAGTCCAAAGCAGTACTCTGAGTATCTGCTAAACGACTTCCAAGTTCGTGCTTTCCTACGCAAAAAACTTGAAGGTGCAATGGTAAGTCACATCAATATCGAGCGTCCTACTGGTGCAGCAAAAATCACCATTCACAGTGCTCGTCCTGGTGTCATCATTGGTAAAAAAGGCGAAGATATCGAAAGCCTACAAAAAGAACTAACCAAATTGATGGGCGTACCTGCACAAGTCAATATTCAAGAGATTACTTCACCAGACCTAGACGCTCGTCTAGTAGCTGAAGGTATCTCAAGCCAGCTTGAGCGTCGTGTGATGTTCCGTCGTGCGATGAAGCGCGCTGTTCAAAACAGTATGCGTTCTGGCGCACAAGGTATCAAAGTTGAACTATCAGGTCGTCTAGGCGGTGCTGAGATCGCTCGTACTGAGTGGTATCGTGAAGGTCGTGTGCCACTACACACACTTCGTGCTGATATCGACTATGCAACAGTTCGTGCAGAAACTACTTACGGTACTATCGGTGTTAAAGTTTGGATTTTCCGTGGTGAAATCCTAGATGGCATGAACAGTGCTTACAACCCAGTGGTTGAAGATAAAGCACGTGCACCAAAACGCCGTGGCCGTACTAACCGCCGCAACACAGACAGAGGTTAAGATATGTTACAACCAAAACGTACCAAGTTTCGCAAAATGCACAAAGGTCGTAACACTGGCCTAGCCCAGCGTGGTAACACAGTTGCTTTTGGTGAAATTGGTCTAAAATCTATCGGTCGTGGTCGTATGACTGCTCGTCAAATCGAAGCTGCTCGTCGTACTATCACTCGTCGCATTAAGCGTGGTGGTAAAATCTGGATCCGTGTATTCCCAGACAAACCAATTACCGAAAAACCATTGGAAGTTCGTATGGGTAAGGGTAAAGGTCCTGTTGAGTACTGGGTAGCAGAAATCAAGCCAGGCAAAATGCTTTATGAAATCCAAGGTGTTAGCGAAGAGCTAGCCCGTGAAGCGCTAACGCTAGCGGCTGCTAAGCTTCCATTCAAGACCACCATTGTTAAACGGACGATTATGTAATGAAAACCAACGAATTACGCGAAAAATCAGTAGAAGAGTTGGCTCAATTGCTTGACGAAAAGCAACTTGACGCATTTCGTCTGCGCATGGCAAAAGCAACGGGTCAGCTTGGCAACACTCACGAAATCAAAGCGAATCGTCGCACGATCGCTAAGATTTTGACTTTGATCAACGAAAAACAAAGAGGTGACGCATGAGCGAGAACACCACTCAAGAAGTTGGCGTTGTAACTGGCAAAGTAATCAGCAACAAGATGGACAAGTCTATTGTGGTGTTGGTTGAGCGCCAAATCCGTCACCCAATGTATGGCAAGCAAGTTCGCCGTTCGACTAAGCTTAAAGCACATGACGAAACGAATACTTGCCAAGAAGGTGATATCGTACGCATCAAAGAAACCCGTCCTTTCTCAAAGACCAAAACTTGGGCTTTGGTGGAAGTGGTTGAGCGTGCAGTAAAAATTTGAGCTATTTGCAATTTAAGCCATTTGCTTGTATAATGTATGTCTTTTTAGATGTATATCTGCCAATTTCGGCAGCAAATGGCTTTTATTGCTTTATTAATATTGGAGTAATGCGATGATTCAGACTGAAACAATGCTGGAAGTTGCAGATAACAGTGGTGCAAAACGCGTTCAGTGCATTAAAGTACTGGGTGGTTCTCATCGTCGTTATGCATCTGTTGGCGACATCATCAAAGTAACAGTAAAAGACGCTATTCCGCGTGGCCGTGTTAAAAAAGGTGACGTGATGAATGCAGTTGTAGTACGCACCAAAAAAGGCGTTCGTCGCCCAGATGGTTCTGTACTTCGTTTTGACGACAATGCTGCGGTATTGTTGAACAACAACAAAGCACCAATTGCAACGCGTATTTTTGGACCTGTTACTCGTGAACTGCGTGGTGAACAATTCATGAAGATTGTTTCACTTGCGCCAGAAGTACTGTAATTGTATTAGAGGCTTATTATGGCAAAGTTACGTAAAGGCGACACCGTGGTTGTGATTGCTGGCAAAGACAAAGGCAAGCAAGGCACAATTTTGGCGGTGAAAGCAGACCGTGTAAAAGTTGAAGGCGTAAACATCGTCACCAAACACCAAAAACCTAACCAAATGCTAGGTAAAGAAGGTGGCATCGTTAAGCAAGAAGCTTTCCTACATATTTCAAATGTTGCGATTTATAACGCAAAAACCCAAAAAGCTGATCGTATTGCTTACCAAGTAAACGAAGAAGGCGTAAAACAACGCATCTATCGTTCTACTGGTGAAGTAGTGGCGACTGCATAAGAGACTAAGGGTATATAGTAATGGCAAGACTTAAATCTTTATACAATGACAAGCTAAAACAGCAAATCAAAGACGAGCTGGGCTTAGAAAATGTCATGCAAGTGCCAAAAATCACCAAAATCACACTAAACATGGGTGTTGGTGGTGCTGCACAAGATAAAAAACTACTAGAAGGTGCTTTGGCTGACATGACCGCAATCGCTGGTCAAAAACCTGTCGTAACCAAAGCTCGCAAATCAGTTGCAGGCTTTAAAATTCGTGAAGAATGGCCAATCGGTTGCAAAGTTACTTTGCGTGGCGATCAAATGTATGAATTCCTAGATCGTCTAATTGCCATTGCAATTCCTCGTATTCGTGACTTCCGTGGTTTTTCTGCTAAAGCATTTGATGGTCGTGGTAACTACTCACTAGGCATCAAAGAGCAGATCGTTTTCCCTGAAGTAGATTTTGATAAAATCGACCGTATCCGTGGTCTAGATGTTACCATCACTACCACCGCAGCGAACGATGATCAAGGTCGTGCATTGCTAAAAGCATTTGGCTTCCCATTCAGATAAGGTAAAACGTTATGGCTAAAAAGAGCATGATTAATCGCGAACTAAAACGCGAAAAAACTGTCGCTAAGTATGCCGAAAAGCGTGCTAAGCTAAAAGCTATCATTAGCGATATCAATGCTAGCGAAGAAGAGCGTCTAGATGCCATGTTGGCACTACAAGCATTGCCACGCAACGCATCTCCAGTGCGCCTGCGCAATCGTTGTGGTGTCACTGGCCGTCCACACGGTTATTTCCGTAAATTTGGTCTATCACGCAACATGTTGCGTCTATATGTAATGCAAGGCGATGTGCCTGGCGTTCGTAAAGCTAGCTGGTAATAAGGAGTTAAGCTATGAGTATGCAAGATCCAGTTGCTGACATGCTAACTCGCATTCGCAACGCACAATCACGAAACAAACCATCTGTACAAATGCCAGCTTCTAAGCTACGCAAATCAATCGCTGATTTGTTGGTTGCTGAAGGTTACCTAACTTCTGCTACTGTTAGCGAAGTTGAAAACGGCAAAAAAGTATTGACTATCGAATTGAAGTACTACCAAGGCAAAGGTGTTATCGAGCAATTGAAACGCTACAGCCGTCCTGGTCTTCGTCAATACCGTGGTAAAGATGAGCTACCAAGCGTCCAAAAAGGCCTAGGTGTTGCAATCATCTCTACCAGCAAGGGCATCATGAGCGATCGTGCTGCTCGTGCCGCAGGCATCGGTGGTGAGGTTATTGCACTGGTTGCATAATCTGTAAGCGACTTGCTTGCAAAAAACTTACATTATTGATTTACTCTTTGATGTAAATGTGTTAAACTAACGGGCTTAAATGCCTGTTAGTTTTTTTGTGGCCATCCATAATTTTTATTGGATGGTGTAATTTTAAATTGAAGGAAATTCCTATGTCTCGTGTGGCTAAAGCCCCAGTAACGCTACCAGCTGGTACAAGCGTTACTTTGAACGATCGGCAGGTTGAAGTCAAAGGCAAGAATGGTACTCTGTCTTTGAGCCTGCATGAATTGGTCGAGCTAAAACAAGAAGAAGGCGTTGTTACGCTATCTCCAGTTGCTGACACCAAAGATGCGTGGATGCACACTGGTACTGTCCGTGCTCTATTGAACAACATGGTTAAAGGTGTAAGCGAAGGCTTTGAGCGTCGCCTACAACTGATCGGCGTTGGTTATCGTGCGCAAGTTGCAGGTAACAAAGTTAACCTAAGCCTTGGTTTCTCTCACCCAATCGAATATACACTTCCTGAAGGTGTTACTGCAGAAAGCCCAAGCCAAACTGAAATCGTTCTAAAATCAAGCGATAAGCAAAAACTTGGTCAAGCAGCAGCTAAGATTCGTAGCTTCCGTCCACCAGAGCCATATAAAGGTAAAGGTGTTCGTTATAGCGATGAAGTTGTTCTTCGTAAAGAAGCTAAGAAGAAATAAGGTGAGCCGAAATGTTCGATAAAAAAGCAGCTCGTCTTCGTCGAGCTAAAAAAACTCGTGCACACATCCGTCATTTGGGTGTTAATCGTTTGACTGTGACTCGCACTCCGCGTCACATCTATGCACAAATCATCTCGCCTACAGGCGGTGTTGTTGTTGCTCAAGCTTCTACTCTTGATGCAACGCTTCGTTCAGGTGCAACTGGTAATGTTGAAGCAGCAAAAGCTGTTGGTGCTTTGATTGCTGAGCGCGCAAAAGCAGCTGGCGTAACTAAAGTTGCATTTGACCGTAGTGGTTTTAAATATCATGGCCGCGTAAAAGCACTAGCTGACGCAGCTCGCGAGAACGGATTGGAGTTTTAATCATGGCAAAAGTAGAACAAACAGACGGTTTGGTTGAAAAATTGGTTGCCGTTGATCGCGTTGCTAAAGTGGTCAAAGGTGGTCGTATCTTCTCTTTCACTGCACTAACTGTTGTTGGTGATGGTAATGGTCGTGTAGGTTTTGGTCGTGGTAAAGCACGCGAAGTACCTGCTGCGATCCAAAAAGCTCTTGAAGCTGCTAAGCGCAACATGATCACTGTTGAGCTTGCTGGTACTACCATCCAGCACCCAATCAATGCTCGTCACGGCGCATCTAAAGTATATATGCAACCAGCATCTGAAGGTACTGGTGTAATTGCTGGTGGTGCTATGCGTGCAGTACTTGAAGTTGCAGGCGTTCAAAACGTATTGGCTAAGTGCTACGGCTCTACCAATGCAGCTAATGTTGTTCGCGCAACTTTCAATGGTCTGCGTGACATGACTTCTCCAGAGCAAGTTGCTGCTAAGCGTGGCAAAACTGTTGAAGAAATTTTGGGCTAAGAGTAGGTGAGTTACGATGAAAAAAATGAAAGTTACTCAAATTAAGTCGAGTGCCCATCGTTTGGCAAGCCACAAAGCTTGTTTGAAAGGCTTGGGACTTCGTCGCATCGGTCATACTGTAGAAGTAGAAGATACTCCATCTACTCGCGGTATGGTAAATCGTGTGATCTACATGGTTAAAGTGGAGGAAGTGTAATGGGTCTTAAACTAAACGAACTGTCACCAGCAGTTGGTGCTAAGAAAAAAGCACTTCGCCGTGGTCGCGGTATCGGTTCTGGCATCGGTAAAACCGGTGGCCGCGGTATCAAAGGTCAAACTTCTCGTTCAGGTTCAAGCATTCCAGCGGGTTTTGAAGGCGGTCAAATGCCAATCTACCGCCGTCTGCCTAAGTTCGGTTTTACTTCAAAAATCGCTATGACGACTGCTGAAGTTCGCCTATCTGAACTGAATAAAATCGAAGGCGATGTAGTAAGCGTTGAGACTTTGAAAGCTGCTAACATCATCCGTGGCGATATGAAACGTGCTCGTATCATCCTATCAGGTGAAGTAACTCGCGCGTTGACTTTCAAAGGCGTTAAAGTTACTAAAGGCGCAAAACAAGCAATCGAAGCTGCTGGTGGCAGCGTCGAGGAGTAATCTATGTCTAAGCAGTTGGCGTCACGCTCAAGACTACCACTCAATCCTTTTGCTTTCATTCGCAAATATGATGAACTGTGGAGTCGTTTGTTATTTTTGATTGGGGCGCTGATTGTTTATCGTCTGGGTTCGCACATTCCTGTACCGGGAATGGATCCAAATGGCTTGGCTCAATTTTTCCAAAGCAACCAAAATACTTTTTTGGGCATGGTGAATATGTTCTCAGGCGGTGCGCTTGAGCGTATGTCCATCATGGCTTTGGGTATCATGCCGTACATTTCTGCGTCGATTGTCGTGCAGATGATGTCCACGGTAGTACCGTCGCTTGAAGCGTTGAAAAAAGAAGGTGAGTCAGGTCGCCGCATTTTGAACAAATATACACGCCAAGGCACTTTGGCTTTAGCGTTTGTTCAGGCGGTAGGTATGTCCACAGGTTTGATCGCTGGTGGCTTGACCATCACGACAGGCTTGGGGTTCTATATTCCTGCGGTGACTTCATTGGTAGCAGGTTCGATGTTTTTGATGTGGTTGGGTGAGCAAATCACTGAGCGCGGTGTGGGTAATGGTATTTCGATGCTGATTTTTGCCAGTATCATTGCTTCAGCACCTACCATGATTTCTCAAGCATTGACACAAGATATGAACATGATTGTGATTTTGTTGTTCGCAATCTTGGGTCTTGCTGTGACGGCAGCGATTGTTTTTATTGAACGCGCACAACGCCGTGTCCCAGTCAATTACGCACAAAAACAGCAACAAGGTCGTAAAGTCTATGCGCAGCAGCAATCACATCTGCCATTGAAATTAAACATGGCTGGTGTTATTCCTGCGATCTTTGCAAGTTCATTATTGCTACTGCCAGCAAGTTTGGGTCAGTGGACAATGAATACAACCAATCCAACAACCACTCAAGAGGTTCTACAAACTATCTCACTGGTGTTGGCACCTGGTCAGCCTTTATACTTGCTGTTATTTGCGTTGATGATCATCTTTTTCTGTTATTTTTATACAGCTTTGATGTTCAATCCAACTGAAGTTGCTGAGAACCTAAAACGCAGTGGTGCGTACATTCCGGGCATTCGCCCAGGTTTACAAACCAGACGATATTTAGATTTTGTTTTGAACCGACTGACCTTTATCGGTGCGATGTATATGACCATCATCTGTTTGATGCCGATGATTGTTCAATACTCGTTTAATATTCCGATTCCATTGGGTGGTTCTTCTTTGTTGATTATGGTAGTTGTGTTGATGGACTTCATTGCACAGATCCAAGCGCACTTAATGTCGCATCAATACCATGATCAAGCATTAATCAAATCATCTTAACTGATGACTTTTAGGAGCATGACATGAAAGTTCAAGCATCTGTCAAAAAAATCTGTGGTAGCTGCAAAATTGTTCGTCGCAAGGGTAAAGTTCTTGTGATTTGCAGTGCAGAGCCACGCCACAAACAACGTCAAGGTTAATTTTACAAATTAATACTTGAAATTTGGTAGCGGATAATGTATTATCCGCTTCTTGCCATGCTATCATTTTTTGATGGCGGTTAAACACTTAGCAAATGCATTCGCATTTGTGCTAATGGAGAGAAATCAATGGCTCGTATTGCCGGTGTAAACATTCCGGACAACAAACACGCTGTGATTTCGCTAACTTACATTTTTGGTATTGGTCGTACTACTGCTAAGCAAATCCTTGCTAAAGTTGGTATCGCTGAAACTACCAAAATCGGTTCGTTAGATGATTCACAACTTGATGCTGTCCGTGCAGAAGTTGCAAACTACACAGTTGAAGGTGACCTTCGTCGTGAAGTTTCAATGAACATCAAGCGTTTGGTCGATCTAGGTTGCTACCGTGGTCTTCGCCACCGTCGTGGTCTGCCAGTTAATGGTCAACGCACAAAAACTAACGCGCGTACCCGTAAAGGTCCACGCAAAGCAATTAAAAAGTAACTAACTTAGGAAGCTAAAAGATGGCAAAAGACACTCGTAGCCGCAAAAAAGTGGCTCGTCGTTCGGTATCTGAAGGTATCGCCCACATTCATGCGTCTTTTAATAACACCATTGTAACGATTACTGATCGTCAAGGTAATGCATTGGCTTGGGCCACATCAGGTGGACAAGGCTTCCGCGGTTCACGCAAATCTACACCATTTGCTGCACAGGTAGCAGCTGAAGTTGCTGGTAAAGCAGCACAAGAAACTTATGGTGTTAAGAATGTTGATGTCTTGGTTAAAGGTCCAGGACCAGGTCGTGAGTCTGCGGTTCGTGCATTAGGTGCATTGGGTTATAAAATCAACAGCATCAGCGATGTCACCCCAATTCCACACAACGGCTGCCGCCCACCTAAGAAGCGCCGCGTTTAAGGAGATAGACTTATGGCCCGTTATATTGGTCCAAAACTAAAACTATCACGCCGTGAGGGCACTGATCTTCAATTGAAGTCAGGCGTTAAAGCTTACGATGTGAAGACTAAAAAAGCAGGTCGCGTACCTGGTCAGCATGGCAATAGCCAAAATAAAACTTCTGAATACGCATCACAGCTTCGTGAAAAGCAAAAAGTAAAACGTATGTATGGCGTACTAGAGCGTCAGTTCTCTAACTACTATAAAGAAGCTGCTCGCCAACGCGGTGCTACTGGTGAGAACTTGCTAGTAACTCTAGAGCGTCGTCTTGACAATGTTGTGTATCGTATGGGCTTTGGTGCAACTCGTGCAGAAGCGCGTCAGTTGGTTAGCCACCGTGCAATCCTACTTAAGAAAGCTGGTCGTGACGAATTTGTTCGTGTGAACATTCCATCAATCCAAGTTCAAGATGGTGATGTGATTGCTGTACACGAAAAATCAAAAGAGCAACTTCGTATCAAAAACGCAGTTGAGCTAGCGACACAACGCGGTATTCCTGCATGGTTGGAAGTTGATCACAGCAAACTACAAGGTACTTTCAAATCTGCGCCAGAGCGTAGCGAATTACCTGCTGAAATCAACGAACACTTGATTGTTGAGCTATATTCTAAATAATCCGAACTAATTCGAGGTGACACTATGACAAATGCAACTGAGTTTCTAACACCGAGCGCGATTAGCGTTGATACGGTTAATGAAACGACTGCTAAGGTCACGCTCGAGCCGTTAGAACGCGGTTTTGGGCATACACTAGGTAATGCTCTACGCCGCATTCTACTATCTTCTTTGTCTGGTGCTGCAGTCATTGAGGCTGAGATTGAGGGTGTGGATCATGAGTATTCTACTCTAGAAGGTCTGCAAGAAGATGTTCTAGATCTTCTACTTAACCTAAAGTCTTTGGCGATCATCCTGCACGATCAGCATGAAGCTTACTTGACTTTGGATAAAAAGGGTGCAGGCGTCGTAACAGCTGCTGACCTTGAATTGCCACATAATGTCGAAATCGCCAATCCAAACTTGGTGCTAGGTACATTGAGTGAGCGTGGTCATCTGAAGATGCGTCTTCGTGTGGTGACCGGTCGTGGCTATGAGCCTGCGAATCAGCGTCGTGAAGATGCTAATTCTAAAGTAATTGGCCGCTTGAAGTTGGATGCCAGCTTCAGCCCAATTCTACGAGTTGCATACGATGTTGAAAACGCTCGTGTTGAGCAGCGTACCGATCTTGATAAATTGATTATCGAGCTTGAGACCAATGGCACGATCGACCCAGAAGAAGCTATTCGCAAAGCTGCAACCATTCTACAACAGCAAATTGCTATTTTTGTAGATTTGGAAGCGGAAGAAGCTCCTGAACCAATCAAAGAAAAAGAAGAGATTGACCCTGTACTATTGCGTCCAGTGGATGATCTTGAGCTAACGGTTCGTTCGGCTAACTGCTTGAAAGCTGAAAATATTTATTACATCGGCGATTTGGTGCAGCGTACAGAAACTGAACTGCTGAAAACGCCAAATCTGGGTAAGAAATCATTGACCGAAATCAAAGATGTACTGGCATCTAAAGATTTGGAACTTGGTATGCGTCTAGAAAACTGGCCACCAAGCGATTTGCGTGTCGATGATCGTTTCTCTTATCGTAGCCGCTAATTTTAAGGATACTTGACCATGCGACATCGTAAAAGCGGAGTCAAGCTGGGTCGCACCAGCAGCCATCGTAAGGCTATGTTCCAGAACATGACTAACTCACTGTTCGAGCATGAGCTAATCAAAACCACTTTGCCAAAAGCAAAAGAGCTTCGCCGCGTTGCTGAGCCACTAATCACTTTGGCAAAAGAAGACAGCGTTGCAAATCGTCGTCTAGCGTTCAGCCGTATGCGTAACAAAGATATGGTAGGTAAACTATTTGCTGAGCTTGGTCCTCGCTACCAAACTCGCCCAGGTGGTTACCTACGCATCATCAAGTGCGGTTTCCGTGATGGTGACAATGCACCTATGGCATATGTAGAGCTTGTTGATCGTCCATAATCAACCGCTTTATGAGTAAAAACCCTGATTTAGCATCAGGGTTTTTCTTATTTGTAATAACTGAATTTATGCTTCAAAAGCTGCATCGCCTTGCTGCACAATGACAATGTCATCTTGGCTGATGTCAATCAAGGTTGGCACGGCTTGTGTAAGTTCGCCTGCATTCATGAAGCCATCGACCAGATTTTCTACCGCCATTTCCACTTCATAGCTGCTGTAATAGGTCAGTGCTTCATTTGCAATGATGATAGGCAGGCTTACAAATGGTTCACCCAATTTATCAAGTAATGCTGTCACAATTGGTGTAGTGGCGATGCGTACGGCGATGGTTTTGCTTTTATCATCCACAAGTTTTTTCGGGGTGGCTTTGGTGGGAATAAGTGCAAAATCAATGCCTGTGCCAAGCTTGTTTTTCATCACGCGGTGCGCAAAATTGGTCACTTCGGCATAGTGTGAAATTTGGCTTAAATCTTGGCAAATCAGTATGGCTTGGGCGAATTGTCCTGCCATGCGCTGCGCTTGTTCTAGTGCGGATTTGGCATTCAGTGATAAGGCAAGCTGATAGCCGTGTGCATCAGGATAGACGATCAGCTGATCATCCTTGAGTGCTTGTACAACTTGAGCAATGATGCGATCTTGTGGATTGTCAGGGTGAATGTAGTAGGTTTGCATAAATTATCCTTAAATATCTTGATGAAATGTCGGCTGGCTTAAGCTTAAGAATACCCAAAGCAGCCGGCGTGCATCGCGGGGTAGGCTTGTTGGATGATTCAGATAATCACTGGCTTTGGCATAGACATCAGCAGCAAAGGTGCTTTTGGATGTGTCAAAATCGGCATTAAGATTATCTTGTGAGATATAAAAATACCGCCCCAAGGCAAGGCTTAGCAAGCACTCGATCGCTTGCGGGATGACTTCCACTTGCTCAAAGATGACTTGGGTTTGCTCATTTCTGCCGTCACTTTCGTACCAGTAGCCGAAGTCATTTTGTGTGCGGCGTTCGTGTCCCGCCACGCACCAGTGGCTGATCTCATGCAGCGCACTTTGGAAAAACCCATGCGCAAATTCAATGCGTGCAGGCGCATGTTCTGATGCAGGGAAATATTCAGGCTCGCCATTACCGCGTACCAGCACGGTCGGCATCTGGGCAAGTTTTGGGTTGTTAAATAATGCATTAAATAGCTCAATCAGCCACTCGGTCAAAGCGCGCTCATCATCGGCATTACCCTTAATCGCTTGCCAATGCTGATACAGTTTTTGCCACTTGGCGGTATCGATTTGGGCAAATAATTGTTCATAATCTTTAATCAGCTGCTTTTCACAATGAAAATTTTGCCAAAGCGTATGAATGCGCGCGGCAGTCTTTTCATCATTTGCTTGGGTGCACTGTGACAAATCGGGCGAAAGTTGGTTAAAATCAATCATATTTGTG
The DNA here is from genome assembly GCF_024137865.1 of Moraxella sp. FZFQ2102. Lineage (NCBI taxonomy): Bacteria > Pseudomonadati > Pseudomonadota > Gammaproteobacteria > Moraxellales > Moraxellaceae > Moraxella > Moraxella sp. FZFQ2102. The sequence continues at coordinate 1,509,744 of NZ_CP099960.1, forward strand.
TCGTTTTAAATATTTTGCTTTATTATAATGCCTTTACTGGATTTTGGCTGATAAATTTTACTTTTGAAATCATGGAAAATATGCCATAATAATCAATCATTCACAACGATCGACAGCTATGACGCAGACGCACAAACACCCCGAACATCAGACTTTACCTAATAATATATTGCTAGAAAAATGGGCGGATATTGGCTTTCATTGGCAAGGAGAGATCGCCATCAGTGAGATGCCGCGCTTATCTGAGCAGACTGTGGGTGCAGGCGCATTGTCGGTGGTTGCAGATTTACAAAAAACTGATGGTGTTTTGTGGCTGAATTATACGGTGACAGGCGCGGTCGATGTCGGCTGTCAGCGCTGTCTTGAGCCGATGTCGTTTGATTTATCAGGCGCTTATCGCTTGGCATTGTTGCAGTCTGAAGATGAGATTGCTAAGACTGATGGCGAAGAGTTTGTGCTGATTGATGAGCTTGGCGAGTCGGCGCGCCGCCTATTGCCGATCAAAGAACTTTTGGAAGATGAGCTGATGTTGGCATTGCCGTTATCGCCACGCCATGATGATTGTGATTTGCTTATTGAGTCGGTTGGTGATGAGATCGAAGAAGAAGAGAGCGAAAATCCTTTTGCGGCTTTGGCGGCATTAAAGGGTAAATTTTCATAATTATCAAGCAGTTAATTCGCATTTCATCGGACTGGCGAATTTTTGATGAAAAGATTTGTAAATTTTTGCGATTAGGCTTTGAAATTTACAAAATTTTTGCGTATAATACAGCGTTTATTGTGCATAGGTCTATGATGGACGGCGATTGATGCTTAATCGCATTGACACAAATTGACAAAGACGCACGAACCGTTTATTTCTTGATGGGCAAACTGCCCAACTGACTTAATTAGGAGCTATCATGGCAGTTCAACAAAACCGCAAGAGCCGCTCACGCCGTGACATGCGTCGTTCACACGACCATATCGCTATTGCTGAGCTAAGCATCGATTCTACTACTGGCGAAAAACACCTTCGCCACCACGCGACCAAAGACGGTTTCTACCGTGGTCGTCAGCTATTCAAGGTTAGCCAAGATAGCTAAGCATTACCTTAAGTAATGGACAAGCCAAGCCTACATTGTCACAATGAGCTTGGCTTTTTATTTTTGCAAAATTTCCTGCATTTGGGTAAACAAATGTATTTTTTTGTCGATAAACTGTGATAAAATTAGCGCAATTAGCTTTATAAAAATCAGTTGAAACCATCGATAATTAGGTGAATAATGACTCAAGATAATTTGAATATCGCCAAGCGTTTGGCGGTGGTGTTTCCCGGACAAGGATCACAGACGGTCGGCATGATGAATGAGCTTGCTGAAAGCTTTGAGAGCGTGCGTAAGGCTTTTGACGAAGCGAGTGCGGCGCTGGGCTTTGATCTGTGGGAAGTGACGCAGGACGAAAGCCGCCTGAACAAGACCGAATACACGCAGCCTGCGCTATTGGTGTCGAGCGTGGCGATTTGGCAGATCATTGAGCCGATGCTTGCTAAGCAATCACTAAAGCCGCTGTATTTGGCGGGACATTCTTTGGGCGAGTACAGCGCGCTTGTGGCATCAGGTGTGTTGTCATTGGGCGATGCAGCTAAGCTTGTGCATGAGCGCGGCAAGCTGATGACGGCAGCGGTCAAGGGTATGGATACGCAGATGGCGGCTGTGCTCGGTCTGGAAGATGAGCAAGTGGCAAGCTTATGCGAAGAAGTCAGTAGCAGCACGGGCGTGGTCAATGCTGCCAATTTCAACAGCCCTGGTCAAGTGGTTGTCGCAGGCACGGCGGTCGGTGTGGTGGGTGTGCTGTCAGCGGTCGAAGGACTTGGCAAAAAAGCCGTACCGCTTAAGGTATCTGTGCCGTCGCATTGTCAGCTGATGAATCCTGCCAGTGATGCATTGGCAGAGCTGTTGAACGCGACCCAATTTAACGAAGCGAAAATTGCCGTCATCCAAAATCGCCATGCCAAAGTGCATACCGACATTGCTGATATCAAGCTTGCCTTGACCGAGCAGTTGTCTATGCCAGTGCAGTGGTCAAAAACCATGCAGAAGCTTGCCGATCAAGAGATTGAGCTTGTCATCGAATGCGGACCAGGCAATGTATTGTCAAACCTTGCCAAGCGTCAAGCCACCCCAATCACCGCCTTGCCAACAGATAAATTGGCACGCCTAGAAAAACTGGAGAATTTGGCATGAGTCGTAAAATTGTATTAGTCACAGGCGCAAGCCGCGGTATCGGTAAAGCCATCGCCCAACGCTTCGCGGATGAAGGGCATTTCGTCATCGGCACAGCGACCAGCGAAAAAGGCGCAGATGCCATCAGTGAATATCTGAGCGAGTCAGGCGGTATCGGTCGCGTGCTGGATGTCTGCAGTGATGAAGATATTGATAAGCTGTTTGAAGAAATTGACAGTGTCTATGGCGGCATCAATGTGCTGGTGAATAACGCAGGTATTACCAAAGATGGTCTATTAATGCGTATGAAAGATGAAGACTGGGCAAGCGTCATCGACACCAACCTAACTTCTATCTATCGTATGAGCCGCCGCGCTGTGCGTGGTATGATGAAAGCGCGTCATGGCCGCATCATCAACATCACATCAGTCGTCGGTCAAATGGGTAATGCAGGACAAACCAACTACGCCGCTACCAAAGCAGGCGTAGAAGGCTTCAGCCGTGCATTAGCGCGTGAAATTGGCTCTCGTGGCGTGACCGTGAACTGTGTCGCCCCCGGCTTTGTCGAAACCGACATGACCGAAGAGCTGGACGAGCGCCTAATCAACTCAATGCTCGACGCCGTCCCAATGGGTCGCATGGCACAGCCAGAAGAAATCGCCGCTGCTGTATCATTCCTAGCCAGTGATGAAGCGAGCTATATTACGGGGACGGTATTAGCAGTGAATGGCGGTATGTACATGTAATCGTCTTCGTACGGAGCTTGTCTTGCTGCGTTAAACTCGCTCGATGTATTACTTATACACCGCCGCTTGTTTGCCTTGCAATACAAGCTCATTACTGTGATGATTGTTAATGGTTGGGTTTATTGCGTCGTTAGATTCGCTCAATGTACTAGGTGCGTAGATACCATCTCCCAACCCCAAAGTCAAACCCTAAATTGCCTGAATTTGTGGTTGGTAGGGAGTTTGGTGCTTAATCACACCAAAACAGATTTGAACCAATTTACGCATACACGCACATAAAGCCTGCATTTTGCATTTGCCATTTTGTTGTAAGTGTTCATACTGGTCTTTAATATCAGGATTGTATTGAGTAGCCACCACTGCTGCCATGTATAATTTGGCACGAATGCTTGAATTGCCGGTTTTAGCCAGTCTTGACCTGCCCTTAAATAAGCCTGATTCTTGCTGCTTGGGAATTAGTCCTAAAAAGGCGGATACTTGCTTAGCATTATTAAATTGTTTGGTATTAAACAAAGCAAGCATTTGTCTTGAGATGACTTGTCCTACACCTTTGATGCTTTGTAGTAACGCCTGATCAGCTTTGAGTTTGGGGTGGCGTTTGATGTGATTATCTATATCGTCATTTAATGCTTTGATGGCTTGTTTCAGATAGGCAATAACCGCATCAATGGAATCTTTGACTGCCTTTGGTGTGTCAGTTGCCTCTGCTTTTTCTTTACGATTTTCCTCTCGTTGTAAGTCTTCATGTAACGCATCAAGACGAGACAGCAGAGATTTTAAATGACGAGCTTCATGACTTGGGGCAATCCAGATATCGGGCTGTGTGGTTGCACCGTATTTGGCAAGGATGATACTGTCTTTTTTATCGGTCTTTTGTCTAACACCCAAGCTGTCAGCATAGTGTTTGACAAAAGCAGGATTAATAATACTCACCTGAAAGCCTAAGTCATATAAGTAATAGGCTAGGTTTTCATGATATACTCCTGTGGCTTCTAGGACGATGTGAATGTCGTTAAAACTGACATCAGAACCCAAATTGTCTGCTAGCCAATCGCTAAGCTGTATAAAGTCTTCAAGTGTGTTGTCAAAGATTTTGGTTTTGACTTTCATGCTTGATAAGTCTTTGAGCCAAGCCACATCCAGTTTATGTTTACTGACATCAACACCGATGTAATAAGTCATTGCATCTATCCTTGTTCATTCAGCATCATTAATTGTATGACAATCAAGTGCTTGGATACCATTCAGATTTACGATGAAAAGGAAGTTACTTGGGTTTAATCTACAAAACAGCATCAAAGTACTTAGGGTGCGTAAAAACTCACAAGTAACTTAGGTTGATGGTATAATCTACCATGCTACCACCAAGATAGCTAGTCTTAGGTGGTAAGATACAAGGGTGCGTTGTACGCACCATTAAGATAAGCAATGTATCAATTTCCATAAGGTTTTAATTGCCCAAACACAAGATTGCCACAACCCAAAACCATTGACAAAGCCCAATTTTGCCATTATCCTGAATAAAAAGTGTACATCTGTATTCAAAACACTTGCACTTTTTTGTGAAATCTATTATCATAGCCCTAAGTTTCATCTTGGCCGTAGGCATCGTGCCACAGGCTTAATTATCCAAAGGAAAGTATCATGAGCGACATCGAAGCTAAAGTTAAAGACGCAGTAGCAGAGCAGTTAGGCTTGAGCGTTGACGAAATCAAAAACGACGCATCTTTTATGGATGACCTAGGCGCAGACTCACTAGACCTGGTTGAGCTAGTAATGGCATTTGAAAGCAGCTTTGGCATCACCATCCCTGATGAAGATTCAGCTGAGCTGACTACTGTTCAAAAAGCCATCGACTATGTATCTGCAAAAGTTGCATAATCTTATGCTGAGCATCAGATGATAAAAAGCCACCATTTGGTGGTTTTTTATTTGTCCAATTACAAGACTTGTGCAGTTGAGTGGCAATGCTACACAAGTTTACACATTTACTTAACTTTATAGGGTTTTCTGTCATAATTATTGGCTATTATAAACTTAACCAATCGTGATATGTGATTGGCGGAATTTTTAAGTTTACAATAATCTGGAGTGAACCATGGGTATTTTTAGCTTTGCCAAAGACATCGGCGACAAAATCTTTAATCGTGACAAAAAAGAAGCTGCAACCGAGCAAGCGCCAGTAGCCACACAAGCTGCACCAGCAGAGCCAACCGCACAAGAAATCGCCAATTTGCTATTGGCACGCATCCAAGCACAAAATGTCAATATCGCAGGCTTGAAAGTCAATTATAACGGCGACACCGACACTGTGACGCTAGAAGGTACTGCCAAGACCCAAGAAGACCGCGAGCGTGCGCGTTTGGCGGTGGGTAATGTGCAGCATGTTGAGACTGTTGTTGATAATATCGAAGTTGAAGCACCTGCTGAAGAGTCGCGTTTTTATACCGTCAAATCAGGCGACAACCTATCAAAAATCGCCAAAGAAATGTACGGCAACGCCAATGACTATATGAAAATCTTCGATGCCAACAAGCCAATGCTATCGCATCCTGACAAGATTTATGTCGGTCAAGTATTGCGTATCCCTGCTTAAGTCTAATTGGCTAAGTGATACTTTTAAAGTGTTGCGCTTCATAGTAAAAATCCCAAGTTTAATGCTTGGGATTTTTTGCATCATGCGTTTAAACCATGCGCAATTTGCTTTATATTTATTGTAAGATAAAAAATTAGGTAAGGAAACAAGATAATGAATACCAAATTTGTATTGATTGCTGTGATGACGGTTGTTGTTATGACTGCTTGTACGGCGCAAACCATTCAGTCGCCTGTGGTGAAAGATGGCACTAATCAAGCTCAAGATATAAATCCCCAAGAAGTAACTAGGCATCAAGTACAAACTGATAGCCTGTATTCTGTACAATTGGCAGATTTTCAAAATAATGCGGTGGGCTTATCGGAATATTTAAACGCCATCAATGACCCTGCTTATGTTGATATGCACTTAAAGCATGATCCGAAGCAAACAGTTGTGCTGTTTACCGATGCAAATACTGAGCGTCGGCAGATTTGGTTTGCAAATTTGCAGGATAAATTTGGCAAGCAACTTGTGCTAAAGCAAGCGACTATTAGTAAGACTCAAGCAGATGGGGAATGGGCGCAGATTTCGACTATTTTCAATAAGCAGGGTATTGCAATGAATGGTGGTTATGACATTGAGACCGAGAGACATCAAGTGAGTGTGGATGCGGCAGATGCTGAGCGAGCGGCGCAGCTGTTAAAATCTCTGCCGTATTTTTCGCGCATTGATATTAAAGCAGGTGCTTTGGCAGTTTCGGAAATGGGCACACCCTAAATCACCAACAATTCTAGTTCATTTGCCGCCCAGTGAATATGCTCATCGAGCATGGCGCTGATACCAAGGCGTGTGCGTAGGGCGGTGATAATGGCAGCGCGCGCATTGGTATCAGCAGGGCGGCTATTGCCAAGCGCGATGGCGGTATTGCGCAGAAGATTGAGATAGCCTGTGCGTCTTAGGGGCGAGCCTTCGGTCTTGGTCAGAAATTCTTCTTCGCTCCAATTCCATACTTGAAGTAGGGTAATATCATCCAGTCCATGACGCGGCGCATAATCAGGCACGGTGCTGATTTTGGCATAGCGATTCCACGGGCAGATCAGCTGACAGTCATCACAGCCGAAGATGCGATTGCCGATGGCTTTGCGGTATTTGACATTGATCGCGCCATCATGCTCAATGGTCAGGTAAGAAATGCACGCGCCAGCATCGAGTGTATGCGGTGCGATGATCGCGCGCGTGGGGCAGATGTCGATGCAGGCTTGGCAGCTGCCGCAGTGTGATTTCACCTGTGTGGAGAGATTCGGCTCGGCAAGCTCAAGGCTGATAAATAGCTCACCAAGATTAAAAAACGAACCTGCTTGTCGATTGATCAGCAAAGTATGCTTGCCTGTCCAGCCAAGCCCTGCATGATCAGCGATCGGACGCTCAAAGATCGGCGCTGAGTCGCTGAACGGTCGAAAGACAAAAGGCTTGTCTGTGCCGATGGACAGATGCGCCCAGTTGGGCAGTTCTTGCTCGATGGCGCGCGCCAATTTTTTCAGCTGCTGACGCACTGTCTTATGATAGTCGCGACCGCGCGCATAGCGGGCGATGATTGCATGATTGGGTCGCTCATTATCATCCACGCGGCGCGGCGATGGCAGCTCGTGCAAATAATCCATGCGCACACTGATGATGGTCTTAGCACCACCGACCAGCTTATGCGGATTGGCTCTAAGTTCGTGATTATCCTGCATAAAATCCAGCGTGCCGTTCAAGCCCTGATCCAGCCATGCCCTAAGCGCGGCTGTCTGCTCGGCAAACAAGGGGTGATGCACACTTAAAAAACCGCAATCAGCAAAGCCAAGCTCGAATGCTTTATCCTTAATCCATGCGCGTACGGCAGCGACATCAGGCAGTGGCGTCATCTCAATGCGATTTTCCATAGTACTAGCCACGGCACTGCTCGGCAAGTAAGGCGCGGATTTGTGCTTGGTGGGCGGCGACTTGTGCATCATCAAGCTTGATTTTGAGGCCATCTGGGGTGATTTCGTGGATGACACCGCCTGCGGATAATACTGCCAAATTCTCGGTCAGTTGCTTGCATTCGGCGGTGGAATTGGCGGTATTGGCTGATTTGGTCGGGGCGCTGGCATAAAAAACCGCCACAGGCTCAAAGCCGCGACCCACAGGCGGCGTCTGGCTATAGACGATCTCGCCGCCTTGTCCGATAGATTTATACACCATCGGCGCTGCCAGTGCAGGCGCGGTCGCGAGCATCAAGCCAAACAAGAAAAATCGCATAAACCACCAATTGATCATCAATAATTGGGCTATTTTATCATATCAAGGATTGGTGGGTGCAAACTTTATCATACAAATCCGCAAGACTATCATAAGCCTAAAGATAACCAAAACTTATGATTGAATGAAAAAATTTTCTATGAATTAAACGGGTGGATTTGACAAAAAGCACTTGGCAAGTGATCGTTTTTCGGTTAAGATAGACAGTATTGTTTTTGATAGGGTGAAAACAAACCGCCTTATCATGAAGTCGGCGTAGGTATTTTATCAGATACTGCGTTTGTGCGATTGGTGCCATCGGATTACCGTTTGATGACGCAAGATTGTACATTGCACTAGGACTTATCGGTCTGCAAGACACAAGAAATCTTCTCTCATCCTTTCTTGTTTTGGCAGCTTATGTTGTCATCTTGCCTACAAGTTCATCTGCACGCAGAGCTATTTTATCTCGCCATTCGTCTGCACATTGCCAATTGGCAAAAGGATGTAACTTATGACGCAAACTACCCAAAAAGATGCAACCGCGCAGTTCCATGATGCCCAAGAACGCTTGGCGCGTGGCGAAACTGTGATGATGTCAGGTGGCGAAATGTTGGTTCAAGCCTTGATTGATGAAGGTGTTGAGTACATTTTCGGTTATCCTGGTGGTGCGGTACTGCACATTTATGATGCCTTATTTAAACAAGATAAAATCGAACATATCCTAGTTCGTCACGAGCAAGCAGCAGGTCATATGGCAGATGCTTATAGCCGTACAACGGGCAAAACAGGCGTGGTGCTGGCGACTTCTGGTCCTGGTGCGACCAATACCGTGACCGCGATTGCCACCGCTTATATGGACTCAATCCCGATGGTCATCTTGGCAGGTCAGGTACCGACAACGCTGATCGGTGATGATGCATTCCAAGAATGTGACATGGTGGGTATCTCGCGTCCGATCGTCAAACACAGCTTCCAAGTGCGCAGCGCCGAAGAAATCCCTGCAGTGATCAAAAAAGCCTTCTATATCGCAGGCTCAGGTCGCCCAGGTCCTGTGGTGGTCGATATTCCAAAAGACATGACCAACCCGAGCGATAAATTTGCTTATCATATGCCTGAGACGGTGTCGATGCGTTCATATCAGCCGACGCACAAAGGGCATAGTGGTCAGATCAAAAAAGCCATCGAAACGCTACTGGCTGCCAAGCGTCCAGTGCTGTATTCAGGTGGCGGTGTGATTCTTGGCAATGCCAGCGATGAGCTGCGCCAATTGGCAGATCTATTAAAACTGCCAGTGACCAATACTTTGATGGGCTTGGGTGCTTATCCTGGTTCGGGCGAGCAGTTCATCGGTATGCTGGGTATGCATGGCACTTATGAAGCCAACATGACCATGCACCATGCGGATGTGATTTTGGCGATTGGTGCACGCTTTGATGACCGTGTCACCAACAATGTCAAAAAATTCTGCCCAAATGCAACCGTCATTCATATTGATGTCGATCCTGCCAGTATCTCAAAAACCATCACCGCACACATCCCTATCGTTGGTGATGTCAAGCTTGTATTGACTGAGATGTTAGCTCAGCTTGCTGAGACTGATAAGCGCATCGATGAACACGCGCTCAATGACTGGTGGCAACAAATCAACGAATGGCGTAAGCGCCACGGTCTGCGCTATGATGAAGACGACATGAGTGCTGAGATCCACGCCATCAAGCCGCAGCATGTGGTAGAGACGCTGTACAAGCTGACCAATGGTCAAGCGATCATCACATCCGATGTCGGTCAGCACCAAATGTTCGCCGCTTTGTATTATAAATATGATGAGCCGCGCCAATGGCTGAACTCAGGCGGTCTGGGCACGATGGGTGTGGGCTTGCCGTATGCAATGGCAGCCAAGCTTGCTCGTCCCGAAAAGACTGTCGTCTGTATCACGGGTGAAGGCTCGATTCAGATGAATATCCAAGAGCTGTCAACCTGCTTACAGTACAATCTACCTGTAAAAATCCTAAACCTAAACAACGCTCAACTGGGTATGGTCAAGCAGTGGCAAGATATGCTATACGAAGCACGCCATGCACAGTCGTATATGAAGTCATTGCCTGATTTTGTGAAGCTTGCCGAAAGCTATGGGCATAAAGGCGTAAAAATCACCAATCCTGCGACAATGGAAGAAGAGCTGGCAGCAGCGTTGGCGATGGAAGATAAGCTGGTATTCATCGATGTCTATGTGGATAAGAGCGAACACGTCTATCCGATGCAAGTGGCAGGTCAGTCAATGCGTGATATGTGGCTATCAAAAGGGGAGCGTACCTAATGTCAAATCAAGTCCATAAACATCTGATTTCTGTATTGATGGAAAACGAAGCAGGGTCGCTATCTCGTGTGGTTGGTCTGTTTTCACAGCGTGGCTACAACATTGATACGCTCAATGTCGCCGCAACCGATGATCCGACGATTTCTCGTTTGACGCTGACGACCATCACCACCAATGATAAGATTGAGCAAATCACCAAGCAGCTACATAAGCTCATTGAAGTGGTCAAGGTGCAAAATCTGTCTGAAATCAGTGGCGGTAGCCAAATCGAGCGTGAGCTGATGCTGATCAAAGTGCGTGCCACAGGCTCACACCGTGAAGAAGTCAAGCGTACGGCAGATATTTTCCGTGCTCAAATCGTCGATGTCACTCCAAATCTGTACACCATCTTGATCACTGGTGATGCTGGTAAGCTTGACGGCTTTATCGATGTCATTGGCCGTGATCGTATCCTAGAAGTGGTACGCTCAGGCGTGATTGGTATCGCTCGTGGTGAGAAGACATTGAGTTTGTAATTGGTGATGTTATGAAAAAATTTCTAGCAATTGCACTCTTGGGCTTTGGATTAGCAGCATCTGGTAGTGCTTTGGCTGGTGCAGCCCAGATGTTTGGCAAAACCACTTGCTATGTCTTTAGTAATGGTAAATTACAAAGCAAAGCACAATGCCAAATGTATAAAGAAGAAGGTGCCAATTCAGTTTATCCAACTTATGGTTTTGATAATTATAAGGTGAAAACGCCAAAGCATGGTGTGATTTCTGTCATTAATAGCACTTCTTGTGAGCGTGAAAATTGGTGTGAAAGCGAACATACCATCAATGGTAAGAATGCAACTTCTCAATATCGTGCAGCAACTAAAGGTTATAAAATTTTGACCGAAGATCAAGCATTCAAGACTAAAGGTGCATTGATTTGTGATAAGACAAACAATGGCAAGCTTGAAATTTGCACACCAATTGAGAAAAAAGGTCTGAGTATGGGCTTTGATTTCGACAGCCTGCCAAGTTGGACCGAAAACTAATTAACTTTAACCAACTCGTTTTAGATTTGAAAACGATTTTTAACAAAAGGAAACTCTTATGAGCCTAAATATCTATTATGACAAAGACTGTGATTTGTCAATCATCCAAAGCAAAAAAGTCGCCATCATCGGCTACGGTTCTCAAGGTCATGCACACGCATTGAACCTAAAAGACTCAGGCGTTGATGTGACCGTTGGTCTGCGTGCTGGTTCTGCTTCTTGGAAAAAAGCTGAAAACGCTGGCCTAAAAGTTGCTGAAACTGCGGACGCGGTCGCTGGTGCGGATGTGGTCATGATTTTGACCCCAGACGAATTCCAACGCCAACTTTATAAAGAAGTCATCGAGCCAAACATCAAGCAAGGTGCAACTTTGGCATTTGCGCATGGCTTTGCGATCCACTACAACCAAGTTGAGCCACGCAGCGATCTAGACGTAATCATGGTTGCACCAAAAGCACCAGGTCATACTGTACGCTCTGAGTTCACCAAAGGCGGCGGTATCCCTGATCTGATCGCGGTATGGCGTGATGCATCAGGCTCAGCTAAGCAGCTTGCACTGTCTTATGCAGCAGGCGTGGGTGGCGGCCGTTCTGGTATCATCGAAACCACTTTTAAAGACGAAACTGAAACTGACCTATTTGGTGAGCAAGCGGTTCTATGCGGTGGCGCAGTTGAGCTTGTGAAGATGGGCTTTGAAACCCTAGTAGAAGCAGGCTATGCACCAGAGATGGCATACTTTGAATGCTTGCACGAGCTTAAGCTGATTGTTGATTTGATGTACGAAGGCGGTATCGCTGACATGAACTACTCAATCTCTAACAACGCTGAATACGGCGAATATGTGACTGGTCCAGAAGTCATCAACGAACAATCACGCGCTGCCATGCGCAATGCTCTAAAACGCATCCAAGATGGCGAATATGCGAAGATGTTCATCGCTGAAGGTCAAACAAACTATCCATCAATGACTGCTCGCCGCCGTAACAACGCTGCACACCCAATCGAAACCACAGGTGCTAAGCTACGCGCGATGATGCCATGGATCGGTGGCAACAAGATCATCGATAAAGAAAAGAACTGATACTTTTAGTATTTGGTATAGTTTCGGCAACCGTAAGGATTTTTCCTTGCGGTTGTTTTGTTTTGGGATTTTGTCTGATAAACCAGGCGTGAATTTATGCTACAATAATCACTAATAATACCTTAGCAAGGAAAATCCATGGCAAAACGATCTAATGCACAAGCCAAAACCAAAGCCAAAACGCAAGCTGACGCACAAGCCGATGTGCAAAACCAAAGCACACATGATGCGCCTAGCGATACAGCGGCACAATTTCACTTTAGCCAAGATTGGTTCAGCTCCATGCAGTCCAATTTCGACTATATCTTTAATGATATCAAGCCGCGTCGAGTGCTTGAGATTGGTGCTTTTGAAGGGCGTTCGACTTGCTATTTCATCGAAAAATGCGCAAGCTTTCACGATGAAGGCGTGGAGATTGTCAGTATCGATACTTGGCAAGGCGGTCAGGAGCATGGCGATATTGACATGAATGCGGCAGAAGCGGCGTATATGCACAATGTGCAGCTGCAGGTGAATCGCTTCAGTGGCGTGACAGTCACCAAGATCAAATCCGATTCGCACTCGGCGATGATTAAGCTTTTGGCTGATGGGCAGGCGGGCAGTTTTGATTTTATTTATGTCGATGGCTCGCACGAAGCACCGGATGTACTGTTTGACGCATTATTGGCGCATCGTTTGGTGAAAGTGGATGGTGTAATTGGCTTTGATGATTATCTGTGGTCGCCTGATACAGCGCCGAACCACAACCATTATCTACTGGTCAAGCCGGCTGTGGATCATTATATCAATACTTATCAACAAAAAGTCCATGTGGTGCAGCGTTTGCCACATTTTTATCAATTATATGTCATCAAATTATCAGATTAAGGAACATAACAATGACTAAGCATTATGATTATATCGCCATCGGTGGCGGCAGCGGCGGTATCGCATCGATCAATCGCGCGGCAAGTTATGGCAAAAAATGCGCCATTATCGAAGCACGACACATCGGCGGTACTTGTGTGAATGTCGGCTGTGTACCGAAGAAAATCATGTGGCATGGTGCGCAATTGGCAGATGCGATCGCCAAGCATGCGCCTGATTATGGCTTTGATGTTACGGTTAATGGCTTTGATTTTGCAACTTTGGTCAAAAATCGACAAGCTTACATCGAGCGTGTGCATCAGTCTTATCAGCGCGGCTTTGATAATAATAAAGTGGAAGTGATCACAGGATTTGCCAAATTCATCGACAAAAACACTGTTGAAGTAAACGGCGAGCAGATCACCGCCGATCATATCTTGATCGCCACAGGCGGTCGCCCAAGTCGCCCTGACATCGAAGGTAGCGAGCTTGGCATTGATTCGGATGGATTTTTTGAGCTGACAGCACTGCCTAAGCGCATTGCGGTGGTTGGTGCAGGCTATATCGCTGTTGAGCTGGCAGGTGTGGTCAATAGCCTTGGTGCAGATACGCAGCTTTTGGTGCGTGGTGATAAGCCGCTGCGTAATTTTGATGCTGATATTGTTGAGACCTTGGTCAAGGTGATGGATAAAGATGGCATTGAGCTTGTGACGGCAGCATCGCCATCTAAGCTTAGCAAGAATGATGACGGCAACATCACCATCACACTTGCTGATGGTCGCACGATTGAGACGGACTGTGTGGTCTGGGCGATTGGGCGCGATCCTGCGACGGACGGCATTGGGCTTGACACTGTCGGCGTGGCGATGAATGACAAAGGGCAAATCATCGTCGATGAATACCAAAATACCAACATCGATGGCATCTATGCGGTCGGTGATATTATCGCAGGCGGCATTGCGCTGACGCCTGTGGCGGTAGCGGCAGGTCGTCGTCTGTCTGAGCGACTGTTCAATAACAAACCAAATGAGAAGCTTGATTATCGCCTTGTGCCGACGGTGATGTTCAGCCATCCACCGATTGGGACGATCGGCATGACCGAAGAACAGGCGGTGGCGTACTATGGCGCCGATCAGATCAAGGTCTATCATTCAAGCTTTACGCCAATGTACAGCGCGGTGACGCAGCATCGCGAGCCTTGCCGCATGAAGCTTGTGTGCCTAGGCAGTGATGAGAAAATCATCGGTCTGCATGGTATTGGCTTTGGGGTTGATGAGATGATTCAAGGCTTTGCGGTGGCGATCAAAATGGGTGCAACCAAGGCAGACTTTGATAATACCGTCGCCATCCATCCGACAGGCTCAGAAGAGTTTGTGACGATGCGATGAGTGTGTTGTTCATTTAACACCAATAAAAAATCAGCCATCATTGAAAAGATGATGGCTGATTTTTTACGGCTGTTTTTTTATTGCCAAGCAAGCTTATTTGGCAGATTTAGCCTGTGCGGTTTGTGGTTTATCCGCATCAAACATTAGATGCGCTGCTTCTAGCACATAGGCTTCGCTCTCTGGCAGTTTCGGGCGTTCGTTCTCTTTCATTGCCGCGCGCTCTTCGGCGATGGCATCTAGGTTGGCTTGATAAGTGGACCAACTGGTGAACGGTGTTTCGCCCGTGGCTTGACGGCGTGCATTTTCGGCAGCCAAGGTCTGATCTTCGATGTCTTTTAGCTTAGCACGGCGTTTGTTTAAGCTGACTTCGGCAGGTTTTTTATCATCATCAAGTGCGCGGATGTCGTTGAGTTTATTTAGGAAAATAAACTGTGGATCATGTGCTTGGCGTGCTTGTGATTGCTCGTTCAAAGTCTCGATTAATGCTTGTGAATACTTACCTTCAGCGGTGTAGTTGGTCGATGCGATGGTATCCCAAGGTAGTGGGTTTTTGTATTCGCGTTCGCCAAATTCCATACCTTTATAGATATTGACCAGTTCGACATCAGGCACGACGCCTTTGTTTTGGGTGCTGCCACCATTGACGCGGTAGAATTTGTTTTGGGTAATGGTCATTGAGCCTAATGCCAAATCATCGCGCTGTGCTTGTGCTGAGCCCTTACCTGTGGTGGTGCTACCGACGATCAGACCAAGTCCATAATCTTGAATAGCAGCAGCAAAAATCTCACTGGCAGATGCTGAGCCTAAGTTCACAAGCACCGCCATATCGCCTTGGTACAGCTGCTTGCCGCCATCACCATCGCGATAGATACGCACATTGCCGCGGTTGTCACGGATCTGTACCAGTGGGCCTTCTTTGATGAAGAAGCCGAGCATTTTGGCGACTTCATCGAGTGAGCCGCCTGGATTGTTACGCAGATCGACAACCAGACCATCAATGCCTTGGGCAGTCATGTCTTTGAGTGCTTTTTCGGTGTCATTGCTAACGCTGCGGTATTGACTGGCGTCCAAGCCTTCACGGCGCGCTTGGAAGTTTAGATAAAACGATGGAATCTCAAGCACGCCGACGCGTTTGTTCACCCCTTCATATGGCACTTCGATGATGCGATGCTGTACGCCCGATTCTTCTTGTTGGATGACATCGCGCGTGAGTGTCACGGTGCGCGCTTGTGAATCTGGGGTGTTGGGCTGTTTGACACGGATGGTAACATTGGTGCCGCGCTTACCACGGATCAAGGCGACAATCTCGCGCGTGGTATAGCCGACAGTATCGACCATCGCTTCACCATCTTGGGCGACGCCGATGATCAGATCGTTGGCACGCACTTGTCCAGACTTAGCAGCAGGGCCGCCATCGACTAGGCTGATGATGCGAATATAATCAGGATTTTTACGATCTGGGCGGATTGATACGCCAATGCCTTCAAGCTGTAGGCTGTTTTGGATCTGCATATCTTGGGCTTGTACAGGCGCAAAATAATTACTGTGCGGATCATAGGTCAGCGTCGCCGAATCTAGGATATATTCCATGATTTCGTCATTTTTTAGTCGTTGAAGTTGCTCTTGTTGGCGCGTTAGGCGGTTAAGCAAAATCTCAGTTGGCGTGCGACTTTCTGCCTTGACCAAGTCTTGACCGCGCGACAGCTCAGGATTGTCCAGATAAGCTTGGTCTTTGGCTTTGTCATCTTCTTGGCTGATGGTCAGATTGATCAGTGAATAGGTCAGCTGATTTTGCCAATAGGCGTGCTGCTCTTGCTTTGAGCCAAAGTGTGGCGCATCTTCGCGATCGATAACGATGCTTTGATCGGTATTCAGATTGATTGGTTTTGCCAAGAAGTTTTTGGCAAAGTCATAATATTCATTTGAGCGCGTGCGATAGCGTTCAAAAATCTCAATCCCTGCACTCAGATCGCCACGCAGCAGACGCTGTGCATAGCTTGCGCCGTATTTGGCGGTGAATTCATCGATGTCTGATTGTAAAAATAGTGTATGATTTGGGTCAAGTTTATCAAAATACATCGTTAAGATTTTGTTGCCCATTTGCTCATCCATGCGCTCATCCAAATAATGCGCGCGATCGAGCAAAATCCCAACTTGGCGTGCGGTGATGCGCTGTTCAGGTGATGGCGAAAAAGCGGCTTGATCGGCAGCATTGGCAACGCCAGCGTAGCTTTGGGCGATGATGACGCCAGCGACTGCGGTTGCGATGCCAGAAAGTAGATATTGGCGCTTCGACATGGGTAATCCTTATTTGAATACTTATTCAAGATCATGGTGATAAAAATAATAGATGTATCTTATCACAAAAATCCCAAGAATTTTTTGCATAAGTGATGGTTTTTGTAGAAACTGCCTAAGATGGCGTTACATTGGGGTAAATTTTTGGGCTTTGGGTGAGAATTGGGTAAGGATTTTGTTTACCAACTGATGACAATTTAATGGCGGATAGGCGTGCTATTTTGGGCGGTTTCGTGGCATAATAGCGGATATTTTGATGATTATTAAAGGTGAATGTATGGCAGTTGGCATCATTATGGCGGATGTGGCAGGCAAGGTACTGGATGACAGTGATCGCGCGTTGTTGGCGAATCCTGAAGTGGGTGGAATGATTTTGTTCGCGCGTAATGTTGAGTCGCCTGAGCAGGTGCGTGCTTTGACCGACAGTATGCGCGCGGCAAGTGCTGATGTGCTGATTGCGGTGGATCAAGAAGGTGGCCGCGTGGCGCGTTTTCGCCAAGGTTTCTCGCCGCTGCCTGCGATGGGTAAGCTTGGCAAGCTGTATGATTGTGACCCTGAGCGTGCTTTGTCTTTGGCTTATGACTGCGGCTATCTGATGGCGGCAGAAGTGCTGGCGGTGGGTGTGGATTTTAGCTTTGCGCCTGTGCTTGATGTCGATGGGGTAAGTCTTGTGATTGGTGATCGTGCTTTTCATGCGTCGCCTGATGCTATTGTCGCGCTGTCATCAGAATTTATGAAAGGCATGAAAGCAGCTGGCATGGCGACCACGGGCAAACATTTTCCAGGGCATGGCTCGATCGCGCCTGATTCTCATGTGGCAGATGCCATCGATGAGCGTAGTTTTGATGAGATTTTTAATTTCGATACCCAAACCTTTGTGCGTACGCTCGATCAGCTTGATGCTTTGATGCCTGCGCATGTGATTTTTAGCCAAGTCGATGATAAGCCTGCGGGATTTTCTAAGGTATGGCTTGGTAAGATTATTCGTGATCAGCTTGGCTATGATGGTGTGCTGTTTTCTGATGATCTCAATATGAAAGCGGCGCATGTGGCAGGTGGTGTCGGTGAGCGCGTACAAGCTGCCATCGATGCTGGCTGTGATATGGCGCTGGTGTGTAATGATCGTGATGGCGCGCTGATTGCGATTGAGACTGCCAAGCGGATGCAGACTCTGCCACACAATCGCTTTGGTCGTATGAAAGGTAAAATCCCTACATGGCAAGGTAGTCTGGATGCGACCTGTCAGCAGTTTGCCGATTATCAGCGCGCGCGTGATAGTGTGCAGGCGGCGTTTTTCTGCGAAGATACTGAAGTAGGCACAGCGGGCGTTGATCCGACTAATTATGTGAATAATACTAAGGCTTGATTGTCTTTTATGATAAATTTTTAAAAAGTCACATAACCGCTTGAATCTTCAGGCGGTTTTTTAATTTTTGATCAAAAATCTTAACCGCACATGGTCATAAACAAAGTTAAAAATCAGCGTATAAACCATCACCGCAAGGGTCATGCCAAGATCAGCGATGAATGCTTGCCATAAGCTCAATGCTAAAAAATACGCTACTACAGGCAGGGTGAACAGTAGCAAACCGCCTTCAAAGGCAATGGTATGACATAGCCGTACGCCCAGAGTGCGCGTCTGTCTGGGTGCAGTAAAAATGTGATCAAAACCTAAGTTAAACACCATATTCCACACCATCGCCATCACTGAGATCATCACGCTGATGCCGATGGCTGCCGCTGCATGGATTTGCAAAAACAACAGCACAACCACCGCCGACACACCAACTGCACCGATCTCAAATAAGACAGTGTGGATCAGTCGCTCTTTGGCGCTCATTGGGATATTGGGCGTATTTGCCATAGTTGTTTTATTGCTTTAGGGGGCGGTATTTTTTGTTCAAGGCTTGTAAAATCGCATAAGTCTCAGCGTCCATCACTCCTGTCGGCAGGCGTGGGCGAAAGTGCAGCTGAAAGGCGTAGATGACATTTTGGCTAGCTCTGTCCCATTCTGCTGTGTCATTCACCGTGTAGCCGTAGCGTTGTAGCTCAGCTTTGATCTCGGTGATGGTGGCAGGATTATTAAAATTAATCGCGCTGTGCGTGATCGCTGTCAAAAACTCTGCCTTGTCCGCATCATCATACCACGCGCCGATGCCATGCGTGCGATACAGATATTCCCATGGAAACTTCGCACCAGGGTCGATTTTGCGATTAGGCGCGATGTCTGAATGCCCCAAGATATGCGTCGGATCGATGGCGTATTTGCTGCTTAGCATACTGATGAGCTGGGCGGCTTTGGCGATTTGCTTGGGCTGAAAATCCACAAAGCCTTCATACGGGCGGTAGTTGCTGTATTTGCCTTTAATGCCATCGCTGACGATTTCGATGCCAAGTGATGTGTCATTGAGCGCGCTTTTGCCACGAAAGCTGCTGCGACCTGCGTGCCATGCGCGTTTATTATCATCAACCAGCTGATAGATCTTATCATCATCGCCATCAGGAATCAGATAGTGGCTGCTGACTTCGCCTTGGGTCAGCACCTCCAATGAACCATCGTTATCTTCGGCGGTGTAGTGCAGGATAATGAACTCAATGCGTTCAGACTGTCCGATGGCACGGTGCGTGGTATCGATCGGATAGTGCGGTATGCTTGCACAGCCTGTCAAGACCAGCGCGGTAAAGATGGTGGAAAATAAGAATTTTGACATAGGTATTTGTGTGTGGTTATTTGGGCGTTTTCAATGTTTGTGATTTAAAATTTAGAAAAATCCTGCACGGTTGTTTCATTATAATCAGATTATTTGAAAAAACCGTGAAGATTTGTGGTGATTTTCTAAATCTACACCCAAGCTTATTCTCAGGCAGGCGCGATCCAGCCCAATTGAGCCAAAATCTTGGCAATGCCATCTTCATCATGGCGCGCGCAGATGATGTCAGCGTGTGCTTTGAGCTGCTCGTGTGCATTGCCCATGGCGATCGCCGTACCGACAAGCTTCAGCATTTCGATGTCATTTAGTCCATCGCCAAAGGCACAGCTGTCTTGTGGATCGATACCAAGCTTATCCAGGACGGCACGGATGGCGCGCGCTTTTGAGCCATCTTGATCAAGAATATCCACCGCGCATTCATGCCAGCGCACGGTTTTGGTATTTGGCGGTAGAGCGGGTGTGCAAGTCCCTTCAGCATAAAAAGCTAAAATCTGATACACAGACTGTCCAAAGTCAAACTGATCTCGGTCAATGAACTGATACGGAATATGCAGAGATGCCAACGCGGTGCGCAGCTCATCGGTATCACTCATTGCAAAGATGGTGTCATGCGTCATGCAAGCATAGCCAATGCCATCGGCAGCAAGCTTGGCAGTGATGCTCTCGACCTTTTCACGGCATAAGGGAAAATCTAGAAATGGCTTGCCTTGATACAGATTATAGCCACCATTGATGGTGAGCAATAAATCGATGCCAATGTTATCAATCAAATCTTTCACCACAGGCGGAATCACGCCGATTGAGCGACCTGATGCGATGGCAACGAGCGCGCCTGTGTCTTTGAGCGCGGTCAGTGCAGACGTGATGCTCGATGGTACGCGGTTTTCATCTTTAATGTATAAAGTGTCATCGATGTCAAAAAAGACGATTTTTGGGCGGGGTAGGGATGTTGTCATGAGTTAATTTTTTAAAAATTTTTTCAAGCGAATAAGAATAATAAACAGCAAAGCCACGCCGACAATCCAGCCAACCGCACTGCTGATGGGTGCGATATAATCGGCGACTTTTTGGTAATTGGCCCCAAGCACAAAGCCTGCATAAGCAAGCAGCGCCGACCAAATGGCTGAGCCTAGCGTAGTTAGTAGCAAAAACGGCAACATCGGCATCCGCGCCATGCCTGCAGGAATCGAGATCAGCGAGCGAATGGCAGGAATCATCCGTCCAAAGAAAATCACCGAATTGCCATATCGGTCAAACCAGCTTTGGGCTTTGATGATGTCATCGCGCGTCAGCAGCAGGTATTTGCCGTATTTGTCCATCAAGGCAAACAGTCGCTGCTCATCAAGCAAAGTGCCTAAATAATATAAAGGCAGCGCGCCAATCACCGAGCCTGCCGTCCCTGCAGCAATCACAAGCCACAGCTCCATACGACCCATCGCCGCCGCAAAGCCAGCAGCAGGCATGATCAGCTCAGAAGGAATGGGCGGAAAAACATTTTCCAAAAACATCATCAGTGCCACACCGAATAAGCCAAGCTTATCCATCATCAGTAGCACCCAGTCGCTTAGGTGAGTCATGGGAGATTTGGTATTGATAAAAGTCTTTAGTATAGCATAAGGTGGTGGGTGGGATTGTAAAAAAGAGCAATGGATGAGAGTGCTATTTTGTATAGTTTTTACACGACAATTATCGCGTTTGGATCAAAGTGGGAGTATTTTAATTAACAAATTATATTTATCATAAAATCAGATAAAACAATGATAATTATAAATATGATAAACTAATTATATCATAATAAAAACCGATAAATTAAAAATCATTGACAAAAAATAACCATTTTACTCAGTAAATATAAGTATTTATAATCTTATTCATGGTTTGAGAGATAAATTTTGCGCTAAAAAATTGATCATCTCATGATATTTTGACTATGTAATCTTGTCATAATTATTTGGAGTATGCATAATGTCTGCGGTTGAACATGATGAAAGTTGGCTGAGTAAAACACCTAAGTCCAGCCGAAAAGGATTTTTGCCAATTACTTTGGTGATTTTTGGGTTTACATTTTTTACAGGCACGATGTTCGCTGGCAGTAAGATTGGTGTTGCGTTCAGCTTTGTGGATATCTTGTGGATCGCGGTACTTGGCAACTTTTTATTAGCCAGTTATGCAGCAACTTTGGGATATATCTCTGCCAAAAGCGGTCTGAACACTGTACTGATGGGGCGGTTTTGTTTTGGGAATATTGGTTCAAAGTTATCAGACATGGTGCTTGGCTTTGCTGAGCTTGGTTGGTATGCATGGGGTACGGCAACCATTGCGATTTCACTGGTAAAATTACTGAACTTATCCGAGGCGCTTACCATTCCTTTGATGGTTATATTTGGACTTGGGTTCGCAGTGACGGCGATTATCGGCTCAAAAGGCTTGGCGACTTTGGCGAAATTATCCATCCCAGTGATGGGCGTGATTTTGTTGCTGTCGGTGGTGACCGCAACCAAAGATGTTGGTGGCTTACAAGGACTGCTAACCGCTGAGCCGACTGAGAAATTGACCATCGCACAAGCACTGACCATTGTTTTTGGTACTTTTGCTTCAGGTGCAACGCAGATCACCAACTGGACACGCACCGCCAAAAGTGGCAGATCGGCGATTTGGATTTGTTTGGTGAGTTTTATGATTGGTAATGGTGCGATGGTGCTGGCAGGAGCATGGATGGCGATCGCTTATCAGCAGGCGGATATTGTTGAGGTATTGATCTTGCAAGGTTTATCAATCGCTGCTGTACTGATGCTGTGTCTGAATCTTGCCACCATCCAAGGACCAACTATTTATAATGTCTCGGCAGCTGCGTGCCATCTTGTGCGCTCAGATCGACACAAGCTGATGACTTTCGCTGCAGCGATCGTGGGTATTATCTTGGCCGTTGGTGGTATGTATGAGATGCTGATTCCGTTTTTGGTACTACTTGGGACTTTTATGCCACCGATTGGCGGTGTGATTATGGCGGACTTTTGGATTAAGCATCGTGGTCAGTATCCAGAATTATGGAGCAAGTTGCCGAATTTTAATTATCTGGGTTTGGGTGCGTATGTGGTTGGCTCGGCAGTGGCTTATACCAGTCCGTGGTTTGCGCCGATTGTCGGTATCGTAACAGCGGTGGTGGTGTATGGAGCAGGGGTCAAAGTCCAGCAACTGATGCACAAAGGTCAAAAATCATCAATGACTTTGGTCAAATCTTAATTAAATATTAAAAGGAGTATGTCATGAAAGTTATCAATGCAAGATTGCGCGGCCGCACTGGGTTATTCACCATCGAATGCGTTCAGGGCAAATTCAGCGCCATCAGCCTACAAGAAGGATTAATCCATACAGTTGATAATGAGCAAATCATCGATGCCAAGCAGAGTCTTTTGATGGCGCCATTTGTTGAGCCGCACATTCATTTGGATTATGTCTTGACGGCAGGCGAACCAGAATGGAACATGACAGGGACTTTGTTTGAGGGGATTGAGCGTTGGGGTCAGCGCAAAGCATGGGTGCAAAAATCACAAACCGATCAAATCCAAGATACCAAAAGACGAGCGCGAGAAGCGGTGCAGATGCTTGCCAGTCACGGAATTCAATATGTCAGAACGCACGCTGATACCACAGATCCTAATATGATTGGGATGCAGGCACTGCTTGAGATTAAGGATGAGGTAAAAGATTTGATGGATATTCAGATCGTTGCTTTTCCACAAGAAGGGATTGAGTCTTTTGCCAATGGTCGCGCCTTGTTAGAGCGGGCGGTGCAGATGGGTGCGGATGTGGTGGGTGGTATTCCACACTTTGAATATACGCGTGATAAAGGGGTGGAATCGGTCAAGTATTTGGTAACTTTGGCAGAAAAATATGACAAGTTAATCGATGTGCATTGTGATGAAACTGATGATCCGAACTCGCGTTTCTTAGAAGTGCTGGCTGATGAAGTACTGCAGCGCGGTATGGGCGAGCGCACCACGGCAAGTCATACGACAGCGATGGGGTCTTATGATAATGCGTATTGCTTTAAGCTATTTCGTTTGCTAAAAGAATCAAAAATCAACTTTATCAGCTGCCCAACCGAAAGTATCCATCTGCAAGGTCGGTATGACACTTATCCAAAGCGTCGCGGGCTGACACGCGTGCCAGAGATCGATGCTGCAGGTATGAATATTTGCTTTGCCCAAGATTCAATCCGAGATCCGTGGTATCCGATGGGCAATGGTAACATCATGCGTATTTTGGATGCTGGGTTGCATATTTGTCATATGTTAGGCTATCAAGACCTGTCTAGATGCTTAGATTTTATCTCAATCAATGGCGCCAAGACGCTCAATGTACTTGACCAGTACGGTGTGGAGATTGACAAGCCAGCCAATTTTATCATCTTGGATGCCAAGAATGATTATGAGGCTTTGGCAAATCAATCCAAGGCATTACTAAGCGTGCGGCATGGCAAGATCATCATGGAGCGCACTCCAGAGACGGCGTGCGTGCTGTCAGAATAAAGCTTGTTATAAACAAACCATGAGCGGTGGGTGCTGATGGTTTGTTTAAGTGTTAAGAAAAGCGAGCGTAAAACAAAAATTTCTCAGTCATTTGTGAAAATCCCGCTTTTACGGTACAATGGATGTGAAATTTCATATCCATTTTTTTATTGTACCCTTATGAGTAAAAATATCCCTATTTTAAATGCTGAGCAAATCGCAAAAATGCAAGTCGCGGGCAAGCTTGCCGCCGATGTGCTGATTATGCTTGATGAATATATCAAAGAAGGCGTCAGCACAGGCGCATTGAACGACATCGCCCATGAATATATTCTAGATCACGGCGCAATCCCTGCACCGCTGAACTACAATGGCTTCCCAAAATCCATCTGCACCAGCATCAACCATGTGGTCTGTCATGGCATTCCTGACCACGAACGCCTACTGAAAGATGGCGATATTATTAATATTGACATCACAGTGATTAAAGATGGATTTTATGGTGATACATCCAAAATGTGGATCGTCGGTCAAGGTTCGGTGATGGCTGAGCGCATTTGTCGCGTTGCCCAAGAAGCGCTGTACGCTGGCATGAAAGTGGTGAAAAACGGCGCAAGACTTGGCGATATCGGTGCTGCGATCCAAAAAGTCGTTGAGCCTGAGCGCTTTAGCATCGTCCGCGAATTTTGCGGTCATGGCATCGGCGAGACTTTCCATGCTGAGCCGCAAGTGCTACACTACGGCAAAGCAGGTACAGGCGTTGAGCTAAAAACTGGCATGGCGTTCACCATCGAACCGATGATCAACCAAGGCGTGTGGCAGACCAAAGTGATGAAAGATGGCTGGACAGCGATCACCAAAGACCGCAAGCTATCAGCACAGTGGGAGCATACGCTGATCGTCACCGATGACGGCTGTATCGTCACCACTGCGCGCCCTGAAGAAGATTTGAGCTTCTTAAACAGCTGATGGATCAAGCATCTTGGTCGATCAAAAGGGCGTGCGCTTGTTCGTATGCCCTTTTTTTACGGTTAAAATAATCTGTAAATTTTAAAAGAATTTGTCAAGTAAAATTAAGGAAAATCATGTCAACTTCATCTGCCCAACTGCTCGCCACACGCTGCCAAGCTTTGCATTTGTCCATCGCGCCGCCACCTGTCATCAGCACACGCGATTTTGATGGTGCGCTTGTCAAGCACTGGCTTGATGCTGTCAATACCGCCATTGACAAGCAAATGATCGCTTATGGCGTCGATGCGGCAGAATACATCGCTGATCTGATCACGATTCGCACGCTGGCTGTCGATACGATTTTGGCGAAGATTTTTGATGTGTTTGATTTTACTGATGATTTTGCGCTGTTTGCTGTCGGTGGCTATGGACGCGGTGAGCTTTTGCCTGCATCGGACATTGATATTTTGCTGATCGGCGATGATGTCGCCCAAGCCAAATCGACGGTGGAAGCTTTTGTTGCTAAGCTTTGGGACATTGGCGTCACGCCTGCGATCTCGGTACGCAGCCTTGATGATACTAAGGTTGCCGTCAGTGATCAGACTATCGCAAGTGCACTACTTGAAGCGCGCTTATTGGCAGGCAATGACACACTGGCGGATTTTCCTTATCAAGCGGTAAAGACGGCATGGAGCGCCAAAGCCTATTTTGATGCCAAGATGGCGGAGTCCAAAGAGCGGTATCTGTCGCACAATGCCACTGAATACAATCTTGAGCCAAACATCAAAACCGCACCAGGTGGCTTGCGTGATTTGCACATGATCACTTGGCTTGGTCGATTTTATTTTGGGCGCGAGCATGATTTGCACAGTTTGACAGCGACAGGATTTATTAGTCCTGCTGAATTTACCATTTTACAAAATGCACAGAAATTCTTATGGTGCATTCGCCATCATCTGCATATGCAAACCGCGCGCCACGAAGATCGCTTGCTGTTTGACCACCAAAAAACCATCGCTCAGCGCATGGGCTATTATCTGCAAAGCAGTAATACCACGCACAGCGATGTCACCACCGCGCTTGAAGCGATGATGCGTCTGTATTATCGCCATGCCATGCGCGTGGCGGCGATCTCTGAGATGCTGTGCAGTTATTTTTATGAAAATTATCTGAAGCCCGTGGTGACAATCACGCCGATCGATGATGATTTTTGTATCGTGCGTGAGCAGATGGACAGCAATGGCAGCTGTGATATTCATGACCGTATGCCGACATCGGTGGATAAAATCGCCATCACTCATGCTGATGTTTTTACCGATAATCCTGCCAATTTGCTTAAGGTATTTTTACTTATGGGGCAGCGTGGCATTAAGCAAATTACTGCCAGCACCTTGCGCGCCATTTATTTGGCAAGTCCTGTGATTGATGATGAATACCGCGGCAAGCCTGAACATCAAGCACTGTTTTTGGCAAATTTACAAGAAAGCAATTATCTGTTTCACCGCCTGCGCTTGATGAAGCGATTTGGTGTGTTGGGCAATTATCTGCCTGCCTTTGGCAAAATCATGGGCTTGATGCAGTACGATTTGTTCCATCGCTACACGGTCGATGCGCATACTTTGCTGCTTGTGCGGATTTTGCACCGCTTTGGTGATGAGGCGCGCGCCGATGATTTTGGCTTGGTCAGTGAAGTGTATCAAAAAATCGTCCGCAAAGACATTTTGGTACTGGCTGCGATTTTCCATGACATCGCCAAAGGTCGCGGCGGCGATCATTCTAAGCTTGGCGCGGTCGATGCATATGAATTTTGCATCGGTCATGGTATGAGTGAAGCTGACGCAAAGCTTGTGCAGTGGCTTGTGCTTGAGCATCTGACCATGTCCTTGACCGCTCAAAAACAAGACATCTCAGACCCTGAAGTCATCGCCAATTTTGCTGAATTTACCGGCAGTATCACGCGGCTCAATCACTTATATGTGCTGACCGTCGCCGACATGAATGCCACCAATTCGCAGCTGTGGAACACATGGCGTGCAGCTCTACTCAAGCAGCTGTACATCTCGGTGCACCGCGTGCATAGCCTTGGCAGTCATGTGACTGATAAAGATGTGGTGATCGAAAATCGCAAAAATAAAGCCTGTGATATTTTACCAACCATTGAGCGCGAACAATTGGATCAGCTGTGGGCGAATTTTGGCGAAGAATATTTCTTAAAACAAAAGCACTTCGACATCGCGTGGCAGTCGGCAGAGATTTTAAAAGCACAAGACAAACTTGCCAATGGCGAGCCGATTGTGGCGTTGCGCGCGCACAGTGATTTGAGCCTTGGTGGTATTCAGCTCTTGATCTGTGCGCCTGATCACGACAATCTGTTCGCCACAACCGTGTGCGTGCTTGATCAGTTGGGTTTATCAGTGCTCGATGCCAATATTTTGACTGCGACCATTGCAGATAAGACGGTGGCACTGGATTCTTATGTGGTCATCGACCGCGTCGCCAATGCACATCAGACCGATATTCTTGGCAATCCCAAGCACGCCGATGAGATCATCAGCCGCCTAAAACAAGGGCTGCGCCAAGGCGGCTGCCATGTACCGCCAAGCACTTATGGCTTTAATACCAAGCTTAAGCACTTTACTGTGCCGACGCAGGTGCAGTTCACCGCCGCGACCGCTTTGGCGCACCAAGGTCATCATCAGATGCACCTGATTACCAAAGACCGTCCATCGCTGCTTGCCAAAGTCGGCGCGGTGTTCAGTCGATTGGGACTTGAAGTGCATGGCGCACGCATTACCACGCTTGGCGAGCGCGCTGAAGATATGTTTTATTTGAGCGATAAAAATGGTCAGCGTCTTGATGATGATAAATTGGCAGTATTAAAAGCGGCGATCATTGAGACACTCAGCTGATGGCAGTTTCATTGATAGGTTCATCACTTGTGCAAACTTGCGTTAAGATTTGCCACCAAAGCCATACGAAATCTTTACCGCCAGCACTGGTAATTTGATGGATTTTGTGCCAAAATTTAGCGCAAATTTTTGGAATTATTGAGATAATTATGAAAACTTTAGCATTGTTTCGCGCACCTGTCTTGGCCGCAAGCTTGATGATGAGTGTGTCTGCTTTGGCAAATGATAACACGCTGGCAAGCTTTGGCTTTGATACCATGGATACGCCTGCTTGTGCTGAGACGAGCCTGCCTGATGAGACAAGCTTTGTCACCAGTCAGCCTGACTGTGGCTATAGCGAAGGCTTGGCTGCGGTACAAAAAGGCGATAAATACGGCTATGTCAATGCCCAAGGCAAGCTTGTGATTCCTGCAGTATATCAAGAAGCTTATCCGTTTAGCGATGGTTTGGCGCTGATCAAGCAAGGCGAGCAGTATGGCTTTATTGATAAATTTGGTAAAGTTAAAATTAAGCCACAGTACAAAGATGCGTGGAGCTTCTGGGAAGGTCGAGCCAAAATTGAGAGCAATGGCAAATACGGTTTTATTGATAAAACTGGTAAAGTTATCATCAAGCCAAACTATGAAATCACGGGCAACTGGTTCGAAGATGGTTTGGTCGTTGTCAAATCGGGCAAGAAATTTGGCTACATCAATACCGATGGCAAAATGGTGATCAAGCCTGAGTTTGACTCGGCGAAGGATTTTTCTGAAGGCTTGGCGGTTGTCACTAAAAAATCAGGCGAAACTGATGGCGATGGCGTTGAGCTGCACAAATACGGCTATATCGATAAAACCGGTGAGCTTGTGATTGATTTTAAATTTGACGATGCGTCGGATTTTGTCAAGGGTGCGGCCTATGTGGTCGAGGGCAATCAAGTGTATTTCATCGACAAAAACGGCAGCCCAACCAAAATGCCTGATTATAACGATTGAACGACGCACTCAAATCTGATATAATCAAAAATCAACATTGGGGATGTTCTGGCTTCGACGCTGGTAATGAAACTCAATAGTGCATGTCAAGAGCGTGTGACTCTTGTAAATCAACATACATTTAAAATAGTCGCAAACGACGAAACTTACGCTCTAGCAGCCTAAGGGCAGCTTGGGACGGTGCAGATTGCCTTTGGTCTGGTCACTCTCCCCGAAGCGAACGCACAAAGGATAGCCCAAGTTAGCGTTGTGATGACTTGAGCGAAACTCTCAGCAAATCGTCCAATCCATCCTGACTGTCGGTTCGGTGCGGATTAAAGCCATAGACAGATTCTAAACATGTAGAGCTATGGGCGTAGTGCTGGCGGACGCGGGTTCAACTCCCGCCATCTCCACCAAGTTACCCAAAAAATCCCAAGTAAATCAATTACTTGGGATTTTTTATTCTTGATTTGGTTGTCTGAATGCTGACTATTTTTACAGCCAAGGCTTAAGATGGCATAGAAACCAACCTCATACCATCAACTGAAAAACAACCATGAAAACGCCGTACTATGTTGATCGTGTCAGCTAAAACAGGCTGTTTTAAGCATTTATATTTAAAACCCAATCAATCTTCATCTAACAAATCTTGCTCGCGTGCTGCTTGCAGGATGATGCTTGAGCGGTTGCCACTACGGCAGAAAATGTGCAATGGGCGCTCGGTGCTATTGAAAAAGTCAGCAAATTCTTGCACATGGCGCATCTCAAGCATTCCACCACTGAATGGAATGTGGGCGTAGATGATGCCGTGTTCGGTCGCGGCAGCTTTGATTTCATCGCTGGTCGGCTGACCTGCTTCTTCGCCATCAGGGCGGTTGTTCACTAGGGTTTTGTAGCCTTGCTCAGCTAAGAATTTGACATCATCGACAGTGATTTGACCTGAGATAGTAATGGTATCTGACATAATATTTCTCGATAAAAAGTGGGTAAATTGACTGTGATTAGCTTACTCTGATTTTTGTGGTTTGGCAAATGGTTTGTGCGAAAGTTTGCAGTATTTGATGGCAAATTGGCACGCTGACCGAGCAGTCATTTATTAAAAATAATCTTTAGGCGTATGCAAAATATGATAAAATTGGCAATTCAAACCATCTTATTCGCTTGATTGCCAAACGGATTTTTGCCATGCCATTGTCATTTATCAAAAAACGCCTAAACAAACTGATTCCTACTCACACTGCACCGATCAAGCCTGAGCAGACGGCATATCCTGAGCTGTTTGAGCCGCTGGATTTGGGCTTTACGGTGCTCAAAAACCGCATTGTCATGGGATCGATGCACACAGGGCTTGAAGATCGTTTTTATCATTATGGCAAATTGGCAAGCTATTTTGAAGCGCGTGCCAAAGGTGGCGTGGGCTTGATCGTCACGGGGGGTATTTCACCGAATAAACAAGGCTGGCTGACGCCGCTTGGTGGTACACTCAATCGCCTTGCCGATGTTGTGCATCATGCGCGTGTGACGCGAGCGGTGCACAAGCATGACGCAAAAATCTTATTACAAATTCTACACTCTGGTCGCTATGGCTATCATCCGTTTGTCGTTGCGCCAAGCCCAATCAAATCACCGATTTCACCATTCAAGCCGCGGCAGATGAGTGTAAAAAATATCAAAGCCACAGTGCAGGATTTCGCCCATACCGCCACACTTGCCAAAAAAGCGGGCTATGATGGTGTGGAGATTATGGGTTCTGAAGGATATCTTATCAATCAGTTCCTATCAGCGCGCAGCAATAAGCGCAGTGACGAATATGGTGGTAGCCTTGAAAATCGGATGCGCTTTGCCATCGAGATTGTCCAAGCGGTACGCGCGGCGGCAGGTCAAGATTTCATCATCAGCTTTCGCTTATCGATGATTGAGCTTGTTGAAGATGGTGCGACGATGGCAGATGTCATCGCTGTTGCCAAAGCTCTTGAAAGTGCAGGCGTGACTTTATTAAATACAGGCATCGGCTGGCATGAAGCGCGCATTCCGACCATTGTCACCAGCGTGCCACGAGCAGCATTTGTGCGTTATACCGCTGCAGTCAAGCAAGCGGTCGGTATCCCTGTGATCGCTGCCAATCGCATCAATATGCCGAAGACCGCCGCTCATATCATCGCCAGTGGTCAAGCTGACATGGTGCAGATGGCGCGACCATTTTTGGCTGATAGCGAATGGGTTAATAAGGCATATCATAATCAAGCCAATCTTATCAATACCTGTATCGGCTGTAACCAAGCGTGCTTAGATCACACCTTTAGCGGTGAGCGTGCGTCGTGTCTGGTCAATCCTTTGGCGTGCCACGAAAGTGAAATTATCATCAAAAAAGCCAAAAAAGCCAAAAAAGTCGTCATCGTCGGCGCAGGCGTCTCAGGTCTTGCAGCGGCGGTGACGGCGGCAAGTCGTGGACATCAGGTCACTATTTATGAAGCTAAGCCTTTTATCGGTGGGCAGTTTAATTTTGCCAAGGTCATTCCAGGCAAAGAAGAATTTTTTGAGACCATTCGCTATTTTCGTGAGCAGATTGCACAGCTTGGCATCGAGCTACATCTGAATACGGCGGTGGATAAGGCGTTTTTGGACAGCTTGAACGCCGATCACATCGTCATCGCCACAGGCGTTGTGCCGCGCGAGATTGAGATTGCAGGGCGTGAGTTGCCACAGGTGATGAGCTATAGCGAGCTACTAAGCGGTGAGAAAGTCGCTGGTGAGCGCGTGGCGGTACTGGGTGCAGGGGGTATTGGCTTTGATGTCGCTGAGTTTTTGACCCATGGTGCGCGCGTATCAGCAGATGTTAATGATGCAGAGTTTGTGCCACAAGCACAGACGGCAGAAGACTTTTTTACCCAGTGGGGTGTGGATGCGGCGGCGGATTATCAGACGGCAGGCGCGCTACAGACTGCCAATCCGCATACGCCTGCGCGCCAAGTATATCTCTTGCAGCGCAGCAAGGGCAAGCTTGGCAAAAGCCTGAACAAGACCACAGGCTGGGTGCATAAAGCGGTGATTAAGCAAGCAGGCGTAATCCAAATGGCAGGAGTCAGCTATGATAAAATCACCGAAGAAGGCTTGTGGGTCACTGTCGATGGCGTATCACAACTGTTGCGTGTCGATACTGTGGTGCTGTGCGTCGGTCAGGTATCGGTGAATCACCTAATGCCGCAGCTTGGTGATACGCCAAAAGCGCAATATCATGTCATCGGTGGGGCGAAATCTGCTGAGCGTGTCGATGCCAAACGCGCGATCCGTGAAGGTTTTGAAGTGGCGGTGTATTTGTAAATTTGAAAACCGTTTCAGGATCAAAGTGCGTTTTGCACAGAGCGATTTGGCAAATGATTGGCTTTGAATAAGCCTTCTTTAAAATCTTCATCGTGGGCGTATGCAGTGCGCCCATATAAATCAGCTTAATAATTGTTAATGTTTGAAAATTGACAAAACTGTGCAGGATGACACCTGACGCCGAATTAATGACACCATCGATCAAAACCCAATCCCTAAACGAAAAAACCCGCCCAAATGGACGAGTTTTTATCATTTACACAGTCAATGATTAAGCATTGCGCTCATAGACTGGCAGTTTTTTGCAGATGGCGGCGACTTTTTCACGAGTGGCAGCGATAACAGCTTCATCACCACGAGCGTCTAGCACATCGCAGATCCAGCCTGCCAACTCACGACATTCAGCTTCGCCAAAGCCACGAGTGGTCACCGCAGGCGTACCGATACGGATACCTGAAGTGACAAATGGTGATTTTGGATCGTTTGGTACTGAGTTTTTGTTCACAGTGATGTGTGCATCACCCAGCCATTTGTCCGCTTCTTTACCAGTGATTTCTTGCTTGATTAGGCTAATTAGCATCAGATGGTTCTCTGTGCCACCTGAGACGATGTCATAGCCACGAGATTGGATGACTTCTGCCATTGCTTTGGCGTTAGCGACGACTTGCTGTTGATATGCTTTGTACTCATCGCTCATCGCTTCTTTGAAGCAGACAGCTTTGGCGGCGATGGCGTGCATCAGTGGGCCGCCTTGGTTACCTGGGAATACCGCTGATGCCAATTTTTTCTCAATCTCTTCATTGGCGCGGGCTAGGATTAGGCCTGAGCGCGGGCCGCGTAGCGTTTTGTGCGTGGTGGTGGTTGTTACATCGGCGATTTGTACTGGGCTTGGATAAACACCTGCTGCCACAAGACCTGCCACATGCGCCATATCGACCATCAGATACGCACCAACTTCATCGGCGATTTCGCGGAATTTTTGCCAATCAACCACTTGACTGTATGCTGAGAAGCCTGCGATGATCATCTTTGGCTTATGTTCACGCGCCAGACGCGCCACTTCTTCATAATCGATCAAGCCAGTTTCTGGGTTCAGACCATATTGTACCGCGTTGTAGTTACGGCCTGAGAAGTTCACTGTCGCGCCGTGTGTCAAGTGACCGCCGTGAGCTAGGCTCATGCCAAGCACGGTATCATTTGGCTTAAGCAATGCTAGGAAAACTGCGCTGTTGGCGCTTGAGCCTGAATGTGGCTGCACATTGACATAATCAGCACCAAATAGCTCTTTGGCACGATCGATGGCGATTTGTTCGATCACATCCACATGCTCACAGCCGCCGTAGTAACGCTTGCCTGGATAGCCTTCTGCATATTTGTTGGTCAGTGCTGTGCCTTGCGCTTCCATCACTGCAGGCGAGCAGTAGTTTTCTGATGCGATCAGCTCAATGTGATCTTCTTGACGCTGTGCTTCAGCATCGATATGAACTGCCAATTCTGGATCGTATTGGTGTAAAGAGATTTCTTTAAACATGAGATGTCCTTGAGTGTTGAAGGAAGGATAAAACAGTGGGCTTAGTGTAACATATTTATCAGATGATGCCTAATAGAAAGATGATTTTTCGCAGGGAAAATTCTCATCTTGACATGAATAATATTTCATTGATTTTGCAAAAATTCACAAAACTCTGCCAAAAAAAGCTCATCAATCAATAATTTTTTGCCATGATATTCATATAAAGTGCTGCGCCCATATTCGCCGTCAATGGTGTGATATAGCCTGCGTGTGTGCGGTAGGGTGCGATGTTTTTTAAACAATACATAGCCAATCGGTGTATTACCCAAATGCCTTAGGCGGTTTAGTTCGCCTTGTAAGGTTTTAAGTGGAAAAATACTGCTTGCCATCACCCAAGCGCGATCACTTGCGCCATACAGCTGCACCGTGCGCACCCAAGCGATCTGCGGGCGATTGACATCAAGCCCAAGCTGCTTTTTTTGGGCGAAAGTAAGCGCACGATGACCTTCTTGTACGATTTTGACACGCAGCGGCTGATTTGCAACTTGTTCAAGCAGTGCCGTCAGCGAGCCTTTGGCGGTCAAAAAGTTTGCCAAATTCGCATGAGTATGAGCAAAATCAGACGGTAACTGGGATAAAAACTGTGGCATAGGCGGCGAAATTTTGCGGTACAGGTGTTTTATTTTAGCATAATTGGCGCAAATATAGCGTAAAATTTATGAAATTGATAAATGTAGTTAAATAGTTTAAATTTACAAAAATTAATAAAAATTGCTATATTGGAACATTTATACTTAAAAAATCAACAAGTTAAAATGGTATAGTATGATTTATTCTATTTGTAAATGATTTTGTAATACCCATTTATTTATGAAATATCGAACATTGGCAAAGGCTATTGGATAAATGCGCAAGTTTTGGGTATTCTGTATCCATCGGAAGGCAAAGCGAATCACGCAAAGACTTGCCAACCTTTATTCAGTGCATTTATGCAAATTATGTTGTCAATGAAAGGAGTTAGCCATGACTTATCAATCAGCACTAGACCATGTTCGTAAAGTTAAGGAAAAATTGGGCGGCACTTGGGATGCCATTCGCCCAGAAGATGCGGCACGCATGATCGTCCAAAACCGCTTCAAAACTGGTCTTGATATCGCCAAATACACCGCTGCCATCATGCGTCGTGACATGGCAGAATACGATGCGGACAACAGCAAATACACCCAATCACTAGGTTGCTGGCATGGCTTTATCGCTCAGCAAAAAATGATTGCCAACAAAAAATACTTCGGCACCACCAACAAACGCTACATCTACCTATCAGGCTGGATGGTGGCAGCGCTTCGCTCAGAGTTTGGTCCACTACCTGACCAATCAATGCACGAAAAAACTGCTGTGCCTAAGCTGATCGAAGAAATCTACACATTCCTTCGCCAAGCAGACGCCAAAGAGCTAAACGACCTATTCCGTGCGATGCAAAAAGCTGAAGCAGCAGGCGACACAGCGAAAGTAAAAGAAATCGAAGCTCAAATCGACAACTTTGAAACTCATGTTGTACCAATCATCGCTGACATCGATGCAGGCTTTGGTAACGAAGAAGCGACCTACCTATTGACCAAGCAAATGATTGAAGCAGGTGCGTGTGCGATTCAAATCGAAAACCAAGTATCTGATGCTAAGCAGTGTGGCCACCAAGCAGGTAAAGTAACTGTACCGCACGAAGATTTCCTAGCCAAAATCAATGCCGTACGCTATGCATTCCTTGAGCTAGGTGTCGATGATGGCGTAATCGTGGCTCGTACCGACTCAGAAGGTGCTGACCTTACTCAAAAAATCCCTGTATCTCGTGAACCAGGTGATCTAGCGAGCAAATACATCAGCTACCTAGAGACTACTGAGATCGACATCTCTGAAGCCAAAGAAGATGAAATTCTAATCAAGCGTAATGGCAAACTACATCGCCCAACTCGCTTGCCATCAGGCTTGTATCAGTTCCGTGAAGGCACTCAGCATGACCGTGTTGTCCTTGACTGCGTAACTTCGCTACAAAATGGCGCTGACATGATTTGGATCGAGACCCCGACACCAGACGTGGCAGGTATCGCAAGCTTTGTTAATGACATCAAGAAACAAGTTCCAGACGCAAAATTGGTGTACAACAACTCACCATCATTCAACTGGACCATCAACTTCCGCCAGCAAGCGTATGACCGCTGGGTCGCTGAAGGTAAAGATGTCTCAGGCTATGAGCGTGATAAACTGATGGATGCCAAATATGACGGTTCTGAGCTTGCCAATGATGCAGACGAAAAAATCCGTACATTCCAAGCGGACGCAGCTCGTGAAGCAGGTGTATTCCATCACCTAATCACCTTGCCAACTTACCACACCGCAGCGCTATCAACGCATGAGCTTGCCAAAGGTTACTTTGGTGAAGAAGGTATGCTGGCGTATGTGGCAGGTGTACAGCGTAAAGAAATCCGCGGCGGCATCGCTTGCGTTAAGCACCAAGCCATGGCAGGTTCTGATATCGGTGACGATCACAAAGAGATCTTCTCAGGTGAGAATGCACTAAAAGCAGGGGATGCAAGTAAGAACACCATGAACCAATTTGGCGGCTAATTAAACATTTCGTGAATTGGGCTACTGCTTCGTTAGGCTCGCTTGCTGTACTACTTGTACAGCGTCGCTCCCCTGCCTAACATTAGCACCAATTCACTTGGTTTAACCGATAACGGTAATTGGTAACAAGCGGTGTTTTGACTTTTGGGTTAAAGCACCGTTTTTGATTTAGTTTAAGATAATGATTTTTAAGGATAAAACTATGGCGACACAACGCATCCAAAAAGGCAGCTTTGCCATTGACAAGATTTTGTATGATTTTATTGAAAATGAAGCTTTGCCACTATCAAATGTCTCAAGCGATGAGTTTTGGGCAGGCTTTGAGGCGATTGTCAAAGATCTCACCCCAAAAAACAAAGCCCTGCTTGCTCGCCGTGATGAGCTGCAAGCGCAGATTGATGAGTGGCATGAGAATAACACCTATGAGCTAGAAGCCTATAAAAAATTTCTCACCGACATCGGCTATCTTGAGCCAGAAGTAGCGGATTTTGAAATCACCACCGAAAATGTCGATGACGAAATCGCCACCATCGCAGGCGCACAGCTTGTTGTACCTGTGCGTAATGCTCGCTATGCACTAAACGCAGGCAACGCTCGCTGGGGCAGTCTGTATGATGCGCTGTATGGCTTTGATGTCATCAGCGAAGAAGGTGGTGCCGATAAGGGTCGTGGCTATAACCCTGTGCGTGGGGCAAAGGTGATTGAATTTGCTAAAAATTTCCTAGATGAAACCTACCCACTGGCGACAGGCTCGCACGCGGATGCTACTGCCTATGCCATCGATGGCGGTGTACTTGCCGTTACTTTGGCAGATGGCACGATCACCACACTCAAAACTGCCGAGCAGCTACAAGGCTATAACGGCAGCAGTGATGAGCCGACAGAAATTATCCTAAAAAACAATGGGCTACATACCATTATCCAAATTGACAAAACCAGCCAAATCGGTCAATCGGACAAAGCAGGCGTCAAAGATGTCATCCTAGAAGCTGCCGTAACCACCATCCAAGACCTAGAAGACTCAGTCGCTGCTGTCGATGCCGAAGAAAAAGTAGAAGGCTATCGCAACTGGCTAGGTCTGATGAAGGGTGATCTGTCTGAAGTGATGGAAAAAAATGGCAAAACCATTACCCGTACGCTGAATGCTGATCGCAGTTTTACGGATTTGTCAGGTAATACACAAACTCTGCACGGTCGCTCAGTGCTACTACTGCGTAATGTAGGTCACTTGATGACCAACCCTGCGATTTTGGTGGACGGTGAAGAGATTTTTGAAGGGATTATGGATGGGGTGATCACACCAATGCTGTCCACCATCGACATCACTGGCAAAAATACCTTGCGTAACTCTCGCACAGGCTCGATGTATATCGTCAAGCCAAAAATGCATGGCTCAGAAGAAGTTGCCTTTGCGGTGGAGTTGTTTACTCGCTCAGAAGAGCTACTCAAACTGCCAAAAAACAGCGTCAAAATGGGCATCATGGACGAAGAAAAACGCACCAGTGCCAACCTGAAAAACTGCATCTCGGTAGCTCGTGAGCGTACCATCTTTATCAATACAGGCTTTATGGATCGTACAGGTGATGAGATTCACACCGCTATGAAGGCGGGGGCATTTGTACGAAAAGGTGAAATCAAGGGTCAAAAATGGTTTGCTGCCTATGAAGATCGTAATGTCATCATCGGCCTAAAAGCAGGGCTCAAAGGCCGTGCCCAAATCGGTAAAGGTATGTGGCCTAAGCCTGATGAGCTGGCTGATATGTACCGCACCAAGATTGAGCACCCACAAGCAGGGGCAAGCTGTGCATGGGTACCAAGCCCATCAGGTGCGACCATCCATGCGATCCATTACCACAAGTGTAGTGTCGCCGAGCGTCAAGCAGCATTGCAATCTGCTCAAGTGCCGTCCATTGATGATTTGCTGACCATTCCACTGGCGACAGATACCAGCTGGAGCGATGGCGATAAGCAAAAAGAGCTTGAAAATAACTGCCAAGGTATTTTGGGTTATGTGGTGCGTTGGGTAGATTTGGGTGTTGGATGCTCAAAAGTCCCTGACATCAACAATATTGGCCTCATGGAAGACCGTGCGACCTTGCGTATCTCATCTCAGCATGTTGCCAACTGGCTGGCACACGGCATTGTCACCGAAGATGAAGTCTGGGCGGTGCTAAAACGCATGGCAAAAGTCGTTGATGAGCAAAATGCGAGCGACCCTGAATATCGCCCAATGTCGGCAGACTTTGACAATAATATCGCCTTTAATGCGGCAGCTGATTTGATCTTTAAGGGTGCAACTCAGCCATCAGGCTATACTGAGCCATTGCTGCACAAAGCACGCTTGAAATTAAAAGGCTATACTGGCGATTGATTGACGGTATGAGCACAAAACCACGATGGGGCAACTTGTCGTGGTTTTTTGCAAATTATCAAATAGCATTATAAAAATGCTTGACAAAGCCGTCAAAATGCGGTTTAATATGCACCACTTTGGCGTGATAGCTCAGTTGGTAGAGCAACGGATTGAAAATCCGTGTGTCGGCAGTTCGATCCTGCCTCTCGCCACCATATTAAGAAAGCCTTTCGAGTAATCGAAAGGCTTTTTTGTTGTGTTGCTTTCATTGTTTCTCATCTACAAACTGTTGTTGTTTGATCCATTCGCGCAAATGCTTGCATAAAAATGGCAGCACCGTACTTTGTCGATGGCGGATGTGTAGGTAATTTTCAATCAAGCCAAACACTTGTATCGGCATGTCATCACAGGGTGCAAGCTGATCAAGCTCACCTTGCAAGCCGACAACCTTTCGCATATGATTAAAGTTAGCAATCACTCCCTTTGGGCTGTCATGCAGTCCTGCGGTATAAACTTGATATTGGTGGTTATAATAAAATCCGCACGCTGCCTGTACGGTGCTTGAGTTTTGGGTTCTGAAGCTGTAATTGTACCGATAGCCATAGTTGTCATAAACCCAGTCCAAAAACACCTTGCCAGCACCTTTATATGCAATACCGATTTTATCGAATGCATCGATGGGTAAAATCGGTGCTGAATATTGGCAAATTGTCATCAGCTGCCCACGCAATTTATCAGAGATATCTGCAGTTTGAGTCAGATAATCGATCGCCCATTGTTTTTGAAAGCCAGCTTGTCGCGCCTTGGCAATATCTGTCATGATTTTGTGAATATTGTCCACATCTGCAATGGGCAGAAGATTGCTTGTACGGATCAGATAGTATTTTGGCATCATATCTCCATGCCAAATCAGCAAATGATCATCATGATGATAAACAGCAGGCATTGTACCAGTCATGACATAGCAAAGCTGCTGATACAGAAGGCTTAAATCATCAAATTGCTGATTATCCTTAGCATGGTTATCGATATCAGACTTTAGCGACCAGTGGGCAAGATGATTATCGTTGGGATTATAATCAGTGCCATGAAAGCCAACGATCTGCTTATGATAATCATCTGAAAGTGTTGGCTTGATGATTTGACAAGCTTGATTGGGTGTGTCGTCCAAGAGTAGTTTTTGTTGCTGATTTTCAAGTTTAATAAACAGCTCGCACAAGCATTTTTCAAGACCGCTGCCATTGATCTTGTCATTGGTAAATATCTGCTCATAGGTCAGGCTCTGAGCAATATCCCTATGGTGTGCGATCGCTGATTGTAGGGTATGATAAGGATCGCGCTCGCCGCGTTCATCATAATACAATGACTCATGGTGTAGCAGAAAATAAATCTTTGTGTTTGTATCATCGGTATGGATTTGTGTCATGAGCTGAGCGCAGATTTGCCATGTGTCGTACAGATATAATTGCAGCGTTTGACAAAGTGTATCACTGATATCATCGGTTTTTAACAAATAAATAGGATGCTTGCCAAGCTCATGAAGCATGATGGTAAAATGCTTATCAAACTGCTTTTTGTTCTGAATGTCCACCTGATAATCCTTATTAATCGACTGAAAATCTAGCGTCACATAATCCGATAAATACAGCCTAACATCCTGCATGAACTTTGCCAAACTGCCACTTTTGGATGCGAAAAATGCTTGGGGATTTTTGGCATTCAGCTCGATGCTGTGATTGGATGTGCGAGTTTTATAAGGTGATCGCATGATGTAATCACGGTTTGTATTGGGCGTGGTGGATTTGGACTGTTTGTTTCTGGATTTGGTTAATTGAGTGACATCACCAAAGTTTTGAATGTTAAAAGTTGGTAAGTGCGCAAATTTTGATTGAAAATCACTGCGCCAAGCAAAAGCCTGCTTGGGTGTAAAGCAGACCGATTTTATCGTCAGTACAATCTGATCGTCATGATGTGTCAGTGTCTCAGCATCGATAGCGTGCGCATGACAAACCAAAAATCCATGATAAAACGAATGCTCAAAACAATAATAAATACCCGTTTCACAAGTCATTGGCATGGCTGTGTCCAGGCTTGGGTCTGGATTTGCTGCTTGTTCCTTTGTGATGGCGAGTGTACGAAACAGTAACCGCAGCCAGTTTATAGTGGGTATTTCACCAGGGTTATCAATGATGGATGCGGTAAAATGCTTAAAACCATTCGTGGTCAAACGCTCGGTGCGTAAGATAAAAAATGTCTGCGACTCACTATGTGATTTGACCAAAGCGATTGGTGTGAGTGTCTGTTTGATTTCATCAATGATGGCGAAATAACGGCCTTGCAGGTTATCTGTGCGGATTTTATAGACATAAAAATCAGCAAAAATTTTATCAAAGTTCAGCTTAGGATCGATCAAATTGGTCAAAACTTGTGATGGTGTCATGGCAAGTGCTCCAAGTTAATTGCTAAAAGCTTCATCGGCGGACTGATTTATAAAGGTCAAAATTGCCGTTATGGCGTCTTGGTTGATTTGACCTGTGTGCCGATCGATGAGCGCAGGGATGGTGAGTACTTGACTGTGCTCATATTGCTGTATCTGCCGTGTGACATCGGATAGGATATTGCAGATGATCAAGCGCGATGGCATATCTGTGTTTGGATGGCGGTGGCGCAAGATAAAATCTCGCTTTTGTAGAATGTGCATCAGTGCCGTTTCACGCTCGGCAGTTGAGCGGCTGTCGTGACGATCCAGATTCCAGTGCTTAAAATCAATCAGGGCTTGCTTGCCTTGATAGCTGATCACATAGTCAAACAGCTCAAAATATTCTGGCGGCAAGTCGTCCAATTGACAGCCGTACTCTTCCAAGATTGCCTTGCCGGCAGCTTCACCCAGCGCGCCTTTGTAGATATTATTTGCCAAAATGGGTGTCAAAATGTATTCAGCGGCGTCATGCCAAGTGGTGGCATAGTCGTGCTTGATGAAGTAATTTTTGATAATGGAATTTTGCATAAGGATATTTAAACGCATCTCATCGGCACTGATCAGATGGCTGTTATGATCCAAGCCAAAAAAGCTGCAGGGCGTATTTTTATTTCCTTCAAAATCACCCGAAAAACGATAACTGCTGGCGGGAGTAGGTGGCTTTAGATAGTATTGAAATACTGTAGGCTCAGGCTTGATGCTGGTAGGGTGTTTTAAGCAAATTTCGCGCAAAGTGTGCCATGCATGGATTTTGGCACAGGCTTTGGCTTGGCTGTCGGTGTCATCTGGAATGCCTTGGTGTAGTTTACTAAAGTCATCCAAGAATCTTTGAATCATGACATGATGTCGATAATTGGCGGTATTGGCAGCGGTCTGTAGGCGAGCTAAAGCAAGATTTGGCAGTACAGTAGCTGTAGCAGTTTGATGCACAAAGTCAATCAAGCCGCGATATTCATGCGTGGTGATGTGCGTAGGTTTTGGCACTTGTTTGAGCAGGTCATGCAGTTTTTGACTGATAAAAATCAGCGGATTTTTGCGTTTGTGGCTGCTTCGGTTGATTCGTCCGATTGCTTGTTCAACTTGACGACAGACAGCGTGAGCGTAGTCACCATTGGCGGTATTGGTTTCACCATAGTGATTACTTTTTAATCGACTGAGTCGTTTAAATTCCATATTTAAGACAGATTTCACCCAGTCATCGCAGGCGCTGAGACTGACTTTGCCAGCATCTGTCAGGCTCATGATTTGTACTAAGGATTTTAGCTTGGTGCTGTGCAGATTTTCATCCTGATAAGATGGCACGGTGATCAGATGTGTGGGTAAGTCCAGATACAGAGTATCGATATCGCAAGTGATTTTGGGACTTGGTAGGGCTGAAGTACAGATCCAGTCGCGGTCGGCGGGGTGGATGGGATAGTCGGGATTCGCACCCGATGATAGCGTTTGGTAAGTGGTAAAAATAATTACCTTATCACTGCTTTTAGTGAGTCTATCTTTGATAATGCTGTCGAATTTATTGGATTTTAGATAGGCACTATTGACGACATCAAACACGATGTTTATTTGGTGGCGTGCTGATAATTCATCCAAAAAATTTTGGAAAAATTCACGCTCATTGTCATTAAGCAAGCGATTGAGCATTAACATCATGTAGCGATTACCGGCTGTGTGATTATCCAAAAAAGCACAAATCGCTTGGCAATAATTGTCCAGTAATCCCAAATAATACGCCACTTTGCGATGATCAACTGCGGTATCATCAAGTGATTTATCATCGCCATACAGTCGATGCCATACTTGTTGAAGCTGTGCGTTATTGGCTATGACAGGTGGCGTGTTCAAGTCCAAGAAATAGCGGTAGTGTGTACGAACAAAGCTTTCAGCTTGACCGTTCAAACTGTGAAAATCAATCTTAATCTGTGAATAATCGCGCAGTTTGTGATAATGGGCATTGATGTGCGTAAGTTCATCGCTACTAATGCGGATCAGTCTATCATCAATTCGCCGCTCAAGATACGCCATGTCAAAATTATGGATAACGCTTTGATTATTGGCAGTAGCACTGATCCCAATGATCGGCGTGCCGCGTTCGATCCAGCGTGCAATCATTGCTGTGGGCGATTCAGTAAATAATGTGGTGTGAAAGCTGACAAATTGATGCATGGCAAGGGGTGTGTAAATTTCATTGAGCTTAAAGCCATTGGTGTGAAAACTACCATCATTGGTCAAGCTTGTGATTACTAGATTTTTATAGAAATTAAGCAATGGATCAATCAGATGGCGAATGTCATCAAGGCGATAAATGTTAAACAGTAGGTTAAGCTGCATTTGCGGATCGGAGGGTAAGTTTAGTTTGTTGGCGTTGCTAACAAGTTTTTGGCAGGCGTGATTTAGAGCAAAGATAAAGTCACGACCAACAATGATGGAGAGCTGATTGAACAGTTCGTATAAAGGATATTTGTCATCAGGCAGTTCTTCGGGTGCAAAGCAAGTGTCATCAAAGATGATATTGGTGTGGCTATCTTGATCAAAATATACCCAAAATTTCTTATCCAAACTCGCGTGATGCGTGGTCTGATAATCGGTAAATAATGCTGCGGTTTGAAAATTTGACATCTTGTGATGTAAGCAAAATGAACTGGTCAAGCGATAACGATCTTTAAGCGAGTTAAGTTTGTTAAAATAATTTGTAAAAATCTTGGCAATGCCTTCATATTCGGCAGTGGTAGGTGGTGCAAAAACTGGTAATTTTACACACAGTTCACACGCAAGCTTTAGTAGATTAACCGACTGTTGATCGCATAGAAAATTAATAATCTCACCATTTTGCCGATCGATTTCATCGATCAATAGCAGATGTTGGGACATTTGTGCATCAAAATTATAGCGCGTATCAAATGGCAAACTACCACCGTGCATGAGTTTCATGGTTGTCAAAAATACTGCAAGCGTATCGGGATTTTGTAGTCGCATGGCGGGAAATAGTTGGGATAGTGCAGAAATCTGCTGCAGTGTCAAAGTCTTGAATTTAAGATGATTGGCGGTATTGATTAATTGGCAAAGACTTTTGAATACATTGGGTAGCAGCTTTTGTAGATTGGCATTTAAGGTATTGATAATGATAGGATCGGGAATTTCAATTTGTAGCATCTTGTGCAGGCTTTTGACGCTAGAAATTTGATCCGTGATGGATTGCGATGGTTTGAGCTTTAAAGTGTTTAAAATATTGGGCAGTCGATGATTGATGATTAAGTCAAGCAAAATGTCATTATTGTTTGGCAGAAGTAGGGTTTGGGTGGTGAGCCATTGTTTTTGTGGGTGATTAAGCCGTTCATCGGTATTGATCAGATCGGTGAGTTTATCATAAGCTTCGCGAACATTATCAACAGCATTGGTGATATAAAGGGGTAGATGCAAGGGGTAGGGATTTGGATCGCCATATAAGCGATGGTGTATGCGATGCAGCATATATTCGAGCAAAACCACCATGGTGCTATGCGTTTTACCAATCCCTGTTGGAAAATCAATCGGAGAGAGGCTGCCGCCATTTGTGCGGGTGAAAAGTATGCGATCAGCAAGCAGTTGTATGATAGGATTGTCAAATTCATAGGCAGACTGCTTGAGCTTGGCAAAGTCAAAATCTGCAAAAGGATGGGTAGCGATGTCCATAATAAGTTCCAATTGTACAAAATTTAATCAATTATAGATATAAATCAGCACAATGTAAATACATGATATAGACATGGATAATTCGGCTCAATACTTGAAAAAATAATAAATAAAAATCCCCTTAAAAACCAACCACTTACAAACTTTCTCCCCTTTTATGCAAAAAACCACTTTACAACCGCCGATACTGGGTCTATAATACGCACCACTTA
The DNA here is from genome assembly GCF_024137865.1 of Moraxella sp. FZFQ2102. NCBI lineage: Bacteria > Pseudomonadati > Pseudomonadota > Gammaproteobacteria > Moraxellales > Moraxellaceae > Moraxella > Moraxella sp. FZFQ2102. The sequence goes on from NZ_CP099960.1 coordinate 1,554,695, forward strand.
AGCAGCACAGCATAGCAAAAAATGCTGATAAATCAATAACTTACAGCAAGTTATTGAGCTTCAAAGTAAAAATTTTGAAAACTTTTCAAAAACGAAAGTTTTTGAAAAAAATCAAAAAACTTTGAAAAAAATGCTTGACTTAATAAAATTTCAGCGTATAATACGCATCCTATGTCACCAAGCAGACGATGCTTTGACTAACAACTATTTAAAATCAAAACTAAAGAACAACTTGTGTGGATTTTTGCGAATACAAGATAATCTTAAAAAAATTATCATTTATATTCAGCAAGAATACTCAAAGTTAATTCATTTACACGATGAGCAAATATTGCTAGTAATAATAAATGAGCCAACATTAAAGTCCAATCAAACAATCTTTGTTTTATTGGCAACTCAAGATTAAACTGAAGAGTTTGATCATGGCTCAGATTGAACGCTGGCGGCAGGCTTAACACATGCAAGTCGAACGAGGTTAGGGAGCTTGCTCCTGATACCTAGTGGCGAACGGGTGAGTAATGCTTAGGAATCTGCCTAGTAGTGGGGGATAACTTGGGGAAACTCAAGCTAATACCGCATACGACCTACGGGTGAAAGGGGGCGCAAGCTCTCGCTATTAGATGAGCCTAAGTCGGATTAGCTAGTTGGTGGGGTAAAGGCCTACCAAGGCGACGATCTGTAGCTGGTCTGAGAGGATGATCAGCCACACTGGGACTGAGACACGGCCCAGACTCCTACGGGAGGCAGCAGTGGGGAATATTGGACAATGGGCGAAAGCCTGATCCAGCCATGCCGCGTGTGTGAAGAAGGCCTTTTGGTTGTAAAGCACTTTAAGTAGGGAGGAAAAGCTAATGGTTAATACCCATTAGCCCTGACGTTACCTACAGAATAAGCACCGGCTAACTCTGTGCCAGCAGCCGCGGTAATACAGAGGGTGCAAGCGTTAATCGGAATTACTGGGCGTAAAGCGCGCGTAGGTGGTTGCTTAAGTCAGATGTGAAAGCCCCGGGCTTAACCTGGGAACTGCATCTGATACTGGGTGACTAGAGTAGGTGAGAGGGGAGTAGAATTCCAGGTGTAGCGGTGAAATGCGTAGAGATCTGGAGGAATACCGATGGCGAAGGCAGCTCCCTGGCATCATACTGACACTGAGGTGCGAAAGCGTGGGTAGCAAACAGGATTAGATACCCTGGTAGTCCACGCCGTAAACGATGTCTACCAGTCGTTGGGTCTCTTGAAGACTTAGTGACGCAGTTAACGCAATAAGTAGACCGCCTGGGGAGTACGGCCGCAAGGTTAAAACTCAAATGAATTGACGGGGGCCCGCACAAGCGGTGGAGCATGTGGTTTAATTCGATGCAACGCGAAGAACCTTACCTGGTCTTGACATACAGAGAATTCGCTAGAGATAGCTTAGTGCCTTCGGGAACTCTGATACAGGTGCTGCATGGCTGTCGTCAGCTCGTGTCGTGAGATGTTGGGTTAAGTCCCGCAACGAGCGCAACCCTTTTCCTTAGTTACCAGCACTTCGGGTGGGAACTCTAAGGATACTGCCAGTGACAAACTGGAGGAAGGCGGGGACGACGTCAAGTCATCATGGCCCTTACGACCAGGGCTACACACGTGCTACAATGGTTGGTACAAAGGGTTGCTACACAGCGATGTGATGCTAATCTCAAAAAGCCAATCGTAGTCCGGATTGGAGTCTGCAACTCGACTCCATGAAGTCGGAATCGCTAGTAATCGCAGATCAGAATGCTGCGGTGAATACGTTCCCGGGCCTTGTACACACCGCCCGTCACACCATGGGAGTTGATCTCACCAGAAGTGGTTAGCCTAACGCAAGAGGGCGATCACCACGGTGGGGTCGATGACTGGGGTGAAGTCGTAACAAGGTAGCCGTAGGGGAACCTGCGGCTGGATCACCTCCTTAATGAAGATATCTGATTGGCAAGAATCCACAACAAGTTGTTCTTTGGTAAGATGTTTAAAACGGGTCTATAGCTCAGTTGGTTAGAGCACCGTGTTGATAACGCGGGGGTCATAAGTTCAAGTCTTATTAGACCCACCATTAAATTGGGGCCATAGCTCAGTTGGTAGAGCGCCTGCCTTGCACGCAGGAGGTCAGGAGTTCGACTCTCCTTGGCTCCACCATTTAAACATCAAAGCATACATAAGCAATTTAATAAGAGATTTCTTATTTATGCTTTTACTTTATAAACTGACGAAGTTTATAACACTATTTAACAACATGATTATGAGTCTGGGTTAATAAATTATCCAACGTAATTTATTAACCATGGTGATTGTACCCCAAAATACAATCACCTAAAGTAAAGAGAACTGAATCAAGCGTAAACATAGGTGAAGATCGTTACACATTACCCTTATAACACCAAGACTACTTGGGGTTGTATGGTCAAGTAATGAAGTGCACATGGTGGATGCCTTGGCAGTCAGAGGCGATGAAAGACGTGATAGCCTGCGATAAGCGTCGGTGAGGTGGCAATATCCTGTGACCCGGCGATTTCTGAATGGGGAAACCCACCTAAGATAACTTAGGTATCATAATTTATTTTATGAGGCAAACCGGGAGAAGTGAAACATCTCAGTACCCCGAGGAAAAGACATCAATTGAGATTCCCCAAGTAGCGGCGAGCGAACGGGGAGGAGCCGATCGAATTTACAGTAGCAAAATGGCGTGGGAAAGCCAACCATAGTAGGTGATAGTCCTGTATGCGAAACTGTTTATGAGACATATTAAGTAGGGCGGAACACGAGAAATTCTGTCTGAAGATGGGGGGACCATCCTCCAAGGCTAAATACTCCTGACTGACCGATAGTGAACCAGTACCGTGAGGGAAAGGCGAAAAGAACCCCTGTTAGGGGAGTGAAATAGAACCTGAAACCGTGTGCATACAAGCAGTCGGAGCGGACTTGTTCCGTGACGGCGTACCTTTTGTATAATGGGTCAGCGACTTATATTCTGTAGCAAGGTTAACCGTATAGGGGAGCCGTAGGGAAACCGAGTCTTAATAGGGCGACTTCAGTTGCAGGGTATAGACCCGAAACCGAGTGATCTATCCATGAGCAGGTTGAAAGTGTCGTAACAGACACCGGAGGACCGAACCCACTCCCGTTGAAAAGGTAGGGGATGACTTGTGGATAGGGGTGAAAGGCTAATCAAACTCGGTGATAGCTGGTTCTCCCCGAAAGCTATTTAGGTAGCGCCTCGGACGAACACCATGGGGGGTAGAGCACTGTTTCGGCTAGGGGGTCATCCCGACTTACCAAACCGATGCAAACTCCGAATACCCATGAGTGATATCCGGGAGACAGACGGCGGGTGCTAACGTCCGTCGTCAAGAGGGAAACAACCCAGACCGCCAGCTAAGGCCCCAAATTCCTAGTTAAGTGGGAAACGATGTGGGAAGGCACAGACAGCTAGGAGGTTGGCTTAGAAGCAGCCACCCTTTAAAGAAAGCGTAATAGCTCACTAGTCGAGTCGGCCTGCGCGGAAGATGTAACGGGGCTCAAACTAGGAGCCGAAGCTGCGGATTTAATTGTTTCAATTAAGTGGTAGGGGAGCGTTGTGTAAGCCTGTGAAGGTGTATCGTAAGGTATGCTGGAGGTATCACAAGAGCGAATGCTGACGTGAGTAACGACAAAACGGGTGAAAAGCCCGTTCGCCGGAAGACCAAGGGTTCCAGTCCAACGTTAATCGGGGCTGGGTGAGTCGACCCCTAAGGCGAGGCCGAAAGGCGTAGTCGATGGGAAATCGGTTAATATTCCGATACTTGTTTATGATGCGATGGAGGGACGGAGAAGGTTATGCCAGCCTGGCGATGGTTGTCCAGGTGGAAGGATGTAGGTAGGCTTAGTAGGCAAATCCGCTAGGCTATTACTGAGATCTGATAGCAAGCCAGTTTACTGGCGAAGTGGCAAATACCATGCTTCCAGGAAAAGCTTCTAAGCGATAGTCATAAACAAATCGTACCCGAAACCGACACAGGTGGTCAGGTAGAGAATACCAAGGCGCTTGAGAGAACTCTGCTGAAGGAACTAGGCAAAATGGTACCGTAACTTCGGGAGAAGGTACGCTGCCGGTGGTGAAACCCTCGCGGTGTAAGCTACTGGCAGTCGCAGATACCAGGCTGCTGCAACTGTTTATTAAAAACACAGCACTCTGCAAACACGAAAGTGGACGTATAGGGTGTGATGCCTGCCCGGTGCTGGAAGGTTAATTGATGTGGTTAGCGCAAGCGAAGCTATTGATCGAAGCCCCAGTAAACGGCGGCCGTAACTATAACGGTCCTAAGGTAGCGAAATTCCTTGTCGGGTAAGTTCCGACCTGCACGAATGGCATAATGATGGCAGCGCTGTCTCCAGCAGAGACTCAGTGAAATCGAAATCGCAGTGAAGATGCTGTGTACCCGCGGCTAGACGGAAAGACCCCGTGAACCTTTACTACAGCTTTACATTGAACTTTGACCTAACTTGTGTAGGATAGGTGGGAGGCTTTGAAGTAGGGACGCCAGTTCCTATGGAGCCATCCTTGAAATACCACCCTGGTTATGTTGGGGTTCTAACTTAGATATAACAGTATCAAGGACAATGTATGGTGGGTAGTTTGACTGGGGCGGTCTCCTCCTAAAGAGTAACGGAGGAGTACGAAGGTGCGCTCAGAACGGTCGGAAATCGTTCAAAGAGTATAAAGGCAAAAGCGCGCTTAACTGCGAGACCCACAAGTCGAGCAGGTACGAAAGTAGGTCTTAGTGATCCGGTGGTTCTGTATGGAAGGGCCATCGCTCAACGGATAAAAGGTACTCTGGGGATAACAGGCTGATACCGCCCAAGAGTTCATATCGACGGCGGTGTTTGGCACCTCGATGTCGGCTCATCTCATCCTGGGGCTGAAGCAGGTCCCAAGGGTATGGCTGTTCGCCATTTAAAGAGGTACGCGAGCTGGGTTTAGAACGTCGTGAGACAGTTCGGTCCCTATCTACCGTGGGCGTTGGAAATTTGAGAGGATCTGCTCCTAGTACGAGAGGACCAGAGTGGACGAACCTCTGGTGTTCCGGTTGTCACGCCAGTGGCATTGCCGGGTAGCTACGTTCGGATGGGATAACCGCTGAAAGCATCTAAGCGGGAAGCCCACCTCAAGATGAGATTTCCCTAAAGAGCCGTTGTAGACTACGACGTTGATAGGTTGGGTGTGGAAGCATGGTGACATGTGTAGCTAACCAATACTAATTGCTCGTTTGGCTTGACCATACAACACCCAAGTGGTTTAATACTACTGATTGTGTTGATGGTAAGTGTAAAGATTTTACCTATAAGCTTGAATCAATCTTGATAACGCTAATGCAAAAAAGCAAAAGCAACGATAAAATAACAGACTCATAAGCAGCGTTGTTAATCCTTTTACGCTGACGACAATAGCAAGATGGAACCACCTGATCCCTTCCCGAACTCAGAAGTGAAACGTCTTAGCGCCGATGGTAGTGTGGTTCGCCCATGTGAGAGTAGGTCATCGTCAGCACCTTATTTTAAGCCCCCGCCATGATTGGTGGGGGTTTTAATATTTGATCTGCACTAGTGTGTTTTCGAATAACGACTGGGCAGCTTAAGATGGGTAAACGATTGGTTGCATAACGAATGGCACAGCCTATCAATTCACAACCATAAAAACCGCCAAATCATAGATCTGGCGGTTGAAGGTATAATTGGTGTGATTAATTGGCGGCAGTGCTCGGCTCGCAGCCTTTGACTGCCAAATCCTTATCGACATCCGTGCTGCATACCCAGCCATCTGCTTGTGTATAAGTCCAAGTTACTTTCTTGCCTTGGATGCTGGCAGCAGCATTGCCATCAAGTGTCGCTGAAATGGTTGAGTTATCGCCATTGCCTGTAGCGATGGTGATGATGTCATTATCCTTTTCTTTGACCAAATCACTGTCAAAATTACCAACATCACACTCATCATCGCTCGCGCCTTGCATTAGGCACATATCCACCACAGTACGCAGTTGGCTGGTTTCCATTACCACGCGGCTTACCTGTGCGGCAGCGGTACGATTTTGGTATTGGGGAATGGCGAACATTGCCAACACGCCAATGATGGCAATGACGATCAAAAGTTCAATTAGGGTAAAGCCTTGCTGAGAACGCATTATAAATCCTTAGTTGCCAAAAATATCACACTTGGCATAAAATTAGGTCAAAAAAATACATAAAAAGTGAGCAATTGCCCACTTTTTACTCATTACTTGTGATTAATGATTCTGAAACCATGCATTGGCACTGCGTTTGGCAGATTCGATCTCACTCGATGATAGGTTTAATGCCAATTGGCTGACCTTGGCTTTGGCACGGTTGCGCACACCTTCATCAAGCATACCATCACGCGTAGATAGATCGTACCATTTATAGGCATCAACCAAGCGGTGCTGCTGCTCATCGATCATCGCCAGCGCATAGCTTGCGCGGTTGTCACCCAGATTGGCGGCACGCTCAAGCCAAGCACGACCAGTCGCTAGATCTGCTTTCACACCTTCGCCGCGCAGGTACATGATGCCAAGATTCAGTTGCGCTGGGGCGATATTTTGTTCAGCGGCGCGTGTGTACCAATAAACGGCTTTGCTGGCATCTTTGGCGACACCTTCACCTTTTTGTAAGCGCTTGGCAAGGAAGAACTGGGCGTGATGATTGCCGCCTGCTGCCTGATTGGTCAGGCTTTTGACATCCATGGTTTCGAAATACGATGCAGGATATTGTGCTGATGATTGTGCATGAGCCAAAGTGGCACTACCAAGCACGCTGGTCAGTAGGGCGATTTTAAGCAGTTTCATAAGAACTCCGCGGATATTTTTAGGCTAATTTTTTTAAATTGTATTTTAAAAATCGATAGGAATTTTGCCAAAAAACATTGGCAAAAACATGAAAATAAATTAAAAAGGGATTATGGTTTAGCTTAGCATTTTGTACCAAAAAACTCAACCGCCAATCCCATTTTGGCAACCAATTTTATACATTAAAGTGTGCCGAAAAGGCGCGCCATCAATTTTTGCTGATACGATAAATAGCAACATCGGCAAGTAGGTTTGGCGCGCGTTTTACCAAGCGATTCATCAGTGCGGCGGGCAGTTTCGGGCTTGGTTTGTCTGAGATCGCCACGGCGTCGATTATACGAATGTCATTGTCATTGCACAAGCGCTCAAAATCCTTAAAAGTGCACAGATGGATATTAGGCGTGTTGTACCATTCGTGCGGCAGGGTCTCGCTCATCGGCATGATGCCTTTGATGCCAAGATACACACGGTTTTGCCAATAGGCAAAATTAGGAAAAGTAACAATGCCTTCTTTGGCGACTCTGAGCATATCGACAAGTAGCTTATCAGGTGATTTCACCGCTTGTAAGGCGCGCGCCATAACCACCGTATCAAAGCTGTTGTCAGCAAATCGCGCCAAGCCATCATTTAGATCTTGTTCAATGATATTTAAGCCTTTAGCAACGGCTTCATTGATTTTATGCTCATCAATCTCAAGTCCATAGCCGGTCACGCCCAAAGAGCTTTGTAGATGGGCTAATAAAGTGCCATCACCGCAGCCCAAATCAAGGACGCGTGAATTTGGCTTGATCCATTTTTCTGCCAGTTGATGATCGATGCTGTTCATACGCGCCCCTTATGTGTGTTTAGCGGTGCTTGCAAAAAGCCCTTGATGGCATTGACATAGCGCGGGATGTCAAATAAGAAAGAATCGTGTCCGTGCGGTGCATCGACATTCAAAAAGCTTACCGGTTTTTGATTGGCGATCAAAGCATCGACAAGCTCAATCGATCGCTCAGGGGAGAATCGCCAGTCGGTCGTGAATGACACCACCAAAAATTGGCATTGGGTGCGCTCAAGGGCGATTTTTAGCGCATCTTCTTCGCTCAAATTTTCATCAGCATAGCCGCGCGTCGGGTCGAAATAGTCGAGCGCCTTGGTCATGAGCAGGTAAGTATTGGCATCGAAATTTTTGCTGAATCGCTCGCCTTGGTAGCGCAGATAGCTTTCGACTTGGAATTCCACATCGTAGCCGTACATGAATTTGCCCGATTTTAGGTCGCGTCCGAACTTAGCCTTCATCGCTTCTTCGGTGATGTAGGTGATGTGTCCGACCATGCGCGCCAAGATCAAGCCGCGGCGCGGATAGGTGTCGTGTAATAAGTACCAGCCATCGTGAAAATCAGGATCAGACAGGATTGATTGGCGCGCCACTTCATTAAAGGCGATGTTTTGTGCGGATAATTTTGGCGTGCTTGCGATGATGACTGCACGCGCTAGGCGGTCGGGATAATCCACCGACCATTGCAACGCTTGCATACCACCCATTGAGCCGCCGACGATGGCGTGCCATTTGTCGATGCCTAGGCGGTCTGAGAGCATTACTTGGGTCTTTACCCAGTCTTTGATGGTGATGAGTGGAAAGTCAGCGCCGTAGATGGAGCCTGTCTCTGGATTGATACTGGTTGGGCCTGTTGAGCCATGACATGAGCCAATATTATTTAAGCAAACTACATAAAATTGATTGGTATCAATCGCTTTATTTGGACCGATCAGCGCATCCCACCAACCTGGCTTAGCATCATCGACGCTGTGATAGCCTGCAGCGTGATGACTGCCTGATAGCGCATGGCAGATTAAGATGGCATTGGATTTGTCTTGATTTAACTCACCATAAGTCTCAATGACCAAATCAAACTTTGGCAAAATGCGTTCGCATTCAAGCGTCAATGGCTCATCGAAATGCAAGACTTTCGGCACGATGATACCGACCGAGTTTGGGTCGAGATGCGGTGCAATGTGGTCGGATGATGACACAAAATTTCCCCAAGATTTGAAAGTAGACTTTTTATATAAATTTAATAATAGCCTACTTAAAACTTACAATTTATAAAAATGCAATTTAATGATGTATGACAATCATAAACATCCATCAAAACTTGCTATATTGTAGAGCCAAACGGAGATTATGGCAATGTTTTTGGTGGTAAAATCCTTGATTTTCTGCGCAAAAATTTATCAAGGATGATTTGTGCAAATCTTGGCAATCGGTCAAATTAAACAGATTTTTTGGGCGAAAAATGCTAAACTAGACAGATTTACACATCATTTAGATAAACAGAGTGAAGACAATCAGCATGAGCAAAAAAACCGCCATTTTACTGGTCAATCTGGGTACGCCTGATGCGCCGACACCGTCCGCGGTGCGCGCCTATTTGCGTGAATTTTTGAGCGACACACGGGTGATTGAGATCCCAAAGTTGATTTGGCAAGTGATTTTAAACTTATTTGTGCTGACCACACGCCCAAAAAAAGTCGCTCATGCCTATGACAGTGTGTGGACGGCAGACGGCTCGCCGCTTTTGGCAATTTTAAAACAGCAAGCAAAAGATTTGCAAGATTATCTGGATAAAATAGGCGTGCGAACCGCTGTGTATCCAGCCACAACTTATGGCAATCCATCGATCAAAGAAACCATGAGCGCGCTGTGTGCCGATGGTGTGGATAAGTTTGTGATTTTGCCTTTGTATCCGCAGTATTCGGCGACATCGACGGCGGCGGCGTTCGATAAAGCGGCGAAGCTTGCGATGAGCTTGCGCAATGTGCCTGAGATTTGCTTTATTAAGGATTATCACGATCATCCGCTTTTAATCGATGCGCTGGCGGCAAGCATTCGCCGCTATTGGGACGAGCATGGGCGCACGGATAAGCTGCTGTTTAGTTTTCATGGCATTCCTAAGCCTTATGCCGATAAGGGCGATCCGTATCCTGAGCAGTGTCGCACGACGGCGGTGCTGGTCGCTGATAAGCTTGGATTAACAGCCGATCAGTGGGCGATTAGCTTTCAGTCGCGTTTTGGGGCACAAGAGTGGCTCAAGCCTTATACCGATGAGCTTTTGGGCGAGTGGGGTGCACAAGGCTTATCCGTGCAGGTGGCAAGCCCAGCATTTTCGGCAGATTGCCTTGAGACGCTAGAAGAGCTTGCGGTTGAAAATCGTGATAATTTCTTGGCGGCAGGCGGTAAATCTTATGCTTATATTCCTGCTTTAAACACCGATCCATTACACATTGAGATGATGGCAGATATTGTGAAGAAATATTTGTAGGTTGGCGAGGTGATTTGATAACGGTTTTTTGGTCTTAAGTTATCATTGATAATATTAAAGGGGCTGTACTAGATAAACCCCTAAACCCCACACCATTTTCTTAACAATCTTAATTGATTGGATGGTGTGCCATAGTTAAATCTAAACTCGCATTCTTTGATAAATAAATGAAAATGCTTTTTGTCAATACCGTTATATTTTCTTAGAATGCGTTTGGATTGCGACCAAAAGTTTTCAATGCCGTTAATGTGATTATGATTGTTTGCAAATTCTTTGGAATGATTAATTCTAAAGTGTTTAAAATCACTCACATCTAAAGCATTATAACTTCGATAGCTATCTGTATAAACCACGCTATCAGGTTTGATTTTACTGGCAATAATAGGCATTAATGTCTTAGCTTTGGTATCTTTAACACAGGCAGTATAAACCTTACCATTGCGTTTTAAAAGACCAAATACGGCAACTTTGCCAGCAGCACCCCGTCCACGCTTGCCTTTACGAATGCCACCGAAATAGCTTTCATCCAATTCTACTTCACCGTCAAATAATTCACAAGCTTCAAGGTTTAAGCGATATTCAATCACCAAGCGAATTTTATGATAAAACAAAGCAGCTGAATTATGATGTATCTCTAACAAATCAGCAGCTGATCTTGCGGTGACTTCAAGCACAAAAAATTCAAGCAGTTTAACTTGAACTTTTTTACTTAATTTACAACGGGTTATCTTCATAAAACTAGTATAGCATTATTGCTAATCTAGTACAGCCCCATATTAAATCATTATATCAATCAGCACCAAACATAAAAAAAGCACCTGCCAAAAACAGGTGCTTTTTGCTATTAAGCTTTAGGGTTATTTCAACAGTTCCAAAGCTTGGTTTAGCGTTGCGCTTGGGCGCATTGCTGCTGATGCTTTTGCGAAATCTGGTGCATAGTAGCCGCCGATGTCGGTTGCTGCACCTTGTACTTGGTTCAGCTCTTCGACGATTTTCGCTTCGTTCGCAGTTAGAGCTTCAGCCACTGGTGCAAACTTAGCAGCGATGTCTGCATCTTTGGTTTGTGCTGCTAGTGCTTGCGCCCACCACATCGCTAGGTAGAAGTGGCTGCCGCGGTTGTCAAGCTCGCCGACTTTGCGTTTTGGTGATTTGTCTTCTAGCAGCAGTTTCTCTGTTGCGGTGTCTAGGGTCTCAGCTAGAATTTGCGCTTTGGTATTGCCAGTGGTTTGTGCTAAATGCTCAAACGATACCGCCAGTGCCAAGAACTCGCCTAGGCTGTCCCAACGCAGATGGTTCTCTTCGTTGAACTGCTGAACATGCTTCGGTGCAGAACCGCCAGCACCAGTTTCGAACATACCACCACCATTCATCAGTGGGACGATTGATAGCATCTTGGCAGAAGTACCAAGCTCTAGGATTGGGAATAGGTCAGTTAGGTAGTCACGCAGTACATTACCAGTCACAGAGATGGTGTTTTCACCATTTTTTAGGCGAGCCAATGAGAACTTGGTCGCTTCTACTGGTGATAGAATACGGATATCCAGACCATTGGTGTCTAGCTCATCCAGATATACTTTGACTTTAGCGATTAGGCTTGCGTCATGTGGACGGCGCTCATCCAGCCAGAATACCGCTGGGGTATTGCTTAGGCGCGCACGGTTCACAGCCAGTTTCACCCAGTCTTTGATCGGTGCATCTTTGGTTTGGCACATACGCCAGATGTCACCTGCTTCTACATCATGGCTCATCAGCAGCTGACCTGCTTGATTGAACACTTCTACTTTGCCATCGGCTTTGATTTCAAAGGTCTTGTCATGTGAGCCGTATTCTTCAGCTTTTTGAGCCATCAAGCCGACATTCGGTACAGATCCCATGGTGGTTGGGTCAAATGCGCCATTTTCACGGCAGAAATCGATGACCGCTTGATAAACGCCCGCATAGCTGCTGTCAGGAATCACTGCTTTGGTGTCTTGGGCTTTGCCTTCTTTATCCCACATACGGCCTGAGTTACGAATCATGGCAGGCATTGATGCATCGACGATGACATCGCTTGGTACATGTAGGTTTGTGATGCCTTTATCGCTATCGACCATCGCTAGGCTTGGGTTGGCAGCATATGCATCATTGATGGCTTTTTCGATGCCTGCGCGAGTGGCGGCATCTAGCTTGTCTAGGTTGGCAAGTAGATTGCCAAAGCCGTTATTCACATCGACGCCAGCTGCTGCCAGTGCATCGCCATATTGTGCGAATACTGGTGCAAAGAATGCTTTAACTGCATGGCCGAAGATGATTGGGTCGGAGACTTTCATCATCGTCGCTTTCATGTGCAGTGAGAACAGTACGCCTTGTTCTTTGGCATCTTTGATTTGTGCTTCTAGGAATGACACCAAGGCTTTTTTGCTCATCACGGTCGCGTCGATGATTTCGCCTGCTTTTAGTACTACTGGCTCGCGCAGATCAGTTTTGTTGCCTGCTTTGTCGGTGAAGACGATTGAGACGCTGTCAGCTGCTTCGGTGGTGTAAGATTGCTCATTGTGGAAGAAGTCGCCGTGTGTCATGGTGGCGACATGCGATTTGCTGTCTTTGCCCCATGCGCCCATGCTGTGCGGGTATTTTTTGGCGAAGTTTTTCACCGCATTTGGTGCGCGGCGGTCTGAGTTACCTTCACGAAGTACTGGGTTTACCGCTGAGCCTTTGATCTTGTCGTAGCGTTTTTGGATGGCTTTTTCTTCGTCGGTTTGCGGGTTGGTTGGATAATCAGGTAGAGCGTAGCCGCGTGCTTGAAGTTCTTTGATCGCCGCGACCAATTGCGGTACAGAAGCAGAGATGTTCGGTAGTTTGATGATGTTCGCTTCAGGCTTAGTAACCAGTACAGCAAGCTCAGCCAGAGCGTCAGGAATGCGTTGTTCTTCGGTTAGGTATTCTGGGAAAGTGGCTAGAATGCGTCCTGCAAGAGAGATGTCACTGGTTACAAATTCAATGTTGGCAGTGTTGCCAAAGGCTTGGATGATTGGAAGTAGAGAATAAGTTGCTAATGCTGGGGCTTCGTCAGTGTGGGTATAGACGATGGTAGATTTACTCATACGAGCTCCTTTATCGTTGATTTTAGTTGTTCAAAGTCTTAAACGCGGCGTATTATGCCACATTTTCCCTGTTTTGCCTACTTTTCGCAGTGATTTTCATCAAAGGTGCTATGATCGACAAACACTTCATCATGCATAATGTCAAAAAATTGACTGATCAGTACATAGTACTCATTGTAAAATGTACTGTACTATGTTTCATTGCCAAAAACAAGCGTTTACTGGACGGTTTGATACTTGGTTTTTATGATGATTTTTTCATTTCCATTTTTTAAATAAATAATGTTAGAAGATAATGATTTAATTGATTAAATTTTGAACAAATATGAGATTTTGATGATGATTTTGAATAATTTAGATAAAGAATTTACCTTATAAAACCTGTATAATAAAACCAACGCGCTGACAAGCACGCACACAAGCACAAGTGTGCGAAGTTGGCTTGGCTTATGCTATAATAGGGCAAATTTTAGTCGATTTAAAAGTGCAACAGATGAAAATTTTGGGTTTAGAGACTTCCTGTGATGAGACGGGGCTTGCTATTTATGATGACGCGCTGAACGATGGTAAGGGCGGTGTGCTGGCGCAGGTGCTGTACAGTCAGATTGAGTTGCACGCCACTTATGGCGGTGTCGTGCCTGAGCTTGCCAGTCGCGATCATATTCGTAAGCTTGTTCCTTTGTTTAATGAATTATTAACTAAAGCTAATATCAAAAAAAGCGACATTGATGCAGTGGCTTATACCAAAGGGCCGGGGCTGATTGGGGCATTGATGACGGGCGCGCTGTTTGGGCGGACGCTTGCTTTCGGGCTTGGCGTGCCTGCGATCGGTGTGCATCATATGGAAGGACATCTGCTTGCGCCTGTGATGACGGGCGATGGCGTGGCATTTCCGTTCGTGTGCCTACTGGTGTCGGGCGGTCATACGATGCTGGTGCGCGCTGATGGTGTGGGTGACTATACTGTGCTTGGCGAGTCGATCGACGATGCGGCGGGTGAATGCTTTGATAAAGCTGCCAAGATGCTGAACTTACCTTATCCTGGTGGCCCGAATGTCGCCAAGCTTGCCGAAACGGGCAACCGCCACGCTTATGAGCTGCCGCGTCCAATGCTGCATAAGGGGCTGGATTTTTCGTTCAGTGGTATGAAGACCGCGGTGCATAATCTGATCAAAGATACGCCCAATGCCGACAGCGATCCTGTGGTGCGTGCTGATATCGCAGCAAGCTTTGAGTATGCGGTGGTTGATACCTTGGTCAAAAAATGCGTCAAAGCACTCAAAGAAACTGGACTGACACGACTGGTCATCGCAGGTGGTGTGTCTGCCAATCGCTCACTTCGCCAAAGCCTAGAGCATGAACTGAACAAAATCAATGCCGTCGTACACTATGCACCACCTGAGCTGTGTACCGACAATGGTGCAATGATTGCCTATGCTGGCTACTGTCGCCTAAAGGCAGGGCAGTCCGATGGCTTGTCAGTGGCGTGCGTCCCACGATGGGATATGCAAAGCCTAAAAATCGCTTAACTGTCATCATTGTTCAATAAATTTACATAATCAGCTCATGACCACACCTGCCACTGTCTTACCGTTTACCACAGCTGATTATCCAGCATGGCATAAAGGTCGGCAGCGTTATGGCGTGTGGTATATCCCGATTGATGATGCGGTAGTGGCTGACTATTGTTGTCAGCTTCGAGTTGAGATTCATGAATTATTGGCAGAAGATTATCGCCGTCAGTGGCATATTACCCTGTTTGTCAATGGCTTTTATGTGGATGACTGCCAGTATGATGATGACTTTGATGATGATATTTTATCCAAGCAAATCAATGCGTTGGAACAATTATCATTATCCAACTTCCATCTGACGACACAGGCTTTGGGCAGCTTTATCAATTGTGCGCATTTGGGCATTGCACCGCATCTTGAGTTGGTGCGCATTCGCCAAAGTCTTGGCAGTCATCATCGAGAAATCGCACCACAAGCTTATACACCGCACATCACCTTGGGGCTATATCGCAAAGCATTTGATTATGATCGTGTGATAAATCGCTTGATGGGCGTGACAACAAGATCTCTATGCCTGCCTGTCAATCGGCTGATTTTTGCGACTTTTGATGCCAATGATTTACAAGGTAAACTGTACAATCAGTATGAAATCACATTAAAATAAAAAGGATGTCGCATGATTTATTTTACCCTAGGTGGGGCAAGGTCAGGCAAATCTCGTCATGCCGAACAGCTTGCCAAAGATTATGAACAACAAGGCAAACGCATCATCTATGTGGCGACGGCAGGGCGTTTTGATGATGAAATGGTCAAGCGTATCGAACATCACAAGCAGAGCAGACCGACACATTGGCACACGATAGAAGAGCAATACGATTTAGCCAAAATTTTTGCTCAATATAACGATGAGCAAACGGTGATTTTGGTGGATTGTTTAACGCTGTGGCTGTCAAATTTATTATGCCAAGAAGATGGGCAATTTCAAACCTATAAAAATGAATTTTTAAATGAGCTTCAAACCAGCAAAGCCACCGTGATTTTGGTAAGTAATGAAACAGGACTTGGCGTTGTGCCTATGGGTGAGCTGACACGACGATTTGTGGATGAAAGCGGCTTTTTGCATCAAACCATCGCTCAAATGGCAGATAAAGTGGTGTTTTGTGTGGCGGGGTTGCCGATGGTGTTAAAAGATAATTAACCGCCAATCCAAACTCGGTCTTTTTGAATGATATAGTAAAATTGTACATCATCAGTTGGGTTCTTGATTTCATGGGTTCTGATTGCGGTATTTTGAATATGTTCAAACCATTTTTTGAGCTTTTGATATTCTTTGGGATTATTTTCATCAGCATAAAGTGTTAAATAAGTATTTTCTATCGCATCAATTTCTAGTGCTTCTTGCCAATTTAAACTATGATAATCCGGATAAACATCATTTATAAACTGGTTTAAATTTTGTGGATTAGAATTTTGTACCGTTTCAAATGTATTATCATAAAAATGTAAATAATCACCAATCGCACATACAACTTGTGAATGGCTAATTTTATTTTGAAATAACCAAATTTTCAGATAATAAGGCTGGTTTAAACTATCCAATTGTATTTTCCAATGTTGATAAATGTCAAATAAACCTTGAATAAATTGTTCTTTAAATTTGCCATAAGGTTCAGGATAAACACTATTGGTGATATTTAATTGACCAAATGGAGCAACTTTAAATTTGACATAATCTCGTTGAGTTTCTTTTAAGGTTTTTAAATCCAGATGGCGATTTATTTCTACCCAACGTTGAATTGCTCGTAATCGTCTATTTTGACCACGAATTTTCTTATAACGGATTTTTTCTATCATATTTATTACCAAGAAATGATGTTTTAATTGTTCGAAAATTGATTATAATACAAGCAAAAGAAAAAAGGAGCATTTTATGTGGTATTTAAACCCTATTAAACCAATCAACCAAACCGCACGCAACGGGGCACAAGACCGCCAAAACCAATTAACCAAGCCAACAGGCGCATTAGGGCAAATGGAAGCGGTGGTGATTGAATTGGCAGGTATGCAAGGTAAAGTGTGTCCAACAGCAAAACAGCTTTATATTTGCACATTTGCAGGCGACCATGGTATCGCTAATGCTGGGGTCTCTGCCTATCCACAGGCGGTTACTCGGCAAATGCTTTATAATTTCGCCACGGGCGGCGCGTGTATCAGCGTGATGGCGCGTCATTATAATGCCATTTCCCAAGTCATCGACTGCGGTTCTTTGGGTGGGGCTTATCATGTCGATGGCGTGGAGCAGTTTCATATTGCACCACAGACGCAAAATTTCCTACTACAGCCTGCCATGACTGCCGAGCAATGTGAAGATGTGCTAAACATCGGTAAATACAGTGTCGAGACCGCGGCGGCAAAAGGCGCGGATATTTATATCGCAGGCGAGATGGGTATCGGCAACACCACGGCAAGCTCAGCATTGGCGGCACTGCTATTGCGCGACAGTGCCGAGAGTGTGACAGGTTTAGGCACGGGCATTGATGATAAAACCTTTGCTTATAAAACCCAAGTCATCGCACAAGCTATTGATAAATATCAACATCTTGATGATCCGCTAGAGATCTTGCGTTCGGTGGCAGGCTTTGAGATGGTGGCGATGGTCGGGGCGTATTTGCGCGCAGCACAGCTTGGCTTGCCTGTGATTGTCGGTGGCTTTATCAGTGCGGTGTGTGCCTTGTGCGCGGTGCGGATCAATCCAAGTGCGCGCGATTTTATGCTGTTTTCGCACAAGTCTGCCGAATATGGTAACCAAAGAGTCCTAGATGCCTTAAACGCCACGCCGCTGCTTGATTTAGGCTTACGATTGGGCGAAGGTACGGGAGCGACCACCGCTTTTGGCATCATTCAGCTTGCTTGTGCGGTGCATGAGCAGATGGCGACTTTTGGCGAAGCTGGGGTCAGTGACCAAAACAGCTGATTAAACTTGCCAACTATAACTGATAAACAGGGGAAATATGATAAAAATCATCAGCTTATTATCAATCGCAGTATTGGGGCTCAGTGCGTGTGTCGGAACAGATTTACACCGCTCACCTGCGCCAAAGGTTGGCACGCCTGCACCAATTGCCATCACCAAAGCACAACTGGTGGGCGCATGGCAGATGGTGGCTTGGGCAAGCAATGGCACGCAGCACGCACCCATCACAGGCGATGATGGCAATGCGCTGACCATTGAATTTAGCCACAATGACCGCGTCGCTGTACTGAATGGCTGCAATCTGATGTCGGGCGCGTACCGCATCGAGCAAGGGCAGCTTAAATTTGGCGCGCTAATGTCCACGCGCAAAATGTGCAAGCCTGATTTGATGGCTGTTGATGGCTTGGTGAATAAATTATTGCAAGATTACAATCAGTTCGCTTGGGCAACCGCTGCCAATCCGTCAGCAGGCACGCTGACATGGGTGGTGCGCGTGGGCGATGCGCAATATTGGTTCATAAAGCGTGGGGCTGAATGATATGCTGACGCTCTGTATGCTGCGCCATGGTGAAACCGAGCTGCTAGCGCAAGGGCATATCCTACGCGGACGGCTTGATGATCCATTGACCGCCAAAGGCAAAGCGCAAATGCAAGCTGCTTTTGATGGTGAATTTCTCAAGCAAGCTTGGCAGGCGATTGTTTCATCGCCTTCATCGCGCTGTGCTGATTTTGCTCGGCAAAAATCCGATGAATATCAATTGCCTTTGCTTGTTTTGGTTGATTTGCAAGAGATGGATTTTGGCGAATGGGAAGGGCAATTCACCGCGGGTTTATTCGCGCAATTTCCCGATGAGATGGCAAGATGGTGGCAATCACCGAGCCAATTTACACCGCCCAATGCCGAGAGTATGGCGGATTTTGCCAAGCGAATCGATGGCGCATTGGGTCAAATTGCACAATTTGCTCATGAAAATCACCATCAGCGACTGTGCGTGATTTGTCATGGTGGGGTGATCAAATATTTGTATTGCAAAGCCCAGCATCTGTCACTGGATGAGATTCTACAGCAGCCTGCTGAGTTAGGCGAGTTTCATTGCTTCAATTTGCAAAATGGTCAATTATCACTGCCATGATTTATCATAAGCTCATCATTCCGCTACTGATCGCGGTGCAGTTTTTGACCACGATTCCTGTTAGGCTGCCTTATTTGCCGAGCCGTGAACAAAATGTCGTATCGATGCTGTATTATCCGCTGATCGGCGTGATGATCGGTGTTGTGCTGTGGTTGCTGGCAAGCTTTGTATCGCTGCCCATCATGCTGTTATCCTGCCTTGTGATGGCAGTGTGGGTGTGGCTGACGGGTGGCCTGCATTTGGATGGCTTGGCGGATACGGCGGATGCGTGGGTCGGCGGCTTTGGCGATAAAGAGCGCACGCTTACCATCATGAAAGATCCGAATGCGGGGGCGATGGGGGTGATTGCCATCGTGGTGAATCTGGCGCTGAAGTGGGCGGCCGTCTATAGCCTGCTTGAGCTGCGATCTTTGCTTGCACTGATCATCATTCCGATGCTTGCGCGGCTGTCGGCTCTTGTGCTGTTTGCCAGTACGCCGTATGTGCGTAAGCAGGGCTTGGGTTCGGCGCTGGCGGGGCTTGGCAAGGGTAAAACACTGCTTGCACTGCTGCTGTATTTGCCGCTGCTTGTGATTTTGCCTTGGCAGATGGCGGTGGGGCTTGCGGTGGTGTGGCTTGGACTGATGGCGTATTTGCGCGCGCGGTTCATGGCGAGAATCGGCGGCATCACAGGCGATACGGTGGGTGCAAGTATCGAAATCAGTGAAGTGGTGCTGCTTGTGGTGGTGATGTGGCTGTATTATTAATGGTGTTTTGAAAATTAATCATATTCGGTGAAATGGTACGGGTTACTCCGAATTCTTTTTATCCTTATAAGCTTTCATTTTTTTTGCCGTATGTCTTGATGAACTTCAGTGTTGCTCACACCATGCCAACCATTTTTCATAACATTATCATACACTTGCATGACAGGTTGCTGAATTTCTATTTGGTATTCGGTGTCATCTTGGCGTGGTTGGATTGTTTGATTGGTCATGATATATTTTATCCTATCAATAGTTAATTTAAATTAAGAATAAAAATCTACTATAGAGCGCGCCCCACACTGTTAAGATACACGATGTAAAAATTTTAAAAAATTTCCTTAAAATCAATCACATCTACCTAAAAGATTCGGATGTCACACCCTGCACTCTGCTTAAAAAAGAGAACTATTTCCCAATAACCCATCAAGGCTTCTTAATCTCATCGAGCAGCCCCAAAAACCCTTTCATAAAATCCAATCCACGATCGGCGGTACGCACTGCGGCATACAGCTGACAGTACACCCCAGCACCCAGCGGACGACTGACCACCCAGCCTTTGCGCTCGTATTCTGCCACCACCCAATCAGGCAATGCCGCCACACCGCGCTCAGATGCGACAAGCTGAATGAGCATGGCGGTCAGCTCGGTGGTGCGGATGTGGGCAGGGTTGATGCCGACAGGAGCAAGGAATTTGGCGATGACATCAAGGCGCGCCGACTCCACAGGATAGGCGATCAAGGTCTGATTAGACAGATCATCAGGGCTAATTCGCTCATGGCGTGCCAAGCGATGTGCAGGCGAGAGTACTAGGCGACTTTCATAAGTAAACAGCGGCTGATAATGCACACCATCGATCGGCAAATCGCTCGCGGTGATCAGCAAATCAATCTCACCATCCATCAGCATCTGATGCGGCTCAGGCTCAAACCCAGTCGCAAAATCCAGCTCAACATCAGCATACTGCTTACGATACGCATTCAGAATCGGCATCAACCAATCAAAGCAGCTGTGGCACTCACTGGCTAGGCGCAGTCTGCCTGATTGCCCATGCGCTAGGCGGCGAATGTCGCTCTTGGTGCGTGCCACCTGCGGCAGGATGCTATCAGCAAGCTCCAGTACCAGCAGCCCTGCAGGGGTGAAGCTGACAGGGCGCGTGCGGCGATTGACCAGCGTGATGTCATAATAGCTCTCAAGCTCCTTGAGCTGATGACTGATGGCGGACGCGGTGAGATTGAGCTCTTCGGCGGTAGTGGCAAGCGAGCCGTGGCGCTTGAGCGTGCTGAGCATCTGTAGATGGCGAATTTCGAGCATGATGTGTGATAGTGATAGGGTTTGGTTTTTAGTATAGCACAAATTGGCTTATGATGAAAATTTTTGTATATGATTGAGAAATTGGTTAGATTTGTTCAGCTTTGGGTTGTTGGGATTTGCCTGATTAATCAAGCAAGCAATCGATCAAAAATACACAGCACAAATACACCATTGAAAATCATCACTCAAAAATCACTGCCAAAAAAACACCACTCAAATGAAAACACCTGCCAAATCCGACAGGTGCCCTTATCAAAAAAGCCGATTACTGCTGAGCAGGTTGGGCGATTTCAATTTTTGGTTCGACGACCAGCGCATCAGGGTCGCCTGCCACTTGCTCACGCTTGACGAAGAAGAAGAACGCCAAGGTGGTCAAGACGGTCGCACCGATACCTAGATAAATCGACAGCTGATAATCTAAGCCAAAGCCGATCTTATTGTACATCAAGAAAGTGAAGCACACTGCCGTCATGAATACCGCAGGGACAGTACATACCCAATGGAACTTACGATAGCGATACAGATAGCCTGCCGCTGTCCATAGCATCACTGCTGCGACCGTTTGGTTCGCCCAGCTGAAATAACGCCATAGGATTTGGAAATCGACTTTTGAGACGGCAAAGCCAATCGCAAACAACGGCACAGCGATCAGCAGTCGCTTCATCAAGGTACGCTGTTCCATATTGAAGAACTCAGCGATGATCAGACGCGCCGCACGGAATGCTGTATCACCTGAAGTGATCGGCAGCACGACAACGCCCAGCACCGCGAAGATACCGCCAATAGCACCTAGGAAGTAGATCGAGCTGTCATAGACGACTTTCGATGGTGAGCCTGCTGCGATGGCGTCTTGTAGCGACATCAAATCAGGGTAGAATGACATACCGACCGCACACCAGATCAAGGCAATGATACCTTCTGCGATCATCGCGCCGTAGAAGATGAATCGACCTTCAGATTCGTTCATCGCACAGCGTGCCATCAGCGGCGTCTGTGTGGCGTGGAAGCCTGACAGTGCACCACAGGTGATGGTCAAGAAAATCAGCGGCCAGATCGGCAGATCGCCTTTTGGCTGTAGGTTGCTGAAGAATTTCTCGACACTCAAGCCATCGATCGTGCCGAAGAAGCTGATCGGATTGGTCGCGCTTAGGTGGCTAGATACCAAGCCGTACATCATGCCGATAGACATAAATAGCAGCAGACCGCCGAAGAATGGATAAATACGACCGATGATCTTGTCAATCGGCAGTAGGGTGGCGATGATGTAGTAGATGAAGATAATTGCCGTCCAAGCGATCAGCACGGTTTCTTTGGTCATGCCAAACACCGTCGATGCGTCCGCTGCGGCAGATGCACTGGCAGCCGCGCTGATGTCTTCTGCGTTATTGAGCGATACTGCGCCTGTGGCTGCTGTGCCGAAGACATCCATCGTGATGGTGCTCATCAGCTGCGCAGGGCTTGCCACGAAGACCACGCCGACCAGTAGCAGTAGCACGACCGCTAGGACATTGATGAACGCCTTGACAGGTGCGCCCAGATATTTGCCAGTCAGGTATGGCATCGACGCGCCGCCATTACGCACAGACAGCATACCGCACATATAGTCATGCACTGCACCAGCGAAGATACAGCCGATGACAATCCACAGCATCGCCACAGGACCATACAGCGCACCTAGGATCGGGCCGAAGATCGGGCCTGTGCCTGCAATATTTAATAATTGGATGAGCCAAATTTTCTTCTTGGACATCGGGACATAGTCCACGCCATCAGCCATGGTGTAGGCAGGCGTGTTCTTATTTGGGTTGATGACGAAGATGCGTTCGATCACCTTACCGTAGATCACATAGCCGACGATCAGCACCGCGATACAAAAAAAGAACCATAACATGAGTAATCTATCCTGATAACTGGGCAATCACTTGCCGAAAATGGATTGGGGAATAATAACTATGCACATAATGCATATTAAGCAGAAAACTGGATCAGTTCGCTTGTATAACATACTGAATTATCATCGCTTTGTAAAGTAATTTTACAATTCATTCACCTATAATTATGCATAATACGCATAATCAGCCAAATCCGCACCCACGGCACAATGTAGCACGACCTTGTAATAAAAAATTACTATAAAGTCGATGATTTTCTGCTAACATACGCACAATTTTTAGACAACTTCTTTTATGATTTGGCGAGTGAGCGGTGATGGATATTATCCTGCATATGATCGATTTTATTTTGCATATTGATTTGCATTTGGCGGAGTTTTTGAAAGACTATGGAATGTGGATCTATGGCATCTTGTTTCTGATTATCTTTGTCGAGACAGGGCTTGTGGTGATGCCGTTTCTACCAGGTGATAGCTTACTGTTCGCGGCTGGGGCGTTGGCGGCGTTCACGGGTGCGCTCAATCCTGCCTTATTGATTGGGCTGCTGTTCATCGCGGCGGTACTGGGCGATACGCTGAACTATCACATTGGCAAATACATCGGTCCGAAGGTCTTTGAGATCGACTCAAAATGGATCAATAAACAGCACCTGATCAAGACGCAGAATTTCTTTGCCAAGCATGGCGGCAAGACCATTATTTTCGCGCGATTTATTCCATTTGCGCGCACCTTCGCGCCGTTCGTCGCAGGGGCAGGCAGCATGGATTATAAGTATTTCATCGGCTATAACATCATCGGCGGCTTTTGTTGGATTGCGTCGTTTACGCTGCTTGGCTATTTCTTTGGTAATCAGCCAGTGATTAAAGAGAACTTCACCTATGTGATTTTCGGTATCATCATTTTTAGTGTATTGCCGATGGTGATTGGCTTTATCCGTGAGAAGCTCAAAAAAGCATAACGGTCGGGTCGCATAGTTATATATAAGCCCTGTCATTTGGCAGGGTTTTTTGTTATTTGTGGAAGTCACTGGCGGTACGCCAAATGAAGATGGTGTGATCAATTACACAGTAGGCTTGGACTATGACACCAAAAAAGTGATTGATGGTGCTGTGACTGAAGTCGAAGATAGTGATACGATCGACTTTACCAAAACAGGTAATGTGATTACTGCTGAAGTGATTTCAGGTACATCTAAAGTGGTCGCAGGTCGAGCAGTCACCACTGAAGAGAATAAAGTAGCGACTGTGGATGATATCGTCGATACCATCAACAATGTCTCTTGGGATGTTAAGTCTGTCGGCGTTGATGGCGGTGAAAGTACTTATAAAGTCACCGATAAATCAAATATCAAAGCTGGCGATACGCTGAATGTCGATGCAGGTAAAAACATTACAATCAGTGGTGAAGGTGGTCAGCTGATTATCGCGACCAAAGATGATGTTGAGTTTACTAACCTAACTGTCACTGGTGATACCAAAGTAAACAACTTCGCTGTTGATGCTGGTGCAACCATTGATATGGGTGGTAATAAGATCACCAATGTGGGCGCAGGTGATGCTGACACAGATGCGGTGAATGTTTCTCAATTGAAAGATGCGGTTGAAAAAGCCAAAGCGGTTGAGAAAGTTGTGAAAGCTGAAGCGGCAGTTGGTGATGTTAACTTGGCGGAAATCGCTACCGAGTCAGGTAAAGCAGCTGGTGAAGCAAACGAAACTTACAAAGTAAGCGTATCGAAAAAAGCGGTACAAGACGCAGCCAAAGAAGCGATTGATGTTACAGGTGATAATAAAGCAATCACAGTAACCAATGTAACCGACCCAGCGACTGGTCAGAAAACTTTCACCGTTGAATACAATGGTGATGAAGCAGCGAAAACGACTCCGCTGACTTATAAAGTCAATGGTCAAAATGATCAAACTGTAACATTGGAAAAAGGCTTGAACTTTGTCAATGGTACGCACACTGTAGCAAGCGTTGCAGAAAATGGCGAAGTGAAGTTTGATCTAACCGATGCAGCCAAAGATCAGCTTAAGAAAGAAGAAACAGTGAAACCGGGTGCTTCAGGCTTGGTGACTATTGATGACACTAAGCAGAACAACACTGGCGGTACTGAGTTTGTGGTTGATGTCAAGAAAGCAACCTTTGACACTGTTACTGTGAGTGACGATGGTGAAATCAATGCCCCGAATACCGATGGCGTAGTGACTGGCAATGACTTGCAAAAAGTGATCAACCAAGGCTTCTGGACAGCGAAAGTTGATAATGCCAACGACATGAAAGTGAAGTTCGGCGACAGCATCAACTTTGCTGACGGTAAAGGTACTGATGCCAATGTGACTGCTGAAGGTTCTATCACATTCAATGTGAAAACTGATGACACAACCATCAAGGTGGGCGAAGATGGTAACTTGACCGTAAACCTAGAAGGTTTGCCACGCACCAAACTTATCGATGGTAAAAACACCACCGTTACAGGTGATGGCGTCAACCAAGCGTATCAAGTCAATGTTGAAGGCGATCTATCAGGCATCACATCAATCAGCAATGGCGATACCGCCATCAAGCTTGGCGATGCAACCGTCAATGTCGGCGATGCGAAGATTACCAATGTTAAAGATGGTACTGAAGACGGCGATGTTGTGAATGTGAAACAGTTGAAAGCGTCAAAAGAAGAAGTTGTTTCTACCGACGGTTCTGTGAAAGTGGACAGCACTGGCACAACAGCTGACGACGCGAAGAAATTCGACCTATCTGTGAATGCTGATGGTATAACCATTGTGAAAAATGAGAATGGTCAATTGACAGTCAATGTCACACCATTGACCAATAAAGACAATGGCGAAGTGAATGTACCAACAGGTGACGACGCTGGTAAACTTGCAACTGCTGCAGATATTGCCAATGCCATCAATAACTCTGGCTTCACTGTTAAAGCGAATAGCGAAGCAACAGGCGAAGTGGTTAATCCTGGTGATACTGTGGACTTTATCCAAGGTCGAAATATCAATATCACGCGTTCAGGTACTGCATTCACTGTAGCGACCGTAGATACACCAGTATTTAAATCAGTACAGTTCAATGAAAATGGTCCGATCATCAAAGCGGATGTGAACAATAACATCAACATTGGTAAAGCAGATGGCACACCAACAAAGATTGTTAATGTTGAAGCGGGCACAAATGCAACTGATGCGGTGAATGTTTCCCAATTGAAAGATGCGGTTGAAAAAGCCAAAGCGGTTGAGTCTGTGGTAGCTGATACTTCATCGGAAAACATCGCAAAAGTGACGACCAAGTCTGGTAAAGATGCAGGTCAGCCGAACGAGCAGTACACAGTGAGTGTAACCAAAGCAGATGTTGCCAAAGTTGCACAAGATGCAATCGATGTGAAAGGCACTGGTCTTGCAAAAGTAACATCAGAGACCAAAGATGGTGTTGAGACCTTTACTGTCGATGTGAACAAAGGTGAGTTCAACTCAGTAACCAGCGGTGGCAAGCTTGCACCAACTCAAAAAGATGGTGTAGCAACTGTTGGTGATGTAATCGATGCAGTGAATAAAGGCTACTGGATCGCCAAAGACGATAATGGCAACTCAACCAATGTGAAATTTGGCGATGCAGTGCTGTTTGCTGATGGCAAAGGCACCAATGCTAAGCTTACTGGTAATACAGTGACCTTTGATGTCAATACAACGACATTGGGCACAGTTACAACAGCTGATAGCCCAATCCGCGGCAGCTTCGTAGTGCCGACCACAGCAAATAGCTTCGTGACTGCTGATGTATTGGCTACTGCATTGAATCAATCAGGCTGGCGTGTCACTGCGGGCGCAGCTTCAGGTGGTACAGCAGAAGGTGTGAGTGATCATTTGGTTAAACCTGGTAGTCAAGTTGAATTGATTACTGGTGAAAACATTAAGATCGTACAAAAAGATGGTAAGTTCACCATCTCAACCACTGCTGCCGCCAACGGTGAGCCAGGCTCTCAAGGTCCAGTAGGTCCACAAGGCCCTGAAGGTAAGCCAGGTAAAGACGGTGCACCGGGCACTATCGTAAGCGTCGCCAAAGATACTGACGCAGGCAAGACCACCATTACCACCACTGATCCTGCCACTGGTAAGAGCAATGAGGTGACTGTACTGGATGGTAAAGATGGTGCACCTGGCAAAGATGGTCAATCACCGAAGGTTGAGACCGAGAAAGTTGGCGACACCACCACCATTACCTTTACCAACCCAGATGGCACACCTGCAGTTGCAACCATCAAAGATGGTGCTAACGGCAAAGATGGTGCACCTGGCAAAGATGGTAAAGACGGCAAGTCTCCAGTTGTGAAAGCTGAGAAAACCGATGGCGTAACTAAAATCACTGTAGATAATAAAGATGGCAGCACTCCTGTCATTGTCGAAGTGAAAGATAGTAAAGATGGTGCAGCAAGCGGCAAGCTAAACTTCAAGGGCGATACCAAAGGTGTGGTTGTCCGTGATCTAGGCACTACCTTGAATGTCGTAGGCGGTGCTGATACAACCAAGCTGTCTGACAACAATATCGGTGTTGTGTCTGATAATGGCAAGCTTGAAGTAAAACTGGCAAAAGACATCGCAGTCGATTCAGTCACTGCCAATACTGTGAATGTCGGCCCTGTCACTATGACAGCCAAGACAGTAGCCAACCCAGATGGCACTACCACCAATGAGCTAAGCATCGGCAGCGAAGTCTCACCAAGCCGCATCACCAATGTGGCAAATGGTAAGAACCCGAACGATGCAGTCAATGTCTCGCAGCTGACTGGTGCAGTGACCAACATCAACAACCGCATGGACGGCATCGAAGGTCGTATCAACGATCTGGATGATAAAGTCAGCGGTCTAGGTGCAATCTCAGCAGCATCAGCATCATTGCCACAAGTTTACCTACCAGGTAAATCTATGCTGGCAGTGGCGGCAGGTGGCTACAGTGATCAGCAAGCGGTCGCAGTCGGCTTCAGCAGCACATCGGACAACGGTCGATTGCTGATGAAAATCCAAGGTTCAGCGAGCACCAATGGCGAAGCGTCAGGCGGCGTCGGTGTAGGCTGGATGTGGTAAGTTGTCCTATCATGACTTAGCTTAACTTAGCTTAGTCATGAGACAAACCCCAAAGATCAGATGGTCTTTGGGGTTTTGTTTATTTGGTTGGGGCATTATTTTTGTCAAAATTTTTATCAAATAACAGACAAAAAATTGGTGTTATCCAATCAACTTAGACAACACCAATTCTTAGATAATACCAATTTTAGTATCAGCGTTTGGCTTATTCAGCAGCCGCTTCAACTGCAGGTACTGGCTCTACAGAAGGCACTTGGCAAGTCGTGCGTGCAACTACACCGTCTTGTGGGAAGTGTAGTGTACCAACTTCACCATTGTCGCTCCAGCCGAAACCATTAGCATTACTATAAGTCGCTTTTAGGTAGTTGTTCGCTGGGTTGTGGCTCCATAGGTGCCATGAAGTGCGCTTGTTACGCTCTAGGATTTCAGTTTGACCATCGACAGTCACACGCATATCTTGGTGTGGTGCACGCTGAGTGGTAACAGTTTTGCCATCTTCACATAGGAAAGTGGTTTCAACATGCTTAACAACAGGGGCATTATAAGCGCCAGCTTTCTCAGCAGCGGTAGCTGATACAGCAGTTGCCAATGCAGCGCCTGCCAATAGAACTTGAGTCAATTTCATAAGAATATCTCAAAAAAGTGCTAATGAAAAGATGCGATAAAGCATCAGGCTGATACGCCATTATAGCATTTTGTGTCGCGCACGATAAGCCAAAAACACAAAATTGTACAATCACTTACAAATTAACACATTTTTAAACACTACCACCAGTAGCGCGAGCGCGGACCGTACCAACCGAAGCTGCCAAACGGTGGGTACGGACGCCACCAGTCATCGTACAGGCGTTCGCGTTGGTAGTAGTGCTGATAGCCGAGCGCGTGCGATTGTTGGATCTCGAGCAGTCCTTCTTCGGGGCAGACTTGGTTCATCGAGTAGCCGCGCTGACCGAGTTCGTAGGCGTAGGCTTTGGTGCAGTAAGTTTTTAGCCCTTCTTGACGACCGGACTCCCATGCGGCACGGTCTTCGGTGCTGATGGTAAGGCTTGGGCATTGTTTGCTGTAGCGGCTGATTTCATAAGGATAGCGACCATTTTTGCCATCGCTGATGCCTGCTTGTTGCCAGTTTGGGGCTTGGCAGTCGATGCTGACTTTGGTGTTGTGACTGCTTGTGGTGGCGCAGGCGGTGAGTAGCAGTGGACTTGCGATCAGTGTGCTGAGTAATACCGATTTCATCATACACCCCTTGTTATGCTTGTTGGTGTGGTTGGTGTTTTTTGCTGTCTTGGTTAAGATGCTTTTAGTTATTATACGCGCATCTTGGCGTATTGCCAATGTTATCTTATAACTGATATGTTCCCAAAAAAAATCAAAACAGATGGTTTAAAAAACAAAAAGCGCATCACAGGGACACGCTTCTTAATCGAGATAATCTTGTATTTTTATACTTAGCTTTTGCTTTGGCACTTAGCTTGGTTTTTTCTCGCTGACTTTGCCTGTGCAAGTTAGACTTTGTTCGGTGTTGCCAGCTTTCACGGTCAAGATACCATCGCGACCGTTACTGTGCCATTCGTACGCCGCTTGTGGGCTGTCAGTGTTCACAAAGCGCATGCCTGAGCCTGATACTGCAGGCGTTAGGGTGATTTGTTGGTTGTTCAGCTGCCAAGTCGGTGCAGTGACGGTGATCACGGCATTTTGTGCTTGTGGGTTGTATTTGGCGTGTACCACCGCGTTGTCGGTGCAGGTGTATTCTGCGCTTAGGCGATCGCCGCGTTCGCCATCGCGATCACCGTGCTTGTGCTCACCGCGTTTGTGGTGTTCGCCGTGGCGATGACCGTCTTTGTGCATTTCACCGTGTTTATGCTGCATCATGCGACCTTCGTGCTGCGGTGCTGCGTTTTGGTTGCTGGCACAGCCTGTGATGGCGATCGCGGCGACAGCTGATGCTACGAATAATTTTTTCATCATACACTCCTAAAAAGAAAAAAGTAAACAGTAAAATCCATCGTCAAATGACCAAGTCATTATAAAATATCTGCCTGCAGGCTGTGTGACAGGCGCACGAAATTTTGTTGGTTTGATGTGTCAAATTTTGCACAAGTTTGCTGTAGCTTTGTTGTGCTGATGTCGAAAAAATTGCTAAAACAGTCATTTGTCTGAAGTTTTTTGTTGATTTTTCACACCAAATTCTCAGCTTGATATTGACTGTATTTTTGCTTAATTTTGTGTAACAGATGAAGTTATCCACAGTTTTATCCCCAGTTTATGTGGATAGATTGTGAAACACTTGGGTGCGGTTATTTTTGGATAAAATCATGGTGAATTTGTCAAGATTTACTTGTTTTTGACGGGATAAAAATTTATAAGTTATTGATTTATAATAATAAAAATTGAAAATTTATAAATTGGTTAAATTTTGACCAATTGCGATATAGACCAAGAAAAATAAGGGATTGCGATGTAAAAAATGGTGATATTAATAAAGTTATCCACAATTTTTGGGGAAAACTGCGTCAGTGCTTATGGCACAAGGGATGGTGAGATTTGGCAGGTTTATTTGTTAATTTAATAACAATTTATCATATCAAATAAATTAAAAATATACTGCTGCTGTTCGATGGGCTGAGCTGTGGTGTTCCACATGGGCGATG
Source organism: Moraxella sp. FZFQ2102 (assembly GCF_024137865.1). Taxonomy (NCBI): domain Bacteria; kingdom Pseudomonadati; phylum Pseudomonadota; class Gammaproteobacteria; order Moraxellales; family Moraxellaceae; genus Moraxella; species Moraxella sp. FZFQ2102. The sequence continues at coordinate 1,585,241 of NZ_CP099960.1, forward strand.
GATTGGCAGCGTGAAACCTTGTGTATTTGCGCACATGATTTCGGTGTTATTCACACTCATCAAGATCACTCAGCTGATATTTGAGCGCATCAAAGCATACGCCTATCTCAAAGCCGCGATACTGCAAAAATCGCAGCTGCTTGGCTTTGTCCTTTGGAGTGGTTGGGATGGTATCGCCATATTTACGCGTGCGTGCTTCGACGGCAAGCTTGAGCCAATCGACTTCATCGCAGGCGGTATCAGCAAGTGCCGTGCCATCGGTTAGGCTGTCGATGTCGGCGCGTTCGATCAGCTCATCGAGTGAATACGGCAGGGCGATGTGTGCAGATTTGAGCGCGTCTTTGATGTGGATTTTGCCGCGACCTTTGCGGATGCTTTCGCGGATAAGCATATAGGCGCAGCGTTCATCGGACTGATAGCCTTTATTGGCGAATTCTTCGATGAGTGCATCAACGGCTATAGGGTTGCAGTCTTTGGCAAGCAGTTTGGTGCGCAGTTCATGGCGTGACAGTTCGCGGTTCGATAGATAATAAAACGCAAGCCAGCGCATATAATTGGTGGCGCGGTCGGTGATGGCGATCGGCTCGATGCTGACATTGGCAAGCGCATCAGCAAGCTTGTCTGTGATGATGTGGCTGGTGTGTCCTTGCTTGGCGTCATTAAGTAGGCTTGCGATCTGCGGAGTGTCACTGCGCGCTTGGTTGTGTACTTGACGATGGGTTTTGCGTTTTTTGGCAGGCTTGTTATCGCGGTTTTGTGTTGAGGTTTTGGAGTTTTCGTCCAAATTTTCTGCATTGACCAAGTGCACAGAAGGCGTATCATCGGATATGGGTTTGGGCGTGGTAGATGGTTTGGCTTTGGTGGATTTCTGTTTGACGGCTTTGGTAGGTTTGCCTGCTGTATGATTGGTGCGAGCTGTGCGATTGGCAGGCTGTTTGGCAAAAGCAGGGCTTGTGGTGGTCAGTGCATAGAAGTTGCTCTCGTCAAGCACGGTAGCAGAAGTGACATTGGCAGAAACAGGCTCTTCGCCCATTTCTGCCAAGATCTCGGATAGAGTTTTGATGGTCATTGACGCAAGGCTATCAATCAGAACGCGTCGCCATCTTCCATGCCTTCGACATACTCAGGCACTTCATCAGTATCATTGCTTGCACTTGGTGCGCTTGATGTACCGGTTAGCTTTGATTCGCGTACTTTGGCTTCGATTTCTGCGGCGATTTCTGGGTGTTCTTGTAGATATTTCACCGTGTTGGCCTTGCCTTGACCGATTTTGCCATCGCCATAGCTGTACCATGCACCTGATTTGCCGACGACACCGATGTCCACACCAAGGTCGATGATCTCGCCTAGGCGGTTGATGCCTTCGCCATACATGATCTGGAATTCAGTTTGGCGAAATGGTGGTGCCATCTTGTTTTTGATGACTTTCACGCGCGTTTCTGAGCCCAAAATCTCATCGCCATCTTTGACGCTGCCAATGCGGCGGATGTCAAGGCGTACTGATGCATAGAATTTCAGCGCATTACCGCCTGTAGTGGTCTCAGGTGAGCCAAACATGACGCCGATTTTCATACGGATTTGGTTAATAAAAATCACCATGCAGTTTGAGCGCTTGGCATTACCCGTGATTTTACGCAAAGCTTGGCTCATCAGACGCGCTTGCAGACCCATGTGGCTATCGCCCATTTCGCCTTCGATTTCGGCTTTTGGGGTCAGGGCAGCGACCGAGTCCACGACGATCATATCAATCGCACCAGAGCGGACGAGCATATCAGCGATTTCAAGTGCTTGTTCGCCGTTGTCAGGTTGTGAGACCAATAGGGCATCGATGTCCACGCCAAGCTTTTTGGCGTAAATCGGATCGAGTGCGTGTTCAGCATCGATGAATGCACAAGTGCCACCTTGCTTTTGGCATTCGGCGATGGTTTGTAGCGTTAGGGTGGTTTTACCCGAGCTTTCAGGGCCGAAGATCTCGATGATACGACCTTTGGGCAGACCGCCGATGCCTAGCGCGATGTCCAGACCGAGCGAGCCTGTTGAAACCACATCAACATCCAACTTGGCGGATTCGTCGCCTAGATGCATGATAGTGTTTTTGCCAAATTGCTTTTCGATCTGCGCAAGGGCAGCCTTGAGCGCTTTCTCTTTATTTTCGTCCACGAACGGATTCCTTTAAAATAGGGTGAATATCTGTCAATTATAGCATAAAAATCGAAAAATCATGCAAACGCTCGAAAAAATCATCTAGTGGTTTATCGCCCAATCAATCTTAAAAAACTTTCATCACAATCCAATCATCCACTCAGTTATTTTTCATACAAGGTTTGTCAATATTCGTGATAATTATTCAGATAAAAACTTCAATGTTTCATAAAAAATAAAAGTTATCCACAATTTTATACACATTTTTTGTGGATAAATTGTGGAACAGGGCGGATGAATTTTATCGGATAAAATACTAATAAATTTGTCAATATCTACTCATTGTAATTACAAAAAATTTTATAAACTATTGATTTATAAAGATAAAATATTATGATAAAAAATTGATCAAAATTTAACCAATTGCGACAAAAGCATGACAGCACAAGGGATTGAGCAAGAAAAATCAGCTAATTTTCGCAAGTTATCCACAGTTTTTGTGGAAAGCTGTGCAAAGCTAAGTGGGGCAAGGGATAGGGCGGTGTGGATATTTTTATTGTATTTATTTGATTATTAGTATCATAATTATATTTAAATTATAAAGTACAGTATCGAATCAGTGCGAACTGGGGGTGTTTCACAAAAAACAGCATAACCATGACTGATTATGCTGTTTTGTGCTGAATAAACCGATTATTTCACATCAAAACGATCTGCATTCATCACTTTCACCCACGCATTCACAAAGTCTTTGACAAACTTTTCTTTTGCATCATCTTGGGCATAGACTTCGCTATACGCACGCAAAATTGAGTTTGAGCCAAACACCAAGTCCACACGGGTTGCTGTCCATTTGACAGCACCTGTTTTACGGTCGCAAATGTTGTAGCTATTGCGTCCTGTTGGTTGCCAAGTGTTGTTCATGTCCACAAGATTGCGGAAAAAGTCGGTGCTTAGTACGCCGACACGGTCGGTGAATACGCCATGCTGACTACCGCCGTGGTTTGCACCTAGTACACGCATACCGCCGATTAGGACAGTCATTTCAGGTGCGGTCAAGCCCATCAATTGAGCACGGTCAAGTAACAATTCTTCTGGTTGTGGTGCGTAATGTGCTTCTTGGAAATTGCGGAAACCATCGTGCACAGGGCGTAGGAATTCAAAGCTCTCTACATCTGTTTGCTCAAGGGTTGCATCGCCACGACCTGCCAAGAATGGCACGACGATTTCTACACCTGCATCTTTGGCTGCTTGTTCAACTGCCGCTGTACCACCCAGTACGATTAAATCAGCGATGCTAACTTTTTTGTCAAGGCTGGCTTGTAGTTCTTCATAGACAGCTAGGACTTTTGCCAAGCGTTCTGGCTCATTGCCAATCCAGTCTTTTTGTGGGGCAAGGCGAATGCGTGCACCGTTAGCACCACCACGATAGTCTGATTGACGGAATGTGCGAGCACTATCCCAAGCGGTTGCCACAAGCTCAGGGATGCTTAGGCCTGTTGCCAAGATTTTTGCTTTTAGTTCGGCGATTTCAGCATCGCTTAGGGTGTAATCCACCGCAGGGATTGGATCTTGCCAAATGAGATCTTCGCTTGGTACATCAGCGCCTAGGTAGCGAGATTTTGGCCCCATATCACGGTGTGTCAGCTTGAACCATGCACGAGCAAAGGCATCATCAAATGCTGCTTGGTCATTCAAGAATTTTTCAGAAATTTTGCGATATTCTGGGTCACGAAGTAGTGCCATATCCGCATCAGTCATCATGATTTTGCGTTTTTGGCTTGGGTCAAAGGCATCGACAGGCATATCTGCTTCGTCCATCTGTGCAGGCTCCCATTGATGTGCGCCAGCAGGAGATTTGGTCAATGCCCATTGGTCTTCGTATTTAAATAGCAAGGTGAAAAATTCATTATCCCAGCGGGTTGGGTTGGTTGTCCAAGCACCTTCGATACCAGAAGTCATCATGCCTGGTTTTTCGTAGCGCCAGCCCAAGCCTTGCTCAGCGATGTCAGCTGCTTCAGGCTCTGCACCGACTTTGGATGCATCACCATTACCGTGTGCTTTACCGATGGTATGACCGCCAGCAGTCAAAGCAACGGTTTCTTCGTCATTCATACCCATGCGAGCAAAGGTGATACGCATATCACGAGCGGTCTTGAGTGGGTCAGGATTGCCGTCCACACCTTCAGGATTGACATAAATCAAGCCCATCATCACAGCAGCTAGTGGATTTTCTAGCTCACGGTTGTCGCTCCAGCGAGTGCCTTCGCCACCTGATTTGGCAAGCCATTCTTTTTCGCTGCCCCAATAGACATCTTTTTCTGGATGCCAGATGTCTTCACGACCACCAGCAAAGCCAAAGACCTTCAGACCAGCTGCTTCATAGCCCATCGTACCGGCTAGGATGATCAAATCTGCCCAAGACAGGCGGTTGCCGTATTTTTGTTTGATTGGATAAAGTAGGCGGCGCGCTTTGTCTAGGTTGCCGTTATCAGGCCAGCTGTTGAGTGGTGCAAAGCGGATGTTGCCCGTGTTGGCACCGCCACGACCGTCCGTTGCACGATATGAACCGGCTGAGTGCCATGCTAGGCGACCCATTAGACCACCGTAGTAGCCATAATCAGCAGGCCACCAGTCTTGGCTATCACGCAGGACTTGGCGGACATCTTCTTTGAGTTCTTCAAGATTGATTTTGGCAAATTCTTTGGCATAATCAAAGTCTTCGCCCAGTGGATTGACCTTTTTGTCGTGCTGGTGCAAGATGTCCAAATTTAGAGTTTTTGGCCACCATGCGACTGGCGTTTGTCCGTCTTGGGTGTTGGCACCGTGAAATGGGCAGCCTGAAGTTTGTGAAGTCATAAATTGCTCCTTGTGAGTGGGAATTGCCATCGGCGGTCACTGCACCGATAAGCTATCTTAGCATGTTAAAAAATGTACAACTGTGTTTTGATGTGTCTAATTATAAAGCGATTGTATCAATAGATAAAATATATTAATTTTATAAGATTGTTTTGGATTTTCAATTAAAAATTTCATCAAATCGCCAAAAATTGTTGCTATCATCCACTTTTTGGGCGAATATATGCTAAACTAAAGCATATTCACATGGAGAAAACTCATGACCCTAACTTGGCACGACACCCTAGATATCGCCATCGCTTTGGCAGAAAAATATCCCGATGAAGATGTGCAGTACATTCGCTTTACTGATTTACACCGCTATGTCTGTGAGCTTGATGGCTTTAGCGATGACCCAAATAAGTCGAACGAACGCATCCTAGAAGCCATCCAGATGGCATGGCTTGATGAGCTGTGATGCTTTAGTTGAAATAAAACCGTTCTTGGCATCAGCCATGAACGGTTTTTTATGATATGGATAATTTATAAGGTGCTGACCCGTCTGATAGCGACAGTCAAATCATCACCGATTTGGTGGCTATCGTGATTGGCAGCCAGTGACGATTGCATCAGTAGCGTTTGTCCTGTATTTGTGCTGAGCGTATAGAGCCAATTCCCTCCACGAAAATCTCGATCGCTCACTGTGGCATTGATGGCGTGCGTATCACGATCAGCCTTGTAGGGCTTGACATCATGTGGGCGGATGAGTGCTTTGGTGGCGTGTGGTGGCACAGACAGGGCGATATGTCCAAAGATGCTATCAAAGCCATGCTCGCCACCATGTTGAATATCAATCAGCACACCTTCACCAATAAAGCGGGCGACTGTCTCGGTGGCAGGCGTGTGATACAGGGCAGTGGGTGTGTCCCATTGTTGTAGCTTACCATCAGCAACCATACCGACCACATCCGCCATCGCAAAGGCTTCCGCTTGGTCGTGTGTGACCAAGATGGCGCTGACATTTTGGGATTTGAGCAGGCGGCGTACTTCCTTGGATAGGCTGGTGCGTAGTTCGACATCGAGATTTGAAAATGGCTCATCGAGCAGCACCAAGCTTGGGCGGGGTGCAAGCGCACGCACCAATGCCACTCGTTGCTGCTGACCGCCTGATAGCTCGTGCGGATAGCTGTTTTTGTAGCTTTGCATATCAATCAGGCTCAGCATCTCATCCACTCGTGCTGCCTGTGCCGATTTATCCAGTGCCGATAAGCCAAAGGCGATATTATCCGCCACCGTCAAATGTGGAAACAGTGCATAATCTTGGAATACCATACCGATATGGCGACGATGGGCAGGCGTCGCCCCTTTGCCGTCAAATAGTGCTTGACCATCAAGGGTGATGCTGCCTGTATCAGGTGTCTCAAAACCTGCGATACAGCGTAGTAGCGTCGTCTTACCACAGCCTGAAGCGCCCAGCAGGCAGGCGATTTGACCTTTTTGAAGTTCAAAGCTGATATCGCTTAGGATGGTTTTTTTGTCAAAGCTGATGGATAGTTGATGAATATTTAGCATAATTTTCTCAAAATTTTTAATATTCTACTGATAAAGGCGTTATTTTTGATCCATTTTGGCAAATAAAATCACAGGAATCAGCCCTGCAATGATGATGGCAAGCGCAGGTAGCGACGCCTTATCATATAAGCCTTCACTGGTGAACGAATAAATCCGCACGGACAAAGTGTCCCAATCAAACGGACGCATCATCAAGGTAATCGGCATCTCTTTCATCGTATCAACAAAGACCATCAGCATTGCCACACCGAGTGAGCCTTTGATGAGTGGCAGATAGACACGACGCACAGTGTCAAATGGCGTTGCACCAAGTGATGCTGCTGCTTCGATGTGTGCAGATTTGATGCGTTTCATGCCGGCATCCACTGACTGCACGCCCAATGCCAAAAAGCGAATCAATAACGCAATCAGCATCACGCCAAGCGTACCCTTAAAGATAGCATCGGCATCTGATAAGCTTGGCAGGGTGGCAATCAGCCAATTATCCAGCCATGCCACAGGGACAAACACGCCAACAGCCAGTACCGAGCCTGGGATGGCATAGCCGAGCGTTGAGATTTTGGCACTGGCAAGGGCAAATTTGCTGTGGTCTTGGCGTGTGCTGATGGCAAGAAATAGAGCGACCACGGCGACCAGTACCGATGCCATCAGACTCACGCTCACTGAATGCCAAATCTGTATTGCAAGCTCATCAATCGCCACTTCAGGCAGGCTCGCCCACGCCCAAAAGCCAAGCTGAATCAGTGGCAGCACAAACGCCAAAAACAAAATCAAGCCGCAGTATAAAGTAGCTAGCCATTTGTGTACGCCCGTCAAGACAATGGCGCGATGATGACTGGCGCGCCCTGTGGTCTCAAAGCGGCGACGACCACGGCTTAGCTGTTCTAATACCAAAAACACAAACACCAATGCGATCAATAAACTTGCCAACTGCTTAGCAGTATCAATTGAAAAAAAACCAAACCACGCCTGATAAATTGCCGTGGTAAAAGTATCATAGCCAAACACGCTCACCGCACCAAAGTCAGCCAACACTTCCATCAAGGCAAGAATCACACCGCCTGCGATCCATGGACGCGCCATCGGTAAGGCAAGCTTAACAAAGGCTTTGGGTGCGGACAATCCCAAAGATGCACCAGCTTCGAGCGCACGCACACCCATGCTACCAAAGGCATTTTTGGCAAGCAAATACACATAAGGATACAGCGTCAAGCTCATCACGATAGTCAAGCCAAAGCCATTACGCACATCGGGTAAACCGTTGGTAAATCCCCAATTTTCTCTTAAAAATGTACTGATACCACCTGTATAATCAAAAATCCCAAGCTGTACAAACGCCAGTACATAAGCAGGAATAGCAAGTGGCAACATCATTGCCCAAGCAAAAAACCGCTGTAGCGGAAATCGGTGCATGGCAGTCAGCCAAGCGGTAGTCGTGCCAAGCAAAGTCACGCCAATGCCAACGCCGATGATGAGTAGCAGGGTGTTTTTTAATAATAAAGGCAATTCATAGTCAAGCAAAAACTGCCAAATCTCAGCATTAAAACTGCCCAATGATGACACAATCACCCCAAGCGGGATAATCACCAAGCAGGCGCAAATCAGTAGCCACAGACGAGAAAAAAGGGATGAGTTCATAACAGCCGTGTCAAAAGAAAAAGGGCAAATATGGGTTGTGCAATTAATGTACAATGCCAAAAAGTTGGTTATCGTTATCGAGAACCGTATAAAAATCGATAATGATAATTCTTCTTGTTTAAACGCTGAAAATATTTTATTATATAAGTGCTAAACATGGCAATGTTTTGTTTACAAAAATTGCAAATTTTGTGCAAATCCATTCGGTTTTGCATTTTTTGGTCGCAAGACGCTTATTAAAGGATTGATTATGAAAAAATTACTCGTTGCTTCATTGGCATTGGCGATGACTATGCCAGCATTTGCTAGTGAGTTGGTTGTGTATTCTGCTCGTGCAGATGAACTGCTTAAGCCATTAACCCAAGCTTATCAAAAGAAAACCGGCACTAAGGTGACTTTGGTGAGCGACAAAGCAGGGCCTTTGATGGAAAAACTCAAAGCCGAAGGCAAAAACACTAAGGCGGATGTCTTCATCACTGTCGATGGCGGCAATCTGTGGCAGGCGGCGCAAGCAGGGCTGCTTCGTCCGATCAATTCATCGGTGCTAAAAGCCAATATCCCATCGAACCTGCGCGACCCGAAGAATCATTGGTTCGGTCTGTCGGTGCGTGCGCGGACGATTTTTTATAATGCCAAAAAAGTAAACCCAAGTCAGCTCTCCACCTATGCTGATTTGGCAAATGCTAAGTGGAAAGGCAAGCTGTGCCTACGCTCATCGAATAATGTTTATAATCAGTCATTGGTCGCGACGATGATCGCCAACCAAGGTCAAGCTACCACCGAAAAGACGGTCAAAGGCTGGGTGAATAATCTTGCAACTTCACCATTTTCGAACGACACCGCGCTACTAGAAGCCATCAATGCAGGGCAGTGTGATGTCGGTATCGCCAATACCTATTATTATGGTCGCCTACTGAACCAAAAACCAAGTGTGGCAAACACTGTCAAAGTATTCTTCGCTGACCAAAAAGGCAAAGGTACTCATGTCAATGTCTCAGGTGCAGGCGTGGTCAAGCACAGTGATAATGTTGCCGAAGCCCAAAAATTCATCGAATGGCTAAGTGGCTCAGAAGCCCAGAGCCTATACGCGCAAAATAACTTTGAATACCCGGCCAACCCGCGCATCGCTGTGACAGGCAACATGGCTCGCTGGTTGCCAAGCAGCTTCAAGCGTGACATGATCAATGTCTCTGTTGCAGGTCAAAACCAACAAAAAGCCATCATGCTGATGAAAAAAGCAGGTTATAAATAAACCGCTACAAACCAAAAACCATGTTCAATAGAGCATGGTTTTTGGTTTAAGTGCTGTAGGATTAAAATACCGTACCGACTTTCTCAACTGTCTTAATAAATCCCGCCCGAGATTCGCAGCGATCCAGCCAAGCGCGCGTCGCCGTCATGGCAGATGGCAAGACTGTGCGTTCGCGTGCTGCCGCTACGGCAAAATACATTTGCACATCCGCGCCAGTAAATTCACTGCCTGCAAACCACGGCGATTTTGCCAAGCTTTGTTCAATCAATTCAAGCGCCGAGCTGACATTGTTATTTAAAATCATTTTGCCAATGCCGTCTTTAAGCTTGCGAGCGATGGGTTTGGCGAAAAATGGCGATTTTTCACACGCCTTACTTAAGATTAAACCCATCACCAAAGGCGGCATCAGCGAGCCTTCGGCAAAATGCATCCAAAAAGTATAATCGCGCCAAGCTTTATCATCAGCAGGATAAAATTTCTGCTCACGATCATAAGTTTTTAATAAATACTCAATAATCAACGCTGATTCTGCCAAGGCTTGTTCGCCGACTGGCAGACTGTCATCGACTAAGATTGGTGCTTTACCCATTGGGTGAATTGCCTTGAGTTCTTTGGGTGCAAGATAAGTTTTGTTATCGCGATTAAAGCTGATTAAGTCATAATCCAAGCCATAGGCAAGCTTTAATTCTTCTAATAACCAAACAATGCGAAACGAGCGCGATTTTTCCAGATGATATAAAGTAATCATGATTACACCACCAGTCGCTCTAGGATTTCCCCATAGACTTGGGTCAATTGCTCAAGTTCTGCCACTTCGATATGCTCATCGACTTGGTGGATGGTGGCATTTTTTACACCAAGTTCAACCACTTGTGCGTTCATAATCGGTGCGATGAAACGGCCATCGGATGTACCGCCTGAAGTAGAGAGTTCCGTCGTCGTGCCTGTGACTGCCTTGATCGCATCGACACACGCTGAGACAAATTCACCTTTTTCGGTCAAAAATGGCACGCCAGACAGCGTCCAGTCGATGTGATAAGTTGCCTTCGCATCAGCAAAATGCTTATCAAAAATCTCGTGTGTCTTTGCCATCAGGCTGTCGGCGGTATTTTCGGTGCAGTAGCGGAAGTTGAACAGCGCTTCGCAAGTGCCACCGATGACATTGGTCGCGCCTGTGCCTGAGTTGATGTTTGAGATCTGCATCGATGTCGCTGGAAAATACTCATTGCCATCATCCCAATGTGTCGCTACAAGCTCTGCTAAGGCAGGGGCGGCGGCATGAATGGGGTTGATCGCTAGGTGTGGATAGGCGATATGACCTTGTTTGCCCGTGACAGTTAGCTTGGCATTGAGTGAGCCGCGGCGACCGTTTTTGATGACATCGCCAAGCGTTGCCGTGCTTGATGGTTCGCCCACCAAGCAATAATCCATCTTCTGCCCACGAGCCGCAAGGGTTTCGGCGACTTTCACAGTGCCATTGATCGCCACGCCTTCTTCGTCACTGGTGATGAGTAGGGCAAGGCTGCCTTTGTGATTGGGGTGATGGTTGATGAAATTTTCACAAGCGACAACAAAGCTTGCGATGCCAGTTTTCATATCCGATGCACCGCGTCCCCATAGCTTGCCATCAGCTACCGTTGCCGAAAATGGCGGATAAGTCCAGCGGCTTTCGTCGCCCGTCGGCACGACATCGGTATGTCCTGCAAAGCACAGCACAGGCGCGGTATCATCCGTGCCTTTTTTGATCGCCCATAGGTTTTTGACTTCGGCATTTTTGCCTGTGTCATTTTTATCGCCAAAATACATAAATTCGTATTCAAAGCCTAGTGCATTTAGGCGATCAGCTAGGATATTTTGGCAATTTTTATCATCAGGGGTGACGGACGCTTCACGCATCAAGGCAATGGCAAGTTCTAAGGTTTTGGTAGTCATAATATTTTCCTAATTTTTAAATTATCTAAACTAAAATCATGATGCAGCAGTAGGCTTTTCATCTGCCCACTTGACCAATTTGTCATTTTCCATGATGAATGGCTGTGCGGTCGGCTGATTAAAATCCACCGCATATTTGTCAAGTAGATATGCATAAGCGGTATTTTTATCGGCAAATTTCACCGCCTGATACGGCTCTTGGAAGGATAATTTTTCGATAAACAGATGGCTTGTATTGCTTGGCACTAATACGCCGACATGACCGATAAACAGATAATCGCCATCGATGTCATCGTGAAACACCACCGAGAGCATGGTAGCGTTATCATCAAATTGAATGCCGACAAAATGCGCTTGCATCTTTTTGGCGTGTACTTGCACATTTTTGGTTGGTTCTGTTTTGACTTTGGCAAATAGACGATTAAATTTTGATAATTCATCACTGCTTAATAATTTGCCTGTAGTGATGGCATCATGATCCATGAACAACATCTGATCGTTGGCGGTATCAGCACCACTGATTTGGATATTATCTTTTAATAGGCTAAAGGTGTTGATACGGCAGTTTGTCCCGATAAAATCACCTTTGGATTTCGCCCACAGCTCATCGATGGCGGCTGCATCATAACTTGGCACGGCAGTGCTAAAGCCTTGGGTTAGGTTGGTGTTGTTAATGGTGTGGTTATAATCAGCAGCCCAAGTCATCACCGTATCTACATCGGATTTGTTTAAGTGTTTTTGTAGTATTTCTTGCACTTGCTTTCGGCTGTCATCATCGGCAAGATTACTGAATAATGGCGCGCTGTCAGCTTGGGCGGCAGGCGTACTTTGGGTTTGTGTGCTTGGCTGATTGACCGATTTATTAGCATGGTTATTATTGCCATTATCGGCAAGCGAGCAAGCACTCAGGGCAACGGCAGTACTGATAGCAAGTAAAACTGGGGGAAATTTATTGGACATTTATTTGCTCAATTGATAAGAAAAATTTATAAAACATCATCATCACGACGCATCCAAGTGGCGATCGAAAAGCGCGTGCGATGAGTGATATTGACTTGGTGTAATAAATTGCTGTCAAACAGCACCAGACGATTGGCTTGGGGTAAGAGTTTTTGCTCATTACCAAGTTTATCCACGACCAAAATCTCACCGCCATCACTGTCTGTCCAGTCATCATTGAGATAATACACCGCCGAGATTACACGCTCGTCACGACCAGCAGGATTGTCCTTATGCCATTGATAGCCAAATCCTGCAGGATAACGGGCAAAATGCGCTTCACTGCGGCGAATGCCTGCGTACAGGGTTTGGTTGAAATATTGCGCAAGTTCGTTAATACTAGCTAAATAATTCATGCCAATAGGACAGCCATCATCAATCCAGCGAATGCTATCGCCACGGATCGTTGCCGCGCGCTCACCATGCGTCAGGTGTGCTTCTTTATAGTTGATGTAGCCACTTTCGGCTTGTAGGGCGCTCACCGCTTGCTTATCAAAGCAGTCATCGATGATCGCCACACCCGTGTGCAAAAAATCATCCAGTTGCTCATCTAAGTGCGCCGCCCAATCGGTCGTGAAACTAGGTATCGGTAATGTACTCATTGCATTATTCTTTATAAAACTCTCAAGCTTAGGCAAGGCTGCTTGCAAGCTGACAGTGTAGCAAGTAACTTAAGAGAAATTTGACAAAAAAATTCGCCAAATAAAGCTGTCTATGCTACCATATTAAGCACAAATTTGTTAATAAAAATCATCGAGAGCCGAATGAATTACAAACACGCCTATCACGCTGGTAACTTTGCCGATGTCGCCAAGCACATTTTATTATTGCAATTATTGGCGCAGTTTTCTGCCAAAGCCAAGCCATTTTATGTGCTGGATGCTTATGGTGGACGCGGCTTGTACTCATTGGCAAGCACCGAAACCCAAAAGACCAAAGAAGCTGAGCGGGGCATCATCGCACTCGAAAAAGCGGTGGCAGCAGGCGCGTCAAATCTGCCAAAAGCGGTCGCGCAGTATTTGGACGATTTGGCATTTGCCCGCCAAAAATACGATCAGTATGTTTATCCGGGTTCGCCTTGGTGGATTGCGCATCATGGCGAATATCACTCTGCCGATGCACCGCTGCGTGCCGAAGCTTTTGAAGCGGTGGCGGATGAGTATGATGCACTCAATTATCAGCTGTATCAACTGCCGATCGGCATCCATCATCGCAATGCCTTTGAAGGAGTGCCTGCGGTTGTACCGCCTAAAGAGCGCCGCGGCATTATCTTGCTAGATCCACCGTTTGAGCAAGAGCACAAGGATTTTAGTCGCTTGGTGGATTTGCTTGTTGCTAGTTATAAAAAGTTCAACACTGGTACTTTTGTGCTGTGGTATCCGATTAAAAATATTGATGCCACCGAGCTATTTTATAAAAAAATGAAACGCACCGGCATCAAAAAACAACTGGTCTGTGAGCTGAATCTGTACCCTAATGATGTGGCGGTGGGCTTAAATGGCACAGGTTTGTTTGTGATCAATCCGCCATGGCAATTTGCCGATCATACCCAAGAGATTTTGGAATTTTTGGCACCGATTCTCAAGCCAAGCGACGCACCAGCGATGAGCATTGGTGAAGAAGTGGTGGTCAAGTGGCTTGTGGGTGAATGATTTAGCAAAATTCATTGTATAATCCATAAGTCATTGAAAAACATAAAAAATATGTGAAATAGGCGCGCTATGTCAGACGAACAAAAACCGCACACTTATCAAGAAGAACACGACGGCATCACCTTTGAAGTCATTGAGCCTGAGCATAATGACGGCAAAAAAGTGATGAGCAAGGGCGTGTATCTTGTGCCGAATCTGATCACGACTTTGTCGCTGTTTGCTGGATTTTATTCGATTCTGTCAAGTACAGGCGGCGAGTATATCAAGGCGAGCATTGCGATTTTTATCTCGGCGTTTTTGGATGGGATGGATGGTCGTGCCGCGCGAATGCTGAACGCCCAAAGTCCTTTTGGTGAGCAGTATGATTCGCTGGCAGACTGTATAGCCTTTGGGCTTGCACCTGCAGTATTGGTTTATAGCTTTGCTTTGCAGCCGTGGGGTAGATTTGGCATGGCGTGCGCTTTTGTTTATGCGGCGTGCGCGGCGTTTCGCTTAGCGCGATTTAATGTACAGATCGGTGTGGTGGATAAGAAATATTTCATCGGCTTGGCAAGTCCGTTGGCGGCGTTATTGATCGCTTGCTCGGTATTGGTGACACTGCGTTATGCGGATTTTACGGTAGGTATGAGCGCGCAGTTGGTGTGGTTTTTTGCCGCGTGGGTGATTGCGTGCGGTTTATTGATGGTTAGTAATGTCAAATATTATTCATTTAAAGAGTTTGACAAACAAAAAGTACCATTTGTGGTGCTGCTGATTGCGGTGCTTGTTTTTGGTGTGTTGCTATATGACATTCCAGTTGGCTTGCTTGCTATTGGTGTTACTTATGCATTGTCAGGCTTTGTGACGACTTTTATGCAAAAGAAAACCAAATAGCAGCATTGGTCAAAAAGCCTTTCAGCCAACCGAAAGGCTTTTTTATTATCTCATAGTCTGCCAACTTTAAAATAATGCTTGCGTCAAACTCGCTCGTGGTGCTACTTGTACAATTTCGCTCATTTTCCTTGCCTTATTTCAAATTTGTTTGACTATATAAATCTAACAAATAACAAAAAGGGCAAAAAGCAACCAATCCAACCCAAAAAAATCCCCTTAAAAACCAACCACTTACAAACTTTCTCCCCTTTTATGCAAAAAACCACTTTACAACCGCCGATACTGGGTCTATAATACGCACCACTTAAGCAGCACAGCATAGCAAAAAATGCTGATAAATCAATAACTTACAGCAAGTTATTGAGCTTCAAAGTAAAAATTTTGAAAACTTTTCAAAAACGAAAGTTTTTGAAAAAAATCAAAAAACTTTGAAAAAAATGCTTGACTTAATAAAATTTCAGCGTATAATACGCATCCTATGTCACCAAGCAGACGATGCTTTGACTAACAACTATTTAAAATCAAAACTAAAGAACAACTTGTGTGGATTTTTGCGAATACAAGATAATCTTAAAAAAATTATCATTTATATTCAGCAAGAATACTCAAAGTTAATTCATTTACACGATGAGCAAATATTGCTAGTAATAATAAATGAGCCAACATTAAAGTCCAATCAAACAATCTTTGTTTTATTGGCAACTCAAGATTAAACTGAAGAGTTTGATCATGGCTCAGATTGAACGCTGGCGGCAGGCTTAACACATGCAAGTCGAACGAGGTTAGGGAGCTTGCTCCTGATACCTAGTGGCGAACGGGTGAGTAATGCTTAGGAATCTGCCTAGTAGTGGGGGATAACTTGGGGAAACTCAAGCTAATACCGCATACGACCTACGGGTGAAAGGGGGCGCAAGCTCTCGCTATTAGATGAGCCTAAGTCGGATTAGCTAGTTGGTGGGGTAAAGGCCTACCAAGGCGACGATCTGTAGCTGGTCTGAGAGGATGATCAGCCACACTGGGACTGAGACACGGCCCAGACTCCTACGGGAGGCAGCAGTGGGGAATATTGGACAATGGGCGAAAGCCTGATCCAGCCATGCCGCGTGTGTGAAGAAGGCCTTTTGGTTGTAAAGCACTTTAAGTAGGGAGGAAAAGCTAATGGTTAATACCCATTAGCCCTGACGTTACCTACAGAATAAGCACCGGCTAACTCTGTGCCAGCAGCCGCGGTAATACAGAGGGTGCAAGCGTTAATCGGAATTACTGGGCGTAAAGCGCGCGTAGGTGGTTGCTTAAGTCAGATGTGAAAGCCCCGGGCTTAACCTGGGAACTGCATCTGATACTGGGTGACTAGAGTAGGTGAGAGGGGAGTAGAATTCCAGGTGTAGCGGTGAAATGCGTAGAGATCTGGAGGAATACCGATGGCGAAGGCAGCTCCCTGGCATCATACTGACACTGAGGTGCGAAAGCGTGGGTAGCAAACAGGATTAGATACCCTGGTAGTCCACGCCGTAAACGATGTCTACCAGTCGTTGGGTCTCTTGAAGACTTAGTGACGCAGTTAACGCAATAAGTAGACCGCCTGGGGAGTACGGCCGCAAGGTTAAAACTCAAATGAATTGACGGGGGCCCGCACAAGCGGTGGAGCATGTGGTTTAATTCGATGCAACGCGAAGAACCTTACCTGGTCTTGACATACAGAGAATTCGCTAGAGATAGCTTAGTGCCTTCGGGAACTCTGATACAGGTGCTGCATGGCTGTCGTCAGCTCGTGTCGTGAGATGTTGGGTTAAGTCCCGCAACGAGCGCAACCCTTTTCCTTAGTTACCAGCACTTCGGGTGGGAACTCTAAGGATACTGCCAGTGACAAACTGGAGGAAGGCGGGGACGACGTCAAGTCATCATGGCCCTTACGACCAGGGCTACACACGTGCTACAATGGTTGGTACAAAGGGTTGCTACACAGCGATGTGATGCTAATCTCAAAAAGCCAATCGTAGTCCGGATTGGAGTCTGCAACTCGACTCCATGAAGTCGGAATCGCTAGTAATCGCAGATCAGAATGCTGCGGTGAATACGTTCCCGGGCCTTGTACACACCGCCCGTCACACCATGGGAGTTGATCTCACCAGAAGTGGTTAGCCTAACGCAAGAGGGCGATCACCACGGTGGGGTCGATGACTGGGGTGAAGTCGTAACAAGGTAGCCGTAGGGGAACCTGCGGCTGGATCACCTCCTTAATGAAGATATCTGATTGGCAAGAATCCACAACAAGTTGTTCTTTGGTAAGATGTTTAAAACGGGTCTATAGCTCAGTTGGTTAGAGCACCGTGTTGATAACGCGGGGGTCATAAGTTCAAGTCTTATTAGACCCACCATTAAATTGGGGCCATAGCTCAGTTGGTAGAGCGCCTGCCTTGCACGCAGGAGGTCAGGAGTTCGACTCTCCTTGGCTCCACCATTTAAACATCAAAGCATACATAAGCAATTTAATAAGAGATTTCTTATTTATGCTTTTACTTTATAAACTGACGAAGTTTATAACACTATTTAACAACATGATTATGAGTCTGGGTTAATAAATTATCCAACGTAATTTATTAACCATGGTGATTGTACCCCAAAATACAATCACCTAAAGTAAAGAGAACTGAATCAAGCGTAAACATAGGTGAAGATCGTTACACATTACCCTTATAACACCAAGACTACTTGGGGTTGTATGGTCAAGTAATGAAGTGCACATGGTGGATGCCTTGGCAGTCAGAGGCGATGAAAGACGTGATAGCCTGCGATAAGCGTCGGTGAGGTGGCAATATCCTGTGACCCGGCGATTTCTGAATGGGGAAACCCACCTAAGATAACTTAGGTATCATAATTTATTTTATGAGGCAAACCGGGAGAAGTGAAACATCTCAGTACCCCGAGGAAAAGACATCAATTGAGATTCCCCAAGTAGCGGCGAGCGAACGGGGAGGAGCCGATCGAATTTACAGTAGCAAAATGGCGTGGGAAAGCCAACCATAGTAGGTGATAGTCCTGTATGCGAAACTGTTTATGAGACATATTAAGTAGGGCGGAACACGAGAAATTCTGTCTGAAGATGGGGGGACCATCCTCCAAGGCTAAATACTCCTGACTGACCGATAGTGAACCAGTACCGTGAGGGAAAGGCGAAAAGAACCCCTGTTAGGGGAGTGAAATAGAACCTGAAACCGTGTGCATACAAGCAGTCGGAGCGGACTTGTTCCGTGACGGCGTACCTTTTGTATAATGGGTCAGCGACTTATATTCTGTAGCAAGGTTAACCGTATAGGGGAGCCGTAGGGAAACCGAGTCTTAATAGGGCGACTTCAGTTGCAGGGTATAGACCCGAAACCGAGTGATCTATCCATGAGCAGGTTGAAAGTGTCGTAACAGACACCGGAGGACCGAACCCACTCCCGTTGAAAAGGTAGGGGATGACTTGTGGATAGGGGTGAAAGGCTAATCAAACTCGGTGATAGCTGGTTCTCCCCGAAAGCTATTTAGGTAGCGCCTCGGACGAACACCATGGGGGGTAGAGCACTGTTTCGGCTAGGGGGTCATCCCGACTTACCAAACCGATGCAAACTCCGAATACCCATGAGTGATATCCGGGAGACAGACGGCGGGTGCTAACGTCCGTCGTCAAGAGGGAAACAACCCAGACCGCCAGCTAAGGCCCCAAATTCCTAGTTAAGTGGGAAACGATGTGGGAAGGCACAGACAGCTAGGAGGTTGGCTTAGAAGCAGCCACCCTTTAAAGAAAGCGTAATAGCTCACTAGTCGAGTCGGCCTGCGCGGAAGATGTAACGGGGCTCAAACTAGGAGCCGAAGCTGCGGATTTAATTGTTTCAATTAAGTGGTAGGGGAGCGTTGTGTAAGCCTGTGAAGGTGTATCGTAAGGTATGCTGGAGGTATCACAAGAGCGAATGCTGACGTGAGTAACGACAAAACGGGTGAAAAGCCCGTTCGCCGGAAGACCAAGGGTTCCAGTCCAACGTTAATCGGGGCTGGGTGAGTCGACCCCTAAGGCGAGGCCGAAAGGCGTAGTCGATGGGAAATCGGTTAATATTCCGATACTTGTTTATGATGCGATGGAGGGACGGAGAAGGTTATGCCAGCCTGGCGATGGTTGTCCAGGTGGAAGGATGTAGGTAGGCTTAGTAGGCAAATCCGCTAGGCTATTACTGAGATCTGATAGCAAGCCAGTTTACTGGCGAAGTGGCAAATACCATGCTTCCAGGAAAAGCTTCTAAGCGATAGTCATAAACAAATCGTACCCGAAACCGACACAGGTGGTCAGGTAGAGAATACCAAGGCGCTTGAGAGAACTCTGCTGAAGGAACTAGGCAAAATGGTACCGTAACTTCGGGAGAAGGTACGCTGCCGGTGGTGAAACCCTCGCGGTGTAAGCTACTGGCAGTCGCAGATACCAGGCTGCTGCAACTGTTTATTAAAAACACAGCACTCTGCAAACACGAAAGTGGACGTATAGGGTGTGATGCCTGCCCGGTGCTGGAAGGTTAATTGATGTGGTTAGCGCAAGCGAAGCTATTGATCGAAGCCCCAGTAAACGGCGGCCGTAACTATAACGGTCCTAAGGTAGCGAAATTCCTTGTCGGGTAAGTTCCGACCTGCACGAATGGCATAATGATGGCAGCGCTGTCTCCAGCAGAGACTCAGTGAAATCGAAATCGCAGTGAAGATGCTGTGTACCCGCGGCTAGACGGAAAGACCCCGTGAACCTTTACTACAGCTTTACATTGAACTTTGACCTAACTTGTGTAGGATAGGTGGGAGGCTTTGAAGTAGGGACGCCAGTTCCTATGGAGCCATCCTTGAAATACCACCCTGGTTATGTTGGGGTTCTAACTTAGATATAACAGTATCAAGGACAATGTATGGTGGGTAGTTTGACTGGGGCGGTCTCCTCCTAAAGAGTAACGGAGGAGTACGAAGGTGCGCTCAGAACGGTCGGAAATCGTTCAAAGAGTATAAAGGCAAAAGCGCGCTTAACTGCGAGACCCACAAGTCGAGCAGGTACGAAAGTAGGTCTTAGTGATCCGGTGGTTCTGTATGGAAGGGCCATCGCTCAACGGATAAAAGGTACTCTGGGGATAACAGGCTGATACCGCCCAAGAGTTCATATCGACGGCGGTGTTTGGCACCTCGATGTCGGCTCATCTCATCCTGGGGCTGAAGCAGGTCCCAAGGGTATGGCTGTTCGCCATTTAAAGAGGTACGCGAGCTGGGTTTAGAACGTCGTGAGACAGTTCGGTCCCTATCTACCGTGGGCGTTGGAAATTTGAGAGGATCTGCTCCTAGTACGAGAGGACCAGAGTGGACGAACCTCTGGTGTTCCGGTTGTCACGCCAGTGGCATTGCCGGGTAGCTACGTTCGGATGGGATAACCGCTGAAAGCATCTAAGCGGGAAGCCCACCTCAAGATGAGATTTCCCTAAAGAGCCGTTGTAGACTACGACGTTGATAGGTTGGGTGTGGAAGCATGGTGACATGTGTAGCTAACCAATACTAATTGCTCGTTTGGCTTGACCATACAACACCCAAGTGGTTTAATACTACTGATTGTGTTGATGGTAAGTGTAAAGATTTTACCTATAAGCTTGAATCAATCTTGATAACGCTAATGCAAAAAAGCAAAAGCAACGATAAAATAACAGACTCATAAGCAGCGTTGTTAATCCTTTTACGCTGACGACAATAGCAAGATGGAACCACCTGATCCCTTCCCGAACTCAGAAGTGAAACGTCTTAGCGCCGATGGTAGTGTGGTTCGCCCATGTGAGAGTAGGTCATCGTCAGCACCTTATTTTAAGCCCCCGCCATGATTGGTGGGGGTTTTGTTTATAGAGCTTGAAAGGGTTTGTTGGAGGGGGTGATGAAAGCTCAAGGTTTTACTTTGCTTGAATTGTTGGTGGTACTTGCCATTATATCGGTATTTGCGATGATTGCTTTGCCTGCTTATCAAGGTCTGATAGCGCGCATGGAATCATATACAACAAAAAAGCACTTGCAAGAAGCCATCCGTCGTGCGAAGATTGAAGCCAGATCACGTCATAAGGATGTGATTTTATGCCCTTATAATACGCTTGAGCAATGCGACCGCTTGGGACAGTCTGGTGTGATGGTTTATGTGGATAACAATGGCAATAACCGCCGCGATGATAATGATACCATGGTCTTTCGCCAGCCACTGACTCTGCAGCATGGTGTGATTGCCATGCAGGTTTCTTTGGGGCGGCATTATATCAAATTTATGGGCGACAATGCTAAGCCACGCGGGCATTTCGGTAGTTTTCGCTATTGCACGCAGACCGATAACCGTAACCTAAGCCAGCAAATTACTATCAATATGCATGGCTTGGTGACGGTGCGTCCTGGTAATATGACCCAAATAATGTGTTGAGATTTGTATGGCAGTTGATTTTTCTAATACTTTGATCGTGGCGATTTCTGCGACGGCGTTATTTGACTTGGCGGAAAATGAAGCTAAGCTTGCCGAGTATATCCAAGAAGACAAGCTGACTGCTGCGCGCCGATTTCACGATTATCAGCAAGCGCGCGAAAATGAGATTTTGCAAAAAGGCTCGGGCTATCCTTTGATTGAAGCTTTATTGAATTTGAACAAATTCCAAAGCAATCAAGATTATGAAGTGGAATCACCTTTTGTGGAAGTGGTGATCATCTCTAAATCATCCCCTGATATGGGTATTCAGGTGCTTAATTCTATCCGTGCTTATGAGCTTGGCATCACGCGCTCTGCCTTTATTTCCGGCGATTCGGTGGCAAATTATATCAAAGATTTTAATGTGGATTTGTTCTTGACCACCAATCGCGAAGATGCGCAGGCTGTCGTCGACGCGCGCGTCTGTGCCTGTGCGGTGTTGGATACGACACCGGTCAAGGTGCATGATTTGGACAGTGATCAGCTGCGTATTGCTTTTGATGGCGACGCAGTGCTGTTTGATGATGCGGGCGAATTGGTGTTCAAGCAAGAAGGTTTGCAAGCATTTCACCATCACGAAGTGAGCAAGGCAGATTTGCCAATTGACAAAGGTCCGTATGCGGATTTTTTGATCAAATTATCACAACTGCAAGCCAAACTGCCCAACCAAAGCACCGATGCGCCGCACAACCCTATCCGCATTGCACTGGTCACTGCGCGCAATGCACCGGCAGATATGCGTGCGATCAAGACCTTGCGAGAGTGGGGCGTGACAGTTGATGTGGCGTTTTTCTTGGGTGGGCTTGATAAGACAGGTGTGCTAAAGACCTTTGCACCGCACATTTTTTTCGATGACTCGATCAAGCACATCGATGCAGCGCGCTCGGTCGTGCCATCGGCTTTGGTGCCTTATCATTCTGAATCTCAGCTTAATATTCTGGCGCCTCAAGCAGTGCCTGATATGGAAGATCAGGCGTTCACCCCTGTCAAAAAATCAAAGGCAAAACCATGATGAAATCTGCCCTCAAAATCACCATCGTATTGGCATTGGTGCTGGCTCCAAGACGCAGCAGCAAAAAACCTGTCAAGCCCCACCAAAAAGACAAACGCCATGCTACAGCTGATTGATACACATACGCATTTTGATGTGCCTGAATATGATGAGTCTCGTGCCAAGATGGCTGATAGTGCCTATCAACAAGGCGTGCGTCATTTGATTTTGATTGGCTTTGTTGCCAAATATTTTGAGCAAATGGTCGCTGCTAATGATGAAATTAATAGGCTTGATCGTGCACCCAAGTCGCATTTGGCATTTGGGCTACACCCTTTATATATCCAAGAGCAGCAGCATAAAGATTTATACATTCTTGAAGAATATATAAAAAATCATAAGCCAATCGCGCTCGCTGAAATTGGCCTTGATACTTATCCAAGTGAATTAAAAGAGCCAGCAATTTTTGCTAAGCAAGAGCTGTTTTTTGTTGAGCAAGTAAAGCTTGCCAAGATGTATGAGCTTCCAATTTTATTACACATTCGTAAAAATCACAGCGATGTCTTGCGTGTACTTGAGCGGTACGGGTACAATGCGCATGAACGGGGCGGTATCGCACACAGTTTTAGCGGTGGCGAACAAGAAGCTTTGGCCTTCGTCAAGCGGGGCTTTAAGCTTGGCATCACAGGGCAAGTGACCAATCCTAATGCCAAAAAATTGCACCGCTCAATCCGCGCAGTGTATGATAAATTTGGCGCCGATGCTTTTGTGATTGAAACCGATTGCCCTGATATGATGCCGCTGCCGTGTCAGCATTTGGGCAGTTTTAATGAGCCTGCCAATTTGCCTTATGTGCTGGATGAACTATCCAGTTTGTTTAATATAGCTAAAGATGAATTGGCACAAATTTTGTGGAATAATAGTTGCCAAGCATTACGAGTTGATTGGAAATATCATGACCCAAATTGATGATTATGAACGCCGATTCACGGGTGTGCGGACGCTGTATGGCGATGCGTTTGACAAATTTACCAATGCCATCGTCTATGTCATCGGCGTCGGTGGCGTCGGCTCGTGGACGGCTGAGAGTCTTGCACGCACAGCGATTGGCAGAATCGTGCTTGTGGATATGGATGTGCTGGTGGCCAGTAACATCAATCGCCAACTGCCTGCGCTGACGGATACTATTGGCGAGAGTAAGATTGATGTGATGGCATCTCGCATTCGTGGGATTAATCCTAAGATTGAACTTGAACTGATTGATGATTTTTTGACACCTGAAAATGTGGCATCGATTTTGCCAAGCAAGACACAAGCACAAGCTTTGGCGGCTGATGGTAGGCAGGTGGTTGTGCTTGATTGTGTTGATGATATGGCGGCGAAATTTGCCATCGCCATGCATTGCCGATACCACAAAATCCCATGTATCGTCTCAGGTGGTGCAGGGGCGAAATTTGACCCAACACGGCTGAAAGTCGCTGATTTGCGTGATGTTACCCAAGATCCACTACTTGCCAGACTGCGTGCCAAACTGCGTGAAAAAGGCATTGCCAAAGGGGGTAAGACCAAATTTGGGCTAAAATGCGTCTATTCGGATGAGCAGCCGACGGTGAATAAGTCTTGTCAAGCAGGGCTTAACTGTGGTGGCTATGGCTCGGCGGTGGTGATGACGGCAACAGCTGGCATGGTGATGGCAAGTACGGCACTGCAGCTGATTGCTAAAAAATAAAATGAAAAAATTAGGCGTATCATCGGATACGCCTAATTTTTTTATGCAGATGAATGATTATTCAGCACGCAATAGGTCGTTTAGACTTGTTTTGGCACGAGTTTGTGCATCGACTTTTTTGACGATGATGGCAGCGTATAGGCTGTATTTGCCATCTGCTGATGGTAGGCTGCCTGGTACGACGACAGAGCCTGCTGGTACACGGCCGTAGTGGATTTCGCCAGTTTCACGATCATAGATACGAGTTGATTGACCGATATATACGCCCATTGAGATGACTGAGCCTTCTTCGATGATGACGCCTTCGACGATTTCAGAGCGAGCACCGATAAAGCAGTTGTCTTCGATGATGGTTGGGTTGGCTTGTAGCGGCTCAAGTACGCCACCGATGCCGACACCGCCTGATAGGTGGACGTTTTTACCGATTTGAGCGCATGAACCGACAGTCGCCCAAGTATCAACCATCGTGCCTTCATCGACATATGCACCGATATTGACATAGGATGGCATTAGTACGACATTTTTAGCTTGATAGCTGCCGCGACGAGCGACCGCAGGTGGGACGACACGCACGCCAGCGGCTTTAAAATCTTCTTCGCTCCAGTTGGCGTGTTTGGTAGCAACTTTATCAAAAAATTGCAAATCGCCTGATTGCATTGGGGCGTTGTCATTGAGTTTGAACGATAGTAGTACAGCTTTTTTTAGCCATTGATGCACGACCCATTCACCGTCGATTTTTTCGGCGACACGGTATGAACCATTATCAAGACCTTCGATGGCTTGTTCAACAGCATCACGAATCTCGGCTGATACGGTTTCGGCGGTGAAATTGGCACGGTCTTCGAACGCTTGTTCGATGATGGCGGCTAGATTTGACATAAAATTTCCTTAAGGTTGGTGAAGTGAATGGGTGTTAAGCTGGTCTTTGAGCCAGCATAAAATATCTTGGTGTACCCGCTGATAATCACGCTCATGCAGTGGCTCATGACGCATATTTGGGTATAGATACACTCGCACATTGCGTCGGTTGGCATGGATGAGTGCTTGCTGCAGCTGTCTGATATCGGTGCCTAGATTGCCGACGGGATCGTCTTTGCCACTGACTAGGAGTATGGGATAATTGGCATCCATCATCTGATACCAGTCGCTTTGGCAGGCACGGGCGATGAGTGCTTGCAAGGTGACAAAGCCATTATTGGTAAAACAAAATCCGCATAAAGGGTCGGTTTCAAAGGCCTTGATGGCATCGATATTCTCGCAAAGCCACGCAAATGGTGATGCGCTGATTGGCGATCGCAGCTGATTAAGCAGGTATTGATTGAGCAGATAGCCCATGCGTTCGTTAATTTGTTTGGGGGCAAGGCGATTCATTAGGCTTAATGCACCTAGGCTGAGCTGATTGATCAGTCCAAAGCGATTGCCCGTACCCATCAAAATCACGCCATCAAAGCTTGTGGCATGATGCACAAGCACTGTACGCACGATGAACGAACCCATCGAATGACCCATGATAAAGTGTGGCACGGTGGGTACTTTTTCTTTGAGCTTGTCTGCCATGATGATGACATCTTTGCACAAAGTCTGTACGGGGTGTTTTTCGTCAAAAAACCCAAGCTCGTATTTATCCTTGACCGTCTGTCCATGCCCAAGCTGATCATAAGTCGCAACAAGAATGCCATGCTCGGCAAGGAATTTGGCAAAGGCATCGTAGCGACCGCTATGCTCACTCATGCCATGCACGATGAGTAGGGTTGCTTTGACATCACCTGTCGGCTCATAGAAGCGATGGTGTAGGCGATGGACTTGGTTGGATGATAAAATCACACTTTGCATGAGTCACCTGCGATGCTATTTGTGAATTAACAGCCTGTTTTGCCTTCGGCTGCCAATGCCTTGGCACTACGCACAGGCGGTGGGCAGTCTTCGCCATAGTATTGGCGATCGGCAAAGTAGCTTGAGCGTACCATTGGGTTTGCCCAAATGTTAAAAAAGCCTAATTTTTTGCCGTATTCGGTATAGCGTGCGAACTCATCAGGGTGTACATAGCGATCGACTGGCGCATGGTTTTTGCTTGGTGCTAGGTACTGACCGATGGTGACGATATCGACATCATGGGCTTTTAGGTCGTCCAGCAGTGCATAGACTTCTTCTTCGGTCTCGCCAAGTCCCACCATAAAGCCACATTTGGTCGCCACATCAGGGCGGCGTGCTTTATAGTCTTTTAGCAAATTCAATGAGTGCTGATAGTCTGAACCTGGACGAAATGCCTTATATAGGCGTGGCACAGTTTCGATGTTGTGGTTGAAGACATCGGGCGCTGTTTCGGTCAATAGGTCCAGTGCGATGGCTTCACGACCACGAAAATCAGGCACAAGAATCTCAATTAAGCAATTTGGGCTAAGTTTCTTGGATTCGGTGATGACTTCAACAAAATGACCAGCGCCACCATCTTTTAGGTCATCACGATCGACTGAGGTGATGACGGCGTATTTTAGTCCAAGACCCAAGATGGTCTCGGCAGTATGGCGTGGCTCATCTTTATCCAGTGGATTTGGTCTGCCGTGTGCCACTTCACAAAACGGACAACGGCGTGTGCAGATATCCCCCATGATCATAAAGGTCGCTGTACCATCACCAAAGCACTGCGGTAGGTTCGGGCAGGCGGCTTCTTCGCAGACGGTGTAGAGCTTTTGTTTGCGAAGCGTGGCTTTGATGCGATCAACTTCGGCAGGGCTTGAGAGCTTGACACGAATCCAGTCAGGTTTTTTTGGTGTTTCGACCGTTGGAATGACTTTGATAGGAATACGAGCAACTTTATCATAGCCACGCAATTTTTCGCCTTGGACGGCTTTTTTTGGGGCAGGCTTGGCTTCTGGGGTAAAGGTTTGGACAGTCATGGCTTATCCTAATTATAGTGATAAAAGTAGCGTTATTATACGCCAAATTGACAAAAATAGCACGCTTAGGGCGGCAATCAGGGTAAAATTTGTCATTGTTGTGGCTATGGGCGGGTAAACTTGGCAAGTGGTTGGCGAATTGATTGCGCTTTGGCTTTGTTTTATACTGATTTTGAACAATGAGTAAAATTAAGATTGCTTAGCGTTAAACTTTTTGGGTATTAAATAATAGTGGCTATCAATGGCATGATGATCACAAGACTGTATGCCAGTTTGGCATAATTCATTGCTGTGCGTCGCTATATTTTGATAACTTTTCCCATCATTTACAAAATAAATGTTGATTATGGCAACAGATTTTTTGAATTTATAATAATTTTGAGATATTATTAGAAGTGGAAACGCAACGCCAAAAAATTGGCTTGTGATGATAAAATCTCTAGGCACTTGGTGATTGACATCAAGCACCGAATGGGATGGTTTTGAAAACAAGAGGAAGTGATTATGTTAGAACAATACAGAGCACATGTCCAAGAGCGTGCCGCATTGGGCGTACCGCCACAACCATTGACCGATGCACAGACAGCGGATTTGGTGGCACTACTAAAAAACCCACCAGCTGGCGAAGAAGCATTTTTGGTGGATTTGCTAGAAAACCGTGTACCTGCAGGTGTTGACCAAGCTGCCTATGTCAAAGCGGCATTCTTGTCAGCTGTTGCCAAAGGTGAGGCAGCATCACCGCTAGTCTCAAAAGAGCGCGCTGTATATCTACTAGGCACAATGCTTGGCGGTTATAATGTTGCACCACTGATCGAGCTACTAGACAATGCTGAGCTTGGCGGTTTGGCTGCAGAAGCTTTGAAGAAAACTTTGCTGGTATTTGATGCATTCCATGATGTTGAAGAAAAAGCCAAAGCAGGCAATGCCAATGCTAAAGCAGTACTAGAATCATGGGCAGAGGCTGAGTGGTTCACTAGCCGTGCTGATGTACCAGAAGAAATCACCATCACTGTATTTAAAGTCACTGGCGAAACCAACACGGACGATTTGTCACCAGCACAAGACGCGTGGAGTCGTCCTGACATCCCGCTACACGCCAATGCTATGCTAAAAAATGAGCGTGACGGCATCAAGCCTGAGCAACCAGGCGTGGTTGGCCCACTAAGCCAAATCAAAGAATTGGTTGCCAAAGGCAATCCTGTTGCCTATGTGGGTGATGTCGTGGGTACAGGTTCAAGCCGTAAATCAGCGACTAACTCAGTGCTATGGTTCTTCGGTGATGACATCCCACACATTCCAAACAAGCGTGATGGCGGTGTGTGTCTAGGTGGCAAAATTGCACCAATTTTCTTCAACACGATGGAAGATGCGGGCGCATTGCCAATCGAAATCGATGTGTCTGATATGAACATGGGCGACACAGTTACCCTAAAAATCGACCATGCGACAGCGACTGTGACTGCAGTCAAAGATGGCGCACAAATCGCTGAAACCAAGCTAAAAACCCCAGTACTGCTAGACGAAGTGCGTGCAGGTGGCCGTATCAACCTAATCATCGGTCGTGGCTTGACTGCCAAAGCTCGTGAAGCGCTAGGTCTAGCACCATCAACGCTATTCCGTGCACCAGAACAGCCTGCTGACACTGGCAAGGGCTTCACCCTAGCTCAGAAGATGGTTGGTCGTGCTTGTGGTCTGCCAGAAGGTCAAGGCGTACGCCCAGGCACTTACTGCGAGCCTAAGATGACTACCGTTGGTTCTCAAGATACCACAGGTCCAATGACTCGTGACGAGCTAAAAGATTTGGCTTGCCTAGGCTTCTCATCAGACCTGGTGATGCAGTCATTCTGTCATACTGCCGCTTATCCTAAGCCTATCGATGTCATCACGCATCACACACTACCTGATTTCATCATGAACCGTGGCGGTGTATCACTACGCCCAGGTGACGGTGTTATCCACTCATGGTTAAACCGTATGCTACTACCTGATACCGTGGGTACTGGTGGCGACTCACACACTCGCTTCCCAATCGGTATCTCATTCCCAGCAGGTTCTGGTCTTGTTGCGTTCGCTGCAGCGACTGGCGTGATGCCACTGGATATGCCTGAGTCTGTACTTGTGAAGTTCAAGGGCAAAATGCAACCTGGTATCACCCTGCGTGACCTAGTCCATGCAATCCCTTACTATGCAATCAAAGAAGGCGATTTGACCGTTGAGAAAAAAGGTAAGAAAAACATCTTCTCAGGTCGTATCCTAGAGATTGACTTGACCGAGATGGAAAATGACTTGACCGTTGAGCAAGCATTTGAGCTATCAGACGCATCAGCAGAGCGTTCAGCAGCAGGCTGCGCGATCACTGTTTCTGAAGAGAAAGTGGCAGAGTACCTACGCTCGAACATCGTCATGCTAAAATGGATGATCGCAGAAGGCTATGGCGACGCTCGTACACTGTCTCGCCGTGCAGAAAATATGCAAAAATGGCTGGACAACCCAAGCCTAATGAAAGCAGACCCGGATGCAGAATACGCCAAAGTGTATGAAATCGATCTGTCTGAAATCAAAGAGCCAATCCTATGCTGCCCGAACGATCCAGACGATGCTAAGCTACTATCAGAAGTCGCTGGCGACAAGATCGATGAAGTATTCATCGGCTCGTGCATGACCAACATCGGTCACTTCCGTGCTGCAGGTAAGCTACTATCAGAAGTCCCTGCAGGCAGCCTATCTACTCGTATGTGGATTGCGCCACCAACCAAGATGGATGAGCGTCAATTGATGGATGAAGGTTACTATAACACCTACGCACAAGCAGGTGCTCGTACCGAGATGCCAGGCTGCTCACTATGTATGGGTAACCAAGCGCGTATCGCTCCAAACTCAACGGCTGTTTCGACTTCTACTCGTAACTTCCCGAACCGTCTAGGTCAAGGCGCAAATGTTTATCTAGCATCAGCTGAATTGGCATCTGTGGCTGCGGTACTTGGCAAGCTACCAACTGTTGAAGAATATCAGCAGTACGCAGGCAAGCTTGACAATATGCAAGCAGAAGTTTATAACTACCTAAACTTCGACCAAATGGCAGATTACACTGGCAAAGCAGACAAAATCAATGTCGCTCAGCTAAGCTAATCGACCTATTGGTCAAACAAACACCGCTATCGCTATGATGGCGGTGTTTTTGATTTTATGGGATGATGATTGGTGTTTTGGCTAATGGCAGATTGGATGAATAAATTAGCCGTTCAAATCATCGCCCACCATAGCCGTACTTTGAGTGACCATAATGGCGCAATGCCTGTAAATCGCTGAACGACTTGCCCGTCTTTGATGATGACAAATGATGGCGTCACTTGTCCTTGCCAAGCATCAAAAATCCGCCCATCCATATCATGCACCACTGCAAAATCATAGCCGTGATTTTTCATAAACTGATGCACTTCATCGGCTGTACCTGATTGGATGGCGATGGTCTGCACGGGGTGGGTTTGGCTGATGGCTTGGACATTGCCACTGGTGATACTGCACACACCGCACCATGTCGCCCAAAAATAGACAAGCACAGGCGTCTGATGGCTTTGCTGTAGCACGGCAGGCGAGATGCCAAGTGTCGTGGATGTCTCAAGCGTACTCACTTGGGATAGTGGCACGGATGTTGGTGCACGCCAATAATTCACCACTGTATAGATGATGGTAAAGATAAGTGCATAGCTAGCTAAGGTTTTAATCCATTTCATGATAAATCTGATGGCTCAATAAAACAAAAGCCCTGACGAGCAGAGCTTTTGGGGGTATACAAGATTAATCAAAAATCTTGCCCGGATTGATGATGTTGTTCGGGTCAAAGATGGCTTTGACCGCTTTCATATAAGCAATCTCGGCAGGCGTGCGAGTGTAGGTGAGATATGGTTTTTTGGTCATGCCGACACCGTGCTCTGCTGAGATTGAGCCTTTGTATTTTTTGACCGTGTCAAAGACATATTGGTTCACGGTTTGGCATTTTTCAAAGAATTCATCTTTGGTCAGATTGGCAGGCTTTAAGATATTTAGGTGCAAGTTGCCATCGCCGATATGTCCGAACCAACAGATTTCAAAGTCAGGGTAGTTGTCCTTGACAATCGTCTCAATATCACTGATAAAATCACCCAAGTGGCTAATCAGCACCGATACATCATTCTTGTATGGAGTGAATACTGAGATGGTCTCCGAGATAGACTCACGCAGTTTCCATAGCTCGTGCAGCTGACCGACGCTTTGGCTCATCACGCCATCGACAATCAAACCTTCTTCGGCACAAGTTTCAAAGACACTCATTGCAAGCTCAAGCACTTCATCGTTCAATGCTTCAAATTCAAGCAAGACATAAAACGACGTTTCGCTCTCAAACGGCGCTTTGGTATGACCTGCTTCGATGACTTTGGTCACGGCAATGTGGTCAAAAAATTCAAAGGCGGTTAAGTTTAATGCCTTGCCAAATTTATCAAGCAGTCCTGTAATGCTGTTAAAATCAGGCACGCCAAGCACCATCGCAGTCAGATTGACTGGTTGTTTTTCAAGTTTAATCAATGCCTTGGTGACAAAGCCAAGCGTACCTTCAGCACCGATAAATAGATGGCGAAAATCATAGCCGGTGGCATTTTTTAGCATACCGCCGTTTAGCTCAAGAATATCGCCTTTGCCGGTGACGACAGTTAAGCCAAGAATTTGGTTGCGAGTCATGCCATAGCGGATGACCTTGATGCCGCCAGCATTGGTGCCGATGTTGCCACCGATTTGGCTTGAGCCACTCGATGCAAAATCCACGGCATAATATAGGTCTTTTGATTCGGCGAACTCTTGTAGAGCTTTGGTGACGACACCTGCTTCGACTTCGACCATGCGGTCAGCTTCATAAAATGTACCGATTTGGTTCATCTTATCAAAGCTCACCACCACTTCACCATGTGCTGCCACCGCACCTGCTGACAGACCGGTGCGACCACCACTTGGCACCAGTGCTGTGCCGTGTTCATTGGCTAGGCGGACGATGGTGGCGACTTCTTCGGTGGTCTTTGGAAATAGCACAGCGGTGCAATCGACCGAAAAATGCACGGTCCAATCACGACCCCAATGGGCAGTGCTGTCGGTATCTGTTTTGATGGTAAGCGATGGCAATTCGCTGCTTAGGGCGGTCAAAAAAGCTTGTGTGCTCATGGGGCTTCCTATGTGACGGCTAGATGATTTGTGAAATTTGTTAATTATACCTTATCTATGGCAAATGGGGTAGCTTATCCCATCAAAATAATCTTAAATTCATCAAAGAAATGAGCACCGATTTGATGCTCATTGTTAATATTCATGCCGAATGATTGGCTACTAAAATTTATAAACAATCAATCAAACACAATACCCTGTGCCAACGGTAGCTCTGATGAATAGTTCACCGTGTTGGTTTGCCGACGCATATAGTTTTTCCAAGCGTCTGAGCCTGATTCACGACCACCGCCAGTTTCTTTTTCGCCACCAAAAGCACCACCGATTTCAGCACCGCTGGTGCCGATATTGACATTGGCGATACCGCAATCACTGCCGCTAGCACTCAAAAAATACTCCGCTTCTTTGACACTATCACTAAAGATACATGATGATAAGCCTTGTGGTGCATCGTTTTGAAGGGCAATGACTTCATCAAAATCGCTATATCCCATCACATACAAAATCGGTGCAAAGGTTTCGGTCTTGACCGCATCAGTTTGGCTTGGCATCTCAATGATGGCAGGCTTGACATAATAGGCATCAGGGTGAGTGTCCGCAAGCACTCGCTCGCCACCTGTCAGCACGCCACCTTCGGCAACGGCACGGCTGATGGCGTTTTGCATGGCATCAAAGCTGTCTTTGTCAATGAGCGGCCCAACGAGATTACCCTGCATTGGATTGCCGATACTCACGCTGGCATAAGATTTTTTGACACGCTCAAGCACCACATCTTTGATACTATTATGAACAAACAGACGGCGTAGCGTGGTGCAACGCTGACCCGCCGTACCCACTGCCGAGAACAAAATCGCACGCACCGCCAGCTCCAAATCCGCACTTGGGGTAACAATCATGGCATTATTGCCACCAAGCTCAAGCAAGCACTTGCCAAAACGTTCGGCAACTTTTGGCGCAACCAAGCGACCCATGCGTGTGCTACCTGTGGCACTCACCAAGGCGACATCATGGCTCTCCACCAATGCATTGCCCACATCGGTTTTGCCAAGTAGTAGTGCTGATAGGCCTTGTGGCGTAGCGATGCCTGTGCTTTGGGTGAATTTGGCGGCTGCTTTTTCAAACAATGCTTGGCAAGCAATGGCGGTTAGCGGTGTTTTTTCGGACGGTTTCCAGACCACTGAGTTACCACACACCCACGCAAGGGCGGCATTCCACGACCAGACCGCCACAGGGAAATTGAACGCAGAAATCACACCCACCACCCCAAGCGGATGCCATGTCTCACGCATATGATGGCTTGGGCGTTCGGATGCGATGGTCAAGCCATACAGCTGACGAGACAAGCCAACCGCAAAATCACAAATATCAATCATCTCTTGGACTTCGCCCAAGCCTTCGGCGGTGATTTTACCTGCTTCAATCGACACCAAGGCCCCCAAATCATCCTTATGCTCACGGAGTACTTCGCCTAAAATACGCACCAACTCGCCACGCTTGGGCGCGGGTATGGTTCGCCATGCGATAAAGGCAGCTTTGGACTGTGCGATAGCCGTGTGGGCATCATCGGTAGAATGCAGGGCGACTTTGGCAATTTCACTGCCATCAATCGGGCTGTGGACGGCATAATCACCGTTTAGATGGGTATCCAAGACGCCCATTTTGGCAAGTAGGGCTTGGGTTTGATTAGCTAAAGACATAAAAAACTCCTTGTAAGTTACGGTTCGCTTGATACGAATAACTTATCGTGTTTTGCATAAAAGTGCAACCGTGGATAATTCATACACTCATTCCTAGGTGGAATGGTAAAAGGGCATGAACTAAAAGCGTTTACAATCTCTGCAAACACTCTGCCAATGATTGATCCATCATCGCTTGATACAGCTGACATTCATCATAGACAGCTGCACCCAAATCACGCTCAAAGGCAGCTTGGTTGGATGCACCATCATAGCCTGATTTGGCATCATCGCCAAGATTGGACTGAAAAATCCCTGCTGCCGACACAGGCAAAAAGTCTTCATAGACAATCGGCTCAAGTCGCAATACGCCATTATTCAGTAGCGTTTGTACCGATTTATCGCCCACATCTTTGCTGGCAAAATCATCGCTTAGCTGATAATAAAAATACGCCAAACCCTCATCATACAGCGTCTGATAGTCGTCGGGAAATGCAGTGAAACTCTCTGATAGTGCCTTGTAATACGCATCAGGGTCTTTTTCAGGTGTCGTAGCAAGATTGGCTCGTGCCTTGGCAAGTAGTTCGTCGTACAGCGCGCGACCCTTCGGTGTCAAGGCAATGCCACGCTGTTCAATCTCGCCAAATCGTGCGGTATGACTGCCAGCTTCTTCACCGTCACCTGTAAAGGTAATCGCTTCATTGAGCGCCTTAAAGCTTGTTTGGCGTAGCAAAATCGGGCAGGCGCGGCGCGGTGGCCCTTCGATGATTTCTTTGGCAGTGATACCACGGCGACCCATCTCGTCTTGCACTTCGTCAATATCTAGTGTGCGTGGCGTTAGGTGGTTGATATGCGGACCATAAAAACCCACCACATCCGCAATCAGGCGATGTTGTGATAATAGCTGTTCATAAAACGCCTTTGAAATGGGCGATGTTTTGTGCCATTGAAAGGTTTTGATGGCTTCACTCACAAATTTTTCAGCATCATCGGCGTTCAGTCCGCCGTCTTGTTCGCATTGATCAATCAAAGCCAACACGCCATCGCTAAAAATTTGGCGGTTTTGCAAGGTTTGTAGGGCAGTAGCACGCAAGGCGTCATCATCAATGAGCTCTGGGCGTAGTAGCGAGCAAAACACCCGAAACGGACTCATCTGTAGCTCGCTACCATCAATGGCACGAAACGCCGTTGAATGTACAGGCACACCCGCAGGGGCAAGGTCATAATAGCCGACAGGATACATCCCCATCACTGCAAATAGACGACGCATGGTAGCAAGCTCGCTCGGTAGCCCCAAGCGAATCGCCCCATGTCGCTCCAAATCAATGCGAGACAGCTCGCCTGTATTGCTAAGGTGTTGTTTTAATTCACTATCTTTGGTAAGTGTGTCGGCATTGATGTCAGCAACCAAGTCCATTAGGTCTTTGTACAATGGCACTTCGGTTTGGTACATTTTTGACATTGCCAGTGAAAAGGCGTGGCGAATATCGGCTTTTGGGATAAATTGACTCATAAAAAAACTCCATTGATTGATTGGCTATTTTACAATCACAATGACAACTGGTGATAATTACTGAACAAACTCATCAGGAATACTTGCCAAGACTTCTTTTAAAATTGCCAAGCCTTCTTGCAGGGTATCCATCTTGATGGTCAAAGGTGGCAATAGACGGATAATGTGGCGATATTTACCACTTGGCATCAACAGCAAGCCTTTGTCTCTTGCGGTGGTGAGCACATAGTCCATGACCTTAGGATGAGTGCCGTATTTGGGATGCTTTAGGATGATGCCACGCATCGCACCAATGCCTGTCAAGCCTGCCAGCCAGTCGCTGATACCGTCTTGTTGCCAAGTGCTGATGGTCATCTCAAGCGTATCGGCATAGCACTTGGCATTTTGCCATAGCGTATCATCCGCCATAATCTCAAGCACCGCCATCGCCGCAGCGCACGCCACAGGGTTGCCCGAATAAGTCCCACCAAGACTGCCTTTAATCAGCCCTTGCATGAATTTATCCCGTCCAACGACCGCCCCAAGTGGCATACCGCCCGCCATACTTTTGGCAAGTAAGAGTATGTCAGGCTCAATGCCTAAATGACTAAAGGCAAACGGCGTGCCTGTACGCCCAAAGCCTGCTTGAATTTCATCAAAAATCAGCACAATGCCATGCGTATCACAAAACGCGCGCAGATACTGGGCAAACTTATGATCCATCACCGCAAAACCACCTTCGCCTTGCACAGGCTCGACGATTATTGCACCGATGTTTGCGATGTCCACTTCAACACTAATCAGCCGTTCAAGCGCTTCAATCGCCGTCTGACTGCTTACGCCTGTATCAGGACTGGCAAAGGGAATATGATAGATACCACTGGCAAGTAGCCCTAAGCCTGATTTATAGGGTGCAACTTTGCCATTGAGATTCACCGTGGCAAGTGTACGACCATGAAACGCCCCATCAAAGGCAATGACGCCTGCTTTGCCTGTGGTTTGGCGGACGATTTTTAGGGCATTTTCGACCGCTTCGGCACCGCTATTGGTGAGCATGACGGATAAATCATCATCAATTGGAATGATGTCGGTCAGTCGTTGAATGTAGTCTGTATAAAGGGTGTGATAAGTGGCATTGTAAGCGGCATGGGTAAGCTTGCTCGCCTGTGTGCTGATGGCATCAACGATGGCAGGGTGGCAGTGCCCAAAATTCAGCACGCCAATCCCACCAAAAAAATCAATATATGCCTTGCCGTCCGTGTCCCATACACGGGCATTGTTGCCATGACTTAGGGTGATGGGGTGGACAATGCCCATACCATCGGGCAGATGTGCTGGTGTTGCCATGATATTTCCTTATACAAATACACAAAAAATTCAATCATGATGAGTGTAATAAGGGTATTTTGGCAAGTTTGATTCAGTGCATCAAACGAATATTTGGCGGTGGGGTATTCTATTTTGTCATGACGACAAACACTTAGCCATCATGCGTATGTGCAAGATAATTATGAATCCAATCTAACATCGTCAGCACCTTATGACTATGACCAAGCTCCGTGCGATACACCATATAATAGGCGCCACGACCTGCCATCTGATAAGGATGGGCTTGGATGAGCTCGCCTTTGGCCAGCTGATCTTTGACAAATCGTAATGGCACCAATGCGACACCACAGCCTATCTTGGCGGCTTTGATGCAGGCATTGAATGTATCAAATCGCACACCGGCCAGGGCAGATTCGACAGGGTGATTTTGCTGGATAAAATAATCATACCAAGCACGGGGGCGGGTGCGGACTTGTAGCAGATGTGCCTTGGCAAGATCAGATAGGCTATTGATATTTTCTAAATAATCTGGTGCAGCTACCGCCACCGAACATTCATCAAACAGCTTCACCGACTCCATACCTGCCCACACGCCATCAC
Source organism: Moraxella sp. FZFQ2102 (assembly GCF_024137865.1). Classification (NCBI taxonomy): domain Bacteria; kingdom Pseudomonadati; phylum Pseudomonadota; class Gammaproteobacteria; order Moraxellales; family Moraxellaceae; genus Moraxella; species Moraxella sp. FZFQ2102. The sequence goes on from NZ_CP099960.1 coordinate 1,622,533, forward strand.
CATACACAAAGCCCATATCGATATTATCACCAAGTAGGGCACTGGCTTGCTCGGCGATGTCTAGGTGGATGAGTGGATGTGCCTGACGAAAGCCCTTGAGTGCAGGAATAAGCCACTGTGCGCAAAAGGTGGCGTGAGAGATGATGTGTAGTGTGTCAGCTTCGACGCCGTGTGCCATCAGATTGAGTGTGGAGAGTTCAAGCTGCTGCAGGATGTTTTGGGCATCGTGGTAGTAGGCTTGACCAGCAGGTGTCAAAAACAGCCCCGAGCTTGAGCGATGAAACAGCGAAACAGCAAGCAGCTCTTCAAGCTGAGCGACCTGTTTGCTCACCGCACTTTGGGTCATGTGTAGCTCTTTACTGGCTCGAGTGAAGCTAAGATGACGCGCCGTGCACTCAAAGCACTGTAAAGCGGTGGTGGATGGATAACGGCGGTAATTGAGCTGGGTCATGGTCGATAACTGCTGATGCTAAGTGGCTTATTGTGAGTGATTTAATATAACATAAAATATACCATAAAATCAGCATTCTGCACCATGATCTATGCATGATCAGAATAGAAAATTTATTAAAATTGCACTTTTTTATGCATCAAATATCGGTGATAAACTGGATTCATCGGCACATTTGCGTTATAGTGATGCATCGGGATTATGATGCCGTTTATCATATAAATTTTATAAAATTATTATGTAAATCATATAAATAACTACGCACTTATTAAGGAATGATTATGTCACAGAACACACGATTTCACGACGCCATCACCGCGCTTTGTGAGCGATTCGGCGATCAGCTATCGACCAATCTCACCACGCGACAGCAGCACGCACATACCATGACTTGGCTGGATAACGAGCCTGCCGATGCGGTACTGATGGTGAAGGATAAATACGATGTGGCAGATGCGGTGAAGATTTGCCATGAGTATCAGATGCCAGTGATTGCCTTTGGGATTGGCTCATCATTAGAAGGGCAGGTGAATGCGCCACAGGGCGGTCTGTGTATTGATATGTCGCAGATGGATCAAGTGGTCGCAGTCAATGAAGAAGATCTGACCGCGACCGTGCAAGCAGGCGTGACGCGCGAAGCACTGAACCAGTATCTGCGCGCCACGGGGCTATTTTTCCCATTAGACCCAGGGGCGAATGCGACCATCGGTGGCATGGTGGCGACGCGCGCATCAGGCACAAATGCGGTACGCTATGGCACGATGAAAGATGTGACGCTTGCGCTGGAAGTCGTGCTGCCGACAGGTGAGATCTTCCATACCGGCACGCGCGCCAAGAAGTCATCGGCAGGCTATGATCTGACGCGTCTGATGGTCGGTGCAGAAGGGACGCTTGGCATCGTCACCGAGATTACGGTGCGTCTGTTCGGTCAGCCTGAATGTGTCGGCAGTGGTGTGTGTCATTTTCCAAGTATTGACATGGCGTGTCAGGCGACGATCGCGACCATTCAGCTGTGCTTGCCGATCGCGCGCATTGAGCTACTTGATCCGATGCAGATCCGTGCGTGTAACCAGTATTCAGGCTTGACGCTGCCTGAGCAGGCGACGCTGTTTGTTGAGTTTCATGGTACAGACAGTGAAGTGTCTGAGCAGGCGGCGCGATTTGGCGAGATCATCAGTGACTTTGGCGGTACGGATTTTGCGTGGGATAGTGATGAATCCGCGCGCAAAAAACTGTGGACAGCACGGCACAATGCCTATTTCGCGAGCTGTGCATTACGCCCTGATGCACGCGCCTTATCTACCGATGCTTGCGTGCCGATTTCGCGTCTGGCTGAGTGTGTGGTCGCGACCCAAGAAGACATCGCAAGCTTTGGGCTGCTTGCACCGATTGTCGGTCATGTCGGCGATGGTAATTTTCATGTGCTGCTTTTGATCGATACCAATAACCCAAGTGAGATGCAGGCGGCTGAGACCATTTTGGAACGCTTAGCAAATCGCGCAATCGAGATGGGTGGTACTTGTACGGGTGAGCATGGCATCGGACAGGGCAAGCGCAAATATATGCAAACTGAGCATGGCGCTGCCATCGAAGTTATGAAAGCCATCAAACGTGCCATCGATCCCAAAAATATCATGAATCCAGGGAAAATTTGGTTTGAGTGATGGGGTGGTTGATATGGTTGTTTAACCAAAATCCACCAAAACCGTTCGTCCTTAAGTCAGTCAAAGGATGAACGGTTTTTTGTTATGGTTTAACTTATCTCACCACGAGCGAAAAAACTTAAGATGATATATTTGAGTTTAATTGACTATAAAAAAGCAAGAAATTTATAAACACTTTTATCCAAACAACAAAAAACCCTTGAAATCATTGACTTCAAGGGCTTTAAATATGGTAGGCGTAAACGGACTCGAACCATCGACCCCCACCATGTCAAGGTGGTGCTCTAACCAACTGAGCTATACGCCTAAATAAGTGATGGCTATTATACCGAAGTTTTTGTCTTTTGCAAGCACTTTTTGCATAAATTTCATATTTTTTCGGCGGTGTGTGGATTGGGGCGGTATGCGTGAATATCGACAGGGGTTTTGTAAGGTTGATTGGGCAGTTCTTGCGCAAGCTTTGGCACAAGATAGCCAGATAAGTTTTCTAAAAGCTGCCAATAAATCGCCACCGCCTGCTCAATTGGCAGATCAAAATGCGCCGCGCCCGCCACTTTGTCCAAGATGTGCAGATAATAGGGCAAAATCCCTGCGTCAAATAACGCATGGCTGAGTGCGCATAAAGTCTTAGCGTCATCATTGATGCCTTTGAGTAGCACGGTTTGATTCAGTAAGGTTAAGCCCGATGCGCGCAGGGCTTGGCATTTGGCGATCAGATTGTCATCGATTTCATTGGTATGATTGATGTGCAGCACCATCACAAGCTTTTTTGGGAAAGAGGCAAATAAGCCAAGCAGCTCATCATCGATGCGATTGGGCAGCACCACAGGCAGGCGTGTGTGCAGGCGCACGGTGCGGACATGGGGGATGGTGGCAAGCTTTTCTAGCCACAGCGCAAGCCTTTTATTATTGACATTGAGCGGATCGCCGCCGCTTAATAGTACTTCATCGACATCGTCGCAGGCGTTGATATAATCAATCACCGCATCAATCTCGCGGCTGCTTGGCTGATTGGCAGCATAATCAAAATGCTGGCGAAAGCAATAACGGCAATGCACTGCACACGCCCCTGTGATGGTCAAAAGCACACGCGAGCGGTATTTGTGCAGCAGTCCCTTGATGGGATTGTGGTGATTTTCTGCCAAGGGATCGGTGCTGTAGCCATCGGTTGCCAAGCGTTCGGCATGGCTTGGCAGGACTTGGAGTAGCAGCGGATCATTGGCATCACCTTTTTTCATCTTGGCGATGAATGCGTGTGGCACGCGCAGGGCGAACTGCTTGGGTGCATATACATCACGCGGCGCAGGCAGCTCAAGCAAGCGATACAGCTCATCGACATCACTTACTGCCGCTGCCAATTCGCTTTGCCAATCGGTAAAAGTGGGCAGATCGGCATCACTGAAAAATTTTTTTGTAGAAATCATGGTTTATTTTTTGACAAAATTCAGTAAAACTTTATATAATGCAATGTTTGCAGCGAAAATTGCGTTTGTCGTCATTATAACGCATTTTTTGACCACGAATTGAAATTTTAACTGAGCATTGCTCGATTTTTTATTGATAAGTTGCAGGTAATTCCTATGGCAAGTTTTTCTACTAACGATTTTAAAGCTGGCTTGAAAGTCATGCTAGACGGCAACCCATGTTCAATCATCGAAAATGAATATGTGAAGCCAGGTAAGGGTCAAGCGTTCAACCGCGTAAAACTACGCAACCTACGCACAGGCAAAGTGCTTGAGCAAACCTTCAAATCAGGCGACACGCTAGAAGGCGCGGATGTTGTCGATACCGAAATGAACTATCTGTACAATGATGGCGAGTTTTGGCACTTCATGCACCCAGAGACTTTTGAGCAGCTACAAGCGGACAAAACTGCGATGGGTGACGCAGCACAATGGCTAAAAGAAAACTCAAATGCGCTATGCACCATCACGCTATTTAATGGCGCGCCTTTGTCAGTGACTGCACCAAACTTCGTTGAGCTTGAGATCGTTGAGACCGATCCAGGTGTACGCGGTGATACTTCAGGTGGCGGTGGTAAGCCTGCACGCCTAGAAACTGGCGCTGTGGTGCGCGTACCGCTATTCGTCCAACAAAATGAAGTTGTGCGTGTCGATACCCGTACTGGCGAATACCAAACGCGCGTGTCTGCGTAATTCTTGCATTTTATCATGCGAACAGGTGCTTGATCGGCACCTGTTTTTTTATTGTGTTTTGGGCTGAATTTTTATTGATAAAATCAAATATTTTCTAATGATTTATATAAATTACAAATCATAAAACAAATTAAACACAATTATTGATAAAGCCGTAAGTGCAACTGATGACAAAATCAGCAGTCGATGATAAACTATCATGACACATTTTGAAATATTTTGATCGAGAATGAGTATGACACAGCTAAATCAACGCACGGTTGCGCAAGCCATTACGGCGACAGGGATCGGTCTGCACAGTGGCAAAAAAGTGACGCTGACGCTAAAGCCTGCCGAACCTGATACAGGCATCGTGTTTGAGCGCACGGATCTGGGCGCAAGCGTACCGATGCAAGCGGATCTGGTGGTTGATACCATGATGTCATCGAATCTGGTGCAGGGCGATGCGCGCGTTGGTACGGTTGAGCATCTGCTGTCAGCGGTGGCGGCGTGTGGACTTGATAATCTGATCATCCAAGTGGATGCTGCAGAGATTCCGATCATGGATGGCAGTGCTGCGCCGTTTTTGTTCTTGATCGACCAAGCGGGTATCCAAGAGCAGGACGCACCCAAAAAATTCATCAAAATCATCAAGCCTGTGGAAGTGGGCGATGGCGATAAATGGGCGCGCCTTGAACCGTATGATAATGGCTTTTTGATGGATTTTGAGATTGATTTTAGCCATGCTGCCATCGCTGCCACCGAGCAGAGTACACGCCTTGATTTTAATACGGCGAATTTCGCCATCGAAGTGGGGCAGGCGCGTACTTTTGGTTTTTTAAAGGATTTAGAATATCTACAAAAGAACAATCTTGCCCTAGGCGGCAGCCTTGATAATGCCGTTGTGCTTGATGATGACAAAGTGGTCAATGAAGGCGGTCTGCGTTATCCAAATGAGTTCGTGCGCCATAAGATGCTTGATGCGGTGGGCGATCTGTATGTCATCGGTCATCAGCTGCTGGGTAAGTTTTCTGCGTACAAATCAGGTCATGCAGTTAATAATAACCTGATCCGTGCGGTTCTGGCTGATGAAAGTAGCTATGAAATTGTAACATTTTATGACAAAGATGATTGCCCAATCGTCTATGTCGATGCAGGCGAATAATGATGTACTGAGTGAACGGCTGTACCGATGCCAAAAATGGTATAGAAAACTGCCAGAAAGATTGTCATATTGACCGTAGCATCAATAAGTTTCGCAAAAAATACCAACAGTTGCATATATAGCACCGTTGGTATTTTTTTTTGTGGGTCCGAAAAACACTGATAATAGTAAGGGATTACAGTGGTGGCGGTAAGGGTTTGGAAAATAGTAACTGTGCAATGTTGTCGATAGCGATGGTGTGAAAAATCACAGCAAGATTGTAAATTTACAAAACTTTACAAAAACCATGTAACATCATAACAATTAATCAACACAATCAAATGACTTTGATCGTTAAGACAACCATCAAAGTCATATTAACAAATCACGGTTTGTCTTGGGCTAATTTAAGTAAAGCTGCACGCAAGCGTTCATTTTTCGTGACAAATTGCGCAGATTGTGCTATATTTTGCCTTGTGTTTTCGCTTAGGGTTCTATGTGAACTGTCTTGGCGAGCGTCTGATTGGATCGGCTTTGGGGCTAAAATTACCTTGAGCGACTGCAGATGACAAAAACACGAATCATAAGCGCGCAAAGCTTGAACACAATTCACCATCATATAGCGCGCATGATTCACCGCGGTGGCTGAGCTGAGTGAGATACACAGTTCGGTCGGCGACGCAGTAGCGACATAGCAGTCGGCAAGCACTGATTCGGGCAGTAGCTCTGATAATGCTTGGCGTACTATGATGGTCAGCTGATGCAGATGATGATACTGCCTTGATAAATTCGCAGGCAGTGCAGCGCCTGCAGCAGCATGATGCTCCAAGCGACTCGCCAGATGATTGGGCTTATTTGTTTTTGCCAATAAATCATTGATCGTTGTGGTTTTTGTAGAATCAGACATATCTCACCAGATAAAACTGTAGAACCTATGGACATGGTGTCCGCAGAGCAAGTGTATCACGCCTAAAGAGAAAAGTGGTAATTCTTCTGAAGAATGCCGCTTTTCTAGTACGCAAAGGAAGTGTGCTGCGTCCACGAGCTTTAAACAAAACCAACCAACAAAACACGCACAAGGCAACGCAAAGGGGCAGTCAAATCGCCGTATTAAGGTATCGGCAGGACACATCGGCACTCACCATTTTAGCTGATGAGCCAAGCAAGCCATGCGCGTGGGAGAAACCTAAATGAAACGAGTATTTTGGCTAATGTCAGCCGTTGGCTTGACCATTGCACAATCAAGTGCCGCACAAAGCACTTATGCAGCCGAAGAAGCTTATGTTGCCAGCGTGCCTGATGTTGAAATCGACATTGACAGCGCCATCAACAGCCTAATCGCGAGCAGCAACCAAAATCCGCGCAGTAATTTACTCACTCAAGCCACCACAAATTACAGCTCAAATTTCTCTTCTGCACTAAGCAGCGTCGCTGCTAAGCTGACCAGCAACAGCGCACCAAGTATCGCTGCCATGCAGGCATCACGCGCTGCATTGGGTCGCAGTATCGGTCGTTGCGCTTTGTATGTGCGCCGTGCACTACAAGCCGCTGGTTATGAATTCACCCCACAGCCATCTGCTTATCAATATGCCAACGGCACACTAGCAGGCGCAGGCTTTGTAAAAATCAGCAATGACAACTATCAGCCGCAAGTGGGCGATGTCGTGGTATTTAACCGTACCAGCAAAAACCCACACGGTCATATCCAAATCTATGATGGCAACCAATGGGTGTCAGATTTTCGTCAGCCGAATTTCAGCCCATATCGTCAGCACAATGGCTATACCGTATGGCGTGATGCGCGTTATATCGATGCATCTGCGAATACAGGCACTGTCTTGGCGATGAACTGATTTATAATCAGATGATAAAAACCCAGCTTATAGGCTGGGTTTTGTTTTGGGTAATGGCTTATAAACCATACAGCTGACACTCATTCATTAGGCTTATAAATGACTTGCCTTCGTAAATCTCATCAGTATTCCAAATGTCAGCAATCGCGTAACGGCTGCCAGTTTTAGTCAGTTGAAATTCTAATTTTTCTAAAGAACTGTGATTGCGGTAGCTGACCAACACATTGCCTTTTTTATTAGTGGTGAATTTTGGGTTTTTAATCATGGGATCAGAGCCGCCCATCATATCCCAAGGTTGGCAGTTCATCTCGCCATCAGGAGTGCGCACATTGTCATTGCGTACTGCGCGCTGAAAGGTAGGTGTGGCATTTTTTAAAATATTCGTACTGCGATGATTATTGAAGTTTTGGAAAACCTTTTTTACCACCGCGATTTTCTTACTGTTTTCTGTGCTGGTTTTGGCAAAGGTGATGTTCGGTGCAACTAAGCTTGCTGCAGCCAGTGTACAAATCAGCGTGCGTTTCATTATCTTTCCTTGAAAGTGGATTGAGTTTTTTATCATATCACAAATGATTATTTGCACAAAGCTATTTTTAGTAATTATTGTTAATAAAAAAGACAGTCAAAAAAAATACCCAAAGCGAACTTCGGGCATTTTTGATTATCAGGCGAGAAGCTTATTTTTTCTGCCAAGTTTGGCTGCGACCAACCACTTTACCTGCGATCTTGTAGCCGCCTTTTAGGTCAAGCTTTGAGCCTTTTAGCGTTGCGTTCAGATCATAGGTTTTACCATTGACAGGGTCGGTGATTTTACCGCCGCTATACTTGCCGCCGCCATCAGCCTTTAGGCCAGTGATGACTGTGCGACCGACATAAGTTTTGGCTTTGGCGGTATTGCCTTCGACGATTTTACCTGTGAAGGTATTGCCTGATTGGCTGATTTGTACGACGGCTTTTGGCTGACCATCTTCATAAGTTTGCCAGTGACCGACGATACCGTCGGCGGCGAATGCTGATGCTGATAGTGCAAGACCAGCGCCGATTGCCATCAACTTGCTAGAGAATTTCATAAAACACTCCTTGGTGAAACACCTGTGATTAAAATCATTAAGAAAACCGCTTAAATCAGCCCAAAAGCTTAGCTGGCAGTTTCAAGCTTGAATTCATTATAACCAAGCGATTTGAGAATTGCAAACTGTCTAGACAAAGTTTTGTTATGGTTTACGGCTGATTTTGTTACAACGAGTGAACGAGTGTTTCTTTTGGAGAAATTTTGCACAAAATATAAGCAATTCAATCACTTAGCTGTACGATTCTTAGGCAAATGGATTGTTAATCGTCTCTTTCGTCTGTACAGCATCGCCATCTGTGACCGATAAGTCATTTGTAGAATCACCAGCTGATGGGCGGTTAAGTCTGTCTGTAAGCTTTGTGACCAATACATCGGCAAAAGCTTGCAGTGCTTTGGCTTGGTTAAGCCCATCGGCATTGGGATAAATGGTCAAATCACCATAAATAGCAATGCCATCCAAGCCATTTTCGACGCTTAAGCCGCCAATACTCAGCGCTTCATGATCATTGTCAAAGGGGTGAATCATGTCATTTTCTCATTAAGATTTTCTTAAAAAATTCACAGCATAATCGATAAGTTCACCGCCAAAGGCAAGCCAAGTGTCTCGATTGTTTAGGATGATGGCATCGGCTTGTTTTTGGGTCATCGGTGCAGGCAGATTAAAGGCGTGATGCTTGACATCGCTTGATAAATTTGGCATAGCATCAATGCCAGTGCGGGCAGACAGCTCAGATAAGCTGATGACTTCATAGTTGGCAGATGCACTATTGGCAGAGAAATACACCCCAGCTTGATTGATGCTTGGTATGTAGATTGCCTTAAAAAAGTGACTCGGAACTAAGACGCGTCCGCCGATGCGCTCACTCGTCGTACCAATGAACGCCACGCCCGTGACTACATAGACATCGTTATATTTGCTGGTTAGTGTGCGCGTGGCATTTTCGATGTGTCGCCACAGGTTACGGTTATGCTCACCGTTTTGTGGGACAATGTTAGCAAGGCTAAAGCTTGCGTACTGCTCATCATTGGTCGCCATGTCGCCATTGGGTGCGATGTGTCCGCGGTCAAATCCAGAGCGGCGATAGTCAGCAAGCTCGGCACGGTGATTGGGTGCAAGGCGTTTTTCGGCGCGAAAATTATCCACGCGTGTCAGGCTGCGCGCTTGTACTACGCGCTTGCGGTCTAGGTGTGATGCTGACCAAAATGGCGTACGCGACACGCCAGAGTACAGCGTAGCAAAGCCATCAAAGCATAGGGCATACAGCGATTGATTCAGCTTTTGCCCTTTATCACCGACCAAGACAGGCGCGGTACGCTGATAAAACTGCCCATCACATTGGGCGAAATTATTAAATTTATCTTCAAAATTATAAGCAATAACTTTGGGCGTGCTGATGGTGGGCGTGCCGGTTTTGGCAGGTGGTGTGGGCGGCGTTTGTTCAATGCTGACGCTGCAGCCTGCAAGTAAAACAGCAGTGCTTAGGGCGATGGTATAAAATTTGTGAAAAACTTTGGACATGGTATAGCTTGTAATTATGGGGCTTGTCGGTATAATGATTCGCTAAATCCTTGATTGTAGCAGTTATCCGCCATGACCACAAGCCAAAAATCCACTGATGCGCTGTCTGCCAGCTTTGCACCGCGCCTACTGACTTGGTTTCATCAGTTTGGACGCCATGATTTGCCATGGCAATACCATCACAAGCCTGAAGCTGACATCTATGCGGTGTGGCTGTCGGAGATCATGCTGCAGCAGACGCAGGTGGCGACGGTGCTTGGTTATTTTGGGCGGTTTTTGGAGAAATTTCCGACTGTACAGGCATTGGCGGCAGCCGATTGGCAAGATGTGGCGACGCTGTGGGCAGGGCTTGGCTATTATGCACGCGCGCGTAATCTGCACGCAGGGGCAAAGCAAGTTGCTGATTTTATTGATAAAAATGGTCACTTTCCGCAGACGCTTGATGAGTGGCAGGCGGTGCGCGGTGTCGGACGATCCACCGCTGGGGCGATCGTGGCGATGGGTGTGCGCGACTTTGGCGTGATCTGTGATGGCAATGTCAAACGCGTACTGACACGCCATCGTGCCATCGGTGATGACATCACCAAAAGCGCGACCGACAAGGCATTGTGGGAGCTTGCGACCTTATTGACGCCACAAACCGACAGCGGTAAATATGCCCAAGCGATGATGGATTTGGGCGCGACCATCTGCACGCGCACACGCCCAAAGTGCGATATTTGCCCTGTGGCAAGCGACTGCCAAGCGCGGCAGCTGGGGCGACAGACCGATTTTCCTGTTAAGAAAAAAGCTGCCGCCAAGCCGCATCGCCACAGTCTTGTCATTTCACTGATTCATAATGATCGCACGCTGTGGCTACATCGGCACAATGACGGCGGCATTTGGGATGGGCTGTGGTGCTTGCCGATGATGGCTTTGGATTATGGCGGGGATGGTGAGTTGTCTGTAGAAAATCTACAAAATCTGCTAGAAAAAGCATGGCAAAATTCAGCGAATGACAGCACGCAGTCTGTAGCACAATCCTTGGCAGAATCTCAGCTGATGACCACGCTTGATCTGCCCATCATCACACAGCCAATCAAACGCATCAAGCATACTTTGACGCATTTTCATTGGCATTTGTACCATTTATCAATACGCATTGATGATGCTGTCACAGCGCAGATTGATGATAAATTACGCGCCATCCATGCTGAGTTTGTGTGGTGTGTGGGTAGCCAAACGCTTGCCAAACCTGCTGCAATGGTAAAGTTGCTACAAGGGTAGCAAGACTAGCTGTAGGATTTGATAAAATTAGAACGAGCGCGCCTGTAACCAATCGACAATTTGTACCAATAAATTCTGCTCGCCAAATCCGTTTACCGCCGTGCGCGCATCGTCAAACAGCTGATCGGCATAAGCTTTTGCGCCATCGACACCCAGCAGCTTGACATAAGTGGATTTTTCCAATTTTTCATCGCTGCCAGCAGGTTTGCCAAGTGTTTCGGTATCAGCGATGACATCAAGGACATCATCCTGCACCTGAAAGGCAAGTCCCACCGCGCGAGCGTATTGACCAAGCTTTAGCATCATTGCATCATCAGCATCAGCACAGATGCCACCCATCAGCACAGATGCTTCAATGAGTGCACCTGTCTTGTCGCGGTGAATGGCTTCTAGTTCAGCTTGGGTCAGTGTCTTATTCTCACCTTCAATATCCAACATCTGTCCTGCGACCATGCGGCGCGCGCGCGGGGCAAGTGTGCCAAGTAGCTGCAGCCCGATGTCATCATCAGATGGCGTATCAAATATTGACTGTAAATCCATGCTTAATAATTCAAAAGCAATGGATTGTAGTGCATCACCAGCAAGCAGGGCAGTGCCTTCACTATAGACCACATGGCAAGTCGGCTTACCGCGGCGCAGCTCATCATCATCCATACAAGGCAAATCATCATGCACAAGTGAGTAGCCATGTATCATCTCCACGGCTAGCATCGCACGCAAGGTCATTTGTGCTTGCATCTGTAAGTCAGTATTTTCAAGGTTTGCAAGGCTGATAAAAGTCGCTGCGGTCAATAAAGGACGCACGCGCTTACCGCCATTGTGGATGGCATAGCGACAAGCGGCATTGAGTGGTTCTGGCAGATTGACCGTATCAAAAACGGTATTCATCACCCGTTCAAGTTCGGCACTTTGCCATGATTGTAGCTGGTTTAGTGTGTTAATTTTGCACAAAGTTTCGGTGAGATGAGTCATTTTATTTCTTAAGTTTATTTTGATAATATCGTACAGTCAGCACCGCTTGGGTCATGCCAAGTACAATCATGAGTACAAACAGCTCATTAATCGGCTGGTCGGCGGTCTTGATTGCGGTGTGAATCAAAAGAGCGATATATACCGCAAGACCAAAAGCGTAAATTTTAAATTTGCCCTTTGGGAAGTTCACCATTAGCGTCAAAAGTATGATCAAGATGATCGCCGTGCCAAACAGCAACCACAATCCGCCACCACCGATGACGATGAGCAATACGCCAGCGAGCATATACGCGGTCAGCACATCGGTGATGCCTTCTAAAAAGTTATAGCGCGGTTTGGTCTTTGAAGTTGCCATTTCATGTCCTTATGAATCTTTGTGTTGTGCCGATTTATGATTTGCGGCGGCTTTTGGTTTTGCCCGAGTTGCCTGATTTACCTGCTTTGCCTGTTGATTTGGGTTTGTCGATGACTTTGGCAACCCCATCACTGCCCAATTGGCTCAGCTGTTCGACCAGCTTAAAGTCAATTTGCAATAAATCCATATTCACACCTGCCACTTGGATCAGTAGGCTGTCACCCAGTCCGAATTTTGAGCCTTTATCGCCGATGAGCTTTTGTTCTCGCTCATCATAATCAAAGTATTCATTGCCAAGCCCTGAGATGTGAATCAAGCCTTCGATAAACAGCTCATTGAGAGTTACAAACAGCCCAAAGCTTGTCACCGTGGCGACAGTTGCGGTAAATTCATCACCGATATGACGCTGCATATAGTGGCATTTTAGCCAGGTTTCGACATCACGAGAGGCTTCTTCGGCACGGCGTTCGGTGAGACTGGTTTGCTCGCCAGCTTCATCGAGCGAGCCGTATAGTGTATCGGCAGGTTGTTGGGCAGTGACCTTGTCCTTGATAGCACGATGCAGCATCAAATCTGGATAGCGACGGATTGGACTGGTGAAGTGGCTATATTCATCATATGCCAAACCAAAATGCCCAATATTATCAGGGCTATAATTCGCCTGCATCATCGAGCGAAGTAGCATACTGTGAATGCTCACCGCATCAGGGCGATCGGCAGTGGCTTTGATGATACGCTGATAATCTTCATGCGTTGGCGACTCGCTTGGGAATGATAGGCCAAAGCTTTTGACATACTCGTGCAGGCGAGCGGATTTTTCGTCATTGGGCTTATCGTGGTTGCGATACAGCACAGGCAATTCGTGCTTGAGCGCAAAGTTTGCCGCACAGGTATTGGCAAGTAGCATCATCTCTTCGATGAGCTTATGCGCATCACTACGAGTGCGAGCGACGATATCGACGATATCGCCATCTTTACCAAATTTGATATAAGTCTCAGCGGTCTCAAACGCCATCGCACCGCGCTCTTCACGGCGGGCATCTAGGATTTGGTACAGCTGATGCAGTGTGTCAATCGATTTGAGCACATCGCCATTACGCACCAAATCATCAGGTAGGGTTTCGTTGGTTGGGTCATTAAAATAGGCATTGACTTGATTATAAGTCAAGCGTGCCTGTGAGTGCATCACCGCAGGGTAGAACTCGTAGCCAGTCACCTTGCCGCCACGAGAGACCTTGATATCAGCGACCATGCACAGACGGTCAACCTTTGGGTTCAATGAACACAAGCCGTTGGATAGGGCTTCTGGTAGCATCGGAATGACTCGATGTGGGAAATATACCGAAGTACCACGCTCATAAGCATCGATATCGAGTGCCGATCGTGGTGTGACATAATGGCTGACATCAGCAATGGCGACGACGACACGGAAGTTGCCACCGGCACGCTTTTCGGCATAGACAGCATCGTCAAAGTCACGAGAATCTTCACCATCGATGGTCACCAGTGGCAGATGACGCAAATCGACACGGCCAGCAAAGTCCTTGTCAGATGGCTCATCGAAGCTTGCCGCCTGTTTGAGCGTCTCTTTGCTAAATTCATGCGGAATGCCATAATTATACAGCGTGGTCTCGATGATTAATTCGCGATCATTCAGGTTGCTCAGTAGTTCGGTGATTTTGCCGGTGGCGAACTCTTGATAAGTCGGCAAATCGATGATAGCAACTTTGACATCATCACCGATACCAGCATTCATCGCCATCACATTGTCATCGCTGACGGTGATGGGCTGATGGGCGTTAGCACCAGATAACTGCACAAAAAAGCCTTCGCCGTCATAAGCAAGCTTGCCAATGAACTCTAGTTGATGGCGGTGTGTCACTGTGGTGATGCGTGCTTCTGCTTTGCCACGGTATTCACTGGCGACCACTTCGACTGTATCGCCATCAAAGACCAATCGCATTTGTTTTTCGTGCAAAAACAAGTCAGGCATATCAGGCAACACCACAAAGCCAAAGCCTTTTGGGTTGGCGGATACTGTACCAGTCAAGATGGTCGGCAAGGGAGCGACACTAAAATGAATGCCATCGCTACGCTCAAGCTGAGAATCTCTGAGCATGGCCTTTAGGCGATTGGTCAGGGCAAAAAATTTATCTTCATCATCCAAGATACCAAAATGCATGGCAAGCGATTCTTGGGTGGCAGGATTGCCTTGGTTGGTGATGTCTGCCACTGTCTGCAGAATCAGCAGGCGTGACGGAATTGGGTTTTGGTATTTTGTTGCTTCGACCGCTGCATTTGGGTCATTCCATTTGGTTTTTTTTGTTTTGTTGGTCATAACTTACCTAAATTACTATCTTTCGTGTTTGTCAATATTGTATCATAAAGCAGTGTATCATAACGCAAGTAAAATGATAAAAACTGGGGAAATATGTTGATTGTTGAATTTGATCAGTTGCAAGCAGAGTTAAAAACAGGCGTGCTAGAACAGGTGGCGATGCTTGAGTGTCTGTGCTTGGCTGATGATCATTGGGAAGTGGCGGCGATTGCGTCGATGCTTGAGCAGTATGGTACTGGGCTATTATTGGCGGTGGATGACTTTGATGGTCTTCATGATGGTGATGTGCCGATCATCAAGGGTTATTGTCTGTATCAAATCGTCTTTGAGACTGCCGAAATCCATCGCATCGCCACCAATCCAAGCCATGCCCGCCAAGGTGTGGCACAGGCACTGATCACATCACTGATGGATAAGATGCGGGCGGTACAAAGCGATCATCTATTACTAGAAGTCCGCTCGGATAATCAGCCTGCGATTAGCTTGTATCAAAAAATGGGATTTGTGACCATTGATGTGCGTAAAGGCTACTACCAGCTGCCTGCAGGTGCAGTGGATGCGATGATCATGCAGTGGCAATCATAAAGCACAACACCGAAAATGCTCACGGCATTCACGGTGCTGATGAATGGGAAATCAGGCTGGATATGCCGTGCTTATTTTTTCTTGGCAGGGCCAAGTAGCATACCCATTTGGCGACCTTCGACCTTCGGCGCTTGCTCAACGCTTGCAATCTCGGCAGTATCGGCGATGATGCGTTCAAGCTGTGTTTTGCCGATTTCTTGGTGAGCCATCTCACGACCGCGGAAACGGATACTGACTTTCACCTTGTCTTTATCTTCGATAAACTCAACGATTTTACGAAGTTTGACTTGATAGTCGGCTTCTTCGGTACCTGGGCGTAGTTTGATTTCACGCACTTGGGTTTGTTTTTGGTTCTTTTTGGCTTCTTTGGCTTTTTGTTTTTGTTCGTACAAATAGCGCTTATAATCCATCACTTTGCACACAGGTGGCTTGGCATCAGGCACGATTTCTACCAAGTCTAGGCCATCATCAGCGGCGGTTTTTAGTGCGGTTTGGATATCTACCACGCCAAGCTGTTCGCCATCTTCTTTGACTAGGCGGACTTCTTTGGCACGGATTTCTTCGTTAATATTTAAACGGTTTGACGGTTTAATGGGTCTTACTCCAATCTAATTGCTCTTTTGTCAATCGCTGATGCTCTCTTGGCAATCACTCATTGACCTGTCTGCCAATACTTTGGCATTAAAGTGTCTATTATTAACCATTTGCTAAATTTTTGTCAAATGGTTTTATGTACTTTTAAAAAAATTTGCCCAATATTTGGGGTATTGGGCAAATTTCATCAAGGCTTATTTTTCAGCTTTTTCAGCAGTCTTTGCCACATAATTGCCTTTTTGGGCGACGGCGTCATTCAGTAGTGTGATAAAGGCATCCACTGGCATGCTGCCTAGGTTTGCACCTTCACGAGTACGCACATTGACTGTACCTTCTTCGACTTCTTTATCGCCAAGCACCAGCATAAACGGAATACGCTCAAGGGTGCGTTCACGAATCTTAAAGCCGATTTTTTCGTTACGCAAATCGCTCACCGCACGCAGGCCAGCGGCTTTTAGCTTGGCGACGACAGCATCACAGGCATCGGCTTGCTTGTCGGTGATGTTCATCACCACTGCTTGAGTAGGTGCAAGCCAAGGCGGCATCAGACCTGCGTATTCTTCGATCAAGATACCGATAAAGCGTTCAAACGAACCTAGAATCGCACGGTGTAGCATCACAGGACGCTCTTTGTCACCGTTTTCGTTGATAAAGTCAGCATCTAGGCGTTCTGGCAAGTTGAAATCTAGTTGTAGCGTACCACATTGCCACATACGGCCTAGGCAGTCTTTTAGGCTAAATTCAATCTTCGGACCATAAAACGCACCTTCACCTTCTTGTAGTTCCCAAGCAAGACCTGCGGTATCTAGTGCATCTGCCAAAGCTTTTTCGGCATCATCCCACAGATGATCAGCGCCGACACGCTTTTCTGGACGGGTTGATAGCTTCATCACGATGTCGCTAAAGCCAAAATCTTTATAAACATCCAAAGTCAGCTTAATAAAGGCTTGGGCTTCGTCACGGATTTGGGCGTGTGTACAGAAAATATGCGCATCGTCTTGGGTAAAGCCACGCACACGCATGATGCCATGTAGTGCACCTGATGGCTCGTTGCGATGGCATGAGCCAAATTCTGCTAGGCGTAGTGGCAAATCACGGTATGATTTTAGCCCTTGATTGAACACCTGCACATGGCAAGGGCAGTTCATCGGCTTGATGGCATAATCACGGTTTTCAGAACTGGTGGTAAACATATTTTCGGCATAGTTTTCCCAGTGACCTGATTTTTCCCATAGGCTACGATCGACGATTTGTGGGGTTTTGATTTCAAGATAGCCATTGTCCTGCTGTACTTTACGCATATACTGCTCAAGCACTTGATAAATCGTCCAGCCATTTGGATGCCAAAATACCATGCCAGGGGCTTGCTCTTGTAGATGGAACAAACCTAGCGCTTTACCGATCTTGCGATGGTCACGCTTTTCGGCTTCTTCGATACGCTGAATGTAGGCTTTGAGCTCTTTTTTGTCCGCCCAAGCAGTGCCATAAATACGCTGTAGCTGTTCGTTTTTGGCATCGCCACGCCAGTAAGCACCGCTCATTTTGGTCAGTTGGAACGCTTTTAGGAAGCGAGTATTTGGCACGTGTGGGCCGCGGCACATATCGATGTATTCTTGATGATAATACAGACCCATCGCTGTTTCATCAGGCATATCATCGATTAGGCGTAGTTTATAATCTTCGCCACGAGATTTAAAGATTTCGATGACTTCATCTCGTGGAGTCATTTTTTTGATGACATCATAGTCTTGGTCGATGAGCTGTTTCATACGCTCTTCGATGGCTTTCATGTCTTCGGGGGTGAATGGGCGTGGGCTGTAGATGTCATAATAAAAGCCGTCTTCGATGACAGGGCCGATGACCATTTTGACATCAGGGTATAGCTGTTTGACCGCATGGCCAAGCAAGTGAGCACATGAGTGGCGGATAATCTCAACGCCTTCTTGATCTTTGGCGGTGATGATTGATACGCTGGCATCAGCGGTAATTGGGTCGCAAGCATCTACCAATTTGCCATCGACACGACCTGCGATGGTGGCTTTGGCAAGTCCTGGACCGATATCTTGGGCGATTTGCATGACGGTGGTTTGGCCGTCAAATTGACGAACACTGCCATCTGGTAAGGTGATTGCAACCATAATAACTCCTAGTGTTGGCGTTGGTAGTGATGTTTGCTACTTTCAAACATATAACCGCTACCGATTGGGAAAAAGAAAATAATCCGACCATTTTAGCAAATTTTGCTACAATAAGCAAAAATCACCAAGCTGGGATTTGTTGCGTTATGATTAACGAATTTGCGTATTTGACCATCAAGACGGGTCAGGCAACAGAATTTGAAGCAGCCTTTGATAAAGCCAAACGCATCATCAGTCAGATGTCGGGATTTATCAGTCTGAATTTATACCGTCACCATGATGGCATGGGGCGTTATTTGCTCCATGTGGTGTGGCGGGATATCGCATCGCATCAAGATAGGTTTAGAAAATCTGCTGAATACGAGCAATGGCGAGCATTGCTGCATCATTTTTATGAGCCGTTTCCAGCGGTTGAGTATTTTGAGACGGCGGTGACGCTCTAAGCCACCGCTTGTTGGTTTATGCCTTGATATAAATCAAATCCCACACGCCATGACCATGGGTGATGCCACGCTGTTCAAATTTGGTCAATGGGCGATCGTCAGGACGAGGTGCAAAATTCCCCACGCCATGCGGATTGGTCAAGGTTGGCATGGTGTCAAGAACTTCTAGCATCCAAAAGGCATAATGCTCCCAATCGGTCGCTGCATGGAATTTGCCACCTGTATTCAGTACGCGTACGACTTTGTCCATGCGGTCATGGGTGACGAAGCGGCGTTTATAATGACGCTTTTTTTGCCATGGATCAGGGAAATATAATTGCACGGTATCCAGATGATTATCAGGCAGATTATCCAGTAGGGCGATGGCATCACCGTTGATAACTTTAAGGTTGGTGAGACCCATCTCATCTGCCAGTAGTGCTAAGCGACCGATACCCGGCTCATGCACTTCGATGCCGATGAAGTTGGTCTGTGGGGCGTTTTTTGCCATCTCAAGCAGGCTGTCACCCATCCCAAAGCCGATCTCAAGGGTAAGCGGCGCATCACTGCCATTTGGCGTATCGGCGAATAACGCACGCAAATCAGTGATGTGGCTGACATCGCCAAGCTTACCAAGCTCGCCTGTGCTATTGACATAAATATGCCCAAGACTGCCACCCACCAGCACTTGCTCGACCTGCTGGCTCATGTGGGTACGGCGTTTCATAAAGGTATTGATTTTGCGAAACTGCTCAGGTGTCTGTGCAAGCTTGGCAAGTCGTGTGCTGATTTCGTCGGTATCGATGACAGGGCTGTCTGCTTGGGTGGTTGAATTTGTCATAAAAGGGCGTAAAATGTTAGCTTAAAAATAGCCGTCATTATAATGTGTTTTGTGATTTTGAACAAGCGGACAAACTTGTCTGCGATGCAATCGGCTTTTGCTGTTTTGCGTGCGTCTGTTCTGATCTTTATTTTTGCCAAATTTGCCAATCCAATCCAAGCCAAATTAAGTTAAGCCAAGTTATGTTTCGTTTACCGTTTTTAGAAGATACCACGCCACCGCCATTTTATCAGGCGACCATCAATGCTGCCAAGCGTCGCAAGCTTGATCAGTGGTTTATCGGTCATCGCTCGCAGGCGTATTATTTGAAGCGATTTGATGAATTTGATCGGGCAGGCAAGCTACACGCGCGTTGGCATTGGGCGGCGTTTTTTATGACTTTTGGCTGGCTTTTGTATCGCAAACGCTACTTGGACTGTGTGGTGTATTGTGTCGCTGGTTGGTCATTTATCAAGGTGAATATTGCCATCATCTTGGCGGTGAGTGAGTTTGTGCTGATTGGGCATTTGCCTGATGCTTGGCAGGTGATGGCTCGTGTGGGGATTGGGCTCTTGGTATGGCTATTTTGGGCAGGCATGGTGGCGAGATGGGCGGATGCGTATTATTATCGCATGGCTCGGCGTGAGATCGCTGATGCGCTAGAGCTGTACCCTGATGATGACGAAGCACAGCGGGCGCATCTACAGTACGAAGGCGGAGTGAGCTTGGTGGGCTTGTCGGTGGCGTTTGTGATTTTTGGGATTTTGTTGTCGGTGATTGCGACGGTGTTTGTGCCGATGTATGCCAAGCACCAAGAGCAACAAGTCCTGCATGAAGTCTATACCGAAGCCAGCGCCATCGCCAAACAGGTCGATGTGGTGATGGCAAGCACAGGGCAATGTCCGACCGACCGTCAAGTCACAAGTAGCACGCATCGAGCCGAGATTCACATCACTAAGGCACCAGCTGGCATACGCACTGACTGTGCGGTGGTGGCAAGGATTACAGGGGCGTATTATCCGATTCGCTATCTAAATGGGCGGACGCTGACGATTTATCACGACAAAACTAGTGACGGCACTGTGCTGTGGCGATGCCAGTCGTCTTTATCCAAGAAACAATCACCAAAGCATTGTTTGGGCTAGTTGATGATCAAAGCAAATGCGTTGACGACTTATCAGCTAAAGCTGATGATGCTTGTGGCGATGGTGATTGACCATGTGGCATGGGCATTCGTCCCCACCGAGAGTCTCGCAGGCGAGCTGATGCACACCATCGGGCGGATGGTCGCACCGATGATGGCGTATTTTTTGGCAATGGGTTTTGCCAAAAGTCGTGATGTCATGCGTTATCTTGGACGGCTATTTGGCTTTGCTGTGATGTCACAGCCGGTGTTTATGTGGTTTCAGTACCAAATTGGTACGGTAGATGCCATCGGTGATGTCATGTGGGGCAATGTGTTGTTCTCACTTGGTACGGCACTGTTGGCACTGATGCTATGGCAGTCACGGCTTGACAAGTGGCTCAAGCTACTCGCTATGCTACCACTGATGCTCTTGGCAGATCTGAGCGAATACGGTATGGCGATGATACTGTGGGCGATGATATTTGATCGCTTGCGACTGCACAAAGCACAGATGCTCATCGTGTATCTGCTTAGCCTGCCTATTGCCTATATACTGATTTATGGTATCAATATCACCGCAGGACTGGGCGTGATGCATTTTGGCATGGCACTATCTGCGGCGCTGATTGCACTGCATAATGGGCAACAAGGGCGAGCGATACCCTTATGGCTTGGTGGTCGATACTTGTTTTATGGCTTTTATCCTGTGCATTTGGCAGTGATTGCATGGATTGTGTCTTATGTTGATTGTTGCTAAAGATTTCATTCGATCAGCCTGCATTACCCAACCGTCAATCCGAACGATATTGCCGAAGTAGTTCTGAGAGTGTATGAGCAGTTGGACTTTGGCAGAGTGTTGGGGCAATCTGTTTGATGATATCAATGGGTAATTCCCACCATTTTAGCTGTAGTAATAATTCAATAATCTCCTCACTAAAGCGTGGTTTGATGATTTGTGCAGGATTGCCACCGACAATATGATAAGGGGCGACATCTTTGATGACGTGGGCATTTGCACCAATGATTGCTCCATCGCCAATTTGCACGCCTGACATGATGGTTGCACCAGTTGCAATCCACACATCATGACCAACGATAACATCACCGCGTGTGGTAGGATGTCCTGTGATATCCATCCCTCCTAGGTCGTCTTGATAGATATGTCCAAAGGGAAAAGTACTAATCCAATCAGCACGATGATTACCGCCCAAAAAGATGTTGATATTTTTTGCCAATGAGCAAAATGAACCAATTTGCAGTTGAGCACCCTCATCCCATTGATGAATGGATAAATTTTCTATGCCATAGGTATAGCGACCAATGCTGATTGGGCTGTTGCCGATTTTTCCTGTACGAATTTGACCGACGCTCATATGTTTCCTTGTTGATTTGATTGGTAAATGTATTAAAGGCGGGCATGGATTTGGTCTATATCACCACCCCACAGGATCGACATCAATACTCATCCGTACCGCCTTGGTGCTAGGCAGTGCCTGCACCGCTCCCCACCAAGTATCCAAAAAACTGTGCAAGCTTGGTCTGTGTTTGGCAAGAATGAGCATCTGCACTTGATAGCGGTTGTTCTTCTTGGTCATCGGCGCATCAATCGGGCCATTGATGGCAAAAGGATGCGGATTTGGCAGGCAGGCTTTGGCATCGCTAATGGCAGCTTTGGCGCGCGCATAGTGCGTGCTTTCGGCGCGGATCAGCACCGCATGGCTGTAGGGCGGCAGTCCCAATTTGGCACGCTCGCTAAGCAGATCTTGGGCAAAGCTGCCATAGCCATCACGCACCAGATGTACAAGCAGCGGATTGTGTGGCTGCATGGTCTGAATGAATACTTGACCTTGTTTTTGCGCGCGTCCAGCACGACCTGCCACTTGGATGATCTGCTGTGCGGTATGCTCAGGCGAGCGAAAATCGGGCGATAAAAAGCCCAAATCCGCATTGGCAATGACTACAAGCGTGACATTGGGGAAATGATGCCCCTTGGCGATCATCTGCGTGCCGACCAAGATCGCAGGGCGGTCGGTGTGAATCTGCGCGCCTAGGGCGTCCCATGCGCCTTTTTTGCGCATGGTGTCGCGATCGATTTGCAAGATAGGATAAACGGTACTGCTGACCTGTGGATTGGCAAATAAAGCGTGCAAATGCTCAACAAGGCGTGTCGTTCCTGTACCGACGCTATCAAGATTGCTGCTGTTACATTCAGGGCAGTGGCTTGGCAGTGGTGTGATGTAGCCGCAGTGATGGCAGCGCAGGGTGCTGTACATCGGCTGTAGATTGTTCTTATGCACAGTTAGGTGTGCATCACAGTTTGGGCAGTCGGCTTGATGACCGCAGGCGGCACAGATCAGAATCGGCGCATAGCCACGGCGATTGATAAAGACCAGCACCTGCTCGCCTTTGGCAAGCGTATCACGCATCGCGCGCACTGTCTCGGGCGAAAATGTGGTATCGCTAAGCTTGCCATCGGTGTGCATGATGGCTTGGCTGCCCAGTCGCATATCAATCAGTCGTAGTTTGGCTTGGTTGGCATTACCTGCTCTATTATGTAGTTTTAACAAACTAAGCTTGGCATCATTAACCAGCTTTAGATGCTCAAGGCTTGGGGTGGCTGTACCAAGCAGTACAGGGATTTTGGCAAACATCGCGCGTACCATCGCCACATCGCAGGCGTGATAGCGCAGGTGGTCTTGCTGTTTATATGAACTGTCGTGTGCTTCATCGATGATGATCAGACCCAGATGATCAAAAGGATATAGCACGCTTGAGCGCGTGCCGATGATAATCTGCGCTGCGCCTGTCTGACACGCACGCCATCCTGCCAAGCGTTCGCTGTCACTCAGATTAGAATGCAGCACACAAATGGCAGCGGTGAAGCGATTAGCAAAGCGTGATTTGGTCTGTGGGGTAAGCCCAATCTCAGGCACCAAAATCAGCACCTGCTTGCCTTGTGATAGCACATGAGCCATCGCCTGCAGATACACTTCAGTTTTGCCCGAGCCTGTCACACCATCGAGCAAAAACCCCTGATACTGACCGCGATCACAAGCAGAAGTAATCGTATCAATGGCGTGCTGCTGCTCATCATTGGCGGGCAGATGCGACTGTTTGAGCTGTGCTTTTGGTGGGATGGTGGTGGGGGTGATTTGCTCGGTTTGGCTGATTAAGCCCTTATCCAGTAAGGCTTTGAGCGTCTGCCGACTTGCGCCGATGGCGGTGAGTGCGGATAAGTCCATACCGTTATCATGCTGGGCAAGTGCGCTTAATAGTTGGCGTTGTTTTTTGGCAGTTTTGGGCAAGTGCTGTAGTAGCGTATCGATCGGTGTGCTTGGGTCAATCCGATAGACTGTCGATGGCGTGCTGATGGGCTTGCCTTGATTGATAAGTGTCAGCAGCATCACGCTATAGACATCACCCAATGGATGATGATAATACTTGCCAAGCCACTGCGCCAAGCGAATCAGATCATCGCCGATGATGGGCGCGGTATCGATGATATTACTGATGGCTTTGAGCTTATCGGCAGGCACTTGGCTGTCTTGTCGTGCGATGTGTGCAGTGACGATGCCGATTAGCTGCCGTCTGCCAAAGGGTGCGATGACGCGGCTACCGATGGCAGGTAGGGCGAAATTTTTTGGACATAAATAATCAAAAAAATCCCCCACAGGTACCGCCAAAGCGACTTGGATCAGCGTGTCATGAGTGCTTGTCATGGGGGATTGCCGTCTGATTTAGGCATCTAGCTGCGATAAGCGCTCGAGCGATGGTGCGAAATAATACGCCCCTGTCATTGCGGTGGTGACATTTTTAAGCAGTAAGTCAGTCTTACCATCAGTCTCACCAAACATCGATAGCAGCTGCGCTTCGATATTCCACAGGCGCGCAGCATAAGCGATGAACAGTAGGCCGTGCTCACCTGTCACCGTGCCATAAGGCAGGCTGCGGCGGACGATTTCAAGGGTTTTGCCGTCTTCTTTTAAATTGGTACGGCCTAAATGTGAATCAGGCAAGCGATCAGCTTTATCAAATTCGATGTTGTCCGTCTTAGAGCGGCCGATGCACGCTTCTTGCTCGCTGATGCTCATCTTGTCCCATTTTGGCAGATCGTGGCGGTATTTTTGCACCATCACATAGCTGCCGCCTGCATCCACGCCATCATTGATGACGGCGACCGAATTGATGTTTTCGCCTTGTGGGTTTTCTGTGCCATCGACGAAGCCTTCTAGGCCGCGATCTTCGATGTAGCGAAAGCCGTGCGTCTCACGCTCAATACTGGCAAGACCTGCAAAAGCCGCGACCACTTCACTGCCAAGCTTAAAGTTCACATCAGGGCGCAAAGACTGGATGTGAAATAGCAAATCGGCTTGTGTGGCAGGGGCAAGACCACCGCCCAAAGGACGAAATGGCTTAAGCTGACTGCCTTCGCCATCTTTGGCAATCTTCGCCCACAGATCCACCCCAAAGCCGATGGTTAGACCCAATTGTTCATTGGGAAATTTGTCCTGCAGTGCTTGTAAGCTTGTCAAAGCAGCACGGCAAGCGGCGGCAAGTTTGCCAAGATCGCTGTCGGTGATGGCTGCTTCCATGACGATGCTGGCACGGCAATGATCAGGAATGATGGCTGATTGGGGAGTTGGCATGAAGTATCCTTATGGGGTTAATTATCTTAAATAACTGATCTATTATAGCAAATTTTTAACAAATACCCAAAAACAAAAGCCCTTGAAAGTCAAGAGCTTATGCTGTATGTCTTAAGCTTTGGTGAGCATTAGGCGATGTGTAAAATCGCTTCAATCTCAACCACGCCACCTTTTGGCAAAGCGGCTACTTGCACAGCTGCACGCGCAGGATAAGGGGCTGATAGCTGCTCTTCAAAGACGGTATTTAGCAGAGCAAAATCTGCCAAATCGGTCAATGATACATTGAATTTCACCGTGTCGTTCAGGCTGCCACCAGCGGCTTTGGCGATGGCTGCAAGGTTATCAAACGCTTGGCGCGCTTGTGCTTCAAAGCCTTCTTTTAACTCCATTGTCTTAGGATCAAGACCTAGCTGACCTGAGATATAGACAGTGTTGCCAACTTTGATGGCTTGTGAATAAGTACCGACAGCCGCAGGTGCATCGTCAGTGTGAATGACTTGTTTTGACATATAAAATCCTAGAGTAATGCAAGCGCGCTATTTTAAGCTTCTGCTTAAGCTTTTTTGGCCTGGAAATAAGCGCGCAGCTTATCGAACAGGCTAACCGCCGTGCCTGTGTATTCAATGTTCGGCGCAACATTGTCTGCAGTTTTTGGCAAAAGTGTTGGCTCTACTTTGCCAAGAAAATGCGCAGCGTCTTTTTGGTTACTTAAATCAATTTTACAACACATGGCAGCCTCCTTAGCTTGTGGGGTTTGCCTTTATAATAAAACAAATCAGGGCGTAATTTCAAGTGCTTTTGTGCAGATTTGGCGACTTGTGATCACTGGTATAGGCGCATGATGTTCGGATAGCCAAGCAGTGGGCGTAATTTCTCAATCCCTTCGGCGAGATGTGAGCGCGAACGCACCACGATGTGCAGCGTGGTTGTGCCGATTTTATCATTTTTATCCGCTTTACCATCTGCCTTGACATGAGTGTACTCAACGCCGATATTGATCGCGCGCAGCTCATAGATGACTTGGCTGATCTGCTCTTCATTGAGCATCGCGTAGATTCGCAGCATGGCAGGAAAGCGCAGTGAGTTAGGCTGTTTTTCTAGGGCGCTGGCAGGTTTCCAGTTGAGCTGAATGACCTGATATGGGTTCTCGGCGCGGACATTTTGTAGCGAATAGCACTTATGGCGGTGCACGACCAAGCCTTGACGCGATAGATGTCCGACGATGTGATCACCATAGATCGGATTGCAGCAGCGCGCAAAATCAACTTCCACGCCCTTAATACCGGCAAGCAAATGCTTGGTCTGGGTGATTTCATTATCATCGGCATAATCGACTTCTTCGCTAAATAGGCGCGAGACGACCAACTGCGGCAACAAAATCCCTGTGGATATCTGCATGAACAGCTCATCATTGCTCTTGATGCCGCGCCATTGCAGGATGTCTGCCCAGTCGGCATCACTAAGATCATTGATGGATTTGCCATAAGTCTGTAGGGCGCGATCCAGTGCTTGTTTGCCGTATTGGATTTTTTGATCTTCGGGCAAGTGTTTTAGGAATTTTAAAATCTCACTGCGTGCTTTGTTGGTTGCGACAAAGCCAAGCCATTCAGCGCGTGGTGTGGCATTCTTATCCGTATCAATGCTGACGGTATCGCCATCGGCAAGCACCAAGCCCAGTTTACCATGTTCATTATTGATGTCGGCACCCGTGGCGATGTTACCAATCGCAGGACCGACAGCATAAGCAAAGTCAAGCGCTGTCGAACCGCGCGGCAACTCATAAGCGCGACCTTGCGGGCTGTAGCAGACGATTTTGCGCTCGTGCAGATAGCTGATCAGCTCTTCGATGATGGCGATGTGTGCATCGTCATCGCTGGCAGCGTCGATGGCTTCGGTATTGGCAAGATCTTGCATATTGCGAAGACTTGCTTGGATCACCGACTGGCTGATGTCGTTATGATCATTACTGATGATACCTAGGCGCGCTGCATCCTGCATACGGCGAGTCATTAGGGTTACTTTAATATGATTATAATCACGCTCATAAATCAGCGTCAATGACTGATTGCCACCTGCTAGGGGTTTGCGGATATGATCTTGGATATTGCGATCGCCGATTTGATATTTTTGGATTAGATAACTGGCAAGCTTATCACACGCTTCAATGGTATCAAGCACGACATCGAAATCGTATTGACGAATGAGCTGATTAATCTGTCCGCGGTTTTTGAAAAATTGACGGTACATCGATGCGCGATTATCCAATACTTGTACATGACCTTGTAAGTTTAGATGAACAAGTAGCTGCTGCAAATAGGTGCTGATTTCGGTTTTTTGGAAATTACGCCCAAGTCCGTGCTGTAGCAGCTTGTCGGTAAATTTATTGTACATCACAGGGTTTAGGTTGCGATAGCACAATAGCTCAATATAATCAGCAATGTTATTCAGACCCATCAAGCGCGCGAACGGCACATAAAAATCCAAAGTCTCACGCGCGGTGCGTTTTTGTTTCTCTTCACTCACCGCATCTAGCGTGGACATATTGTGCAGGCGGTCGGATAGCTTGACGATCAGCACACGCGGATCGATGAGTGTCGCAGTGAGAATCTTATGAAAAGTCGCCGCTTGGCTTTGCTGCTTGCTCATGCCTGATGATTTTAGCTTAGTCACGCCATCGACCAGACGCGCCACCGTCTCACCAAATTCAGCGGTGACAAGCTCTTCGGTAACTTCGGTATCTTCGACAGTATCATGCAAGATGGCGGCGATGATGGTGTCGCGATCTAGGCGAAACCCTGCCAAAATCTCCGCCACCGCGATCGGGTGCGTGATATAAGGCTCGCCCGATTTGCGTTTATCCTTGATGTGCGCCACATCGCCAAAATGACACGCGCGCAGCACATCTTGGCGTTCATTGGGCTTAAGATAGGCGACAGCGCGCATCAAACTGTCACGAGCATCGTCCACGAGCGGATGGCTTAAGTGTGTCGGAATATCGTGTGGATGATAGCTGTCTAACATAATGGCTCTCAAGGTTTGGTGGTTGGTGGGTAAAAATAACCGCAGTGCGGCTTTGGTTTACAGACTTATAAACACTACAAAATGCCATCAGTTGATTGGCATCAAATAATACAATCAGAATGTATAATAAAACACCGATTGGCTCGATTGTCAATATCTGACGATGAATTTTGTCTTTGGTTGTGTAAATGCAGCATCAAAGCACGCGAAAATAAAAAGCCACACATCAAAATGCATGGCTTATAAATGTACTTCGAGCTGATTACAGCTGATTACCCAATGACTCTGGGGTGATTTCGTAATTTTGTGGCTTGGCGAACAAATCGTCATCTGGCTCGTCTAGGATGTCGCGATTGACATTGCCAGCGGCGATTTCGCGTAGGGCAAGCACGGTTGGCTTGTCGTTATCGACGGTTACGGTCGGATCGACTTTGCCGTTTGCCAATTGGCGAGCACGCTTACTTGCCACCAAAATCAGCTCAAAACGATTATCAACATTTACAAGACAATCTTCAATGGTTACTCGTGCCATAGCTTACTCTCAATTAAAAAGGGAAAAATCAGATAATCGCTTATTATAGCAAGCTTTTTGTGCTTTTTTAAGTGATTTTTGCGTGATTTGCCAAAATTTTACCGATTTTACCCAATTGACCAAAACCATCAATCCGCCAACAAATCCGCGATCAAAGCTTGATTGCGCGTGGCTTGTACCGCTAGGCTTAGGCGATGGCTTTTGATGATGGTTTGTAAATCGCTCAAGGCATCGGCAAAATCATCATTGATGACGACATAATCGAATTTATCATATTGGCGCATTTCAGTGATTGAGCCTGCCAAGCGTTTTTCGATGACTTCATCACTGTCTTGACCGCGATTTGATAAACGAGAGCGCAGGGCATCGCGGCTTGGTGGTAGAATAAAAATCATCACCGCATCGCCAAATTGCTCTTTGACTTGCAGCGCGCCTTGCCAATCGATCTCCAAAATCACATCCATGCCTTTAGTAAGCAGATCGCTCACCGCTTGCTTGGATGTGCCATAATAATTGTCAAATACTTGCGCGTATTCTAAGAATGCAGATTGGCTGATCAAAGTTTCAAATTCATCTTTATTAACAAAATGATAATGTACGCCGTTTTCTTCACCTGGGCGTGGGCTGCGCGTGGTGTGCGAGACGCTGACGGTGAGATTGTCGGTATTGGCAAGCAGCTCTTTGACTAGGCTGGTTTTGCCTGTGCCTGATGCAGCGGTGATGATGAATAATTTGCCAGTCATGGTGGTTTTCCTGTAATTTTCTTCGGTTGTCAAATAACAATATTTTAGCACAAATTGGCTGAAATTTGCTAAAATAGATCAGATTGATTATGAGAGATTATTGAGAAAAATATGAAAATTTTATTAGCCAATCCCCGTGGTTTTTGTGCAGGTGTCGATCGTGCCATCGCCATTGTCAATGAAGCCTTGCGTCGATTCAGTCCGCCGATTTATGTGCGTCATGAAGTGGTGCATAATAAATTTGTTGTTGAAGATTTGGCGCGTCGTGGGGCAGTGTTTGTCGAAGAGCTGGATGAAGTGCCTGATGGGGCGATTGTGATTTTTTCGGCACATGGCGTATCCAAGGCAGTCGAAGATGAAGCGGCGCGCCGTGATTTGACCGTGTTTGATGCCACTTGCCCACTGGTGACCAAGGTGCATATCGAAGTGGGGAAATTTGCCAAAGAAGGCATGGATGCGATTTTGATCGGGCACGCAGGACATCCTGAAGTCGAAGGTACGATGGGGCGATTTGATACCAGCTTTGGCGGCCGTATTCATCTGGTCGAAGATGCTGATGATGTGGCAAAGCTTGATTTGGATAAAGAAAACTTGGCATTCGTCACCCAAACGACGCTGTCAATGGACGATACTGCGGTGGTCATCGATGCGCTCAAAAATAAATACCCAAGCATCAATGCCCCACGCAAAGATGACATCTGCTATGCCACCCAAAATCGTCAAGATGCTGTTAAGCTACTCTCAAAAGAGTGCGATGTGGTGCTCGTGGTCGGTAGCCCCAATTCAAGCAACTCAAATCGCCTAAGAGAGCTGGCCGAGCGTATGGGTAAGCGTGCGTATCTGATTGATAATGCAGGACAAATGGATAGGGCATGGTTCGATGGCGTCAGTCATGTTGGAGTGACGGCAGGTGCATCTGCTCCTGAAGTGCTGATCCAAGAAGTGCTTGAGACTTTACAATCTTGGGGTGCGGAGCCGCCTGTAGAATTAAGTGGTATTGAAGAGAATGTTACATTTAGCTTGCCAAAGTCATTGACAAAGGCAGGCTAACAGATGAATCGGCTGACACTTACGCCTCGTATGACCGATGAAGTCTCGCCAAGTCTTGTGCAGGCGTTGGGCTATCCAAGCCTTGCGCGCGTGCTGCAGGCGCGGCAGGTGGCGAGCGTCGATGAGCTGGATATGGCGATCGGTAAGCTGATCGCTGCTGATGGCTTGATGGGCATTGACCAGGCGATTGCCATCATTGATCAGGCGATCGATCATCATGATCAAATTTTGATCATCGGGGACTTTGACTGTGATGGTGCGACCAGTACCGCGCTGATGCTGCGTGCCTTGCGGCAGATGGGTGCGAAGGTGGAGTTCTTGGTACCTGATCGTTTTAAATTCGGCTATGGCTTGACGCCTGAGATCGTCAGCTATGGCGCGGCAGAGTATGACCCAAAGCTGATCATCACGGTCGATAATGGCATCTCAAGCCATGAAGGGGTGGCACAGGCGCATAAGCTTGGCATACGGGTGGTGATTACCGATCATCATTTGACAACCAAGCCATCGCCGCCTGCCGATGCGGTGGTCAATCCCAATCAGCTGGGCTGTAGCTTTGATAGCAAATGGTTGGTCGGTGTCGGTGTGGCGTTTTATGTCATGGGGCGTCTTGCCAAGCACCGCCGCGCACTTGGCAAGTCATCGGCAAATGTCGCGCGGTTTTTGGATCTGGTCGCGCTGGGGACGATTGCTGATCTGGGCGTGCTTGATCGCAATAATCGCATCTTGGTCAGTCATGGACTGATGCAGATTCGCGCGGGTAAGGCGTGCGCAGGCATCTATGCCATCTTGGAGCAGGCAGGGCGCGCGTATCAGAGCATCACCAGTGAAGATTTTGGCTTTGCCATCGCGCCACGCATCAACGCCGCTGGTCGTATGGACAATATGCGAATCGGCGTGGAGTGCTTGATTACCGATGATTGGGGTGAAGCGCATCGACTTGCCATTGAGCTTAATAAACTCAACCACTCGCGCCGCAGTGTCGAGATGGCGATGAAAGATGAAGCGGTGGCAATCATCGACAGCTTACCTGAGCTTGGCGCTGATGACAGCCCAAAATCCATCGTGCTGTACCAAGACAACTGGCATCAAGGTGTGATCGGTATCGTCGCAGGCAGGCTAAAAGAAAAGCTGTACCGTCCAAGTATCATCTTTGCCCCTGCTGATGTCAGCGAAACGGGCGATGATGATATGATCAAAGGCTCAGCGCGCTCGATCGCAGGCGTGCATATTCGCGATGTTATCGAAGCGGTGGCGGTGGATGAGCCGTCGCTGATTGAGCATTTTGGTGGTCATGCGATGGCGGCAGGGCTGACGATCAAAAAAGGCAATTTTGAGCGATTTGCCAAAGCGTTCGAAGATAAGATGGTAGGCTTTGATGCGTCGGTGTTTTGTGAAGAAAAATTCACCGATGGCAGTCTTTTGCCACAAGAGTTTAGCTTGCATTTTGTTGATACTCTAAAGAATTTAAGCGTCTGGGGTAATGGCTTTGCTGTACCAAGCTTCGATGGTGAATTTGAAGTGCTGAACCATCGCGTGCTAAAAGACAAACATCTCAAGCTCACCCTGAAGCTATCTGGCGTGCAGTATCCGATTGATGCGATTTGGTTTAATTATAATCCTGCGGTATGGGATTATCGCGCAAGTGGCGTGCATATTTTATACACCCTTGATATTAACGAGTGGCAGGGCAATCAAAGCCTGCAGCTGATCGTCAAAGACTTGGCGGTGTGTCAGGTGATGGGGTGATTTATCAGTCTAATTTTATTGTTTTATTTAATAAATTTTATCAAAAAAAACCGCCCAATTAAACATTGAGCGGTTTTTGTTTTGGTTCGATGGATTGATCTAGTGCCAATCAGCCCTTAATCGACCAACCATTGACCAATGGATAACGGCGTTCGCGACCGAAAGATTTCTTGGTGATCTTCGTGCCGATTGCCCCTTGGCGGCGTTTGTACTCAGCGCGATCGACCAAGCCCAGTACTTTTTCAACCGTCGCAGGATCAAAGCCTGCCGCACAGATTGCCTTGTAGCCCAAATCTTCGTCGATGTACATTTTTAGAATGCTATCAAGCAAGTCATAATCAGGTAGGCTATCTTGGTCTTTTTGGTCAGGACGCAGCTCAGCCGATGGTGCGCGCGTGATGACGCGTTCTGGGATGACTGGATTATCTTCTAGGCGGTTGCGGTAATTGGCAAGGCGATAGACATCGGTTTTGTACACATCTTTTAGCACATCGAAGCCGCCTACCATATCACCGTATAGCGTCGCATAACCGACCGCGTTTTCAGATTTATTGCCCGTTGAGATGACCATATGACCGAATTTATTTGACAATGCCATT
This sequence comes from Moraxella sp. FZFQ2102, assembly GCF_024137865.1. Classification (NCBI taxonomy): domain Bacteria; kingdom Pseudomonadati; phylum Pseudomonadota; class Gammaproteobacteria; order Moraxellales; family Moraxellaceae; genus Moraxella; species Moraxella sp. FZFQ2102. Next base: position 1,655,327 of record NZ_CP099960.1, read on the forward strand.
AAGATCGTGCCGCGAGCGCGCGCTTGCAGATTCTCTTCGGTGACATCAGGCTCACTATTAGCAAGCAGTGGTGCAAGGGCTGAACGCAAGCCTGCCACTGCATCGTGGATTGGGCAGACGGTGTATGAGACATTCAGGCGTGCCGCTTGCGCTTCGGCATCATCTAGGCTGATTTGCGCGGTGTATTCGTACGGCATCATCACCGCATACACACGATCTGAGCCCAATGCATCGACGGCAATGCACAGCGTCAAGGCACTGTCGATACCGCCTGATAAGCCAACGATCACACCCTTAAAGCCTGAACGATTGACATAATCACGCAGACCCACGACTAATGCCTGATACATCTCAGATTCTTCAGACAACACAAGCGGTGCTTTGGCTTGGGTGTCAAATTGACGGCTTGCCACATCGTACTGTGCCATCATCAGTTGGTTCAAAAAGCGCGAACCTTCGTGCGCAATCGTACCATCTGCTTGCATGATGAGCGAACCGCCATCAAAGACGATGTCATCTTGCGCCCCGACGGTATTGACATAGATAATCGGCAAGTCATAAGTAGCTGACTGCTTGGTTAATAGCTCTTTGCGCGCGGCTTGTTTGCCGATTTCAAACGGCGATGCGTTGATCACCACGACCATGTCCGCACCTTCTTCTTTGAGTGCTTTGATCGGTGCATCGTGCCAAATATCTTCACAGATTAATAAGCCAATCGTTGCGCCTTTGTAATCGAACAGCACTTGATTGCGGCCTTTTTGGAAATAGCGGCGTTCATCGAAGATGCCATAATTTGGCAAGCATTGCTTATGATAAAAGCCTTTTTGGCTGCCGCCTTGCAAGATGGCTGCTGAGTTGAAGGTGCCATGTTGATCAATGTGTGGATAGCCTAGGATGATCACAATACCTTCGATCTCGGCAAGCTGCGCCATCGCACCGCGCACACGCTCGCCTAAGGTTGGGCGCAGTAGCAAATCTTCTGGCGGATAGCCGACTAAGGATAATTCTGGGAAAACCACGATGTCTGCGCCGCGATTTTTGGCATCGATGGCAAGCGCGTGCATTTTTTTGACATTGCCTGCGATGTCACCGACCCAAAAATTGGTCTGAATCAGTGCAAAAGTAATCTTGCCAGCGGCAGAATTGGCGGTGTGTAAAGTCGTCTCGACGCTCGCTGCGTCCTGTTGTTTGGTTCTTGGCATTTTTTATAATCCTAAAAAAGTTCATGCCTTGTGCTTCATGCTCAAGGGCATTGCATTTGTTTGTTATCGCCGAAATAGGGCGGTTTTGTGGGCAGAGCAAACTTCACTGTTTGCCGCCGATCTTGGGCAAAAATGACCCCAAATGATATGGTTTATCAAGATTTTGATAAACCTATTTAATAGTATAGCACAAAATCGGATGGGTTGTGGTATAGTATGGCAAGTGAATTAAAAAAACTCTCAAGTTCATTTGTTTAACGCATTAACTTTAAAATTTTCTTATGTTTGCATTTATTTTAAATATCATCATCATCGTAATCATCATGTGGTTTTTTTTCAAATTTATGTACCCAAAGCCACCCAAAGCTTTTTTTCCTAAAGATGGCGATGACACCACGCTGCGCACCTGCCACCACTGCGGCAATCAGCTTGCCACTTATCGTGGGCATTTGTTCCACGAAAAAGCCGAGAACGAACGCTTTTTTTGTAATGATGAGCATCTGGCGGTATATGCAGCAGCGCATCCAGAAGAAGATCTGCCTATGAATATAGAAAAATAGGATCTATAAAACCTAAAAAACAATAAGGGCGACATTCATCGCCCTTAATTTATGCTATAATTTTAAGAAAATCTATAAAATCACAGCATTGAGCGTGCTTGCTTATTGATCTTTTCGATCATTTCAGAGATTTGTTTTTGTTCAGCGGCATTGGCTGCCACTTGGTTTTGTAGTCCTTGGATTTGGTCGTACAAATCTAGGCAGACCAGCACCAAAAACTCTTCATTGCTCGGGGTTTTGTGCTTGATCTCACGGCGCAGATCGCGGATTTTTTGGTTGATGAATTCTGCACCATTTTCCAGATTTTTGATTTCATCGACAGGGCAGACGATGCGATGTGGTGTACCTGCGATGCTGATATCGACAGGGCGGAATTCTTCTTTAGCGATGATCGCCGACTGTGGGTTGGTGGTGGTTTCTTGACTCATGATAAATCCTTGATAATGATATGCTCAGCCTTAGCTTTGACGGTCGATTTTGCCCAACCAATCGCGAATCACTTCAGCGCGCGAAATCGCCAAAGCGTTTTTGTCTTTTAGATCTTGATTTTGTTGAATCAGCGTCTGATTGGCTTGATACAGTTCTTCTACTTGCTTTTGCAGGGCATTGCGCGTGTGCTCTAAGCTGTCCACTTGTTCGCAGTAGTTGTCAATTTCTTGGTTGGCTTTGTTTAGCTGTGCTTGTAAATCACTGATTTGTCTTGGGCTGTCGTCATTGGCAAGGCGTTGCTTAAGATTGGCAAGTTCGGTCGCGGTGACGGCATATTGTTTTTTCATCGCGATGATGGATTGTTCCAAAGCTTGAAGTTGGGCTAGCATAAGAAATCCTGTAAAAGTCATCAATAAAAAGTGTCCTATGCTAATCTTATCACGGTGCGGTGTATTGTCAAATATTTTTTCGGCTTTGGCGGTATTTTGGGCATAAGTTTGGCGAAATGTCGTATCTTTGCACGCTTTGCCCTTGTGATTTTGTATTTTGCACGCATTAAACCGTGTGAATATGGTATAATCCAAAGTTTGTTCAAAAACACAAGGCTAAACAATGACAACCGATTATTTATCAGGCTGGGACGACTGGACAAAGGCATTTGAACACTGGACAGATGTATCAATCAGTGAGCTGCACGGCATCATGACAGGCGTGATGACCGCGTGCAACGCCACAGACAGCGAAGGCTGGGCGCAGCTGTTAGAAGAGCTGAGCTTTGAAGTGCCTGATGAAGACGCGCTTGAGCTATTGACTGAGTATGCCGAAGATGTCAGCTTTGCACTAAAAGATAAAGACGACGCCTATGGCTACGAGCCGCTTGTGCCAGATGATGAGCATGAGCTGTATGAGCGCGTGCTTGCGCTCAAAGATTGGGCAGGGGGCTTTATCACTGGCATTGGCGTGACGGGCATTGCGCTGAGTGCTGATGAAAATGAGCTGATTCGCACACTGATGGAGATCGCCGCCATTCGCCTAGAAGACGATGAAAATCTGGAAGGCGGCGAAGAGATGTGGCTACATCTGTTCGAATTTGCGCGCATGGTGCCTGTGCATCTGGCGACGCGTAAACGCATGGATGTTAAGCAATTGCCACTATTAAAGGGCTTATCACCTGATGCCAAGACCGCCAAAGAAATCGCCGAAACCAAGCTTGCCGTCCCTGTCATTGATGCCATGGCAAAAAAGCAATAAAATCCTATGCAGCTAATTCATCTTACTCTTGATAATCTACCGTCCTTGCCGCCGCTTGCCTTGACCATCGGCAATTATGATGGCGTGCATCTGGGGCATCAAGCGCTATTATTGGCATTGGATCGTGATGCCAAGCAGATGGGCTATCAGTCGGCGGTGATGGTCTTTGAGCCGCAGCCGCGCGAGTTTTTTACGCCTGATGATCCGCCTGCACGCCTAACAAGCCTTGCCGAAAAAGCTAAGTACATCGGCGATCTTGGCGTGGATTATCTGATCGTTGCAAGCTTTGATCAAGCCTTTCGCTCATTGTCGGCGCAGGATTTCGCCACGCTATTACAGGGCTTGAATGTCCGTCATTTGGTGCTGGGTGATGATTTTCGCTTTGGGCATGATCGTGTGGGGGATAAGGCATTTTTGGCGGCGGCAGGCTTTGGTGTTGATAGCCTGCACAGCGTGCTACAAGATGGCGAGCGTATCAGCTCATCATTGGTGCGTAAGGCGTTGGCGGCAGGGGATTTGGCAAGTGCCAAAAGCCTGCTTGGGCGCGCGTATGCCATCACAGGGCAGGTGGAGCATGGTGATAAGATTGGGCGTACGCTTGATTTTCCGACGGCAAATATCGCCATCAATCGCATCAAGCCTGCTTTACACGGCGTGTATGGCGCGGATGTCATAGGCTTTGTCGATGGTCGGCAGATTGATTTGGCAAGTCTTGGCAAAGATGGACAAACAGGCGTAGCAGGTATAGCGCAAGGTAGTCTATTTGGTGCGGTGAGTGTCGGCAAGCGTCCATCGGTTAATGGGCAAGATTGGCGCGTGGAAGTGCATTTGCCACAGTTCGCAGGTGATTTGTACGGTATTGAGCTGCAAGTGACTTTCACCCATTATCTGCATGGCGAGCGTAAATATGATGGCTTGGATGCCTTAAAAGCAGGCATCAGTGATGATGTCGCGCAGCTGTTAAAATGGCGAGATGCGCAAGGGTGATTTTGTCAATCGTCAGAGCAAGCCAAGAAAAATCACCCATAAAAAAGAAGCTGAACTCACCATAAATTCAGCTTCTTTTACGAGTATTGGCTTGTGTTTTCGCGATCGCAAACCAACAGATGCTCAATCACTCACCATGCAATCGAGCGTTTAATTCATCTAAAATCAGTGACCAAACGGCGTCTTTGCGCCATTCCTCACGGATAAATCCTTGCTGTGCGTCATTCCAAAATGGTGCATTGTCAAGCTGCGTGTCTTCATCCAGCTGATGGGTGGCGATGAATTGCTCAATGGCAGCATCACTGTTATCAAGTCCCAATTGGGCAAACAGATCATTCATCGTGTATTCAATATTTCCAAGCATAATCAAATCCTTTGTTGTGGATTAGGGTCTATAAAATTCAAAATAATACAGCGCTGGCTTGTCTTGCTGTACTACTTGTACTACCTGCGACTCGCCGCCTAGTCTTATTTTGTTTTTATACGACCACAAGATGGTTTTGGATTTGGATACATCATTTCAAAACCATGACTTGATTGTAACAGCTTAGACTTAGGCAATCCCTACACAAGTGTATTGGCTGTGTAAATTTTAGTCTGCCAACTTTGAAATAATCCTGCGTCAAACTCACTCACAGTACTACTTGTGCAGCTTCACTCGTTTTCCTTGTCTTATTTTAAATTTGTTTGACTATATAAACTTATGTCGCTTTAATCTTAACATAGCTTATCATTAAGCACAAAAAATGCCCAATTCCTAAGAATTGGGCATTTTGCTTAAGTGTTTACACTTAAAGATTATGCAAACAGATGGTCGATCGCTGCGCGCTCTTCTTCCAGCTCATTTAGCGTGATGTTGATACGCTCTTGGCTGAATTCGTCAATTTCTAGACCTTGTACGATCTTGTATTCGCCGTTTTCGGTGGTTACAGGGAAGCCGAACATGACACCTTCTGGGATGCCGTATGAGCCATCAGATGGGATGCCCATCGTTACCCATTCACCGTTTGAGCCTAGCGCCCAGTCACGCATATGGTCGATCGCTGCGTTCGCTGCTGATGCTGCAGAAGACAGACCGCGCGCTTCGATGATCGCTGCACCGCGCTTACCAACGGTAGGTAGGAATACATTGGCATTCCATTCTTGGTCATTGATCATCTCTTTGACTGATTCGCCATTGATGGTCGCGAAACGGTAGTCGGCGTACATGGTTGGGCTGTGGTTGCCCCATACGGTTAGATTTTTGATGTCTTTGACAGCTTTGCCAGTTTTCTTCGCGACTTGGGTTAGTGCGCGGTTGTGGTCTAGGCGTAGCATGGCGGTGAAGTTTTTCGCTGGCAGATCTGGTGCTGACTTCATCGCGATGTAAGCGTTGGTGTTCGCTGGGTTACCGACGACCAGAACTTTCACATCACGGCTTGCTACATCGTTCAGTGCTTTACCTTGAACAGTGAAGATCTTCGCGTTTTCTTGTAGTAGGTCAGCGCGCTCCATGCCAGGGCCGCGTGGGCGTGCACCTACCAATAGGGCGTAGTCTGCGTCTTTGAACGCGACATTTGGATCGTCGGTACCGATCACATCGACCAATAGTGGGAATGCACAGTCATCCAGTTCCATGATGACGCCTTGTAGAGCTTGTTGTGCTTTTTCAACAGGGATTTCAAGTAGCTGTAGGATAACAGGCTGATCCTTGCCAAGCATTTCGCCAGAAGCGATGCGGAATAGTAGGCTGTAGCCGATTTGACCAGCAGCGCCAGTAACAGCAACACGAACAGGTTGTTTCATGGGTAAATCCTTCTTTGTTGGGGTTGTTAAGGTATGGAAAAACTTGTGCGATGACCCAAAAAAATGCCATCAGCACAATCACAGGCTAGTTTAGCACTTTTACACTCAAAATACAAAGCCAAAAATCGAAAAATCCAAATCGCCGATAGGATGATTTGGATTTTGCATAATGAATTTTCAGCCAACCAACTGCTTAGCGATCCAGTGCTTGACAGGGGGTAGATTGTTACTTAGGCGCAGTGCTGCATCGCGTAAGATACGCACAGGCTTGCGATCATTGGTAAATAGGCTTACCATCGCATTGGTGCCGTGATACAGTGGGCGCGTGTGTGCTTGATGGCGGCGATTATAAGTGCTAAGAAGTCGCTCGCTGCCGATATCACGCCCAGTACGGTGCGCATCGATAATCAGTGGCGCAAGGGTATTTGCGCTCAATAGACCCAAATTATACCCATGCGCTGTCACAGGATGCATACCGACTGCTGCATCACCGATGAGTGCAGCGCGCTTGGCATAGAAGCGGTGCGCGTGTACGCCCATCAGCGGATAATGATGCACGCTGCCTGCGATGGTGAACGCGCCAAATTGATCGCCGAACATCCGCTGCGCTTCGTGGGCAAGTGCTTGTGGTGATAGGCTTAATAGCTCATCGGCTTGGGTATTATCCAGCGTGATGACGCAGTTGGTCATGGTGTCATTGAGCGGTAATAGGGCAAGCGTGCGACCGTACAAGAAGCACTCTTGGGCGGTTGCGCTATTTGATAAAGGATGAGTGACACGAAAAACAATCACCGTACGCCCAAAATCATGCATATCCGCACCAATGCCAAGCATACGGCGCACATTCGATAAGCGAGAATCAGCCGCAATGACAAGACTTGCCGTCAAAACCTGCCCATCGGCAAGGCTGACGGTTGCGCTATTATCATCGGTCTTGACATCAGTAACGCCAACATCAGTGATGAGCGTGACATTGTCCATCGCCGCCACTTCATCATACACGGCTTTACGAATATTGTGATTAGAAATCAGATTGCCCAAGCGATCCAGTGAGCGCATTGATTTCATCAGGCTTGGCACTTGAAAATGCAAGGCATAATCAAGCTTGCCGCTATATACTTTGGCATCAACCAATGGGTAAATCTCATCGGTCGCGAATCGTTGCCATACGCCTAAGTTTTGTAAGATTTCTTTAGAAGTATTAGTAAGGGCGATTTCACGACCATCATAGGCAGGATTTTCGATGGCAGTAAGCGGTGCTTTTTCGATGATGGTGATCTTAAGCTCACTGCCCTTAAAAAACCGAGCAAAAGCCAATCCTGCAGGGCCTGCGCCGACGATGATGATGTCGCTGTGGGTGCTGTGCTTGGTGCTTATGCTCATAGTACTGCCTTTTTATTATTGTAATTAATTAAAAATCCTAATTATATCAATTAGTTAGGATTGTATCATTGGCGCTGAAAATTCGCCATTTCATTACGCACGGTGGTCGCCACCCATGCTTTTAGTTCTTGATTTAGCTGCGCCATGTGTTCTTTTAAAAACTCATCTACTTGACGGCTTAGATCTTGGGTTAGGCGCGCTTCTAGGACTTGTAAATCAGGGGTGTCTAGCGAATCTTTGGCATCGTCGATGAGCTGCGTGGTATCGATCGGATGCACCAAACGCATCGCTTCACCGTTTGAGCCTGCTTGCATATGCGCAGCCAGCGTAGCATTAAAATCACTGTGGCGAAAGCGAAATTCTGACAATGGCGCTTGGCTGTCCAATAGCTCAATGATGTCGTCCAATTCTTCATAAATCGCACGGCGTGCATCACTCGGTGCGCCAAGCCAACGGCGCGCAAACTGAATGCTTGGTGAGAAATTAGCCATAAAATTCCCTTAATAATCAAATTTGTCTATCAATAAAACTTTGCCTTATTGTAAAGCAAAAACCTAAGCCTGACAATCACCCAATCGGATAACTGCTCACTGTCCAAATTTGGCAATTATCGCATCGGTCTTGACGATGTCAAAGCCGGTTTTGCTTGCATTTTCGATGACGAAGATTGCTTGGATGTTTTGGGCGTTGGCAAGCTTGAGCGCATCATCATAAGGCAGAGCGGTCAGTGCTGTCGCCCAACCATCTGCCAAAGAGACGGTATCATGCAGGACGGTCACGCTTGGGGCGTTGCCTGCGACAGGATTGCCAGTATTGGGATTGATGGTATGGCTGTAGCGCACGCCGTTATATTCTACCGAATTGCGATAGCCGCCTGATGTGGCGATGTGCAGCGTGCCATCTTTGGGCTGAGTGAGTGTGGTGATGGTGCTGCGATTGCTCACTGAGCTGTCGATCACGGGCGCATCGATGGCGAGTGTCCATGGCTGTGATTTGTCATTGCTGCCGCTGGTGGCGACTTCACCACCGATTTCCACCATATAATTGGTAATGCCGTAGTTGTCCCTGAGTGTGTTTGCGATGACATCGACCGCATAGCCTTTGGCGATGGCAGAAAAGTCTAAGCCCACGCCATCGACCGATTTACTAAGCTGATTGCCATTTAAGCTGACCTTATCCAAGCCGATCAACGCCTTGGCAGCGGTGATCTCATCACTGCTTGGCGGGGCTTGTAGTCGCTCAACGCTCATCTTACCACCAAAGCCCCATAACTCCACCAAAGGCAGCACCGTCGGATCAAAGGCATGGTTCGATGCCTGAAAAATCGCTTGGCTGTCGCTTAGCACCTTGATAAAATCAGCATCAATCTCAAGCGGCGTGGCAGATGGCAGGCGGTTGAACTTGCTGATGGTGCTATCATCAATATAGGTGGACATACTGGCGTTGATGTCGTTCAGTCGCTTGTCAATATCGGCTTGGATGGCGGCTTGTGAAATGCTGGCATCAGGGTGTTGATAGCTGATGTGGTAGCTTGTCCCCATGGTTTCGCCTGAGATTTTTTGATAAGCAGGTTTATCTGCGCAGGCACTGATGATGACTGCGCTACAGACCATGGCAAGTGGGGCGTATTTCATGAAGCGTCCTAAGGTTAAGAATTTTTTAAACAACTATCGTTTTTTATAAGTGGTAAAGCGAAATGTTAAGCCGCTTTTTTCGCAAGTTTGCGTATCGCTTTGATTGGTCTTGATAAATTCATCGCCAATCACAGGATAAAACGCATCGCCATCGATGATGATATCGACTTCGGTGATCTCAAGGTGATCAGCCATCGCAAGCGACTGCGCATAAATCTCACCACCGCCAATGATATAGATGGCAGATTGTCCGCGCGCTTTGGCATCGGCACAAGCTTTATTGATCGCATCATCTAGGCTGTGCGACACTGTCACGCCATCGTAGTGAAAATTCGTATCGCGCGTGATCACATGATGGCTGCGATTGGGCAATAGACGACCTAATGACTCTAAGGTCTTTCGCCCCATGACGATCACACCGCCTGTGGTGATATTTTTAAAATGTGCCAAATCTGCAGGAATGTGCCACAGCAGCTGATTGTCCTTACCGATACAGCGGTTGGTACTGATGGCGACCACTTGCACGATTTCGATGTGATCGGCGGCTGATGTCTGAGTGCTGTTTGTCATTTATACCGCCACTTCTGCTTTGATCGCTGGGTGCGATTGATAATTTTCAATCATAATATCTTCAAATGTAAATTCAAAAATATCGCGTACATCAGGGTTGAGTTTCAGAGTGCAAAGCGGCAGCGGCTCGCGGCTTAGCTGTAGCTTGGCTTGTTCAAAATGATTGCTGTACAGATGCGTATCACCGCCCGTCCATACAAACTCACCCACGCCAAGATCACATACTTGCGCGATCATGTGGGTCAATAGCGCATAGCTTGCGATATTAAAAGGCACGCCCAAGAACACATCAGCACTACGCTGGTACAGCTGACAGGATAGCTTGCCATCCATGACGAAAAACTGAAACAGCGTATGGCAAGGCGGTAGGGCGACAGCACCCGCTTCAGACGGATTCCAGCCGCTGACGATCAGGCGGCGCGAGTTTGGGTTGGTCTTGATTTCATTGATCAGCCATGTGATCTGATCAAAGCCATCATTGCGATAATGACCATCATTATCTTTGGTCGCGCCAAAATTACGCCACTGATGACCATAGACAGGGCCAAGATCACCTGCCGATCGCCCAAAGCGCGCGGTCTGCTCAGCAGTCGCCCATTCATCCCAAATGGTTACGCCGCGCTCTTGCAGATAGGCGACATCGGTATCGCCTTTTAAGAACCAAAGCAGCTCGTGGATAATGGATTTCATGTGGACTTTTTTGGTGGTCAATAACGGAAAGCCTTGTGATAAATCAAAGCGCATCTGATGACCAAAGACCGAACGGGTACCAGTACCAGTGCGGTCACCTTTATCACCACCTGTTTGTAAAATGCGTGTCAGCAGCTCGTGATATTGTTTCATTAGGCTTTTTTCCAATCATAAATATTCTTTTGATATGCTATCACCATTAAGATAATGCCAATAATGATCATTGGTAAACTGTACAATTGACCCTTACTCATCCAACCAAAAATCAGCTCATAGCCGACATCAGGCTGACGGAAAAACTCGGTGCTAAAGCGGCTGATGCCATAGCCCAATAGGAACAGCGCAGAGACAGCATAGCGTGGGCGCGGCTTGGCAGAGAACCACCACAGCAGGATAAATAGCAGCACGCCTTCGGTGGCAGCTTGGTACAGCTGCGATGGGTGGCGTGGCAGTAGCATATAGCCGCCGATGTTGCTGGCGATGCTTTGTAGGCTTGGGTCCAGCTGTAGCAGTTCAAAATCGGCATTTGCCGCTTGGGGAAAATACATCAAATGCGACAAATCCGAGCTTGAGACGCGACCCCACAGCTCGCCATTGATGAAGTTGCCCATACGACCGAACAGCAAGCCTGTCGGCACACACGGCGCGATAAAATCCAGCACAGTAAATGGCGCGGTCTTATATTTGCGCGCAAAATACCACATGGCAAGCAGTACACCAATAAAGCCACCATGAAAACTCATGCCGCCTTCCCAGACGCGGAACAGATACATCGGATCGGCAAGTAATTCGCTAAAATTATACAGCAGCACATAGCCGATGCGACCACCCAAAATCACCCCAACTGAGCCGAAAAATACCAAATCAGACACCATCTCGGTGGTGAAATCATCACGCGACTTGGCGCGCATCCATGCCAAAAAATACGCCATACCAAAGGCAAGCAGATACATCAAGCCATACCAATGCAGCTCAATCACGCCCAAATCTAGGGCGACAGGGTTAAATTGTGGGTGTACGATAGCCATGTTATCCTCTTTTTTTATTCAATTAAATACCGACTATTATAGCCGATTTTGACCGATTTTAACATCAATCAATTGCGCGCGTATCATTTGCATGGATTATCAGGGTAAAGTGGGCGGATTTTAACCATTAATGATTTGGCACAAATACACACATTGCGATTAAAAATTTGCTAAAATACCCACCTTTGACCCTAATTTTATCCAAGTTACAAACACCCAATGCGACTAAAATCCCTAAAACTAGCCGGCTTTAAATCTTTTGCCAATCCAACCACTTTTACTTTCAAGCATGACATCACCGCCATCGTCGGGCCTAATGGCTGTGGCAAATCCAATGTCATTGATGCCATCCGCTGGGTGCTGGGTGAGACTTCTGCCAAGCAGCTGCGTGGTGGGGCGATGAGTGATGTCATCTTTGCTGGTGTGGAAGGGCGTGCCGCCAAAAGCCTTGCCAGTGTTGAGTTGGTGTTTGAACACACCCAAGATGAGACGCACGGCATCCGCCATGAGCTAAACCTGTACCAAGAACTGAGCCTACGCCGACAAGTCACCAAAGATGGCAAATCGGATTATTTCATCAATGGTCAGCGAGTGCGTCGCCGTGATGTGGTGGATGTGTTTTTGGGTACGGGTCTGGGCGCGCGCAGCTATGCGGTGATTGAGCAGGGAATGATTGGGCGCATCGTAGAATCCAGCCCCATGCAGCTGCGTGAGTTCATCGAAGAAGGTGCGGGCGTCTCTCGCTATCAAGTACGCAGAGCCGATACCGAAAAAAAACTTGCCGAGACGCGCGATAATCTTGAACGCCTATCCGATCTTCAAGGTGAACTAAAAAAACAACAAAAAACTTTGATCCGCCAAGCCGAATCTGCCAAGCAATATGAAGTGCTCAATGATAAGCTTAATCAGCTACATTGGAATGATTTAATGCGTCGCTTGTTCGAGTCGTGGCAGTATCATGAGCTGAAAAAAGGCGAGCATGGCAAATCCGCCGAAAAGCTTGCCGAGCTTGAACAAAATGTCACCAAAGTCCGCCGTGAACTCGATGAGCTGTCGGCGCGTGTCGCGGAAGCGCAGTGGATGAAAGACGATGCACGTGATAAATTTCACAACGCGCAGATGGCAGAACAGACCGCGCAGCACAATTTTTATACCGTCAATAGTCAGCTTGCACAAAATGATGAGAAAATCGCACGGCTGACAGCGCAGCATCAAGAAGCGCTTGCCAATATCGAGCACGCCACCGCCGAGCTTGCCGAGATTGACAGCCAGCTTGCTACCATCACACCTGACACGATGGCACTAGAGCAGGCACTCACTGATGCCAAACAGGTGCTTGCCGATGCTCAAGATGCATGGCAAAAACAGCGTGATGAGCTATCTGTCATCACCCAAGACAAAAATAATCTGGATAACCGCAAAAAACTTGCCGAATCCCAGATCGCCCGCCTAAAAGATGCTGAGCAAAAATGGCAAAAACGCAGCGATGCACTCGATGCGGAGCAGGCAGGCTTTGTTGATGCCCAGCAAGACCAAGCCGAGCAAAAAACTTATCAAGAGCAGATTGCCAATCTTAAACTTAAGCTTGATAATCTATCAGATCATGATGAGCTCAAATCTCGCTATGATACACTCAGTGAGACTGTCAAGACGCTACAAGCAAGCACCCAATCCCAAGAAAAACGCCATGCCGTCCTGATGGGTGAGTATGATATTTTGCACAAGCTTGTACATACGCCAATCGCTCAACAATATAGCACATCGAGTGATGATCAAGCGGATTTGCAAGCTTTGCCAAGCCTTGAGCATGGTTTGATGCCGAGCAGTACGGGGCATCAATATGCCAAAGTACTGGATCAGTTTTTGGGATTTTGGCTGGATGCCAAAGTGACTGCTCAGCTTAATATGGCGACCGCCTTGACCACACCTACCAAAGATGGTGTGAATTTATTATTAAAATCTGGTAAAAAAAGCGATACTGCCATCACGACAAGCGCCATCGCAGCCAGTGATGCCATTGCCAAGTTGCCCAAGCAGATTGGTGAGCAGCTGATTCGCTTGGATCAGTTATTTAGCACACCGACTTTGGAGATTTTTGGGCGCACCTTTTTATATACGGGCGATGATTCGCTTGATGAGATGGATACAAGCGCATTGATTGGCGTGATGATTTTGACCAAGACAGGCTGGCTGATTGGCAGTTTTGGCATGGTGCATATCAGCCGTTTTGGTGAGACAGGCAGTCAATTTCTTGCCCAAAAACAAGCACATATCGAGCGATTGGCTGTGCTAGAAGAAGAGTTGAACACCCTAGAAGATGCACTGAGTGCCGACCAAAAACAGCTGAAAAATCAGCTGAATCTACTTGAGCAAACCAAAGTTGAGCTTGAAGAAGTCATCGCCCAAAAAACCGCCACCACCGCACAGCTGCACAGTGCCGAAAAAGCACTGACAGCACTCACTGCCAAGCTGGATGCGGATAAAATCCGCCGTGACAACCATGCCAAAAACCGTCAAGCGCTCGATGAAGAAAAACAAGACCGCCAAAAAGAGCTTGATGAGTTGACCGTACAGCTTGATGAATATCATACAAAGCTTGGCGAGTTTGCCCCACGCTTTGAGATGGCGAATCAAGCGATGACCGTGCTGACGGCTCGCATTGATGAAGCTAATGGACTGGTTAAGACCAAAAATGAGACCTATCAAGCCATGCAGCTCAAATTTGGCACGCTAAGCCAAAGCAAAACCCACGCCGAACGCCTGCTTGATATGGCAAAAAACAGCGCCACGCAGACAATAGCAGACATCGAAGTTACCAAAAAACACCAAGAAACCCTACAAGAAAAATTACCAAAGCTTGAAGAAATATTCAAAGCTGCCAAGATGAGCAGTCATGAACTCAAAATCTCAAGCGATGAATATGAAGCGGCTGCCAAAGCACTGCAAATCGCCCAAACCAAGCTACAAGATGAGCTGACTGAAGCACACGGCAAATTTGCCACCGCCCAAGCACAGTCTGCCCAAATCAGTGCTGATGCGGCAGTGGGTGAGAGTCGGATGCAGGATTTGGGCGATGAGCTGTTGCGATTTGATGAGACGTTTAATCTGCCTGCGACCTTGGCAGAGTTTAGAGCCAACCCTAATCAGCAGTTCATTGACCATAGCCAAAAGCGAGAGGATATCAAAGCGCAAATCGCCAAACTCGGTGCGGTGAACTTAGCTGCTGCTGCTGAGCTTGCCGAGATTGAGGCGCGTGTATCGCCGATGGATGAGCAAATCCAAGACATCACCGACAGTATGAAAAAACTTGAAGATGCCATCAAAGCGATCGATGAGAAGACCAAATCGCTGTTTTTGACAGCGCTCAATGCGGTGAATAAAGAGCTCAATGCTTTGTTCTCAAAAGTATTTGGCGGTGGTCAGGCAAGCTTAAGTCTGATGGAAGATGAAACCTTGTCCAAGGCGGACAAATGGCGTGCAGGACTTGTGCTGATGGCACAGCCAAAGGGCAAGAAAAACTCGCGGCTTGCTGTGCTGTCGGGCGGTGAGAAGACCTTGACGGCGTTGAGTTTGATTTTTGCGATTTTCAAGCAGCATCCTGCGCCGTTTTGTGTGCTGGATGAAGTTGATGCGCCACTGGATGATGCCAATGTTGGGCGCTTTACAGGGCTGATTCATGAGTTGGCTGACGATGTGCAGTTTATCTTTATTAGTCATAATAAGCTTGCCATGCAAATTGCCGATGAGCTCAAAGGCATCACTATGCCGACGGCGGGGATTTCAAGTCTGGTCACAGTCAATTTAGAAGAGGCGGAACAGTATTTGAAGCCGACGGCATAGAATGATTTGTTGTGGTGGCTGCCAATATACTGCGATACTGTGAAGTAGTTGTTGTTCTTATTTAGGCAAAGATTCAGAGTGAGCGGTGTTATTCATGACAAATATCTTGGCTTTGTGTGTAATTTTTGCTATAATAATGCGTCCATTTTTATAAATGGGCGTATTTTTTAATTTAACTTTACACTACACACACGAAATTTACAGCGTAGGCTTACGGTGTTTTTGGAATATCGGGGTGTCTATCAGTTTGAATAATTTGACCTGATGGTCAGATGCGTGCTGATGGATTCGGTATTTTTGATTTCGTGGAGGCGTAACCCAAACTTTTTAGGAACTCTTATGTCAGACAAGAACCCAACTCAAATCTCAATGCGTGACTTGCTAGAAGCAGGTGCTCACTTCGGTCACCAAACTCGTTTTTGGAACCCAAAAATGAGCCAATACATCTTTGGTGCTCGTAACCGCATTCACATCATCAACCTTGAGCACACTGTTAAGCAGTTCAACGAAGCGCTAACTTTCGTGAACAAGCAAGCTGCTGCACGCAACAAGATTTTGTTCGTTGGTACTAAGCGCGCTGCATCTGCAGTGATCCGTGAGCAAGCGACTCGTGCAGGCATGCCGTATGTTGATCATCGTTGGTTGGGCGGTATGCTTACCAACTGGAAAACACTACGCCAGTCAATCACTCGCCTAAAAGAGCTTGAAAAGCAAGCTGAAGACGGTACTTTTGCTAAGCTTACTAAGCGTGAAGCACTTGAGCGTACTCGCCAAATGGAAAAACTAGAGCGCGCTCTAGGTGGTATCAAAGACATGGGCGGTCTTCCAGACGCGCTATTTGTTGTCGATGTTGACCACGAAGCGATCGCGATCAAAGAAGCGAAAAACCTTGGTATTCCTGTTATCGGTATCGTTGATACCAACTCAAACCCAGACAATGTTGATTATGTCATCGCAGCAAACGACGACGCAATCCGCGCTGTAAGCCTATATGTAACTGCTATGGCTGATGCAATCATCGCTGGTAAAGAGTACGCAAAAACTCAAGGTGGCGCACAAGAGCAAGCGGTAGAAGCAGCTGCTGAATAAGTTTTTATCATTCATTGAATGGTCATAAAACTGTGCTATGATGGTTTATGTTTGGGTCGTGCTTTATGATTTGACATAAGCCATCATTCAAATAAATTTTAAAAAAATTCAAAGGTAATCCAAATGACTCAAGTTTCTGCAAAGCTTGTAAAAGAGCTGCGTGACCGTACTGGTCTTGGTATGATGGAGTGCAAAAAAGCACTAGAAGAAGCAAACGGCGACATCGAGCTTGCGATTGACAACCTACGCAAATCAGGTCAAGCAAAAGCTGCTAAGAAAGCTGGTAACATCGCTGCTGACGGTGCAATCATCATCGCTCAAGGCGAAGGCAAAGCACTGCTTCTAGAAGTAAACTGCCAAACTGACTTCGTTGCTAAAGACGAAAACTTCACTGTATTTGCAAACAAAGTCGCTGAGCTTGCTTTGGCAAATAACACCACTGATGTGGCTGCAATCTCTGCACTACCATATGGCGACGGCGCAACTGTAGAAGAAGCGCGTATCGCATTGGTACAAAAAATCGGTGAAAACATCCAAGTTCGCCGTGCAGAAGTCATTGAAGGTGCGAACCTTGCTGCATACCGCCACGGTCTGCGTATCGGTGTTGTCGTATCACTAGAAGGCGGCAACGAAGAAGTGGGTAAAGCAGTTGCAATGCAAGTTGCAGCATTCAACCCGCTAGCAGTAAACGAAGCTGATGTACCTGCTGACATCCTAGCACGCGAAAAAGACATCATCGAAGCCAAAGCTAAAGAATCTGGCAAGCCAGAAGCTGTGGTTGAGAAGATGATCACTGGCGGCCTACAAAAGTACCTAAACGAAGTGACTTTGGTTAACCAACCATATGTCATGGACAACGAAAAGAAAGTTGGCGATGTACTTAAAGCTGAAGGCGCAACCGTACTAAGCTTCAAGCGTCTTGAAGTGGGCGAAGGCATCGAGAAGAAGCAAGAAGACTTCGCTGCTGAAGTTGCTGCCGCTCAAGCTGCTGCAAAAGCTTAATAGTATAATTATTGATTTTTCATACAATCAAGTTAAGCTTGCTTAAAGATTGATGAATTAATAATTATCAAAAAATAAAAACCGTTATTGATTGAGCCGTGTTGGCTTGATGAATGGCGGTTTTTATTTTTTGGGCAATGTTGGCAAAAATTTAGGGAAAATAAGCAAATTGTAAATTGTAAAAAAACCACTGACAGAGTACAATAGACAAAGTTTGGCTAAAAATTATTAAGGAATTGCGATGTCATCGTTCGACCCACAAGCATTCATCGAAGTTGCGTTAAAAAATGGCGTGCTAAAATTTGGCGAATTCACCCTAAAATCAGGCCGTGTCAGCCCCTATTTTTTCAATGCAGGGCTGCTTTCGACTGGTGAATTATTAAGCGTGCTTGCCACAGGTTATGCCGATACATTGGCTGCCAATGCTGATCGTGATGATTTGGTGATTTTTGGTGCGGCGTATAAAGGTATCCCATTTGTGGCAGCGACTGCGCAAGCCCTGTGGACACAGCACAATATCAATGCTAATTGGGGCTATAACCGCAAAGAAGCCAAAGATCATGGTGAAGGCGGTATGCTCGTTGGTGCAGATTTATCAGGCAAAAAAGTATGGGTGATTGACGATGTGATGACCGCAGGTACAGCGATGCGTGAAGTGGTAGGTATCCTAGATAATGCAGGCGCAAGCGTTGCAGGTATCATCGTTGCACTTGACCGCAAAGAAAAAGGGCAAGGCGATAAATCCGCCATCCAAGAGCTTGCCGATACCCTTGGCGTGCCTGTGCTTGCCTTGGTGACGATGGATGACATCACCGATTATGTCGCCAAAAACGGTACCGAACAAGAGCTTGCCGCGATGAAAGCATATCGCGCGCAGTACGGCATTTGTGAATAATAACCGCATCAAATATTGCGTCAATAAAACAACAAAAACAATAGGTAAGGCTATGAAAAAACTCAACTTTTTGATTGTTATGGATGAGATCAGCAAGATCAATTATAAAAAAGACACATCACTTGCGATGGCGTGGGCAATCAGTGAGCGCGGTCATGGCTTAAGCTATTGTAAAATCGATGATCTATGGCTAGATCAAGGTGTGCTAAAAATTGACGCGCAGCCATTGTCGGTATTTCGCGATCCTGATCATTTTTATGAGCTTGGCGATGTGGCGACGGTGGCTGTGACCGAGTTTGATGTAATTTTGATGCGTAAGGATCCGCCATTTGACATGAATTTCTTGTATGCTTTGCATTTATTGGACTATGCCAAGCGTGCAGGCGTGTGGGTGGTCAACGATCCCTTGTCGGTCAAGGACTGCAACGAAAAGCTATTCGCCACGCAGTTCAGCGACTTGATGAGTCCGACGATTGTCACCAATAAACAAGCGCATATCCGCGAATTTATCAAGACGCATGGCGATGTGATTGTCAAGCCGCTGGATGGTATGGGTGGCATGGGGATTTTTCGCTTGACCGCAGACAGCCCAAATATTGGCTCGACACTTGAGATGCTGACACAGCTTGGCACAACGCCAATCATGGCACAAAAATTCATCCCTGCCATTACAGAAGGCGATAAGCGCGTGCTAATCGTGGGTGGTAAGCCTGTCGATTATTGCTTGGCGCGCATTCCAAGCACGGGTGAGACGCGCGGGAATTTGGCGGCGGGCGGTCGTGGTGTTGCCATGCCGTTATCTGAGCGTGAAAGACAGCTTGCTGAGACGATTGTACCGATTTTACTGGAAAAAGGCTTGTATTTTGTCGGTTTGGATGTTATTGGCGGCTTAATTACCGAGATCAATGTCACAAGCCCAACTTGCGTGCGTGAGATTGATGATCAATGTGGCACGCAGATTGCGGTGGATTTTATTGAATTTATCGAAAATAACATCGCGACCAAAGCGGCGTAAATGCTGCCCGATGACACTTGCCAACAATTTTTATTGACAAAAATCTAAACAAATTGTGCTTGAGTTTGGCAAAGAAGTCATTGAAAATAGATGCTTTTTTAGACAGTTAGACAGCTGGAATGGTTATGACAAAACAACTTAATGTCCTTATGATGGCGGCAGGTACAGGCGGTCATGTGTTTCCTGCCTTGGCGGTAGCCGATGAGCTGGCACGCCGTGGTGCGACGATTCACTGGCTTGGCACGCCAACTGGCATGGAAAATGATCTGGTGGCAAAGCATGGCTATCAGATGCACCACATAGAGATGCAAGGACTGCGCGGTAAGGGCTTGGCGCGCATGGTGAAATTACCATTTATGCTGTTTAAAGCAGTGATGCAAGCGCGTAAAATCATTCAAGAATATAACATCGATGTCGCGGTGGGTTTTGGCGGCTATGTCACCGCACCAGGTGGTCTTGCGGCAAAATTATCAAAAAAACCGCTGATCATCCATGAACAAAATGCCATCGTCGGTATGAGTAATAAAAACCTTGCGCGCCATGCTGATAAGGTGCTGCAAGCGTTCGATGGTGCGTTTGGGGCAGAATTTGCCAATAAGCTATTGACTGTGGGCAACCCTGTGCGCGATGCCATTGCCCAAATCGCATCACCTGATGTGCGCTATGTCGATGGCGATGAGTCACCGCTGAAAGTCTTGGTGGTGGGTGGTTCACTGGGCGCGATGGCGATTAACCAAGCCATCGTTGAGATGCTTGATAAGATCAATCGCCCAATCAGTCTACGCCATCAATGCGGCAAGGACAATCACGAGCAGATGCTGGTGGCGTATTCACAAGCTGACATTGACCCGAATAAACACATCGTTGAACTAAAGCCATTTATCGATGATATGGCGGCAGCTTATGCGTGGGCGGATGTCATCGTCTGCCGTGCAGGTGCGCTGACGGTGACCGAGATTCAGACTGCAGGAGTGGCGGCAATTTTTGTGCCATTGCCACACGCGGTCGATGATCACCAAACTGCCAATGCCAAGGTATTGGTCGATGCAGGCGCAGCAATCTTAATGCCGCAATCGACACTCAGCGGTGAGCTATTAGCCCAGACTTTAGATGGATTGGATCGCAATAAATGCAAGCAAATGGCACAAATCGCGCGTACACAAGCCAAAGCAGATATTGCGCAGAATATTGCTGATTTGATCGAACAATCGGTTCGTTGATTGTTAAAAAGTTTTAATAATCAAATGATATTTATTAAGTAATTAAACTTATTGTCAAACCCCAAGGAAACATCATGTCCACCAATAAAACCTTACCAAAACGCCTGATTGAAATCCCAGAAATGCGCCGCATTGAGACCATTCACTTTGTCGGTATCGGTGGTGCAGGGATGTGTGGTATCGCTGAAGTGCTTGCCAATCAGGGCTATAAGGTGACGGGTTCGGACATTAAGGCAAGCGTGGTGACTGAGCGTTTGGTGAGCCTTGGGGTGATTGTCTATATCGGACATAACGCCAGTAACATCGAGCAGGCGGATGTGGTCGTGGTGTCATCGGCGATTGACAAGACCAATCCAGAGATTCAAGCGGCATTGGCGGCGCGTCTGCCTGTGGTACGCCGTGCCGATATGCTGGGTGAGTTGATGCGTTATCGCCACAGTATCGCGGTCGCTGGCGCGCATGGCAAGACCACGACCACCAGTATGCTGACGATGATGCTGACCGAAGCAGGTCTTGATCCGACTTATGTGATTGGTGGTAAGCTGAATGCATCGGGCAAAAATGCTGCCCTTGGTCAGTCTCGTTATTTGGTGGCTGAAGCAGATGAGTCGGATGCGTCATTCTTATCATTGCGTCCAATGGCGGCGATCGTCACCAACATCGACGAAGACCACATGGATACTTATGAAGGCAGCTTTGAAAAACTTAAGCAAGCCTATATTCAGTTTTTACAAAATATGCCATTTTATGGCTTGGCGGCGATTTGTGGTGATGATGAAGTGCTGTTTGGCATGATTGATGCCATTGCTCGTCCTGTGCTGACTTTCGGTCTAAAAGAGCATAACGATGTGCGCGCTGTCGATTTGTCAGTCGAAGGTACAAAGACGCACTTTACCGTCCTGCGTAAAGATCGTGAGCCACTTACCTTGACTTTGAATATCCCTGGTGAGCATAATGTTTATAATGCTTTGGCTGCCATCACTTTGGCGACCGATGAAGGGGTGGATGACGCTGCCATCATTCGTGCGCTTGAGAAATTTGCTGGCGTGGGCCGCCGTTTTGAAAAACAAGCACAAGTAGCGATCGATGATGGGGATGTGCTATTGATTGATGACTATGGACACCATCCAACAGAAGTAGCAGCGACGATTAAGGCGGCGCGCCAAAGCTATCCAGATCGCCGCTTGGTGATGATGTTCCAGCCGCATCGCTACAGCCGTACGCGCGATTGCTTTGATGACTTTGTCGCGGTGCTGTCAGGTGTCGATGAGCTACTACTCTTGGATGTGTATTCAGCAGGAGAAGAGCCGATCGTTGGTGCTGATTCTAAGGCATTGGCGCGCAGTATTCGCCATCGCGGTCAAGTGGAGCCGACTTTGGTGGATAAGGCGGAGTTGTCTGCGACCATGCAGCGCGTGCTAAAAGCCAATGATTTATTGATCACCCAAGGCGCGGGTAATGTCGGTCAGATCTGCCTAGAGCTTCGCGATAATAATTTATATCTATAATTTTGATAAATTTAAAATTCATTAATTGAGAGCATAACATGAGCATTGATGTAAAACAATTTGGCAAGGTAGCGGTCGTTTGTGGCGGTTTTAGCAGTGAGCGCGAAGTCTCGCTCAATAGTGGCAAGGCTGTTCTAGCGGCACTACTTGCCAAGGGTGTGGATGCGCATCATTTTGACCCACAAGAAACCGACATCTCAAAGCTGCGTGAATATGACCGTGTGTTCAATGTGCTACATGGCACCTTTGGCGAAGATGGTAGCCTACAAGGCGTGCTGGATGGTTTTAATATTCCTTATACGGGCTGTGGCGTGTTGGCGTCTGCCATTGCGATGGATAAGTTTCGCTGCCGCTTGATCTGGCAAGGTTTTAATCTACCAAATGTGCCATATGTGGTGCTAGACGATGACAGTGATTTTGATGCGGTGGAGCGTGAATTCGGCTTACCATTGTTTGTTAAGCCTGCTGCAGAAGGCTCAAGCGTGGGCGTGGTGATGGTCGAAGAAGCAGGCGGTCTTGCTAAGGTCTATCCGACGCTCAAGCAGTATCATGGCGCGATCTTGGCCGAACCTGCGATCACAGGTGGTGAGTATGCGTGCTCGCTATTGGGTGATGAAGCTTTGCCAAGCATTCGCATCATTCCAACAGGTAAGTTTTATGACTATGAAGCCAAATACCTGCGCAATGACACCACTTATCAATGCCCATCAGATCTGACCGCTGAGCAAGAGCGCGAGATGCAAGACATTGCCAAGCGTGCCTTTGCTGCCATCGGCGGTCGTGGCTGGTCGCGTGTGGATTTCCTAAAAAGTGATGATGGCAAGCTGTATTTATTGGAGCTGAACACCGTACCAGGTATGACTGATCACAGCCTTGTGCCAATGGCAGCAAAAGCGCGCGGTATTGATTTTGAAAGCTTGTGCGTTGAGATTTTGGCACAGACTTTATAATCTAAAATTTTAATCAGTTTATAGATTATTATTAATAAAACCCATCATTGTGCAGCGATGATGGGTTTTTTTGTGCAAAATGGGCAATTAAAATGTAACTTGATGTAAAATCTAGATTTATTTGATGAATTTTTTGCCTTTATCGCTTTTACTTATAAGCAAAATTGGGTATCATATGCTAATTTTCCCTAAGAATTTTGTTGCCTGACTGTGGCGCGCCATTCGCAGCAACTATAATGTAGTTAAGCTTAAATTTCATGATCGATTTTCCTACAAAAACAGCACAAATCAAAGCTTGGCAATGGCAAGTTTTCGCTGTATTTTGTACTGCAGCGGTGGTTGCGGCATTGATCTATTTGGCAACCACCGCCAAGCCGAATTATATCCGTGTCAATCCTGAAGGCTTGAGCGCATCTGAAGTGGCGTCACTACAGGCGCAAGTCGATCAGTTGGGTGCGGTGCGATTTTTTGGTGCGAATTTATCCAGTATTCACCAAGCGGTCAGTCAGCTGTCTTGGATCGATAGCGCAAGCGTCTATCGCGACTGGAATCAAGGCATCATGGTCAGTGCCAAGCCGCGCATCGCAGTAGCGAACTTCGGCAGTGAGCAGATGCTCGATGGCAATGGCGTGGTGTTCACCCCTGCCGATCCTAAGGCGGTGATGAATAAAGATCTTGCCAATCTGTACAGCCGTCCGAGCGAAGCGCCTGATGTGATCAAAAAAATGCGCCGTATCAATCTGTGGTTTGCGCCGCTTGGACTGCACGCGGTGGATTTGATTTTGACGCCGCGTCAGACTTGGGTCGTGGTTTTTGATAATGGGATGCGTGTCGTGGTCGATCATGATAATGCCGAACAAAAAATCTACAACTTATCTGTGCAGCTTGCGACGAATTTAAAAGATGAGATTGGTAAAATCGCATCGGTGGATCTGCGTTACAAGAACGGCTTTAGCGTTGCTTATCGTCATCGCGGTTAAGTGCAGCGATTGGTTGATAAGAGTGATGCCAATTTGTGTGAATTTTTAAACATTTTGTGCGATTATATTTGAGAAACGAATAACTATGTCAAACTTGCAAGCGGTCATACACATCAGCTCATCTGCTGTATGCACCGTGATTGGTCAAATCGAGCATACCAGTGATGGCAATCGCCCAAAGATCATGGCGGTGGGGCTTGCGCATACGGATGCCTTTAGCCAAGGTCAAATCGTCCATCGAGAGCATCTGCGCCAAGCGGTGCATAAGTCGCTACAAGAAGCGATGGATATGTCAGGCACAAAGATTTATACGCCGATTGTATCATATGCCACGCCGCTGATGGTGGCAGAAAATGATATGCGCCAAATCACCATCGAGCACAGCGAAGGCATTATCCACGCCCAAGATCTGTACCGCGCCCAAGCTGAAGTCAAGCAAGCGCTTCATGAACAAGATCGAGCCATGCTCCAAAGCTGTCAGCAGATGGTCTGCCTTGAAAATGATGAGCAGGTACTTGATCCGATCGGTCTGCGCTCAAAGCACATCCGAGTATTTAGCCATGTGATGAGCGTGCCGACGACCGCACAGCAGCAGATCATGGATCTATTGATTGGTAATGACATCGAAGATGCGATCACGGTATTTGATGGTGTGGCGGGTACGCATTATACCTTAACCGAGAACGAAAAGCGCCAAGGCGTGTGCTATATCGACATCGGCGCGACCATGACTAAGGTGTGCGTATATCACGAAGGTCTATTGGTGTTCAGTGACTGTATCGCGGTCGGTGGTCAGTCGGTGGATTTGGACATTGCCAAAGAATGTGGTGTCGCACTTGGTGATGCTGACAGCTTCAAGCGTCAAGAAGGCACGCTCAATAGCGAACGCCACAGCCCTGGTTCTCATGTGATTTATAAAAAAGGCAGTAAGCACGAAAAAACCATGCTGCGCCGTGAGTTAAACCAAGTCATCGAAGCGCGCTATTATGCGATCTTTAGCGAAGTGTTCGACCGTGTGACCAAGGCAGGATTGTTCCATCTGATCGATGCGGGCGTGGTACTGGCAGGCGGCGCGACGCAGATGGATGGCTTGACTGGATTTTTGCGCGCACAGTTTGGTGTGCTTGCGCGTCGTGTTACTGCACCGACCAATATTGCCTTTGACCCAAATCATCTGAGCGATGATATTATTCAGTTGATTAAGAAGCACTTGGCGGATAATACCATGCATTCAGCGATTGGTTTGTTGATGTTCAGCGGTAGTGATCAGTTCGCGCGCGATCAGCAAATTGATTTGGTGGTTGATGATGCACCGCCGATTTGGGAGTCTTGGCTGAAGACTTGTAAGCGATGGCTTGCGGTGTTAAAAAAATTTTCTTAATTAAATTGCCAAATTGTCTATCAAATGCGATAATTGTCGTATGAGAATATGTCAGGCGGTTATTGATTGATTAGCTTGTATAAATATTGTACACCAAGGCTGGTGACAATGGGCAAGATGGTCAAAGTGGCGCAAAACTTTGTTTTTATAATCGGATTTATCAAATATCGGAGTAGCTTATGAAATTTGGAATGGCAGATGAGTTTCAGCCAGACTTGGGCAATGGTCAAGCACGCATCATCGTATTCGGTGTTGGCGGTGGCGGTGGTAATGCCGTTGAGCACATGGTTAATCAAAATGTCAAAGGCATCACCTTTGTGTGTGCCAACACTGATTTACAGGCATTGAATGCATTATCAGCACCAAACAAAATCCAAATCGGTGCAGAATTGACTGGCGGCTTGGGCGCGGGTGCTGATCCTGAAGTGGGTCGCAGTTCTGCTGAGAGCAATGAAGATGAAATCCGCTCAATGCTACAAGGTTACAACATGGTATTCATCACCGCAGGTATGGGCGGTGGTACAGGTACAGGTGCAGCACCAGTGGTTGCGCGTATTGCCAAAGAAATGGGCATCTTGACCGTCGCTGTCGTGACCACGCCATTTACTTTTGAAGGTAAGCGCCGTGCAGCAGCAGCAAAGAGTGGTATTGATGCTTTGTCTCAATATGTTGATTCGATCATTACCATCCCTAATGACAAGCTGACTCAAGCTTTCCGTAATCTATCAATGCGTGACGCATTCAAAAAAGCAGACGATGTCTTGCTATACGCGGTAAACGGTTTGACAGAAACCATCATCAACCCAGGTTTGATTAACATCGACTTTAACGATGTTAAGACAGCGATGACTGCTAAGGGTCATGCGATGATGGGTATTGGTCGTGCTAGCGGTAACGATCGTGCTGCCGAAGCGATGGAAAAAGCCATCCGCTCTCCACTACTTGACGATCTAAACCTGCGCAATGCACAGGGCTTGATCATCAACATCATCGGTAATGGTGTCAGTATGGATGAAGTGATGGCGATCGTTGCCAAAGGTGAAGAGATGATGGCGGACGATGCGCATGTCTTCTATGGTTATGTGGACGATCCAGAGATGGAAGATGAAATCCATGTGACTGTGGTGGCGACTGGCTTGACTGTCAATGCGCGCCCAGCAGCGGCGCAGCCTGCAGCACAAGCTCAGCAAGCACAGCAGCTTGCCAGCCATACCAGCGCATTGGCACAACAAGCTGCCGCGCCAGAACAAGCGCGTCCGGGTGCACCAAAGCCAATCAGCGTCGGTAGCTACCTACAGCAACAACAGCAATTGAAAAACAACTGATTTTTCAAAGAAAAACAGGGCTCTACCAACAAGGTGGGGCTTTGTTTTTTTTTTGATGGGATAAATGCAGCTATGCAAAAATACGATTTACATGCGCACAGTACTTGTTCTGATGGTACGAATACGCCCACTGAACTTTTGCATAAGGTCAAGACAGCAGGCATTGATGTCTTTGCATTGACCGATCATGACACTGTTGCAGGGCTAGATGAAGCGCGCGCGGCGGCTGATGCATTGGGTGTGCGCTTGATTCATGGTGTTGAGATCAGTTGTGCGCACAGTCTAAGCGGTGGCTATGGCATTCATCGCGAAATTGATAAGGTGATCCATGTCGTGGCACTGGACTTTGATGATACCGATAAAATGCACACGGCATTACAAGTACTGCAAGACAGTCGCCATACGCGTGGTGCACAGATGGTGGCAAAGCTTGCTGCACTACTGAGCCATGACGATACTGATACATCGGCATTACAAGACAAGCTGTGGCAAGCGGTGCTAGAAAAGGCAGGGGGTAATGCGCGAGCAGTTGGGCGTGCGCACATCGGTCAGGTGCTGTATGAGCTTGGCTTTGTGCCGAGCGTGCAAGCGGCATTTGATAAATATTTGGCAGATAATAAGCCTGCCTATGTCGCGATCGAGACCATCAGTATGGCAGATACCATCAAGCTGATCCATGACTGCGGCGGACTTGCGGTGTTGGCACATCCGACGCGCTATAAGCTATCATCGACACGCACCCAAAGGCTGATCAGTGATTTTGCGCTGCTTGGTGGCGATGCTTGCGAGCTGCCAAATAACGAGCCACTCAGCACAATTGATATGGTATCACGCGCCATTGCCAAGCATGATCTTTTGGTCTCGGTGGGTAGTGATTTTCACGGTAGTAATATGCCGTGGCGCAAGCTTGGGGCGACCAGTAGCTTGCGCAGTGGACAGGTGGGTGTTTGGTCAAGATTTCGTGAGTAGTTTAAAAGCGGTTTTGACTTTACCAAGTTATGATTATTTTACCAACTTGACCAATAAGACATTTAACCATTTAACCAGTTAATAAGTTTAAAAAAATCGCCACAGCATCAAACCGTGGCGATTTTTCTTTGGATTTAACCAGTCAATTTCACTGATCAATACTGCGGATGTACCGTACCCATGCGCTGAGTGATTGGTGTGGATTGACCAAGTAGCACGCTGTAGATGGTGGCGTTTTCCATCACATGCTTGACATAGGTGCGTGTCTCAGCGTATGGAATGGCTTCGACATATTGATCGGCGCTGATACTGCCATGCTTTGGCAGCCATTTGCGCGCTGCACCAGGTCCTGCGTTATAGCCAGCGGTGGCGACAGCGATTTGACCGCCTGCTTTATTGGCAAGGTCGTTCAAGAACCAAGTACCATAGCGGATATTGGTATCAGGATCGCTCATGCTGCCTGCGCTTTCGCCCATGCCACGAGCGATTTGGTTGGCTGTACCAGGGATGATCTGCATGAGACCACCCGCACCTGCACCTGACTGTGCCGATGGCTGAAAGCGACTTTCTTGGCGCATGATGCCGTACGCCCATGCAGGATCGATACCGACAGTGCGACTGTGGCGGATGGTGCTGTCATAATACGGCATAGGATGCGATAGGGCGGCGTTACGCAGATTATCCGTGGTCTCGATGGCTTGGATGCTGCGATGATAGTAGCCTAAGTTATGCGCCTTGGCCGCTGCCGCTAAAATCAGTGCCGTATCGCCTGATTCGCGCGCCTTACGCACTGCCCAGTTCCATTCGCGGTTGATATGCTCAAGGCTCGCGTTATTTTGCATCAGTAGGTACGCGCGTGCAAAGTAATCGTTATTCATCACGCGTTCGGCGTCTTTTGGTGTGACGGTTGGTAGTACATTACCGCCGATGTCAGATAGGGTGAGTTTTTTGCCCAAACGGTCTTTGGCAAGTAAGCCATAATAATCAATGCCGCTTGATAAATTGCCATAAATGCGCTTGGCATCAGCAGATTTGCCCGTTTGTTCATAGGCGCGTGCTAGCCAATATTGCCACACGCGCTCTTGCTGATTGACCGCACTCATTGTGCCGATGGCGTTGATGACATCTTGCCATTGGCTAAAATAAATCGCCGCCTGTGCGTAGTCTTCTGCTTCTTCAAAGTTAAACGGCTCGCCTAGGCTATTACGAAAATAAGTCACTGCTTCGGCATTGAACCCTTCATCGGTATTGACATTCATGCGTTTGACCGCGATGCTGCGCCATGCATAACGGCGCGCCATCTCAGAGATTAGTGGCTGTGCGCGCTGATTGTCTTGGTTGATATCGTAGTTTAGCTGTGTGGCAGCTTCCCAATGTGACTTAAGCGCAAGCTGACTGATGGCGTAGATGTACAGATATTGATTAGCATCGCTATAAGGTTCTTGTTGGAATCTTGTCAAAAATGCATTGGGATTACTGCGAATCTCATTAATTGTCTGATAACTGATTGGTAGGTTCAGCTGATTAACAAGCGCCATGATGTCGCCTGTTTTATCCAGTGGTGGCTGACGGCTTGATAATTGGCGGCTGTCGATACGCAGCATACGCACCAGTTGTTCGTGCTTGTCGGTGTCGGTGATGCGTGGGTTGCTGCTCATTTCGGTGGCAAGCTTATCACACAGTGATTGTTTGATTTGGGTGTTGAGCCAGACATTGGGTTTTTGGAGTAGGGCGCGTGTCGGATCGCTGCTTTGGTTGAAGCCTAGGGCGATGGCGCAAGCTTCAGACTGGTCAGGATTTTCGATGCTATCAGCGACAGCACGCACTGAGACATAATCGCCTTGACGCGCTTTGGTCTCAGCATAGTCGGCGGCAAGCTTTTCGCTGATGACATTGCTTGGATATTGGCGCACAAAGCCATTGACGGTGTCAGGGCTTTGGTTGGATAGATCGGCGTTCAGTCGCCAGTAGGTCGGATACATACCAAATAAAGTGCCGCGCATACTTTGTTCATAATCATACATGGCGCTGGTGCTGGATTTTTGGCGGTCAGCGTCTAAAAACTGATAAATACTGCCGTCATTGGCATTGCCCTGTGCGCAAGCGACTTGGGTGATCGCGCCGATGGCACATAATAGAGTTGCGCAGTGAAGTCTGGTAATCTTAAAATTTTTCATAACTCATCTAAAAGTCAAAATGATGGATAAAGGTTTGACTAGGGTATCAAATCAAGGTTGCTTGGATGTATAAAAGTTGTAATTTTTAATCAGGGAGCTTTCAATACTTACTGATTTATCTGGAAAAATTTGCAAAGTGGTTTGTTGATGTGAGTGGATCGGCAAATACTTGACACGCTATTTATTTATTTATTTATTTATTTATTTATTTATTTATTTATTTATTATGATGTGACACCACCTGTCAAATTGCTTTGCTAAACTACCTATTCAGACAGTGATTGTACTTGATGAATCAAGTCAATACCGTCTTGTGGGTTTAGCCCCAAGGCTTGGCAATACCACACAAATTCAACAACATCGAGTCTGCGATCACCTTCTTCGATGCGTTGGACGAATGAGTGGGGTCGATCAAGCTTTTGGGCAAGCTCACGCATGGTGAGGCCTAGGCGTAGGCGTTCGCTACGCAGCCAGCTGCGGACGGCGATCATTTCGGGGCTGTAGATACTTTTGGTCATATGTCTATTTACTACATCTTGACCGAATTACTCAAATTGAGTACAATTCGCCTGAATAATGCCGATTATCGCCAAGTCCTATATCGGTCGGTCAGGCGCTGTCTGCTGTGCTATGATAAGGGTGATACTGGGTCTGCCAGTCAATTTAATGAAATCACAAGGAATTTTCTCGTATGAGTGATTCTCCACACGAAAAACTGGCGTATCGGCTATCCGACATGATCACCATGCTTAATGGTGGTGAGACGCTCAATATCGCTGACTTGACCGAAAAATACCAAGTCAGTCGCCGTACCATGCTTCGAGATATCGAAGATCGTCTAGGATTTTTACCACTCCAAAAAACCACCCAAGGTTATAAGCTTGAGCCAAGTTATCTAGGACAGCTTAGTTACAAGGATATACGCACCTTTGCCCAAATCTCAGGCATCTCAGGACTGTATCCCAATCTTGATACGGCATTTTTGCGAGAGATTTTGGATCATCGTGCGAGCCAAGTGTATTCGGTTAAGGGTTACACCTTTGAAGATGCGAAGCAATTTGAGCCGATGATGAGTCAGCTCAAATCCGCCATCAAATCCTGTCGGATGGTGGCGTTCATTTATAAAGATAAATCCCGCCTGGTTGCGCCTTATAAGATCATTCATCATCGCGGCTGCTGGTATTTGGCAGGTGTGCAGGATGGTGAGCTCAAGGCATATCGTATGAGTCGCATCAGTGAGTTTTGCTTTGATGATATGCCAAGCTTTGCCATGGATAAGGCTATCGTTGATCGCATCAACCAAGATGAGAGCATCTGGTACGGTCAGGAAAAGGTGGAAGTGGTGCTCAAAGTCAGTGCCGATGTGGCGTCGCACTTCGTTCAAAGACAACTACTGCCTGAGCAACAACTGATCAAAGAGCTCGATGATGGTGGACTGCTGCTGTCAAGCCATGTGGTGAGTGCCAAGCAAATCCTGCCACTTGTGCGGTACTGGATACCGCATATCAAGATTGTTAGCCCTGAAGGGTGGCAAAATGTGTTAGAAGAAGAGCTGAAGCACTATATTTCATTTCAGAAAAAATAAAGTTAATTTACTCAAAATCAGGAGATTAATATGGTTATGAAGCCATTAAGCAGTTTTAAAAAGTTTAAGTGTGAAAAATGTGGAAAGATCTATGTAGAGGAAGTCTTTGGCTCTATGACCTCCCCATTATTTGATTTATTCTCTCGAACAATAAATGGTATAAAAACCAAGGGTCTGTGCGATGATTGCAGGGGGTATAAAATATCAAATGTTAAAAACATTGCAGTGTACTAAGGTGAGGTAAGTGATAAGCATATTTATGCAAAAAATCAATATCTTGGTTGGTAAAAACAGGAACTCATATCAAGGCAAATGTTTGCGCTTGTGTTATAGAGTAATGTAAAGGTTTTTTATTGTAATCCGGGGTTGGTACACCTCGGTGCATTTGTGATGAGCTTATAGCAAATATAAGCCGATATATTTATCCAAAGATTGATAAATGAATCCAAAGATGGACTCTGGGCGAGGTCTGTCAGCAGGTTTCTAATTTTCTCGCCTAAATTTTTTTAATTAAAAGGAGGGTGTTATGCCAATACCATTTATCATTGGTGCTGTAGCTATTGCTGCAGGTGCGGTGGGCGTTGCTGCTGGCTTGTCAGCAAAAGAACAATGGGAGAAAGCTAAAGATATTTCAGATAGAGCAACGCGCAGACATGACAGAGCAAAGAGTGGATTTTCGGCGTTGGCCGAATCTGTGCAATCTGAGTTTGAAAATCTTGGTCAAATAAAGATTGAGGGGCTGTACTAGATTAGCAACAATGCTATACTAGTTTTATGAAGATAACCCGTTGTAAATTAAGTAAAAAAGTTCAAGTTAAACTGCTTGAATTTTTTGTGCTTGAAGTCACCGCAAGATCAGCTGCTGATTTGTTAGAGATACATCATAATTCAGCTGCTTTGTTTTATCATAAAATTCGCTTGGTGATTGAATATCGCTTAAACCTTGAAGCTTGTGAATTATTTGACGGTGAAGTAGAATTGGATGAAAGCTATTTCGGTGGCATTCGTAAAGGCAAGCGTGGACGGGGTGCTGCTGGCAAAGTTGCCGTATTTGGTCTTTTAAAACGCAATGGTAAGGTTTATACTGCCTGTGTTAAAGATACCAAAGCTAAGACATTAATGCCTATTATTGCCAGTAAAATCAAACCTGATAGCGTGGTTTATACAGATAGCTATCGAAGTTATAATGCTTTAGATGTGAGTGATTTTAAACACTTTAGAATTAATCATTCCAAAGAATTTGCAAACAATCATAATCATATTAACGGCATTGAAAACTTTTGGTCGCAATCCAAACGCATTCTAAGAAAATATAACGGTATTGACAAAAAGCATTTTCATTTATTTATCAAAGAATGCGAGTTTAGATTTAACTATGGCACACCATCCAATCAATTAAGATTGTTAAGAAAATGGTGTGGGGTTTAGGGATTTATCTAGTACAGCCCCAAGATTGATATTTTTCATAACCAGATTGCTCATATTGTAGAAGTGCTAAGCCGCGTTTATAATAAATCATCAAGTTCTCAAATTTCGGGTTTTGAAAATACCTTAACAGCTGAAGATTTAAAACAGTTGCAGCATGATTTAAAAGAATTGGATGCTCTTGAATTGACAACGGGAGCTGGGACAGGGTTGGCTGCTGGTGCATTGGCGGCATTTGGTGCATACGGCTCAGTTGGTATGTTTGCGGCAGCAAGCACAGGTACAGCCATTAGTAGTTTGGCTGGAGCAGCTGCCACAAATGCAACACTTGCTTGGTTGGGTGGAGGTGCCGTGGGTTCGGGCGCGGCTGCTTTTGGTATGGCAGGTGGCGCTGTCGTATTGGGCAGTATCGTTGCCGCCCCTGCCATTTTGGTAGCAGGTGTATTTATGGAAAGTAAAGCATCGGAGGCACTTACGGAGGCTGAAGCGTACGCTGCCAAAGTTGATATTGAAATAGTTAAAATTGAGCAAGCGATGGCAGTATTGGAAGCCATTCAATTGAACGCACAAGAGATGAGTGATACACTTGGCAAGCTGGCTGAACGCTTTGATAATGTAAAAGTTTACGATAACTCAAATGAAGTTAAATTCGAGCAAATGTTAATGATTGGCAAGGCATTAAAAGAGGCGTTGCACACCCCACTCGTTACGAATGATGGTGAAGCTGAATTAGGTATTAGCGTAAAATGCTCAGGCTTGCTAGAAGCAACGCAACATATCTAATTAAAGACTGGCAAGAAATAAGCACGCATCTTAAATTAAGAATGGGTGCTTGACTTCTAAGGAAAAGTTATGAGTAAAAAACCACAGATGCCTTCAGGGTCGCCTGCTGATATACTAAAGTCTATTGAAATGGTAACAGGGGCAATCGAAAGATGTAAAACAGTCACAGAGCAGGAGCAGACAAAAAGAGAGGCTATTCGAGCTCATAGAGATATAGAGTTAAACAAACTTCAAGTTCAGAAAGAGAATTTTCAAAAATATATTGAAGTTGTATTTCAGGAGAGAAGCAAAAACTTTGATGAGTTTTTTACAAGATTGGATACTGCTATTGAGACAGGTGATATGCAACTGGCTAATCTGGTAATGACAGGTATTATTAATCAAATAAAGTCATCACCATTACAAGGTGTTAAAGAAATCATGATGCAAGCTAATGATTCAGACTGTAAACATATTGAATTTTAAGGCATTCCCATGCACGTCCTGCGGTAAATGCTGTCGCCGTGTCAATCTAAGTAGTACAACTGCATACTTGGATCGTGGCGATGGCATTTGTCGTCATTTTGATATTGATACGAATCTTTGTACGATTTATCATGATAGACCGCTTGTGTGCCGAGTGGAGGATTATTATAAAATGTATTTGTCAGACAAAATGGATTGGGATGATTTTGTTCGGCTTAATCTTAGTATTTGCGATCGGTTGCAAAAGGAATAGCTATGGCTGTGCCATCAAACCAATTCTTGATCTGCACCGTTTGCCGATATCGAGTTTTTCGTAGGCATTCATCCGATGTTCGCACGCCGGGGGATAGACAATGCCCGCAATGTGGTGCTAATATGATACCGTATTCGCCGAGATCGGTTTTTGATCGGTTGCGACAAATATTTCGTAAATCATGAATTGGGATACTTATGCATCCACTCCACCACCGCTACCAAGCCCTAAAACCCACCATGCCAGATGCCGTGCGTCTGCGTGTGCATCGTGCCTTAAGCTGGCTTGAACAGGCGGATCAGACGACAGATTTGGATACACGATTTATCTTCTTATGGATTGCGTTTAATGCCATCTATGCCAAAGATTTCTCAGGTGTGCGTGGTGCGGATAAGGGCTTATTTACTGAATTTTTACACCGTATTAGTCAGCTAGATAGTGAGCAGCGGCTGTATGATTTGGTTTGGCAGACTTATTCGGGCAGTATCCGTATTTTACTCGATAATCGCTATACTTTTCAACCGTTTTGGGATTATCATAATGGCGTGATCAGCGAAGCAGATTGGCAGGCGAGTTTTGAGCAAAATAAGCAAAGGGCACTTACTGCCTTGGCGGATAAAAACACCGTTGCTATCTTAAATGCGGTCTTTGCACATCTGTATACACTACGCAACCAAATCGTACATGGTGGGGCGACACATGGCAGTTCGGTAAACCGAGCTCAGCTTAAGGATGCGTGCCGTATTCTTGGTGATATTTTGCCAGCGATGATTGAGATTGTGATGATGAACGCAGATCAAGAATGGGGCAAACCGTTTTATCCTGTGGTGGATTAATTATTTGGCTGAAAAAATTGGCAGGACGGTATTGTGATTGTGGTAGGACTACAATTACCCTACCACAACCCACACCAATTATGCTAAAATAACCCGTTTATTTTGTCATTTTGGAAAACCCCGTCATGAAAGTCGCCACGTTTGACCCAAAAGCCCACCAAAGCACCACCGCTAATAGTATCCACAATCGCATTCACGATTTGCCTGTACAAAATGTCGCCGACATCAGCGACAAAAAGACCAAAAAAGTCTATATCGTCACCCAAGGCTGTCAGATGAATGAATACGATTCTGAGAAAATGGGCGATGTATTGGGTCAATCGCATGGTATGGTCGTCACCAATGACATCAACGAAGCTGATGTACTGCTGATGAACACCTGCTCCATCCGTGAAAAGGCACAAGAAAAAGTCTTTAGCGAACTTGGTAGATGGCGTAAACTCAAAGAAAAAAACCCAAATCTTGTCATCGGTGTCGGTGGCTGTGTGGCATCCCAAGAAGGCGACAATATCCAAAAACGCGCGCCGTATGTGGATATGGTCTTTGGGCCACAGACCTTGCACCGCTTGCCTGAGCTGTACGAGCAATCCACCAAGCAGCATAATGAGTTGCCAAAAAACCGGATCGGTGTTGTCGATGTGTCCTTCCCTAGTATCGAAAAATTTGATTTCTTGCCTGAGCCAAAGGTCGAAGGCTACAAGGCGTTCGTCTCCATCATGGAAGGCTGTTCAAAATACTGCTCATTCTGTGTTGTGCCTTATACTCGTGGCGAAGAGCTGTCTCGTCCGCTGGATGATGTGCTGGCTGAGATTGCGTCATTGGCAGAGCAGGGCGTGCGTGAGATTAATTTGCTTGGTCAAAATGTCAATGGCTATCGTGGTGAAAAAGATGACGGCACGATTTGTCGCTTTAGCGAGTTACTCCACTATGTTGCGCATATTGATGGCATCGAGCGTATTCGCTACACCACAAGCCATCCGCTAGAATTCACTGATGACATTATCGATGCGTATAAGAGTATCGATAAGCTGGTGTCGCACCTGCACCTACCTGTTCAAAGTGGCTCAAATAATATCCTAGCTGCGATGAAACGCAACCACACGATTGATGTGTATATCAATCAGATCAATAAACTTAAGGCAATTCGTCCTGATTTGCACTTATCGAGTGATTTTATCATCGGTTTCCCTGGTGAGACTGATCGTGATTTTAATGACACGCTACAGCTTGCCAAGGACTTGGATTTTGACCACTCGTACAGCTTTATTTATTCAAAACGCCCAGGTACGCCAGCGTCTGAGCTGCCTGATGATGTTAGCTTTGAGACCAAAAAGGCGCGCTTAGCTGAGTTCCAAGAAGTCATCAAAGAATCCACCTTTGCCAAAACCCGTGCGATGGTCGGTCAAGTGGTGCGTGTGCTGGTCGAAGAGCCTGCCAATCGCTACGAAGGCTATCTGCACGGTTCGGCGGACAATACCCGTTCGGTGGTATTTGCCGGCGATGAGTCATTACTTGGTCAATTTGTCATGGTCAAAATCACCGCTGCCAAAAGTATGCACTTGGTGGAAGGTGAGCTGGTCGAAGTTATTGGCTGAGCGTGAGCGAGTAAGACACAAATAGGCACAAGGAAGACAGATGCAAAAGCCGCACATTCGCTTGGCGACGCGTGATGATTTGCCCAGATTGGTGGCGATTTTTAATGAAACGGTCGATGACAAGATCGCGCACGCGAGCCTTGCGCCGTATACGGTTGCCGATCGTACGGCGTGGTTTGATACGCACAATGACGACACGCGCCCGATTTATGTAGTGTGCGATGATGATGGTCAGATCGTCGCATGGGCAAGTTTTAGTGATTTGTACAGCTTGCCCGCTTATCACATCAGCGCTGAGATCAGCTTATACATCACCAAGCCATATCATCACAAGGGTTTGGGCAAGCTATTAGTGGCATTCATGCTCAAAGTCGCACCACAGCACGGCATCAAAAATGTCGTGGCACTGATTTTCCGGCACAATCTGCCAAGTTTATCATTATTTGCACAGTTTGAATTCGTCGAATGGGGTGTGCTGCCGAACATCTGTGATATGGATGGGTTTTTGGCAGATACGGTGCTGATGGGTCGGTGCTTGCACGAGTAGGGTATGTCAGTGGTTTCAATGCGTGCGCGACTGCAGGCTTGGCTGGGTCGGCAAGCGGATCAAGCGCCCATCGCAGGCGTGGTCTTTAGTGATACGGCGGTGAGCGTTGCGGTGATGAGTGCGCATCATGGGCGCATGGATTTATTAGACTTTGCTGTCAGTCCGTGCGTTGATGCCATCGATCAAGGCAAAATCGTGGATAAATCGGCTTTGGCAAATGCACTAAGTACCGCGATGAGTCAGCTTAGTATTTTGCCAAGTCATGCTGCCTGTAGCGTGGTAGAAGAGCTTGTCATGCATCGCATGATTGAGCTGCCTGTGTGGCTTGATGATACAGCAATCGAAGCGGCGATTTTGCTGGATGCAGAGCAATACATCGGTCAGTCGCTCGATGATGTGTATATTGACTTTACTTGTCTTGAGATTGTTGGTGAGATACAGCGCATTCGCCTGACTATTGCTCATCGCCAAGCGGTCGATGATTGTACTGAAGTGCTGGCGATGGCAGGGCTGCAGACGGTCGCCATCGAGACGGGTGCGCTAAGTTGGGCGCGGGCGCTGTCGATATTTATGCCGATGACAGAGTCTGTGGCATTGGTGGAGATTGGGCGTGATCAAAGCGCGCTTACGATCATTGATGGGGAGAAAATTACGCATCGCACGCTTGAATTTTTTGGCACGGACACTGTTAAGGTAGCTGAACATCAAGCAGAGAATGCAGCAACTGATCAGCCAATCGATGAGATGATAAGTGATGATAAGCCTGCTGCGACACTGGATTTTTATGCATTTTTAAATAATACCAAAACGCAAACAGATACCGAGCAAGCGACAGTCACGCAGTCATCAGCTGATACTAAGTCCACCAATGAACACGCTGCTGATCATCAATCAACCGATACCGATCCATCTAATTTTATAACGGCAACGACCACTGAGCCCTATACCATCAGCTTTGATGATGCAGTGATAACTCATCCATCTGATGTGCGCCAAAACATTGATCAAACCATGCTTGATGATGTGCCGAATGATCATACAATCAATCAGCTACAGGCCCAAATCACAGCCATGCTGAATACTTACCAAACGCATCAAGCAGCACTGCCCAAGCGCATCATCATCGCCGGTGTCTCACAAGCATACTTGGCATTGATTGATAAACTGAACGCCCAAACTGACAGCACGGTGATGTTCGCTGCTGCACCGCAGATTGCCATGCCGATGCAGGCACAAGCGGTTGTACCCTTGCTACTGCCTGCGATGGCACTGTCGTTACACCATTCACCGCTCAATACACATAAGGCGATCAATCTACTACCTTGGCGTGATGAAGCGCGCGCCTTACAAGATCAAACCTTTAAGAAAAAGTTTACATTGATACTCATCACTGCTGCAGCTGTATTACTTGGCGTGTTCGCTGTGTTGGTATATTTGACCCATCAGCAGACAGCGGTGAATGATGTCATCGGTACGCGCATTGAGCAGAATAAAGACAAGCTTCGCGCCATCAAGCAGCTAGAGCAACAAAATCGCACCGCCAAAGCACAGCTTGCTGCTATGAATCTGTGGGGGCGGG
This sequence comes from Moraxella sp. FZFQ2102, assembly GCF_024137865.1. NCBI lineage: Bacteria > Pseudomonadati > Pseudomonadota > Gammaproteobacteria > Moraxellales > Moraxellaceae > Moraxella > Moraxella sp. FZFQ2102. The sequence goes on from NZ_CP099960.1 coordinate 1,694,265, forward strand.
ATCATCAGACACTTGGTATTTGGCAAAACTTGCCAAACCTTGTGCCAACAGGGGTGTATCTCGATGGACTGCGCCAGACAAATGATGAGATCACGATACAGGGCATGGCAAAGGATGCGACGCAGGTATCTGTTTTCGCCAGTCAGCTTGAGATGTCAGGGCAATTCACCCAAGTGCTTGTTACCGCTATCCAAAGCGTCGATACCGTGGTGCGTTTTACGATGACTGCCAAGCACAGCACGCCTGTGATGGATGCATTATCTGATGAGAATACGCCATCAGATAATGATGTTATTGATAAGGAAAACTGATCAATGAAGTGGCATCATCAGGCATCAATGGCAGAATTTTGGCAAAAGCTCAATCAGGTCAATCGCCATAACATCGCCCAAGCACCCAAATCGGTGCAGACGGTGGTGCTGATGCTGATCATCGCGGTGCTTGCCATATTTGCATGGCTTGTGCTGATCTCGCCGCAGTATGATAGATTGACCGCTGCACACAGCCAGCAGCTGCGCTTGATCGATGAATTTGCCCAAAGTCATCGACAGCTTGGGCAGTTCGATGCGACCAGACAGCGACTGATTGACGAAAATACCAAGTTGCAAGCACGGCTTTCACAGCTGCCTGTGAGCGCACCGATGACACAGATTGTCAGCGAATTACAAAGCCAAGCGGCCATGCATCAGGTGCGGATCCAAAGCGCGAGTGTGCAAGCGATGCGCATGACGCCCAATGTTACTGAGCGACCGATCGCTGTGGTGGCAACAGGCAGTTATCATGATTTGGGTCAATGGCTGTTCGCACTGACGCAGCTGCCATTTTTGCTTGCGGTGTCGGATTTTGAGATCACTGCTGAGCAGGGCGGTCGGCTGCGTCTTACGATGACGGTGCTGACTTTCCAAGCCAATCCTAAGGCGCAAGATACGCAGGCTAAGGGGCAATGATGAAAATTTACCGTGCGTTATTTGCCTTGATTTTGCCAGTGCTACTGAGCGCGTGTGCAGAAGATGCCGAACAGACAGCCGATGAGAAATTGTCCGCCATCACAAGTCAGCCGAGCGCACCGCAAGTGATGCCCCTGCCGACAGGCGCACCTGTGATCGGCGTTTATCAAGCGGGTAAAGATCCTTTTGCCAATCCTTGGCGCACGCAAGCAAAGACCGAACCTGTCAATGACACCGCAAGCACCCAAGTGAGCAAAGCAGAAAGTAGAGCAAGCGATCAAAAGCGCGATAAAAATACTGACGATACATCGCCAAAACCTGTGCTGAATGAACCTAAAGCAGATACTAAACCTATCCCAAAAATACTCGGCAAAATTATCAGTATCGATGATACACGAGTGCGCGAACCGCTTGAAAATTATGAACTTAGCCAGCTGATTTATCAAGGGCGGATCAGCGATCACACGCGACAAATTGCTTTGGTACGAAGCCCTGATGGCTTTGTGCATCAGCTGAGCGTTGGGCGTTATATCGGGCGGCATCATGGACTCGTCACACAGATTACACCTACGCAGATAGCTATCACAGAAGCGGTGCTTGGTGATGATGGGCGATATTATGAGCGGCAGAGCATGATGTCATTTGCCAAATGATCATTGTGGTATTTTTATCAATTTTACAAATTTATCAATAAAATCAATCGAGTATAAATCAAGCATGAAACACTTAAGCAACTGGATGATGGCGCTTTTGCCTTTGTGTGCGATGACGGCATATGCCAATGACGCAGCTGATACACCCACTGTCAATCCAAGTGCTGCGCAGGGCTACACGGGTGCGCCGATTAGCCTTGAGTTTGCAGATATGCCAGTTCGCGCGGTGCTTGATGTGCTTGCAAGCTTTACAGGTATCAATATCATCACCGATGACAGCGTGACAGGCAACATGACCATCAGGCTCACCCAAGTACCATGGGATCAGGCGTTCGATGTGGTGATGCAGATGCGCAATTTATCTGTGCTAAAAAACGGCAATGTTTGGCTTGTCAGCTCAAAATCCATTCAGCCCAATCAGCCGATCATCACCGATTATGTCAGGCTCAATTACGCCATGGCAAGCGACATCGCCGCACTGATCATGGGACAAAAAACCGAACGCGGTAACATCAACCGCAGTAGTAGAAATGAGAATTTGCACAGTATCTTGCCCACGGTGCGCGTGCAGAATTCTGATGAAGTCATCACCACCAGTGAGCGCGGCAGTCTATTATCTGAAAAAGGAACAGTCACGGTCGATCAGCGCACCAACACCTTAATTATCCAAGACACCGCGCAAAGCATCGCCAACTTACGGCAGATGATCGCACAGCTGGATATTCCTGTTGAGCAGGTGATGATCGAAGCGCGCATCGTCTCAGCGAACCAAAGCTTCGGCAGGCAACTGGGTGCGCGACTGGGTGCGCAGGCGCGGATCGGCAATGTGCAAGTCGGCGGCTCACAAAATGCCCTATGGGAAGCGCGTCGCTTGGGCGCAGGCGGTGGCGAGTTTTACCCTGATTATCAAGCGGTGAATCTGGGCGTGGATAATGCCTTGGGACGCATTGCATTTGGCTTATTAAACCTGCCTGATGGCGTATTGGATTTGGAATTATCCGCGATGCAAGCTGAAAATAAGGGCGAAGTCATCTCCACGCCAAGCGTGCTCACCGCCGATAAACAAATGGCGCGCATCTCATCGGGCGTGCAGATTCCCTATCAAGAAACGACTTTTTCGGGGGCGACCACGACCACCTTTAAAGAAGCGGCGCTCTTGCTTGAAGCCACGCCATCGATTACCCCTGATGGTAAAATCGTGCTTAAATTGGTCATCAAAAATGGCAATCCAGTCAGTACCTTTGGCAGTATCGCCATCCAAGAAGATGCCATCGAGACCAATGTCATCGTCGAAAATGGACAAACGGTGGTGCTTGGTGGCATCTATCGTCACAGTGACCAAAACCAAAATAACAAAGTACCACTGCTGGGCGAAATCCCTGTGTTGGGTCGTCTGTTTCGCTATGATGAGAAGGGCAATGACAAATCTGAGCTCTTGATTTTCATCACCCCAAAGTTGCTCGCAGCACCGCCAAGCCAAGGCAAAATATAGCATGAGCGCAGATCTGAACAAAACTACAAATAAAAATAGTGGCAAGAACCTGCCAAAACTTGTATCATAGGCTATTTATAAAAGATTTTATTGGAAACGATAATATGCAAGATGCGGACTCGGCAATCATCGAAGAAGTGGTGGTTGAAAAAACCAATACGGCACTCGCCAAGCAATTGCCGTCCATTTATTTAGTAGGGCCGATGGGCGCAGGCAAGACCACGATTGGTAAGCTGCTTGCCAAGCATTTGGGCCGCCAGTTCATTGATTGTGATTGGTATATCGTCGATCAGACAGGGGCGGACATTCCGTGGATTTTTGAAAAAGAAGGCGAAACAGGCTTTCGTGAACGCGAAACGCGCGCTTTGATGGAGCTGACCGCGATGCCCAATCTTGTTATGGCGACAGGCGGCGGCGCGGTAGGTCGCAGCGAAAATCGCGAGCTATTAAAGCAAGGCTTGGTGATTTATCTGGACGCTACAGTCGATACACAGCTGATCCGCACCAAAAAAGACAAAAACCGTCCCTTGCTGCAGTCGGACAATCCGCGCGCTGTACTTGAGAAATTATACGCCGAGCGCAATCCCTTATACCGTGAAGTGGCGGATATCATCGTGCCGACTGGGCGTGCTTACCCCAAGCAGATGGTACACGATATTTTAGAAATTTTAAAAAATTATCATGAAGAATGTCGTCAATTGACATCATAAAAAGGTAAAAATACAAATTTGAGTTGATTGGTATTTATTAGCATTACAAGAAATAAAGGATAAGTGTCACCATGTCAAGCAGTACTTTATTGGTTCATACCCAAAGCCATGATTACCCGATTTTTATTTGTGCAAGTCATGGCACGCCTGATCTTGCCACCAAGCTTGTGCCATATATTAAGGGTAAACAGGTGCTGATTGTCAGCAATGATGTGGTCGCACCTTTGTATTTGGACGGTCTAAAAAGCGCGCTTGTGGCTCAAGGCTTTATCGCTCATAGCGTGGTGCTGCCTGATGGTGAAGCGCACAAGAACCAAGACAGTATCAATGCCATTTATGATACGCTGCTTGAGCAGCATTTTGCGCGCGATTGCACTTTGGTCGCTCTGGGCGGCGGTGTCATCGGTGATATGACAGGCTTTGCGGCGGCAAGCTTTATGCGCGGGGTGGATTTCATCCAGGTACCAACGACTTTGCTTGCCCAGGTAGATTCTAGTGTCGGCGGCAAAACAGGCATCAATCACCCGCGTGGCAAAAATATGATCGGTGCATTTTGGCAGCCGCAATGCGTGCTGGCTGATATGGCGACTTTTAAGACCTTGCCAAAGCGTGAGTTTGCCGCAGGTATGGCAGAAGTTATTAAGTATGCCTTAATTATGGATGCTGATTTTCTGACTTGGCTAGAAGACAATGCTGATGCCATCACTGCCCAAGATGGTGCGATTTTGGGCGAGATGGTGCATCGCTGCTGCGACTTTAAAGCGCAAGTGGTCGCCGAAGATGAGCGCGAAGCCGGCAGGCGCGCACTTTTGAATTTCGGTCATACTTTTGGCCATGTCATCGAAGCACATCAAGGCTATGGCGCATGGCTGCATGGGGAAGCGGTGGCGGTCGGTATGGTGCAAGCGGCGCAGATGTCATTTAAGCTAGGCTTAATCAGTGCGGACGATGTCGCGCGTATCATTCGTGTGATTGAGCGATTTGATTTACCAACCACGCCGCCACAAATCGCGGTCGATGAAGCATTAGATCTGATGGGTCATGATAAGAAAGTGCAGCAAGGCAAAATTCGCTTGGTACTACTACGAGCCATCGGTGATGCGTTTGTGACGGCGGATTTTGAGTTATCGACACTAGAATCGGTATTGGCAGGCGCATAAAGATTTATTTGTTTATTTAATTTCAAGGTTAAGATTATGTCGCAAAATCAAGCGATGAGTTCACAATATTTTCGACGCCAATCTAAGCTGTGGCTGATTGGCGCAGGCGTGATTGCGGTGGCTTGGCTGCTAGTGTGGCTAACTTCTACCGCGCCAACGATCATCAAAAAACCCGCCCAAGCCGATGAAGTGGTTCAGGCGGCATTGCCAAAGCGCATCGATCATCTGCGTGACCTTGAAAAAGAAGTCAAGCCGATCGATTTTTCAACCTTGATCCGCGATATGCGCACCTATCCGGCTGAGTTTCGCGATAAGATTTTCTTTGAAAATGTCGCGAACAAATACACAGTTCAGCTGATGGATGTCGCCGAAAATCAGGTGATCGTCGATTATCTTGACAGCCAAGAAAATCGTGATAAATACGCGTATTTTCGCTATCTGGACGCCAACAAAAAACCGCACTATATCTTGACCTTTGGGCAGTTTGCCAGCATGGATGAAGCCAATGCCGCGCTGAAGACGCAGGATTTTGGTTTACCAAGCAGTCTTGCACCAAAGGCGGTGAAAGCAGGTGATTATTTAACCATTATTGATAATTATATGCGCGCTGACTCGATCAGCGATATGGCAAGTACACAGCCGCGCCGCATCAATCTGCAAGCGACACGCAGCGAAATCCCTGTGCAGGCAGCCACGCGCGCCGATCAGGATTTGGCACGCCGCAGTATTGAGCAAGCACAAGCACGCGCCCAAGAAGCACAAGCCAATGAACGCCGTCGCCAAGAGCGAGAATTGGCACGCGCACAGCTGAATAATGAAGCAGGTGCAGTGCAAGGTGAGATCTCGCGCAATTATGCACCAAGCAATGAGCCGCGTGCCGCTGAAACACCGACGCCACCTGTGCTGACGCCACCACAGGCAGAATCTGCACCAAAGCCTGAGCTAAAACCTGAAGCTAAGCCAGAGCCAAAAGCAGAGACGCCAGCGCCAGCGCCGACAGCTCAGCCTGATGCCAATGCCGATACGCAATAATTTAGTAAAATTAAACGAGAATACTCCATGACTCCACAAACGCAAGCACAGGCAGTGCTCGAGTTATTAAAAGCAGGCAACGAGCGTTATGTGTCCAATCTTGCCAGCACTGAAGATCTCCGCATTCCACCGCCGACTTTGGTCAAGGAGCAAAATCCGCGCGCCATCATCTTGGGTTGTTCGGATGCGCGTGTGCCTGTTGAGCTGATTTTTGATCAGGGTTTGGGTGATTTGTTTGTGATTCGCGTGGCGGGCAATGTCGTTGCGCCTAGCCAAATCGGCTCGATTGAATTTGCCGCTGAGAAATTCGGCACGCGCCTTGTGGTGGTGATGGGGCATTCGCACTGTGGCGCGGTGACAGCGTGTATCGAAGCTTTGGTCAATCCTGATCAATACTACTCACCGAACTTACAATCCATCGTCGATCGCATTCGCCCAAGCGTGCTGAACCTGCATGAGATCGCCACGGCATCAGGTGATGATGTGGATATGGATGAGCTGATCGATCGCTCGATTCGCGCCAATGTGCGAATGTCGGTCGCGCAGCTGCGTCACGGCTCGCGTATATTAGAAGATATGGTTGAAGCGGGTGATCTGCTCATCGTCGGCGCCGAATACGATGTGGCGACTGGGCGTGTGAAATTTTTTGAAAATTAATTCAAATTAATAAATTTAGACTAAGTACAAAGGTGAATTATGACTATTAAACAACCAAGCAACTCACTGACCGCAAATGGTGTCAAAGATATTCCTGTACAATCTGAAGGTTATATTTATAATCACACCATGCTACGCGTAAAAGATCCTGTGAAATCACTGGAGTTTTATACAGGTGTGCTTGGCATGAGTTTATTAAAGCATCGCCAATTTCCAGATGCGCAATTTGATTTGTACTTTTTAGCCAAACTAACCGTAGAAGAGCGTGCCAATCTGCCTGCAGGCGATGAGCTAAAAGACTTTGTTTCGCGTCAGCGCAGCATTCTTGAGCTGACGCACAATTATGGCACAGAAAACGATGAGAACTTCAGCTATCATGATGGCAACAGCGACCCGCGCGGCTTTGGGCATATTTGCTTTAGCGTGCCAAGCTTGGCTGATGCGGTGGCGTGGTTTGATGCCAATGGCGTTGAGTTCAAAAAACGCCCAGAAGAAGGCAGCATGAAAGACATCGCCTTTATCAAAGATCCAGATGGCTACTGGATTGAGATCATCGAGATCAATAACAATCGCTGATCGCAGGCAAAGAAAAACCCATCGCAAAGATGGGTGAGAAATGGCGCACCCAGCCAGAATCGAACTGGCGACCTTCAGCTTCGGAGGCTGACACTCTATCCAACTGAGCTATGGGTGCGTAAAGCTTGCAAATTCTAGCAAGTTTTTGTGAAAATTGCTAGATTTGACGCCAAAATATTGGCAATTAATACCAAATTTGTGCAAATCTTACTTAATTTTAACAGATTTGATAAAAAATATAGCATTTTACCTGCTTTTTCCCTTATAATAGTAGGGAAAAATTTTGTATCGTTGCAATGGCAAATTGACAGGTTGTTGAATTGCCATTTGACATCCCCAGAGCATAGGCTCACGGCCAAAACGAGATGATGACAATGAAAAAAGCTGTAATGTTCTCTGTTGCTACCTTGTTAGCAGCGACAACCATGGCAACTCAAGCACAAGAAGCCAAGCCTGCTGATGCACCTGTTGCGGATGCGGCAGTTTCAGCTGAAGCAGCGCCAGCAGATCAAGCTACTGCCGATGCTGCACCAGCAGACGCGGCGACAGCGGATGCAGCTGCGACAGATGCAGCAGCACAACCTGCTAAGCCTGCTGAAGAAGCACCAAAAGATTCTCCACAAGTGGCAAAATTGGTCGCGATGTATCCAAAGCTGATCGCACGCATTGAGCCATTTGGTAAAGTGTGCTTTGACGGTGAAGAGTGCGATATCAATATCGTTGCGCTACCACCTGCGGTAGAAGGTCAAGCGCGTGATGGTGATGTCTTGTACAAGGCGATCTGTTCTACTTGTCATGATGCTGGTCTGGTCGGTGCACCGAAATTTGGTAATGCAGGCGACTGGGGTCCGCGTATCGGTAAAGGCAAAGAAACACTTTATAACCACGCGATCAATGGTTTCAACGCCATGCCTGCTCGTGGTGGCGCTGACCTTTCTGATGATGAAGTTAAAAACGCAGTTAATTACATCATCGAGCATTCAAGCTAATCACTGCTTTGTGATGTCAGTATCAATCCCAAGCTTGACGGCTTGGGATTTTGCTTTGATGGATTTACTGTAGTATATCAAGGCGTGCTTTGCTTGAAAATGGCATTGATCAGCCTTATTTATTATAAGTAATAATAACCTATTCCAGAGAATAACTATGACCGATAGTGTGCCCGCGCTCAAGATTACAGGGCTGACCAAGACTTATCCCAATGGCTTTACTGCATTAAAAGGTATTGATTTGACTGTGCCACAGGGCGGTTTTTTCGCGCTTTTGGGGCCAAATGGTGCGGGTAAATCAACTACCATTGGCATTGTCAGCTCTCTATTTCCACCGTCGGCAGGGACGGTTGAGATTTTTGGGGTGGATTTGTTCAAAAATCCTGCCAAAGCCAAAGAGTTCCTAGGTGTCGTTCCCCAAGAATTTAACTTCATGCAGTTTGAAAATGTCCAAGATATTTTGATTAATCAAGCAGGGTATTTTGGCATTACTGCTCGTGATGCTCGCCCCCGTGCCGAAAAACTATTGAAGGCGCTGGGTCTGTGGGATAAAAAAGATACCAAGGCGCGTATGCTGTCAGGTGGTATGAAGCGTCGCTTGATGATTGCTCGTGCATTGATGCATAAGCCAAAACTGCTCATCTTGGATGAGCCGACTGCAGGTGTGGATATTGAGCTACGCCGTTCGATGTGGGAGTTTATGGAATACATCAACCGCGAAGAGCAGACGACGATTATTCTGACCACGCATTATCTAGAAGAGGCTGAACAGCTGTGTAAGCACATCGCCATCTTGGATAAGGGTGAGATTCGCATCAATACAGATATGAAAAGTTTGTTGGCAAGCCTTGATATCGAAAGTTTTATTTTGGATTTTGCCAAACCGTTTGATGGGCAAATCCATCTAACCAATGTCGTCAAATTTCAACAAATCGATGAGCTAAGCCTTGAAGTCACACTCAAAAAAGGCGAAAGTTTGAATGATGTCTTTGCTCAATTATCCACCCAAGGCGTGCAAATCGCCAGTATGCGAAACAAATCCAATCGCTTAGAAGAGCTGTTTATGAGCTTGGTTGAAAATAATCTGACCGAAAAACTCTCCAATGACTAAATAATAACAACAAGAGTATCTTATGAATTTTGGCAAGCAATGGGTGGCATTCACCACCATTTTAATCAAAGAAATCAAGCGGATATTACGCATCTGGCCGCAGACGCTTTTGCCACCTGTCATCACGATGACGCTGTATTTTGTGATTTTTGGTCAGATGATTGGTAGTCGTGTCGGTGAGATGGGCGGGGTGAGCTATATGCAGTTCATCGTGCCAGGTTTGATCATGATGGCGGTGATTACCAACAGTTATTCTAATGTCGTTTCAAGCTTTTTTAGCATGAAATTTCAAGGCAGTATCGAAGAGCTTTTGGTGTCGCCGATTTCTAAGCATACGATTTTGTTCGGCTATGTGGCGGGCGGTGTGTTTCGCGGACTTGCCATCGCGGCGATTGTGACCGTGGTCGCGCTATTTTTTACCAAGCTTGGTGTGGCGCATCTTGGCGTGATGCTGACGACCATTGTCGGTACTTCTGTGCTGTTTAGCCTTGGCGGTCTCATCAATGCGGTGTTTGCGCGTTCGTTTGATGATATTTCGATCATTCCAAGCTTTGTGCTGACGCCATTGACCTACCTAGGCGGTGTATTTTATTCTTTAGAAAATCTATCAGGTTTTTGGCAGACTTTATCTTTGCTAAACCCGATTGTCTATATGGTCAACGCCTTTCGTTATGGTATCCTAGGCTACTCAGATGTCAATGTTTGGTGGTCGTTGGTGGCGATTTTGGGCTTTTGTATGGTGCTCTATGTCATCTCGTATCGCTTGCTTGCCAATGGTTCAAGATTGCGGTTGTGATTGATGATTTGCCATCGACGTGTCAGATGGTGATGGATGATTTGTTTTATTAAGAGAAAATTATGAGTATTCACGGTGTCTTGGGCGAGAGTACCAGCTATCCCCAAAGCTATGACAACAGTGTGCTGTTTGCCATCAGCCGCACGATTGGTCGAGATGAGATTTTGGCGAAGTCGGGTGTATCGGCAGAGCATCTGATGGCAGGCGTTGATGTGTGGCAGGCATTTGAGTTGTCGTGGCTAAATCCACAAGGCATCTCAAAAGTCGCCATCGCTCGCATCACTATCCCTGCTGACTCACCAAATATCGTTGAGTCAAAATCACTCAAGCTCTACCTAAATAGTCTGAATTTCACCCAGTTTGATGATGTGTCTGCTGTCAAGCAGACCATTGAGCGTGACTTGACAGCGTGTGTGGGGGCATCGGTCACGGTTTTGATCAGCTCGCTTGATGGGGCTGATTTTGCAGTGGTGCGACCTGTGGGCGAGTGTATCGATGCCGTGCTTGATGGGGGTGATGCGGTCGCTGTCGTTGATGATGTCGATGCGTCGCTACTTGGCACAGCAGTTGATGGCGTGGTGCAAACCTTTCAATTTCATACCAATCTGCTTCGCTCAAACTGCCCTGTGACCAATCAGCCAGACTGGGGTACGCTGTCGGTGTCTATCACGACCACCAAGCAGGTGGAGTATGCCAAGGTGCTGGCGTATGTGCTGAGTTTCCGTAAGCATAATGGCTTTCATGAGCAGTGCGTCGAGCAGATTTTTGCTGATTTATTGACGGTCTATGCACCGACAAGTCTGATGGTGCAAGCCAACTACACTCGCCGCGGTGGCATTGACATCAATCCTGTACGAGTGCTGAGCCATCCGATGCCAAGCATTGGGCGATTGGTGCGTCAATAAAGCCAAAAATTTATTGCATCAAAACGGTTGTAGGTGTACCCCACACCATCAAAAAAAACCAATAGAAATTATCCCTTGAATTGTCAAACCAAGTGCAACGTTTTTTTGAAGTAAACTTCATAAGGTGTTTTCCAACCTAAACATTTACGCGGACGTAAATTCAGTTTATTGACCACCTGTTGAATATCAATATCGCTCCACTGATTGATGTCTTGTTGCTTCGGGAAATATTCACGAAGTAACCCATTTGTGTTTTCATTCGTTCCCCGTGTCCACGGTTGATGCGGCTCGGGGAAGTAAAATTCTACACCCAGTGCTTCTGTTACCAAACGATGTTGGGCAAATTCTTTACCACGGTCTGGCGTAATTGACCGCAATATATGTGAATCAAGCAATTCAATCATAGCTTTTTGGACAGCTTCGGCTTTTTTGGCAGGAATTTTCTTCACCAACTCAAAACGACTTTTGCGTTCCGTCAGCGTCAGCAAACAAGCTCCACCCGCTTTACCCAGTACGGTATCGGCTTCCCAATGTCCAAAGCGACTGCGATTTTGCGCCGAAATGGGACGGTCGTTCAAATGGTTGGATATCTGAATTTTGCCACGTTTTTCATGATGATTTTTTGTATGCCGTGTTTTGCCTTTGTGGCGCAGTTTGCGACTGGCTTTGCGTTCGCCTATATCAAACAACCCTGAATAAATACCACGATAAATGGTTGAATAACTAATGGATAATTCAGATTTTTCCAATTTTAATCGTGCGCTGATTTGTTCGGGCGACCAGTTTTCTGTCAGAAACTTTTCTTGCACCAAATTGAAATATTCAGGCTGCTCTAATTTGCGCTGTGCTTTGCTATTTTGACGATGCTTCAAATAGCTGTTTTGTGCGTTCGTTGCACTATGGTGCTGGAGCTACGTCCCAGTGCTTTGGCAATTTCTGCTTGTTTTTTGCCCTGTGCGAGTAAAATCATTATCTTTTCTCGCTCGTTTATTGTAAGATGTTGATAGGAAGTACTCATCATTTGGAAGTGGTTTTTGTGTGGAAACAAAATTATATTCTAGTTGATGAGTACTTCTTTTTTTGTTGCACTTGGATTGTAAATTCAGCGCATTTAAAAGATTTTGCTGATTATTGTATGTCTGACCGAGCTCCTGCTGGTTGGTTCGAATTGCTAACAGAGAGGAATACTCTTTTTATAAAAGAGTACATAAAATCGAATTGGCAAAAAGAAAACCAAGTTTATAAAGAGTGAGGAATTAAATAAAAAATATGCCCCTGCTGAAAAGCCAAGGGGGTTATTTTTTTGTGTTTTAAGAGTTGGATTACATGAGCCAACTCTTTGTTTTTTGTATCAGCTAATTGCACCATAAGGGTGCGCTGATACTCGGCTCAAAAGAGCCGACAGAGCCGTCTGCAAGACCCCTCGGCGAGCCCACCTTTACGAGTATGTAGTGGTCAACTAATTCAACAGTCCCTGATAAGTTGATTTTGCTGGAACTGGTGCCAGACCTTGATTGTATTGATGTGGACGAATGTGATTATAATACATCACATAGTCTTTGACATCATTCATTGCACTTTCAACATCACGATAACCGCCTTTTGGCATCCACTCATGTTTAAAACTACGAAACCATCGCTCCATTGGGGCATTATCCCAACAATTGCCTCGGCGACTCATGCTTTGGACTAGCTTGTGTCTGTTTACACAAGCTGTAAACTTGTCACTGCCATAAATACTGCCTTGATCGGAGTGAAAGATCATGTTTGGTGTGTGTTTGATGTTTAGCATGGCATGGTTTAATGCATCAATCACTAAATTTGCATCATGACGATTACCAAGCTTCCAGCCCACTACTTGACGATTGGATAAATTAATAACCACTGCCAAATAATGCCACACGCCGTTAACCTTCAGATAGGTTGTATCACCACAAAGCACCGTTATATGAGGCTTAGGACTAAACTGTCGCTCCAGAATATTGTCAAATATTTGGCCATTGTCTTTGTCTTGATAACGCCATTTTTGCGGTTGTTTGCTAAATAAGCCTTGCTGCTTCATAAGCTTACGCACTAAATACAAGCCAACTGTGATACCTTTTGCTTGCAATCGTGCTTTGATACTGCGTTTACCTGCTGAGCCTCTGCTTTCGTCAAAAATGGCTTTTATGTGAGTGGCGATACCAACATGCTTAGCTGGTTTATTAGCCTGTCGTAACTGGGTATAGTAAGCACTTTCACTGACGCCAAATAACTTACATAAACGCTTGATGCCGTGCGATTTTAATGTCTTAATTGCTTGGTATTTTTGCTCTCGAGAGATATTAAAATCGCTGTAGCCTTTTTTAGAATCAGCTTGTCCTCTTCTAGCACTCTGATTCTATCTTCTAGCTCACGAATACGTTGTTGATCAGGACTGATTGGTTTTGAGCCTGCAAGTACATAGCCTTGATGTTCTGCTTTGACTTGGCTTAACCAGCGTCTAAATGATGTTTCACCAACATCCAATTCCTGACAAGCCTGGGATATGCTGTAGCCTTTGTCTGTGACTAATTTTACTGCTTCTAATTTAAACTCTGCACTAAAGCTTCGTCTTGGTCGTCTCATGGTTTATCCTCATTTTTATGATATTGTACCACTTATTGAGGACTGCGGGATTAGTGTACCACTACAGTAAAGTATAGTGGGTTATACTTTACATGGAAGTAATTGCCGGAAATAGTGAAAATGCCTCACATTTGTGCCACCTAAAAAGGAGCGATTTACATATGAGTTATGCAGTTTACGGGCCAAGATTGTTTAAGCAAAATAAGATAAGTTAAGGGATGCAGTTTATGCACCCCTTAACTTATCTATTAAATAATTTATAGCTATTGAAAAGAGACAAGAATTGTTCAAAGCTAATATTGTTTAAATCGTCAATTCTTGCATATTTTAAGGCTTGATAAAATTGGTTTTTGGAAAATAGTTTTATGTATTCTTTGTTAACCCATTTCATAACAAAATTTTCATATTGTTTTCTATCTTTGAGTGATATTTTTGAAGGGTGTCTTTTTAATACAATTAACGAGCTATTAACTCTAGGTTTTGGATGAAAGTATTCTCTAGGGATTTTACTTAATATGGATATATCAACTTCTGTCATTAAAAATAGTGCTAGTGAACGATTTGTATTTAGCAACCTTTTAGCAAATCCATATTCCACTATTAAATAACTTTCTGTAGCTGTGCTTTCAAAAACAATTTTTCGAATTATATCTGTACTGATGTTGTAAGGTATATTTCCAAATATCTTATATGACTTATTTTTAGGAAACTTAAATTTTAATATATCTTTATTGATAACCTGGAAGTTCTCATAATCAATAAGCTTGTTTTTAGTTGTCCTACACAATTTAGGGTCTATTTCAATGGCGGTTACATAATTACACCTTTTAGCTAATTCAAGCGTGAAATGACCTTTACCTGAACCTATCTCAATAATATTATCATTTGTATTTAAACGTATATTTCTCAATATTTTATTTATATGATACTTGGATGTAATAAAGTTTTGACTATCTTGTATATTTACTTTGTTCATTATAACTCACTCCAATGCGGTTATAATGAATGTTTATATTAACAATCCATTATAACCACTTTATGAAATTAGAATAATTATAGCACAAGCTCTGATAAATAATAACATGATGAACGACTGTTAAATTTATACTGCAATTGGGCCCTATTGTTGAATAAAGATACGAGAGATTTCTCTTGTATCTTTTTTATTTTTGAGTGGTAACGAAAGCATCCCCCCTTAATTTTCACTTTTTCTAACAAAATGAATTTGTTAGTTGAGCTGTAAAGTATGAAATACTTGCTTTGCTGCATCTTCTACTAATTTATTGTTGAATTTGGCTTCTTCGGTAAATTGCGTACTCATGATTGCCATCACAATCGGTTTGCGATTTGGTATGCGAACCACCGCAATATCATTGCGTACACCATATTTACCCGCCCCGCTTTTATCGTACACTTTCCACGATGTTGGCGTAGCAGCGCGAATCAATAGATTGCCTGTTGCGTTATTGTCCAACCAATTCCACAAAATCGTTTTTTGCGATTCGGTTAATGTGTTGCCCAATAAATACGCATTTAAATTCATCGCCATTTGTTTGGGTGTACTCGTATCACGAATATCGTTGGGTTTGGCTTGATTTAAATCGGGTTCTAGCCGATTGGCATGGGTTACGTTATCGCCTAATTGTCGCAAAATACGTTGATATTGTTCCACGCCACCCAATTCTTTGAGCAGCAAATTGGCCGCGGTGTTGTCGCCAAACCGCACGGCTGCTTCACATAATTGGGCAATCGTCATGCCTTTGCCAACGTATTTTTGGGTTTCGGGAGAATAACTAACCAAATCTTTTTGGCTATATGAAATGGTACGATTTAAATCTTTTTCAGGCAGCGATTGCAACACCGCCCCAGCCAACAACGCCTTGAAAGTGGACGCATAAGCAAAGCGTTCATCTGCACGATAAGACAAAGAATGTCCCGTTTCTGTATCCCATACATAAACGCCAATTCGGGCTTGATACTGCTGTTCCAAATTCGCCAAAGCCTGTTGAAAGGTGGCTTGTGTGGCTGATTGTTGCACAGGCGCACTAGCAGGCTGCGGATTAGACGTTACCGAATGAACAGAATTGGGCGAACAAGCCGTTAATGAAGCCGTTAATGTCAGCAATAATAATGTGCCGATTTTTAACTTATTTAACATAAATTATCCTTTGATTTTACTAAATAAATTTCTTTTCAGGCAGCCTGAAAAATTCAGGCAGCCTGAAAAATAATTTTACCAATCACGCGGGGATTTATCAACCAAAAAATTGGGAAAATAGCCGTCATCATACATTCCACGCAGAAAATCGTATGATTGAATTTGCGGATTTTGAATGTTCATCTTGTTTCCTTATTTTATGGGTTATGAATGTTCAGGCAGCCTGAAACGTATTATTCAATAATAAACAAAGGTTCGCCAAATTCCACAGGCTGACCGTTTTCCACCAAAATTTCTTTAATCACGCCTGATTTTTCGGCTTCAATTTCATTCATCAATTTCATGGCTTCAATAATGCACAGCGTGTCGCCCGCTTTAACCGTTGCGCCCACTTCCACAAACGCAGGTGCGCTTGGGCTTGGTGCGCGGTAGAACGTGCCAACCATAGGCGATTTTTGCGCTTGGCTCAAATCACGCGCAGCAGGGGCTGACGGTGCAGCCGCCGCAGCAACAGG
This sequence comes from Moraxella sp. FZFQ2102, assembly GCF_024137865.1. Classification (NCBI taxonomy): domain Bacteria; kingdom Pseudomonadati; phylum Pseudomonadota; class Gammaproteobacteria; order Moraxellales; family Moraxellaceae; genus Moraxella; species Moraxella sp. FZFQ2102. Next base: position 1,710,573 of record NZ_CP099960.1, read on the forward strand.
CGCAGCCGCTACGGGTGCAGGGGCTGGCGCGACAGGTGCAGCCATTGGCGCAGTCGCATAAATGGTTTGAGCAGGTGCTGGCGCAGCCACGGTGCGCGTAATGCGGACTTTTTCTTCGCCTTCGGTAACTTCAATCTCGGCAATTCCTGATTCTTCAACCAAATCAATCAGTTTTTTTAATTTGTGTAAATCCATTTTCAATATTTCCTATTAACAGGGTTTTGTGTGGGGCGCAACGCATTTCAGGCAGCCTGAAACGTACATTGCGCGGAAATTCGGATAATTTGTTTGCAGAACAAAAAAACAGATTTTAGCGAATTTAACGGTAAAAGTCTAGCAATTTATGCCTTGAAATTATGCCATTATTAAGCGACTTAAAAGCAAGTTTTACCCAGTTTTTAGCCCAAGATGTTGCAGAATTTAGTAGTATTTACACTTATCGTATTTATCCATTGTTAAGACAGTATCTCAATAAGGATACTGGCAAGGGTTGGACACAGATTGATTTTGATGATTTGCGTTATATGCTAATGTTGCTTGACAAATACCCTGCAACCAAAGATTTAAGAGTTAATGTAATTGATGTTGCCATTAAAGAAATTAACGAAAAATCGCCATTAAAAGCTCAATATGAACTTATCAAAAAAGGGCGTAAGTTTGTGGCAGTCAAATTTACTTTTGAGTTGAAAGAAAAAGCTAAAAAGACAAAAGAAAATAAAATTCGAGACCCTAACACAGTTGATATGCTTGCCCCAATCAAGATGACCGACAAGCAACGCCAAACCTTTGCTAGCAAATTGGCAGAGCTTAGAGAACTTGGCGACTATGCACCAATCGGAATGAGTATGAAAGAATACGCCAAAAAGATTGAGAACGACCTATTAGACCCACAAAAAGCCGAATTTTACCGCCCATACTTGGCAAAAGTTGGTTTTACTATCAAATAAAAAACAATACCCAAAAACCATCAGACTTCAATATAACGCAAATTCTAATCTATTGTCATCAGAACGGTATCATAGGTTAAAAATCCCTTTTTGGTACGACTGCTCCAACACTAATTGTCAGAAGTGGTTCACCAAAAAGGGGGGTTATTTTATCATTCCATAAAATTTATAAACTTTCACGGCTTTAGCCTATCCTGCACTCACACTATACCCACGCTAAACACTCTAAAAATAAACCAAAATAGAACTCAAAATACAATCAATCCATGCCTTGAGCCAATCTAAACCCTTTACCGCTTGTTTTAACGTCTTGCTTGTTTTCCATTGTTTTAAAATGTTTTAAGATGTTTTCAATTGTTTTAAAAATCTCTTATCAGTTAGGTTCGGATGTTTTCAAATGTTTTAAAATGTTTTCAATTGTTTTAAAAGTCAGTCGGCTATATTTTTTAGATGTTTTAAAATGTTTTAAGATGTTTTAAAAGTTGAAAATCTCTCATGTCATGGTTGAGAATGGTTTAATTTAGTTGAAACTGTTGAAAATAGTTTAAAACGTTTTAAAACAGAACTTATAGCGGTTCTTTGACTCTCTCAAAATAGGGGGAGTAGTTTATCAACGTATTTAAGCCGTTAGTTCAATGTTTTCCTTTTTGTGCTACCCTAGGGATTATCACCTTTACCACGCCACATAATAGCAAAGCCTGTAACAGGGCTGGGATTATCTCTTTGGCGACAACTGAACATTTGGGTTCGGCACAAACCCCTGCTTTATTGCTATCCCTAACCGTTCTTAAACCCTGTGTACCATTTAAAGTATCAGTCCCCACTTTATATTTACCTGCCCCATATTTTTCGTCCAAAGCTTGCTGAACAGTTTGAATACGTTCTAAGGTTTTAGGTTGAAGTTAGGCTAGATTCTTCAAAGTCAATTAGCCCCATAGATATTAAAAAACTCCTGGCTTTGCTTCCAGATGTATGCTATTCTGCTCCTGCAGCTAATGGATCACCGCAAACAGGTTACTCGCCTGGGGATTCCCTTTCGACCCGAGCATCCGTATGAGACTCATGCTCGATTATTATTATTATAGAAGCCACCATGAATAAATCGCTCATCATTTTCGGCATCGTCAACATAACCTCGGACAGTTTCTCCGATGGAGGCCGGTATCTGGCGCCAGACGCAGCCATTGCGCAGGCGCGTAAGCTGATGGCCGAGGGGGCAGATGTGATCGACCTCGGTCCGGCATCCAGCAATCCCGACGCCGCGCCTGTTTCGTCCGACACAGAAATCGCGCGTATCGCGCCGGTGCTGGACGCGCTCAAGGCAGATGGCATTCCCGTCTCGCTCGACAGTTATCAACCCGCGACGCAAGCCTATGCCTTGTCGCGTGGTGTGGCCTATCTCAATGATATTCGCGGTTTTCCAGACGCTGCGTTCTATCCGCAATTGGCGAAATCATCTGCCAAACTCGTCGTTATGCATTCGGTGCAAGACGGGCAGGCAGATCGGCGCGAGGCACCCGCTGGCGACATCATGGATCACATTGCGGCGTTCTTTGACGCGCGCATCGCGGCGCTGACGGGTGCCGGTATCAAACGCAACCGCCTTGTCCTTGATCCCGGCATGGGGTTTTTTCTGGGGGCTGCTCCCGAAACCTCGCTCTCGGTGCTGGCGCGGTTCGATGAATTGCGGCTGCGCTTCGATTTGCCGGTGCTTCTGTCTGTTTCGCGCAAATCCTTTCTGCGCGCGCTCACAGGCCGTGGTCCGGGGGATGTCGGGGCCGCGACACTCGCTGCAGAGCTTGCCGCCGCCGCAGGTGGAGCTGACTTCATCCGCACACACGAGCCGCGCCCCTTGCGCGACGGGCTGGCGGTATTGGCGGCGCTGAAAGAAACCGCAAGAATTCGTTAACTGCACATTTATGGTTTTTGATGACTATTAATCGACAGACTAATGATAGCAAATGAAATGTAATTAGCTAAAATCAACGCAAGCTATAACTTAGACTTAGAGGAGATATCGCGATGCATACGCGGAAGGCAATAACGGAGGCGCTTCAAAAACTCGGAGTCCAAACCGGTGACCTCTTGATGGTGCATGCCTCACTTAAAGCGATTGGTCCGGTCGAAGGAGGAGCGGAGACGGTCGTTGCCGCGTTACGCTCCGCGGTTGGGCCGACTGGCACTGTGATGGGATACGCGTCGTGGGACCGATCACCCTACGAGGAGACTCTGAATGGCGCTCGGCTGGATGACGAAGCCCGCCGTACCTGGCTGCCGTTCGATCCCGCAACAGCCGGGACAGCCGCGTCTTCTACCGGCGCAACCTTCTCGCCATCCTGCGGGAGCGCGAGGTAGCCGGCGTCGGATCGGATATGGCTTTGAGTAAGGGCCTGCCGTTCCGCGCCGCCACGGACGGCGAGAGCGTCAGCGGCAAGTTTACCGGAACCGTGCATCTATCGAGCGGCAAGTTCGCCGTGGTCGAGAAATCCCATGAGTTCACCCTTGTCCCGTGGCGGCCGATCATCGACCGCCAACTCGGCCGCGAGGTTATGGTTGCGAAGCAAAAGATAATCGGATAAAATGTAGCAATTCATATTCGTAAGCGTGGAGTAATCAGATGGGAAATTCCAAGTCAGCAGACAAGTAAGCCGCAACAACCAGTATTGTTGTTGCGGCGCTCTGTAAGGCTAGTCTCATCTGATTGCTGACGAGCAGACGTCGCCCGGTATTCCTTAAATTCCTTAATCGAGAGGTTGATTCGTCATGACCACCACACGCCCCGCGTGGGCCTATACGCTGCCGGCAGCACTGCTGCTGATGGCTCCTTTCGACATCCTCGCTTCACTGGCGATGGATATGTATCTCCCTGTCGTTCCAGCGATGCCCGGCATCCTGAACACGACGCCCGCTATGATCCAACTCACGTTGAGCCTCTATATGGTGATGCTCGGTGTGGGCCAAGTGATCTTTGGGCCACTCTCCGATCGCGTCGGGCGACGGCCGATCCTGCTTGTAGGCGCAACGGCTTTCGTTGCTGCGTCTCTGGGAGCAGCTTGGTCTTCAACTGCACCGGCCTTTGTTGCGTTTCGTCTACTTCAAGCAGTGGGCGCGTCGGCCATGATGGTGGCGACGTTCGCGACGGTTCGCGACGTATATGCCAATCGTCCCGAAGGTGCCGTCATCTACGGCCTTTTCAGTTCGATTCTGGCGTTCGTGCCTGCGCTCGGCCCTATCGCCGGAGCATTGATCGGCGAGTTCTTGGGATGGCAGGCGATATTCATTACTTTGGCTATACTGGCGATGCTCGCACTCCTAAATGCGGGTTTCAGGTGGCACGAAACCCGCCCTCTGGATCAAGTCAAGACGCGCCGATCTGTCTTGCTGATCTTCGCGAGTCCGGCTTTTTGGGTTTACACTGTCGGCTTTAGCGCCGGTATAGGCACCTTCTTCGTCTTCTTCTCGACGGCTCCCCGTGTGCTCATAGGCCAAGCGGAATATTCCGAGATCGGATTCAGCTTTGCCTTCGCCACTGTCGCGCTTGTAATGATCGTGACAACCCGTTTCGCGAAGTCCTTTGTCGCCAGATGGGGCATCGCAGGATGCGTGGCGCGTGGGATGGCGTTGCTTGTTTGCGGAGCGGTCCTGTTGGGGATCGGCGAACTTTACGGCTCGCCGTCATTCCTCACCTTCATCCTACCGATGTGGGTTGTCGCGGTCGGTATTGTCTTCACGGTGTCCGTTACCGCGAACGGCGCTTTGGCAGAGTTCGACGACATCGCGGGATCAGCGGTCGCGTTCTACTTCTGCGTTCAAAGCCTGATAGTCAGCATTGTCGGGACATTGGCGGTGGCACTTTTAAACGGTGACACAGCGTGGCCCGTGATCTGTTACGCCACGGCGATGGCGGTACTGGTTTCGTTGGGGCTGGTGCTCCTTCGGCTCCGTGGGGCTGCCACCGAGAAGTCGCCAGTCGTCTAACCGACGACTGGTAGCAGGCCCGCTCCGATGCGGCGCACTAACCATCGAAACCTCGTGAATGTCGGTATCCTGTCTGGCAGGATACCGCTCATTTCCCTTGTTCAGTTCATCGCCGTCGCCGAGCATCTGAATTTTCGGCATGCGGCCAAGGCACTTGGTATCAGCCAGTCGAGCGTCAGCGCGCGTGTGAAAGCGCTGGAGAGCGTGACCGCCTCATTTGGCTCAAAGGTCGAGGTGTGGCTTGCCCCGAGGTGATCAACTGGCAGGAGGAACAGGAGGGTGCATGCTTGGTGATAACGGCAATTCCGGGAGTACCGGCGGCTGATCTGTCTGGAGCGGATTTGCTCAAAGCGTGGCCGTCAATGGGGCAGCAACTTGGCGCTGTTCACAGCCTATCGGTTGATCAATGTCCGTTTGAGCGCAGGCTGTCGCGAATGTTCGGACGCGCCGTTGATGTGGTGTCCCGCAATGCCGTCAATCCCGACTTCTTACCGGACGAGGACAAGAGTACGCCGCAGCTCGATCTTTTGGCTCGTGTCGAACGAGAGCTACCGGTGCGGCTCGACCAAGAGCGCACCGATATGGTTGTTTGCCATGGTGATCCCTGCATGCCGAACTTCATGGTGGACCCTAAAACTCTTCAATGCACGGGTCTGATCGACCTTGGGCGGCTCGGAACAGCAGATCGCTATGCCGATTTGGCACTCATGATTGCTAACGCCGAAGAGAACTGGGCAGCGCCAGATGAAGCAGAGCGCGCCTTCGCTGTCCTATTCAATGTATTGGGGATCGAAGCCCCCGACCGCGAACGCCTTGCCTTCTATCTGCGATTGGACCCTCTGACTTGGGGTTGATGTTCATGCCGACTGTTTTTCCTGCTCATTGGCACGTTTCGCAACCTGTTCTCATTGCGGACACCTTTTCCAGCCTCGTTTGGAAAGTTTCATTGCCAGACGGGACTCCTGCAATCGTCAAGGGATTGAAACCTATAGAAGACATTGCTGATGAACTGCGCGGGGCCGACTATCTGGTATGGCGCAATGGGAGGGGAGCAGTCCGGTTGCTCGGTCGTGAGAACAATCTGATGTTGCTCGAATATGCCGGGGAGCGAATGCTCTCTCACATCGTTGCCGAGCACGGCGACTACCAGGCGACCGAAATTGCAGCGGAACTGATGGCGAAGCTGTATGCCGCATCTGAGGAACCCCTGCCTTCTGCCCTTCTCCCGATCCGGGATCGCTTTGCAGCTTTGTTTCAGCGGGCGCGCGATGATCAAAACGCAGGTTGTCAAACTGACTACGTCCACGCGGCGATTATAGCCGATCAAATGATGAGCAATGCCTCGGAACTGCGTGGGCTACATGGCGATCTGCATCATGAAAACATCATGTTCTCCAGTCGCGGCTGGCTGGTGATAGATCCCGTCGGTCTGGTCGGTGAAGTGGGCTTTGGCGCCGCCAATATGTTCTACGATCCGGCTGACAGAGACGACCTTTGTCTCGATCCTAGACGCATTGCACAGATGGCGGACGCATTCTCTCGTGCGCTGGACGTCGATCCGCGTCGCCTGCTCGACCAGGCGTACGCTTATGGGTGCCTTTCCGCAGCTTGGAACGCGGATGGAGAAGAGGAGCAACGCGATCTAGCTATCGCGGCCGCGATCAAGCAGGTGCGACAGACGTCATACTAGATATCAAGCGACTTCTCCTATCCCCTGGGAACACATCAATCTTACCGGAGAATATCGTTGGCCAAAGCCTTAGCGTAGGATTTCGCCCTCTCCCGCAAACGACCCCTTTATTGTAGGTGGGCCAGTTGGTGATTTTGAACTTTTGCTTTGCCACGGAACGGTCTGCGTTGTCGGGAAGATGCGTGATCTGATCCTTCAACTCAGCAAAAGTTCGATTTATTCAACAAATCCACGTTGTGTCTCAAAATCTCTTATGTTATACTGCACAAGATAAAAATATATCATCATGAACAATAAAACTGTCTGCTTACATAAACAGTAATACAAGGGGTGTTATGAGCCATATTCAACTAAATTCCAACCTGGATGCTGATTTATATGGGTATAAATGGGCTCGCGATAATGTCGGGCAATCAGGTGCGACAATCTATCGATTGTATGGGAAGCCCGATGCGCCAGAGTTGTTTCTGAAACATGGCAAAGGTAGCGTTGCCAATGATGTTACAGATGAGATGGTCAGACTAAACTGGCTGACGGCATTTATGCCTCTTCCGACCATCAAGCATTTTATCCGTACTCCTGATGATGCATGGTTACTCACCACTGCGCTCCCCGGGAAAACAGCATTCCAGGTATTAGAAGAATATCCTGATTCAGGTGAAAATATTGTTGATGCGCTGGCAGCGTTCCTGCGCCGGTTGCATTCGATTCCTGTTAGTAATTGTCCTTTTAACAGCGATCGCGTATTTCGTCTCGCTCAGGCGCAATCACGAATGAATAACGGTTTGGTTGATGCGAGTGATTTTGATGACGAGCGTAATGGCTGGCCTGTTGAACAAGTCTGGAAAGAAATGCATAAGCTTTTGCCATTCTCACCGGATTCAGTCGTCACTCATGGTGATTTCTCACTTGATAACCTTATTTTTGACGAGGGGAAATTAATAGGTTGTATTGATGTTGGACGAGTCGGAATCGCAGACCGATACCAGGATCTTGCCATCCTATGGAACTGCCTCGGTGAATTTTCTCCTTCATTACAGAAACGGCTTTTTCAAAAATATGGTATTGATAATCCTGATATGAATAAATTGCAGTTTCATTTGATGCTCGATGAGTTTTTCTAATCAGAATTGGTTAATTGGTTGTAACACTGGCAGAGCATTACGCTGACTTGACGGGACGGCGCTTCCCTACCCTCATGGCCGCCTCCCAGGAATCGACCCAGGTGCTTATCGTGGACATAATCCTTTACTCATAAATTTATCTTATTCCATTATTGTACCTGTCACGCAAAACTTGCAGAAAAGCCATAAACGCAGGAGAATCCTGTCGGCGGTGAGGATAATAAATATGGTAGCCGTCAAAATATGGACACCACTCGGTCAGAACAGCAATCAGCTTGCCGCTTTTGATATATCCATCTGCAACATACTCGGGAATATAGGCAATCCCCAGCCCGTCTAATGCTGCATCGAGCTGATGAATCGTGCTGTTCGCAATATATTGCCCTTTGACTTTCAGACTGAATTTCTGAGCATCTTTCTCGAATTCCCAGGCGTACAATCCACTCGTATCAGAATAGCGGACGTTAATGCAGTTGTGGTTCAAAAGATCCTGCGGCTTCCTGGGCTTAGCATAACGCTTAAAATGGCACTGTTGCAAAGTTAGCGATGAGGCAGCCTTTTGTCTTATTCAAAGGCCTTACATTTCAAAAACTCTGCTTACCAGGCGCATTTCGCCCAGGGGATCACCATAATAAAATGCTGAGGCCTGGCCTTTGCGTAGTGCACGCATCACCTCAATACCTTTGATGGTGGCGTAAGCCGTCTTCATGGATTTAAATCCCAGCGTGGCGCCGATTATCCGTTTCAGTTTGCCATGATCGCATTCAATCACGTTGTTCCGGTACTTAATCTGTCGGTGTTCAACGTCAGACGGGCACCGGCCTTCGCGTTTGAGCAGAGCAAGCGCGCGACCATAGGCGGGCGCTTTATCCGTGTTGATGAATCGCGGGATCTGCCACTTCTTCACGTTGTTGAGGATTTTACCCAGAAACCGGTATGCAGCTTTGCTGTTACGACGGGAGGAGAGATAAAAATCGACAGTGCGGCCCCGGCTGTCGACGGCCCGGTACAGATACGCCCAGCGGCCATTGACCTTCACGTAGGTTTCATCCATGTGCCACGGGCAAAGATCGGAAGGGTTACGCCAGTACCAGCGCAGCCGTTTTTCCATTTCAGGCGCATAACGCTGAACCCAGCGGTAAATCGTGGAGTGATCGACATTCACTCCGCGTTCAGCCAGCATCTCCTGCAGCTCACGGTAACTGATGCCGTATTTGCAGTACCAGCGTACGGCCCACAGAATGATGTCACGCTGAAAATGCCGGCCTTTGAATGGGTTCATGTGCAGCTCCATCAGCAAAAGGGGATGATAAGTTTATCACCACCGACTATTTGCAACAGTGCCGTTGATCGTGCTATAATCGACTGATGTCATCAGCGGTGGAGTGCAATGTCGTGCAATACGAATGGCGAAAAGCCGAGCTCATCGGTCAGCTTCTCAACCTTGGGGTTACCCCCGGCGGTGTGCTGCTGGTCCACAGCTCCTTCCGTAGCGTCCGGCCCCTCGAAGATGGGCCACTTGGACTGATCGAGGCCCTGCGTGCTGCGCTGGGTCCGGGAGGGACGCTCGTCATGCCCTCGTGGTCAGGTCTGGACGACGAGCCGTTCGATCCTGCCACGTCGCCCGTTACACCGGACCTTGGAGTTGTCTCTGACACATTCTGGCGCCTGCCAAATGTAAAGCGCAGCGCCCATCCATTTGCCTTTGCGGCAGCGGGGCCACAGGCAGAGCAGATCATCTCTGATCCATTGCCCCTGCCACCTCACTCGCCTGCAAGCCCGGTCGCCCGTGTCCATGAACTCGATGGGCAGGTACTTCTCCTCGGCGTGGGACACGATGCCAACACGACGCTGCATCTTGCCGAGTTGATGGCAAAGGTTCCCTATGGGGTGCCGAGACACTGCACCATTCTTCAGGATGGCAAGTTGGTACGCGTCGATTATCTCGAGAATGACCACTGCTGTGAGCGCTTTGCCTTGGCGGACAGGTGGCTCAAGGAGAAGAGCCTTCAGAAGGAAGGTCCAGTCGGTCATGCCTTTGCTCGGTTGATCCGCTCCCGCGACATTGTGGCGACAGCCCTGGGTCAACTGGGCCGAGATCCGTTGATCTTCCTGCATCCGCCAGAGGCGGGATGCGAAGAATGCGATGCCGCTCGCCAGTCGATTGGCTGAGCTCATGAGCGGAGAACGAGATGAGCAATCACGAATGAATAACGGTTTGGTTGATGCGAGTGATTTTGATGACGAGCGTAATGGCTGGCCTGTTGAACAAGTCTGGAAAGAAATGCATAAGCTTTTGCCATTCTCACCGGATTCAGTCGTCACTCATGGTGATTTCTCACTTGATAACCTTATTTTTGACGAGGGGAAATTAATAGGTTGTATTGATGTTGGACGAGTCGGAATCGCAGACCGATACCAGGATCTTGCCATCCTATGGAACTGCCTCGGTGAGTTTTCTCCTTCATTACAGAAACGGCTTTTTCAAAAATATGGTATTGATAATCCTGATATGAATAAATTGCAGTTTCATTTGATGCTCGATGAGTTTTTCTGATAGTTAGTCTTTGTAGAGACACAAACCTGAAATTCCGGACACCGCGCTTCAGGACATCTCCCTGGACGCCGATATCTGGCAGTATCCGGACGGTACTATCGAACGCCGGGCCAACGGTACTCCCCTGCCCTTTATGACTGACGACCGGCTATTTCACCCACGCACTTCTCCATGAAATTTAGCATCGTCGCGGTTAATGTCGCTTGAATTGTCAAACCAAGTGCAACGATTTTTTGAAGTAAACTTCATAAGGTGTTTTCCAACCTAAACATTTACGCGGTCGTAAATTCAGTTTATTGATCACCTGTTGAATATCAACTTCGCTCCACTGATTGATGTCTTGGTGCTTCGGAAAGTATTCACGAAGTAACCCATTTGTATTTTCATTCGTTCCCCGTGTCCACGGTTGATGTGGTTCGGGGAAGTAAAATTCTACGCCTAGTGCTTCTGTTACCAAACGATGTTGGGCAAATTCTTTACCACGGTCTGGCGTAATTGACCGCAATATATGTGAATCAAGCAATTCAATCATAGCTTTTTGGACAGCTTCGGCTTTTTTGGCAGGAATTTTCTTCACCAACTCAAAACGACTTTTGCGTTCCGTCAGCGTCAGCAAACAAGCTCCACCCGCTTTACCCAGTACGGTATCGGCTTCCCAATGTCCAAAGCGACTGCGATTTTGCGCCGAAATGGGACGGTCGTTCAAATGGTTGGATATCTGAATTTTGCCACGTTTTTCATGATGATTTTTTGTATGCCGTGTTTTGCCTTTGTGGCGCAGTTTGCGACTGGCTTTGCGTTCGCCTATATCAAACAACCCTGAATAAATACCACGATAAATGGTTGAATAACTAATGGATAATTCAGATTTTTCCAATTTTAATCGTGCGCTGATTTGTTCGGGCGACCAGTTTTCTGTCAGAAACTTTTCTTGCACCAAATTGAAATATTCAGGCTGCTCTAATTTGCGCTGTGCTTTGCTATTTTGACGATGCTTCAAATAGCTGTTTTGTGCGTTCGTTGCACTGTAGCTTTCTAGAGCGTGTCGTTTCAGCTCGCGAGAAATGGTGCTGGAGCTACGTCCAGTGCTTTGGCAATTTCTGCTTGTTTTTTGCCCTGTGCGAGTAAAATCATTATCTTTTCTCGCTCGTTTATTGTAAGATGTCGGTAGGAAGTACTCATCATTTGGAAGTGGTTTTTGTGTGGAAACAAAATTATATTCTAGTTGATGAGTACTTCTTTTTTTGTTGCACTTGGATTGTAAATTCAGCCCCAAAAAACACCCCAAAAGCTGGCAACCCAGTCCAACTTTTGGGGTGTGATTTATATTAGCCAAACTGGCCTGGTGATTAAAACTTCGCCAAGACTTCTTCAAGATCCAGCATCACTTTTTCGCCATTGGCACGATTGACATATTCGTATTTGCCTTCGGCAAGATTGCGTTCAGAGACGACGATGCGATGTGGGATACCAATGAGCTCAAGATCAGCGAACTTCACGCCTGGACGCTCATCACGGTCATCCAGCAGTACATTGACACCACAAGCCTTGAGCGTTTGGTACAACTCATCGGCTTTTTGTTCGGCTTGACCGTCTTTTGATTTCATCGGCACGATAGCGACATAAAACGGTGCGATGCTATCGGCTTTGTCTTGTGGCTCAGCCCAGATGATGCCATTGTCATCATGGTTTTGTTCGATGGCGGCAGCGATGATACGGCTCACCCCGATACCATAACAACCCATCATCAAGGTTACAGGCTTACCTTCTTTGCCAAGTACCGAGCAGTTCAGGGCTTTTGAGTATTTATCACCCAATTGGAAAATATGACCAACTTCGATACCGCGTTTGATAGACAGCACGCCTTTACCATCTGGTGATGGGTCGCCATCGACGACATTGCGGATATCGACGATTTCGGTGATGGCGGCATCACGCTCCCAGTTCATACCCGTGGTGTGCTTATGCTCGACATTGGCACCTGAGACGAAGTCAGATAGTGCAGCGGCGGCACGATCGACATAGACAGGGATGGTGAGATCGACACTGATATAGCCTTTGATTAGACCGGCGGCTTTGATTTCTTCTTCGCTCGCCATGGTTAGTGGTGCATGAACGGCAGCGATTTTTTCGGCTTTGATTTCGTTCAATGTGTGATCGCCACGCAATACGAGCGCCACAAGTTTTGGTGCATCAGGATTTTCTTCGCTATACGCACCTTTGACAATCAAGGTCTTGACCGTCTGAGTCAGGGCGATGCCCAGATGCTCTGCCACTGCTTCACAAGTTGGCATATTTGGCGTATCGACATCTTGGCGTGCTTGGCTTGGCGCTTGGCGGACATCGGTGCAGATAGCTTCGGCAAGCTCGACATTGGCGGCATACTCTGATTCGCTTGAGAAGGCGATATCATCTTCACCGCTGTCAGCTAGGACATGAAACTCATGCGATGCAAAGCCACCGATAGAGCCTGTGTCCGCTTGTACCGCACGGAACTTGAGCCCCAGACGGCTAAAGACACGGCTATAGGCATCGTACATATCTTGATAAGTCTGTGCCAGTGATTCTTTGTCAATGTGGAAAGAATAGGCGTCTTTCATGGTAAATTCACGAGCGCGCATCACCCCAAAGCGTGGGCGGATTTCGTCACGGAATTTGGTTTGTACTTGATAAAAAGTAACCGGTAGCTGTTTGTAGCTCTTAAGCTCATTGCGAGCGATGTCGGTGATGACTTCTTCGTGCGTCGGGCCAAGCACAAAATCACGCTGATGGCGGTCCTTAAAGCGTAGCAATTCTGCGCCATAATCTTCCCAGCGGCCAGACTCATGCCACAGCTCACCCGGCTGAGTGACGGTCATAAGTAGCTCTTGGCTACCGATGCCGTCCATCTCTTCACGCACGATACGCTCCACACGCTTGAGCACTCTTAGACCCATTGGCATCCATACATACAGACCTGATGCAAGCTTACGAATCAGACCGGCACGCACCATCAGCTGACTTGAGACGATGTCGGCATCGTTTGGCGTTTCTTTTAATGTGGCGAATAAAAATTGACTGGCTTTCATGGCTAACCTTATAAAATCTAATGATAATTAGTAAATATGGTAAATAATAAAATTTACAAAAGATAACCTGTCTATCTTACGGCAAAAAATGCCATTTATGCAACTAAATTTCCGCAATTTTTACACAATTTGTCAGGCTTTTGTGGTATTTTAATCCTAAACGATTGATTAGGTGAATACTGATGCAAATTCCCCAAAGCAAACAAACAGGCAATGCACTCGTCTATGTACTACTCATCTTAGTGATGGTGGCGATTTTGGCGATGGCAGGGTTTTGGCTTGTCAATAAATCAGATAACTATATCAGTACCATCACCAAAGACGGTATCATCACCGAAATCCAAACGCTGTCACGCTTACAGACGGTCGCTTATAGCGTCGATACCATTGTGACGGCGGACAAGGCAGGCACTTGGCAAAATCTGTGGCAGGATAAGCAAAAAGGGCTATTCATCATCAAAGGGCGAGTGCTGGCAGGTGTGGATTTGAGCGGTATCAGCGCTGAGATGGTGCAGCTTAGCCAAACCAAGAATGACAAGGGCGAGACGGTGGATGTGGTACATATCACGCTGCCACCATCGCAGGTGTTTGAAGTGTTTTTGGATGACATCGAAGTCTATGACTGGCAAACAGGGCTATTTGGCACGGTGGCAGGTGACCCCAAGCTATTCGCCCAAGTGCAGACGGATGCCAAAGCCGAAGTGCTTGCCAAAGCTTGCCAAGGCGATGTGCTAAACCTTGCGATGACGAGCGCCGCCGAGCAAATCAAAAGTCTGTTTATGCTGACAGGTAGCGTGGTCGAAGTCAGCACCCAAGGCACAGGGGCGTGCAAGCTTGCAACCAAGACAAAATAAGCCATAACAAACCAAACTCGTGCCAAATTGATTGGCTGATTTGGCATTTTTTTCAATGTATTTATAAAACAAAACTAAGCAACATCATGAAAAAACTTAAATATTGCGGATTGACTCGCCGTGAAGACATCCAGCAAGCAGTGGCACTCGGCGTTGATGCCATTGGCTTGGTCTTTTATCCGCCAAGCCCAAGAGCGGTCAGTATTGAACAGGCAAAACAGCTTGCCCAAGCAGTGCCTGCTTTTACCAGTCTTGTGGCACTCGTGGTGAATATCAGTGATGATGAGCTGATGACGATTGCCAAGGGTGTGGCGGTTGATGTCATTCAGTTTCATGGCGATGAGTCGCCTGATGAGTGTCAGCGTCAAGGTAGTCTTGTCAATAAACGCTGGATTAAGGCGCTGCGTATCGATGCCACACGCCACACGCCGACGAGCATCTTGGCACTCATCCGTGAGTATCAGATGGCGGGGGCGAGCTCGATTTTGCTGGATGCTTATCATGCGGATAAATTTGGTGGTACGGGTGAGCGATTTGATTGGTCGCTGATTCCTACCGATTCGCCTTTGCCGATTATTTTGGCAGGGGGATTGACGCCTGACAATGTCGCGATGACAGCGGATTTACCTGTGTATGCCTTGGATGTCAGCGGTGGTATTGAGTCTGCCAAGGGCATCAAGGATGCACACAAGATGGCAGAATTTGCTAAGAATGCCAATGGCATATCCGCCAATAAAAATGCGTCAAAAAATTGCTAAAAGTACATTTTATCGGTACAATGAACGTTGGTTTGTTAAATTAATTTTATCCAAATAAAAAGGAATAGATCATGAACATCATCGTCACAGGGGCGACGGCAGGATTTGGCGAACAAATCGCCCGTGATTTTGTATCAGCAGGACATACCGTCTATGGCACTGGCAGACGCATGGATAAGCTAGACGCCTTGCGTGCTGAGCTTGGTGAGCGATTTGTGCCACTATGCTTTGATGTGTCAGATGCTAAAGCGGTGCAGGCAAGCTTATCAGCGATTGATTTGGCAAGCATTGATGTACTGGTGAATAATGCAGGGCTTGCTTTGGGGCTTGAGCCTGCTCATCGAGCGGATTTGGGTGATTGGCAGACGATGATTGATGTCAATGTCAAAGGGCTTGTGACGGTGACCCAGCTGGTGCTGCCGTTTATGGTGGCAAATAATGCCGGTACAGTGATTAATATTGGCTCAACGGCGGGCAATCATCCGTATTTTGGTGCCAATGTCTATGGTGCAAGTAAGGCATTTGTCAAGCAGTTTAGCAATAATCTGCGCGCTGACTTGATTGGCACTCGTGTGCGAGTGACCAACATCGAACCTGGAATGTGCGGTGGTACAGAGTTTAGCAATGTCCGCTTTAAGGGTGATGATGATAAAGCGGCAGCCGTCTATACGGGTGTGGAATATTTGACCGCCAAAGATATTAGCAATACTGTACAATGGGTGGTTGCTCAGCCATGGCACGTCAATATCAACTCGATTGAGATGATGCCGACAGCACAGACTTATGCAGGCTTGGCAGTGGCTCGAGATATTTAATTTTCTTTTAATGATAAGGCAAATGTAATGACAGATGTAGTGAATTATAATAACTATCCTGATGCTGATGGGCATTTTGGTGTGCATGGTGGCCGTTTTGTGTCTGAGACCTTGATGAAAGCTTTGGAAGAGCTGGAAGTCTTGTATCATCAAGCCAAAGCCAATCCTGAATTTTGGGCGCAGTTTATGGCGGATTTGACCGATTATGTGGGTCGTCCGACACCGCTGTATCATGCTCGCCGTCTGTCGGATGAGATTGGTGGGGCGCAGATTTATTTTAAGCGTGAAGATTTGAACCACACAGGTGCGCACAAAGTAAATAACACCATCGGTCAAGCACTACTTGCCAAAATGAGTGGCAAAAAACGCATCATCGCCGAGACTGGTGCAGGTCAGCATGGCGTGGCGACGGCGACGATTGCGGCACGATTGGGGCTTGAATGTATCGTCTATATGGGTGCTGATGATGTCGAACGCCAAAAGATGAATGTCTATCGGATGCGTCTTTTGGGTGCAACGGTTGTGCCTGTGACCAGTGGCTCTCGCACGCTCAAAGATGCGATGAATGAAGCGATGCGTGACTGGGTCGCCAATGTTGATAGCACCTATTATATCATCGGCACAGTAGCAGGGCCGCATCCGTATCCGCTGTTGGTGCGTGATTTTCAGGCGATCATCGGCCGCGAAGCTCGTGTCCAGCATCTAGAAAAAACAGGCAAACTGCCTGATGCACTCGTGGCGTGCGTCGGTGGCGGTAGTAATGCCATTGGTCTATTTTATGATTTCTTAAATGATACTGAAGTGGCGATGTATGGTGTCGAAGCCAATGGACTAGGTATCGATACACCGCATCATGCCGCACCGCTACAAGCAGGTCGCATCGGTGTGCTGCATGGCAATCGTACCTATCTGATGTGTGATGACGAAGGACAAATCCTAGGCACGCACTCGATCTCAGCAGGGCTGGATTATCCAGGTGTTGGCCCTGAGCATAGTTTTTTAAAGGACATGAACCGTGTGAACTATGTTGGTGCAACCGATGAAGAAGCCCTGCACGCATTTCGTGAAGTCACCCGCAAAGAAGGTATCATCCCAGCGCTCGAAAGCTCGCACGCAGTGGCATACGGCATGAAGCTGGCTGCAACGATGCGTCCTGATCAGTCCATCATCGTCAATATGTCAGGCCGTGGCGATAAAGATCTGCACACAGTGATGAAAGTAGATGGGATTAATGTGGATTGATCGGCTTTACGATTAATATAGTTTGGATAACATAGATTAGATTGGAATAATAATGAAAACCCGTATCGAAACAACCTTTGAGAATCTCAAAGCCCAAAATAAAAAAGCCCTAATTCCCTATATCATGGCAGGTGATCCACACCCTCTGGTGACGGTGGATTTGATGCACAAGCTTGTAGCACATGGGGCGGATATTATCGAAGTTGGTTTGCCATTTAGCGATCCGATGGCAGATGGTCCTGTGATTGCTCACGCGGCTGAGCGCGCCTTGGCAGCAGGCACAAGCACCCGTGATGCCATCGAGATGGTGCGAGAATTTCGCAAGACCAACACCACCACACCTGTGCTTGTGATGGGCTATCTAAACCCTGTTGAAATCATTGGCTATGATGCCTTTAGCGATCTATGTGCTGATGCTGGTGTGGATGCGATTTTGATGGTGGATCTGCCACCAAAAGAAGCAGGCGATTTTCCAAAGAAACTCACCGCACGCACTGATAATCCAATGAATCAAATTTTCCTGCTGTCACCGACCACCGAAGCGGCTCGCCGTGCCAAAGTGATCGAGGACTGTAGCGGATTTATCTATTATGTCTCGCTAAAAGGCGTCACAGGCTCAGCAAGTCTGGATGTGGCAGCGGTCTCTGAACAAGTCCAAAAAATCAAAGCCGAAACTGACATCCCTGTGTGTGTCGGCTTTGGTATTCGTGATGGCGCATCTGCCAAGGCGTTGGGTGCGGTGGCGGATGGGGTGATTGTCGGCAGTGAGCTTGTTAAAAACTTTGCCAAAATCGATGCATCCGATGAGCAAGCAGTTGCCGCCGCCATTGATCAGCTACTTGCCAAGATGGATGAGCTAAAATCGGCACTGGCAGAAGTGTAATCGATTTATTCAGCTTGTCTGAGCTATCAAAAGATGGCTGATTGTGTGATTTTTGCAAATTTACCCAAAAATTTACCATCTTTTGCAAAATCACTTTGCCAAAATCGATTTACAAGTGTAAACTATATGACAATCATTGGGTACGCCCAATTTGACACTATAGTAAAAAGGAAAATCACATGAGCCAAAGCGAAACTGCCACCGAGCCAACCATCTGGCTAAAGCGCGCTGTCCCTGGTATCAAACAAACCACTGTACCGACTTTGACAGCGGTAGAGACTGAGCCATCGACTGAGTGCCCTGAGTGCCATTCTCTGACCACTAATACAGCACTGATTTTGAATCAATATGTCTGCCCTGAGTGCGATCATCATCTGACCATGACGGCTCGTAAGCGTTTGGAGTGGTTCTTTGATAGTGTGGATGCTGAGCTGGGTCAAGAGTTCACTGCAGGCAACCCGCTAAACTTCGTCGATTCCAAGCCTTATCCTGAGCGTATGAAAGAAGCGCAGACCAAGACAGGTGAGTCTGAGGGCTTAGTGGTGATGGCAGGTAAGCTTAAGAATCTGGATGTCATTGCTTGTGCGTTTGATTTTCGCTTTATGGGTGGTTCGATGGGCTCAGTGGTGGGTGATCGATTTGTCCAAGCTGCCGAAAAAGCCTTGGCAGAGCGTAAGCCACTGGTCTGTTTTGCTGCATCAGGTGGTGCGCGTATGCAAGAGGGCTTATTATCGCTCATGCAGATGGCGCGCACCAGTGCTGCGATTGAGCGTCTAAGATTGGCTGGCGTGCCTTATGTGGTAATCCTAACTAATCCAGTCTATGGCGGGGTGACAGCAAGTCTTGCCATGCTTGGTGATGTCCATATCGCTGAGCCTAAGGCGATGATTGGCTTTGCAGGTAAGCGAGTGATCGAACAGACGGTGCGTGAAGTGCTTGATGAGCCGTTCCAGCGTGCTGAATTTTTGCTCGAAAAAGGCACGGTGGATATGGTGGTGCACCGTCATCAGCTGATTGATACCACGCATCGCATTTTGGCAAAATTATCCAAAGCCGCTGCATAAGCTTAGCAATACAACACCCAAGACCGATGGTTTTGGGTGTTTTGTTGTGTTTGGGCGAGGATAAGTTTACAATATGCCAAAATTTTTGGAAAAATTCACATGAGTACAAAAAATCTTAGCCAATGGCTCACCTATATGGGCAGTATCCATGTATCCGCCATCGATATGGGGCTTGAGCGGGTATTGCCAGTTGCCAAGCGATTGGGTGTGTTAAAGGCAGATTTAAAAAAGAAGCCAACGATCTTTACTGTCGCAGGCACTAACGGCAAAGGCTCAACCACAGCGACCATCGCCGCCATCTGCCAAAGCGCAGGGCTAAAGACCGCCTTGTATCAATCACCGCATTTGGTGTCGTTCACAGAGCGAGTGCGGATTGATGGCATTGAGGCGAGTGATGAGGCGCTGATTTTGGCATTTGAAGCGGTGGAGTCGGCTCGTCTGGCTGAGGGCTTGTCATTGTCGTTTTTTGAGATGACAACTTTGGCGGCGTTTTGGCTGTTCAAGCAGGCGGACTGTGATGTTTGGGTGCTTGAGATTGGGCTAGGCGGACGATTGGATGTGGTCAATATCATCGATCCTGATGTGGCGGTGATTACCAATATTGGCATTGATCATGTGGATTGGCTGGGTGATGATATCGAAAAAATCGGTGCCGAAAAAGCCGGTATTATCCGTGAGGGTATTCCTGTGATTTTGGGCAGTGATAGCTTGCCAAATAGTGTGTATGAAGCAGCTGCCACGCATCATGCCAAGGTATATCAGCTTGGCAAAGATTATGCCTATCTTGCCAAAGATGATGGCTGGATTTGGTCATCGGCAAGTCTAACGGCAAACCTACCCTTGCCAAAATTATCCCTGCAAAATGCCGTCAATGCCGTGGCAGCGGTGCAGGCAAGTGGCTTATCTATCGAGATGAATGCGATAAAAGCAGGGCTAGAATCTGTACAATTGGCAGGGCGATTCGACCGTAGGGTGATTAATGATCGCCAGTGGATTTTTGATGTTGCCCACAATGAAGATGGCATTAAGTTTTTATTAAAACAGCTGACGATCGCGTGGCAGAGGCATCTTGTTAAGCACCCTGATGCCAAGCTGTATTTCTTATTCTCGATGCTTGGGGATAAGGATGTATCGGCAGTGCTCAAGCACATCCATCTAGCGATGGTTGGTGACGCATTGCCATCTGCAAGTTGGCATACGGCAGCCATCAGCCATGAGCGAGCGATGGATATTGATACGCTGACAGGCATCATGCAGGCGTGTGTGCCTGATATTGACATGGTGGTGTATGAGAATCTAGATAAGGCGACTTTTGGGGCAATTGACGCCAGCCACCCGCAAGATCTGATTGTAGCGTTTGGCTCATTTCATACGATTGGCGAAGCGTTGATCGCGCTTTTGGGTAAGCCGTATTGATGGGTGAATTAAGATATACCGAATAATATAGGGTGATTTGTAAAAGATTGTAGTGATTTAGCATCACTGTGTATTTTCACGCACGCTTGGCATTGACAATTGGGCGTAAAAGGTTTATTTTAATGGGTTATTTCGATGGCGAAAAATTCGTCAATGGCAGCTTTTGTGGAGTAGCGAATGATTTCAAAACAGGTGTTATTGGGCTTATCTTTGGTGCTTGGCGGCAGCGTGGTTTTTTATGCTTTGGCAAATAATGACCAGCAGGCGAGCAGTCAAGAAAACAGCGCACAAACCGCCAAAACTGAAGTTGCCAAGCCTGTGGTGCAGCCACTCACCGCTGATGTCGCTACCGAAGAAAAGCTACTTGCCCAAAAGCAAAAAGAGCGTGAAGCACACGCCTTGCAATTGCAAAAGCACACCGAACAGCTGTTGGCTGAACAAGAGCTTGCGCGCAAAAATGCCATCGATAAAGCCAATGCCGAGATCAATGGCACAACCACACAAGTGGCGGTAAGCGGCACATCAGCATCTCAAAGTGAGCTGATTGCTGTGCCCGCAGTACAGACGCGCCCAGAAGCCATCGAAGCAGCACGCCAAGCTGAAGAAGCCAAAAAAGCTGCCGAAGAAGCTAAGAAAGCTGAAGAAGCTGCCAAAAAAGCTGCCCAAAATAAACCTGATACCACCACCGATACCAAAAAAGCTGCTGACGCCAAAAAAGCCGAAGAGCTAAAAAAAGCAGAAGAAGAGAAAAAAGCTCAAGCCAAGCGCGCTGAAGATGCTAAAAAAGCTGAAGCCAAGAAAGCAGAGCAAGCCAAAACCGCTGCCAAAGGCGGTCAGTACCAAGTGCAAGCAGGCGAGACGCTATTGGGTATCGCCAACCGCCATGGCGTGTCTGTGCAAGCATTGGCAGCTGCCAATAATATGGGTCAAGGTGATATGCTGCGCGAAGGTCGCAAGCTGACCATTCCTGCAGGTGGTAAAACACCAAAGCAAACCCAAAGTTCAAACACGAATAAAGCCGATACTAAGTCTGAGAAAAAAGACGATAAAAAAGCCGATATCAAGAAAGCAGACACTAAGAAAACCGACGCCAAATCCGCATCAAAAAACACCCAAAACCCTGAAATGTCTGGACGCTACACGGTGCAAGTCGCCATCAGCCCTGACAAGGCAAAAGTGGATGCAGTGGTCAAGCAGTACAAGGCGGCTGGCTATAAAGTCACCACGACCAATACCACTAAAGGTGTGCGTGTCGTCGTCGGCAACGAAAAGACTGCCGAAGGTGCTAAGGCATTGCGTAATAAGATTAACGGCGATAGCCGTGTTAATTCAAATGGTGCATTTATCCATCAAGTACAATAATACTAAGTTTATTTGCAAAAGCACGGTGGTTTGCCGTGCTTTTTTGTTATTTTTGAGAGTGAGTTATGAGTAATTGGCAAATTGGATTAGCGGTACTAGCGGTACTGGCTGTCTTATGGCTGTGTCGCCCAAAAGTTAAGAAAATCAAAGGCGACGATATGCCTGTATGGCCATTTGAGCCGATGCCTTTGATGACTGACAGTGAAGTATTATTTTATAAAAAATTATCAGCAGCATTGCCGGAATTTCATCTGTTTGGGCAAGTGCAGCTATCACGCATGATTGAGCCGATCGAAGAAGTGGCAGATGAGCGGCAGTTTTGGTTCAATCGTATCTGTCGTCAGAGTGTGGATTTTGTGCTTATCGATGAAGATTTGCAAACGGTGCTTGCCGCCATTGAGCTTGACGATTGGACGCATGAGAGCAAAGCGCGCCAAAAACAAGACGCCAAAAAAGACAAAGCCCTTGCCAGTGCAGGTATTCCCATCATTCGCTTTCATGCCGAAAAAATGCCATCGTCACAGATGATTCGCCAAGAAGTGCTTGAGGTCTTACGTGCGTATCGCTAGGCGTATGATGACTGTATGGTCTGATTTTTGACTTGGCTGTGAAGGCGTGGCTTGGCATACTAAGTGATCAATGAGATAATTATTGTCAATAAAAAATTGGTAAATTGATAATTTAGATTAAAGGAATATGCAATGACGGCTTATCAAACCATCACAACATCCATCACTCAAGATGTCATGACCATCACGCTCAATCGCCCCGAGAAGAAAAACGCCCTAAGTTTTGTGATGATGGATGAGCTGATTCATCTTGCCAAAACGCTAAAAAGGAATAAATCGCTCAAAGCAGTGGTGATTACTGGCAGTGGGACGGATTTTTGTTCTGGGCTAGATTTGGCGGATTTGAACAACTCCAAGAATCTGCTCAAGGCATCGTATCAGCTGATTAAGCCTACACCAAGCAAATTTCAACAGGTGTGTTTGATTTGGCAAAGTCTGCCGATGCCTGTGATTGCCGTCATTAAGGGTGTTTGTGTTGGTGGTGGGCTACAGTTGGCACTGGGTGCGGATATGCGTATTGCACATCCTGATGCTAGGTTCTCGGTGCTTGAAGCTAAATGGGGTTTGGTGGCGGATATGGGCATCACGCATACAGCGGGCATGATTGCCAAGGATAAACTTGCCAAGCTTGCGATGACTGCTGAGATTGTCGATGCCAAGGCAGCGTTTGATGATGGGCTGGTGACCATCATCGATGATGAGCCTATGGCAAGAGCAAATCAGCTGATTGCCGATATCGGCAGTCGCTCGCCTGATGCAGTACTGGCTGCCAAGCGAATTATCAATGCACGCTCGCCCATCAATTATCTGACACTGTATCAAGAAAAACTGTGGCAAATCCGCCTAATGCTTGGACACAACCGCAAGCTTGCCATCAAAAAAGCCAAAGAC
Source organism: Moraxella sp. FZFQ2102 (assembly GCF_024137865.1). Classification (NCBI taxonomy): domain Bacteria; kingdom Pseudomonadati; phylum Pseudomonadota; class Gammaproteobacteria; order Moraxellales; family Moraxellaceae; genus Moraxella; species Moraxella sp. FZFQ2102. Next base: position 1,733,791 of record NZ_CP099960.1, read on the forward strand.
AGCTCGGTAGCTTTTGTCAGACGGCAGTTTGGGTAAGTTACTGATTTACCTAAAATAAAAATTGCCCAAGTTGAATACTTGGGCAATTGTCCTTGATAGTGCTATATTTTATGCAGGCAACGGTGGTGGCAATTCGTCATCAGCAGGGGCGGTTGGTGTGGTTGTCACACCCGGTACTTCATGCTGATATTCTTTTGGCTCACGCGGCTCTTCGCCTGCCATGATTTGTAAGAATTGCTCACGATCGATGGTTTCCCATTTCATCAAGGCATCGACCATGGCGTGCATCTTGTCGTGATTTTCGTCAATCAATTTATAAGCGACATCGTATTGTGCCTCTAGGATATTGCGAATTTCATCATCGACTTTTTGCTGTGTGGCTTCTGAGATGGTGCGCGTGCTACCACCGAAATAGCCGCCATGCTCTTCAGCTTCATAGACCATCACGCCCATTGCATCTGACATACCATAGCGAGTGACCATCGCACGAGCCATCTTAGTTGCGCGCTCGAAGTCATTAGATGCACCAGTAGATTTGCGATCGACGAAAATCTCTTCAGCGATACGACCGCCAAATAGAATAGAGATTTCGTTCAGCATCTTGTCTTTGTAGTTGCTGACCATGTCCTGCTCAGGCAGCTGCCAAGTCACACCCAATGCCCAACCGCGCGGCATGATGGTGACCTTATGCACAGGGTCAGTACCTGGTAGCAGCTCAGCGACAAGTGCATGACCAGCTTCATGATAAGCGGTGGCACGACGCTCTTCTTCCCGCAATACCATTGATTTGCGTTCAGGGCCCATGTATAGCTTGTCTTTGGCGTCTTCAAAGTCGTTCATATCGACGCTTGGCTTATTGCGACGAGCGGCAAATAGCGCAGCTTCATTCACTAAGTTGGCAAGTTGTGCACCGCTAAATCCAGGCGTACCACGAGCTAGGGCATTGACATCGACACCGATGGTAGATGGTAATTTTTTCAGATGAACATTCAAAATCTGCTCACGGCCTTTGATGTCAGGTAAGCCAACAGAGACTTGACGGTCAAAGCGACCGGGACGGAGCAAAGCTTTATCCAGTACATCGACACGGTTGGTCGCTGCGATGACGATAACGCCGTCATTGCCTTCAAAGCCGTCCATCTCAACCAAAAGTTGGTTCAGCGTCTGCTCACGCTCATCATGACCGCCACCCATGCCGCTGCCACGATGACGACCGACAGCATCAATCTCATCAATAAAGATAATGCATGGTGCGTTTTTCTTGGCTTGATCAAACATATCACGGACACGCGATGCACCGACACCAACGAACATCTCAACAAAATCTGAGCCAGAGATGGAGAAAAATGGCACTTTAGCTTCACCAGCGATGGCTTTGGCAAGCAATGTCTTACCGGTACCTGGTGGGCCAACCATCAGTACGCCACGTGGAATGGTCGCACCAAGCTTAGTGAATTTACTTGGATCTTTTAGAAAATCGACAATCTCAGCAACTTCTTGCTTGGATTCTTCGACGCCAGCAACATCATCAAAGGTGACTTTGATTTGGTCTTCAGACAGCATTTTGGCTTTTGATTTACCAAAGCTCATCGGGTTACGACCACCCATGCCGCCACCGCCTGCACCGCCACCCATGCCACGCATGAATAGCCAAAACAGACCAACGATCAGCAGGATAGGAAATGCCGCCATGAGTAATTGCATACCCACGCCTTGACGCTCAGGGGCAGTGCCTTCGACTTCGACTTTGTGTTCACGCAGTAGTGGCATCAGCTGATCATCTGTCACATCAGGTCGAATGGTCTCAAATTCTTTGCCATCGACCTTGGTGCCAGTGATTTCTTCACCGTTAATCTTCACATCTTTGATTTTGCCTTGTGATACTTCTGTCACAAATGCCGAATAATTCATGGTGTCAGCATCAGCATTGCCATTATCCAGATTGCTAAAAATTGCAACCACGATGCCAATGATGACAAGCCATAATAAGGTATTCTTTACCATATCGTTCAAACTTTTCTCATCCCACTAAAGTATGCTTTGCATCAGCGTTTGGGTATTTGGTTTCAAACCTGGTATCCAACTGCGTCGTTGATGCGAAGCGTTGTGTCTATTTTGTCCTATATGTAGATAATTGACCAGTTTTTCAAGCCAAAGACTGTCATTAGTTTATTTAATCGCCACCCAAAACATCTCTTTTGAGCGGGGGCGTGATGCAGCAGGCTTGATGCTTTTGATTTTGCTAAATTGCTTTTGCATAGTGGCACGCAATTCTTGAGAACCTTCACCTTGGAAGACTTTCATGATGAGCGCACCACCTTCAGGTAGCACCTTTAGGGCAAAATCCACCGCCAGCTCGCACAGATACATCATGCGTGGCTGATCAACTGCTGCCATGCCCGATGTGTTTGGTGCCATATCAGACAGCACCACATCGACCTTGCGACCACCGACTTCATCCATGATTTGGTTGAACACCGCTTCTTCACGAAAATCACCTTGGATAAAGGTGACATTCTCAAGCGTATCCATCGGCAAGATATCCGATGCAATCAGTACGCCGTTATCGCCAACAAGCTGGCCTGCCACCTGCGACCAACTACCCGGTGCAGAGCCGAGATCGACGACGGTCATGCCTTTTTTGATGAGATTGGTTTTTTCGTTAATCTCAAGCAGTTTATAGGCGGCACGAGCACGATAGCCTTCTTTCCATGCTTTTTGGACATAAAAATCATCCAAATGCTCTTTCATCCAACTGCGACTGGATTTGGAGAGTTTTTTGTTTTTAATGCGTGTTGCCATTGGGGGTGAATTACCTACAATTTATCAAATCAATACCAATCAATTAGTTTACCATTATTGACAGCAAATTTGGTGAAATTCTGCTATAATAGCGTAATTATTTCTCACTGCCACCTTAATATACGGCAAATTTGGAACTTTCATGAGCAAAAAAGCAAAACTTCAAGACATCAAGGCCCTGCGTGGCATCGGCCATCAGCTTAGCCCAATCGTCATCGTCGGCGCAAACGGCCTAACACCAACCCTAATCGAAGAAGTGGCTCGTGCCTTACACGACCACGAACTCATCAAAATCAAAATCCCAGCAGGCTCAGCCGATGAACGCAAAGAGTGCGCCAATGCCATCGCCGAAGCCACTGAGTCAGAAGTCATCCACCATATCGGACGCATGGTGCTACTGCTGCGCGCCAATCCTGAGCCAAATCCAAAGCTATCGAATCTTAGCCGCTTTGGTTTTTGATGGATGTATTGATGTCACATCAGGCATTATTTACACACCGTGCGATTGGTGCGGTGCAAGCATTTCCCCTAATCGCTGTCACTGATGGCGATTTTGTTTGGGATAAGAAAATCTCACTGCCTAACATCACAGCCTATGTTTCGGTAGTCAATGGTGCGGTGCAGGCAAGCTTTGTGGTGGCAAAAACCAATCACACCAAAGATATGTTCGCAGCAGTGCTAGACAGTGAGTCTGCCAAGCAACTGACCATGCACCGAGCGGATTTTTTGTGGGAAAAAGACTGCTTTGAATGCTTTATCGGTCATGCTGATACGCCAGCTTATTTAGAAATCAATGCCAATAGTGCAGGTCAGTTTAATAGTTATCAGTTTGATGGCTATCGTACACCCAATGTCATGCCGCCTGTGGCAAATCATGGGTATGATGTACAAAGCTTTGTTTATCAAGATGAAATGAATTACTGCTTTGGCTTTGAAGTGACAAAAATCAGCACAAGCATGGATGTATCGCGGCTAAAGATTAATCCAACGGTGATTTTATACCCTGTGATTGATGGTCAAGCTGTGCCGATTTATTATGCATATCAGCACGCTGCGCCCCCTGATTTTCATGCCAGTGATGTATGGCAAAGCTTATAAAGTGATGGCTAAGCCACCAAAAACCGCTTGTGCAACCCTAAGGCATGAGCGGTTTTTTTGGTGTTAAACAGGTGTAATTTGCCCATCTTATTTTTGCCTATTTTCCCATCTTGGCTTGGACATGAAACAAGCGAAATTAAGCTTTTTCTAATCGCTTAATGCCGATGGTTTTGCGCACCTTAGCGATGATTTTTTGATGGCTGTCGGTGATGTCGATGTGATAAACACGGCAGATGGTATCACCTGATTTGGCAAGCTCAAGAATCTCAAGCACTTCATCTGTGCTGATTTTGATACGGGCGGTGACCTTATCATCGGTAGTGCTCAGATACTCGATGGCTGATGAGATATCCCAGACCTGATAGTCCTTGCCTAGCTTGTGCGTCAGCATGGTGCAGATAAATGGGTCGGTCATCATATGCATACTGGCACCAAACTGCGTACCAGTCAGGCTCTTATTCAGCCGTGTCATCGGCAGTCCCACCACGCATAAGCCATTGTCCAGATCCACCATCTCAAGGCGAATGCCTGCACCCAGAAACGGTGCAAAAGTATTCAGCTTGCTTTTGATGATATGCGGCACAAGTTGTGGATAAGTGGCTTTTTTGCCTTGTTTGATCAGCTTGCCGAGTTTGTTTTTGGCGGTCGTTAGAGCCATGTATCAATCCTCAAAATCATCGCAGTATTGTGCCATATTTTGTAGATGAAATAAAGCTGTTTAATTTTTGTGCAGGATAAATGCATCTTTTGTTGATGCCTGAGTTGATCAAATTTGTGCTAAAATAATGCATCTTTTGTGATGATATTTTGCTATGCCGACCGACCGAGACCGACCAGATTTAGACCAACTCATTGATGAGTTGAACGAGCCTATCGATGATGAGATGGTGCTGCCAGCATCCAAGCAGGCGGTGTCACGCAATGTATTGGCGGATGGTGTCGATCGTAAGGCACATCTGTCGGCGCTGGTCAAAGGCTTGCCTAACTTGCCTGGGGTATATAAGATGCTGGGCAAAACTGGCGACATCTTATATGTCGGCAAAGCCAAATCGCTCAAAAATCGGGTCAATAGCTACTTTGCCAAGACCATCGAGCATCCAAAGACTCAAGCACTCGTACAGCGAATCTATGATGTCGAAATCATCATCACCACCAGCGAGACCGAAGCGTTATTGCTTGAGCAAAATTTAATCAAAAATCATCTACCGCCTTATAATGTCATCCTAAGAGATGATAAGTCCTATCTGTATGTCTATGTCAGTACGGATAAATTTCCACGCTTGGGTATTGGTCGGGGTAAGGGTAATCATGTACAAGGGCGATTCTTTGGACCTTATCCATCAGCAACGAGCGCCAAGACGTCGCTTGCACTGATGCAAAAGTTATTTATGTTAAGAAGCTGTACCAATAATTTTTTTAATCAGCGTAAACGCCCTTGTCTAGAATACCAAATCAAACGCTGCAAGGCACCGTGTGTCGGCATGGTATCGCAGGCAGAATATGATGCTGATGTTGATGCGACCTTGAAATTTTTGCAGGGTGATACAGGGCAAATTCAAACAACGCTCGTTGCCAAGATGGAAGAGGCAGCATCGCAGATGAATTTTGAACAGGCGGTGTTTTATCGAGATCGCTTGACGATGATTAATGATTTGTCTGCCAAGCAGTCGGTATATCGACTCGATGGCGAGGCAGATGTCTTTGCCATCACTGAGCAAGCAGGTGTGACGGCGATTCATGTACTGACGGTGCGTGGTGGGCAGGTATTGGGCGGTAAGAATTATTTTCCTGATGAGATTGCGCCTGATGCCAAGCATCTGGGTGAGAAACTGTCTGAGTTTTTGCTGTCGTTTTATTTTCAGGTGAGTGATGATTTGCCAAGTGAAATCATCATCAATGCCGCACTTGAAGATGCTGATGCGGTGAGTGAGGCGTTGGCAAGTCAATTTGGGCATAAGACCATCATCAAGCACCGAGTGCAGACACATCGAGCAGATTGGCTCAATATCGCCACACTCAATGCCAATAATGCACTTGCCACACAGCTCAAAGATCACCGAGAGCTGCACGCGCGCTTTGAGGCACTTAGAGTGGCACTTGATGGTGTGACAGATCGTACCATTGATCGTATTGAGTGTTTTGACATCAGTCATACGATGGGTGAAGCGGCGATTGGTTCGTGTGTGGTGTTTGACCAAGGTGGTGCACGCAAGCGAGACTATCGCCAATACGCCATCCATGACATCACCGCAGGCGATGACTATGCCGCCATGAGACAGGTGCTGACACGGCGATACAGCAAACAGCCACTGCCTGATTTGCTACTTGTTGATGGTGGTAAGGGTCAGCTCAATATCGCCATCGAAGTGCTGACGGCACTTGCTAAGCTAGATGATACTTTGCTTGTGGGTGTGGCAAAAGGCGAAGGGCGTAAGGCAGGGCTTGAGGTACTACACTTTGTCAATCATGAACCGCTAGACTTACCTGCTGATAGCAAGGCATTGCACCTAATCATGCAGGTGCGTGATGAAGCACATCGTTTCGCCATCACTGCCCACCGCAAAAAGCGTGATAAGAAACGAGCAGGTTCGGTGCTTGAAGTCATTCCAGGACTTGGGGCAACGCGTCGCCGTGATTTGCTCAATCATTTTGGCGGCATGGGGCAGCTACTGGGTGCATCCGAAAAAGACATCAGCGAAGTCAAGGGTATTGGCAAAGTCTTGGCAAGTACGATTTATAAGGCACTACACGGCTAAATCAGCACCGCATAAACCAAAAAAAAGATGAGTTATTGATCTTACTCATCTTTTTTATAGGAATTTATGATACAGACTAAGCGATAGAGATTAAGATTAGGCGATCTCATCACGCCATAGATCTGACAGCACTTCACGCTGACGCACCACGCGATGCGTACCGTCATCGACCATCACTTCACAAGGGCGTGGACGAGTGTTGTAGTTGCTCGCCATCGTAAAGCCATAAGCACCTGCACCAGCCACCGCCAAAGTATCACCGACAGACAAGGACAGCAGGCGATCTTTACCGATAAAATCACTGGATTCGCATACTGTGCCGACCACATCCCAGACTTTCTCGTCGCCTGTCTTTGATAGATCGGTTGGGATGATTGCCATCACTGATTCATACAGTGCAGGGCGAATCAGCTCGCTCATGGAGCTATCGACGATGGCAAAGTTCTTAAATTCGGTGGGTTTTAGGACATCGACACTGGTTAGTAGTACGCCTGTATTGGCAACTAGGCTACGCCCTGGCTCTAGGTATAGCTTGAGACCCAGTGCTTTTAGACGTGGCAAGAGTAGTTTTGCGTAGTCATCGACACTGACGGGATTTTCGTCAATATAACGCACACCAAGACCGCCGCCCAGATCGATATGATCAAGCGTGATGCCATTGGCAGACAGCTCGTCAATGAGCTCAATCAGCTTATCAAGTGCGTCGCTAAAGCCTTGTGCATCAAGCAGTTGTGAGCCGATATGGCAATCGATGCCAGTGATTTGTAGGTGTGGCAGGCTGTTGGCGTGCAGATAGGCACTGATAGCCTCTTCATGACTGATGCCAAATTTATTATCTTTCATGCCTGTTGAGATATACGGATGCGTCTTGGCATCGACATCTGGATTGATGCGTAGTGAGATGCGAGCGACTTTGCCAAGCTTCGCCGCTACACTATTGATGCTGTCAAGCTCGCTCACCGCTTCGACATTGAAGCAGTGGATATCAGCATTCAAGGCATATTCGATATCATCAAGAGTCTTTCCTACGCCTGAATAGACGACTTTTTTGGCATCAGTCACTTGTAGCACACGAGCCAGCTCGCCTTTTGAGACGATATCAAAGCCTGCACCGGCATCGGCCAAGGTCTTTAGTACCGCTAGGTTTGAATTGGCTTTGACAGCATAGCAAATCTGATGATTAATCTCGCCAAATGCTTGCGTATAAGACTGATAATTCTCCAATAATGCACGGCGTGAATAGACATACAGTGGCGTACCATAGTGTGATTTTAGAGTTTCACTACTGACACCGTCAATATGAAGTACATTATCCACATAAGAAAAGTAGGGCAAAGCATCCACCAAAACGGCGGCATCGATACTAAGCACGCCATCAGTTAGGCGGCTTGCAGGTACAAAATTCATCATAATCTGTCAATACTATTCAAATAATAAGTGTATCAATAATCGTTCGGATTTGGGCTGACCGTGCCATCTTCATGGATAATCGGTGAAGTCTCGGTCGGAATGTACAAAGCGCCTTTTTGACCGCAGCCTGTCAAAGTCAGCACCAGTGCAGCCAATAGCCCTACAGCGGATTTTTTCATCATGCTTATTTCCATCGGATACATCCGCATTGTTCGGATGAGTTGGGTAATTAAAAATCAGGACATTTTAGCATAAATTAGCATCGCTTGGGCGTAAAAATCAGGCAAAATTTTTCATCGCCACAGGATGATTTAGCAATAAAATAACTGATGAAAAATCAAATACTTGTTATAATTTTGCACAGATATCATCAAAAAATCTCACACAAACAGCGACCAATCGACAAAATGGCGGAATATTTTAATGAAATCTAAGATTTAAGGCTTGACAATCAAAGCAATCAGGGTTAATTTATTTGGTTATCCATACAATAAAGTGGGTGGACTGACCCACATGGACATTGACAACAAAATTACCATCACATCGGAGCATTTATGAGCTTAGTGAATCCTACTCTAGTCCTGAACTGCGGTTCATCATCAATCAAATACGCCCTAATCAGCGAAGATGGCGAAAGCCGTATCGAAGGTTTGGCAGAAGGCTTGGGCAACCCTGAAGCACGCATCAAGCACAAAAACCTAGATGGCGAAGCAACCGTAATCGAGATTCCAAACGGCGTCCATGCTGATGCTCTAAAAGTCATCCTAGAAGATCTAATCAAAGAACACAAGCCTGTGGCAGTGGGTCATCGTGTCGTACATGGCGGTGATAAATTCAAATCGGCGACCGTCATCACTGATGAAGTGCTAGCGACCATCGATGAGCTGACCGCACTTGCACCACTACACAACCCTGCAAACGCTGCTGGTATCCGTGCGATCAATAGCATCTATCCTGATTTGCCACAAGTGGCGATTTTTGATACCGCATTCCACCAAACCATGCCTGCGCACGCTTATCGTTATGCTGTGCCAAAAGCACTATACACTGAGCACCAAATCCGTCGCTATGGCTTCCACGGCTCATCACACGCTTATGTATCAAACCGTGCTAGCGAGCTAACTGATAAAGCAGGCACACACGGCTGGATCATCGCTCACTTAGGTAATGGCTGTTCGGCAACTGCGGTCTATGACGGCAAAAGCCAAGACACCAGCATGGGCATCACCCCGCTAGAAGGCTTAATGATGGGTACTCGTAGCGGTGATGTCGATCCAGGTCTGCACATCCATCTAAGCCGTACTCTAGGTATGTCGATCGATGAGATTGATACACTATTGAACAAAAAGAGCGGTCTATTGGGCGTATCAACCGTCTCAAATGATATGCGTAACCTAGAAGCTGCTGACAAAGAAGGCAACGAAGATGCCAAACTTGCACTACAAATGTTCGCTTATCGCACTGCTAAATATATCCTAGGCTTGACCGCTGCTTTACCTGAGCTGACTGGTATTGCATTCACGGGTGGCGTGGGCGAAAATGGCGCTGATATGCGTGCTGCCATCGTTGGTGCACTCAAGCACATCGGTGCAAAAGCGGATTTGGCAAAAAATGCTGAGCTATTCCGTGGTGCAGAAGGTAGCTTCCACGCAGCAGATTCAGCGGTTGAGCTATGGGTTATCCCAACTGACGAAGAATTCCAAATCGCTAGCGAAAGCCGTGCGGTGCTTGGTCTATAATAATAAAAACGCACTGTGTTGACGGTGCGTTTTTGATTGATTTTAAATGAATCAGCTAGATAAAGATATTTTTTTAGGAAAAACTATGACGACAATTTTACTTGTGCCTGTCGAAGAATTTGACATCGATGGCTTTGCAACCAAAACCGCTGACAATGCGTTTTTGCCATTTGCATCATTTGGTCAAGCGGCATTTGAAACAGCTTTGGCAAAGAACAATCTAGATGATTTGCTTGAGCTGATCTATGCCAAAGCAAACGACAACAGCGACGCCATCAAGGTCGTGGCAGGTATCAATCCAAAGCATCCGTATGCCAACCAAGTCAACCGTGATTTGGCACTAGCGCTAGATGCTGATGTGGTATTGGTGGGTGATAACACAGCACTACTTAGCATCGGCAAAGCAGTGTATGGCGAGCGTGTGGTCGGTGAAGTCGCGACCACAGGCGATGCCAAAGCATTTATCAAAGCGAGCACTCGTAAGCCAAATCTATCACCATCGGCGTTCCGTGTTGAGCTTGTCAAAAAAGCCCAAGCCGCCAAAAAACGCATCGTCCTACCAGAAGGTGCTGAGCCACGCACGGTCGAAGCAGCGGTGATTTGCCAAACTCGTGGCATTGCTGATTGTATCCTACTTGCGACCAAAGATGAAGTACAAAAAGTCGCTGATGAAAAAGGCCTAACCCTACCAAGCGATCTACAAATCATCGATCCTGCCACTTTGCAAGAGCAATATGTCGCACCGATGGTTGAGCGTCGTAAGGGTAAGCTTGACGAAGCAGGGGCAAAAGAGCAACTACAAGACACCGTTGTACTAGGCACGATGATGCTACAAATGGGCGATGTCGATGGCTTGGTATCAGGTGCGATTCACACCACAGCGAACACCATCCGTCCTGCGTTCCAGCTGATCAAAACTGCACCACAGTACAGCTTAGTATCTAGCTGTTTCTTTATGCTATTGCCTGAATCTGTCGCAGTCTATGCTGACTGTGCAGTGAACCCAAATCCAAATGCCGAAGAGCTAGCAGAGATCGCTATCCAAACCGCTGATTCGGCAAAAGCCTTTGGCATCGAGCCAAAAGTAGCAATGATCAGCTACTCAACTGGCACATCAGGCGCAGGCGCAGATGTGGATTTGGTGGCGAATGCAACCGAAATCGTACGCCAAAGAAAGCCAGAGCTGGCAGTCGATGGCCCACTGCAATATGATGCGGCAGTCGTTGAGAGTGTGGCAAAATCAAAAGCACCAAACTCACCTGTAGCAGGTCAGGCGAATGTCTTTATTTTCCCAAGCCTATCAGTGGGTAATGCGCTGTATAAAGCGGTACAACGCAACGCCAATGTCATCGCTGTCGGCCCAATGCTACAAGGTCTGAACAAGCCTGTCAATGACCTATCTCGTGGCTGCTTGGTGGATGACATCGTCTATACCATCGCCTTAACTGCGATTCAAGCGGTTTGATGATTGGCTGACTGGTACCAAGTCATCTTAAGCAAATACCGTCTGCCTATGGGTGGGCGGTTTTTTTGTTGCGTATTTCTCAAGTTTATGATGAAATATACTAAATTTAAATTCAAAATGACGAAATTGGAAAAGCTATGAAAAAATGGCTGTACTTATTGCTGTCACTGGCATCATTATTTGCCACAGCACACGCCGCACAGATGGATAATCAATGTCAATTTTTGGAAGAAGGTGGCGATTTGGGCAATGATGGCTTTTTGGAATTTGATAATTTTGAGGTCTTTACTGGCAGCTGTGAAGAAGGACTGTTTTTGGCGGCACAGCACAAACCATCAGCCAAATATGCTTTTTTGGATCAGCATGGTCATTTGATGATTGATTTGTCTGATGCTTTGATGGTCAAGCCTTTTCGCCACGGCGTCGCCATTGTCAAGACTTATGATGGTACAGGACTGATCAATGCCAAAGGTGCGTGGGTGCTTGAGCCTAACTATGATGATATTGATCATTTACGTGGTTTTGATGTTTTTTCTTCCCATCGAGCGGTTGCAACTCGTTATCAGGATGGGCGGCTATATTCTGCTTTGATTGACATAACGGGTAAAGAAATCATACCATTAACTCAAGGAATGCTTGCACCAATTTTTAACAGCAAACCTGTATATGCGCTGACTGTGTTTGATGCGCCTGATAATAATCAACTCCAAATGGGCATATATGATGGCGATGGCAGAGTGCTTGTCCCTGTCAAGAATCAGCTGATTACCACCGATGACAATGGCGCGATCGCCAAAATATGTCGGGATGATCAAGGCTGTATATTGCTTGATCAAAATTTCCATTTTATCACCGATTGGATGGCGGAATCAGGCGATTCAACAGTGCGTTATGGCGATGGACTGATCGCAATCAAACAACATGATAAATATGGCTATATCGATACGCATGGCAGATCCATCATCGAATCCGTCTATGACGATGCGCAGGCGTTCGTGCAGGGCGTGGCGGTTGTGCGCTCGGGTGATGCGTGGTATTTGATTGATAAACATAACCAGCCCATCTCGCAGGCTTATGATGGCTTAATCAGATATGATGAAGAGCTGTATATTGCCGAAAAGTTGGGCAAATATGGCATCATTGATCGTGATGGCAAAGTCGTACAGCCACTAAGTTATGATGAAATAAAAGCGTATATCACAGGTGATGGATTTTTGGCCGTCAAGCAGGATGGACTGTGGGGATTTGTGAATCGTGATGCCAAGATGGTCATCAAGCCGCAATATCAAGCGGTGAATTATTTTGTTGATGGCTTGGCAGCTGCCAAGAAAAATCACAAATGGGGATTTATCAATTCAAACAATCAAACGGTGATTGATTTTATCTATGATGAGCCTTTAAAGGACATGAGTTTGCTTGAATTTTCACAGGCATATGCTGTCACCGATGGCGTGATCGCTGTGGTAAAAGATGGCAAATGGGGCATCATCGACACCCAAGGTGTCGCAAAAACTGATTTTATCTATGATGAGATCGGGCTGATCGACAAGCACTTTATCATGGCCATCAAAGATGGTCAAACCAGTCATATCACCCGTAAGGGATGGTGATCAGCGCACCACCCACCGCCATGGCTGCAATGCGCCAAGTGCCATACCGATCAGACCGCAGACCATGATGGGATTGAGTGTTTCGCCAAGCAGTGGCACGGCTAGGATACTTGCGATAAATGGGGCAAGATTGGCGATACTACCTGCCTTAAACAGTCCGATTTTCTCCACCGCCTTAGCATAAGTCAGTGTCGCCACAATCACCACAGCGACACCATGAAATAGCCCCTGTACCGCCAAATGCAGTGGCTTGACATCACCAAACTGTGGCGTCACAAATACCGCATACACAGGCAGATACAGCACCGCCGACCAGATGCCGACACCGCTCATCACCTGCCACGGCGTAAACGACCATTTGCGTAGCAGTACCGAAAACAGCCCCCAGCACACCGCACTGCCGATGAACATCGCATCCCCCACGCCAAAGCCACCATCTTTTATTGACATCATCACTGTCATCAAAGCCAGCGTGATGACGATGATGGATAGCCCGATACCTGTTTGGCGATCGACTTTTTGCCCGAGCATCAGATAGGCGATCAGAGCGGCAAATAATGGAAAAGTCCCGTTCAAAAACACCACGCCATGCACCACAGGCGCATAAAAAAATCCACTATACACAAACACACAATAGCCAATACTGCCCGACAGTGCCAACAGCACCATGCGATAATCGAACAAAAATCGATAGTCTTTTTTGAGCCATAAAATCGGCATCAAAATCAACGCAGCGATACCAAATCGCATGGCAAGCACATCCCACACTTGGATTTGCCAATAGGCGTTCAGCCGTGCAATCAGGCTAAAACTCCCCCAAATCAGCATGGTGATGAGAGTAAAAAAGTAGCCTTGTTGTTCATCGGTCATCGTGGCAAGTGTTTTCATGCGAATATCTTATAAAATCAGGACTTGCCATTGTAACAGATTATCATTAGGCTGTATATCAAGGCAGGGCGTATCATAGGACGATCTACCTGATGCGCTTCAAATGTGATCGGCTATGCCAAATCGTTCTAGGCTTATGAATGAATGTGGTTTGAGTTTTTGGTGAGAGTTGTTTATGATAAAATTTGCGATTTCAAGCAATGTGACTGAGTGGTCAAAATCGCCATTTTTGCCCCAAAAAATTGCCCCAAAAGGTTTACAAATTCATACTAAATGTGTACCCTATTCACTAGGTTTTTCTTACATCAAATGATAAAGAGGATTTTATGAAAATATTAGTTGCGGTAAAACGCGTCGTCGATCACAATGTCAAAGTGCGTGTCAAGGCTGACGAAACTGGTGTCGAGCTTGCCAATGCCAAGATGTCTGTCAATCCATTTTGTGAAATCGCCATCGAAGAAGCGGTACGCCTAAAAGAAAAAGGTGTGGCATCTGAGATCATCGCAGTGAGTGTTGGCACAACCCAAGCCCAAGAGCAAATCCGTTCTGCATTGGCATTGGGTGCTGACCGTGGTATTTTGGTTGAGACTGATGCCAAAGCCTATCCGCTACAAGTCGCCAAAATCCTAAAAGGTATCGCCGAACAAGAAGGCGCCCAAATCGTCCTACTGGGCAAACAAGCCATCGATGATGACAACAATCAAACTGGTCAGATGCTAGCAGCACTGATGGGTGTGGGTCAGGGTACTTTTGCATCAGAAGTGGTGGTTGAGGGTGATAAAGTGAATGTCACTCGTGAGATCGATGGCGGTCTGCAAACCGTTGCCTTGCCACTGCCTGCGGTGATTACGACCGACTTGCGTCTGAATGAACCACGCTTCCCAAAACTGCCAAACATCATGGCAGCCAAGAAAAAATCACTAGAAACCAAAACGCCAGCGGACTTCGGTGTGGATATGACTTCTAAGCTTGAGACAATCAAAGTGGTTGCACCAAAAGAGCGTTCAGCAGGTGTCAAAGTGGCTTCAGTTGATGAGCTGATTGACAAACTAAAAAATGAAGCACGCGTCATCTAATACGGTTATTACAGATTAAGGATAAGAATTATGGCAATTTTAGTCTATGCAGAACACGACAATAAAGAATTAAAATCAGCAACACTGGCGACCGTGACCGCTGCGACTCAGATGGGTGGTGATGTGCATCTATTGGTCGCAGGTGCAGGCTGTCAAGCAGTCGCTGAACAAGCTGCCAAAGTCGCAGGCGTGGGCAAAGTTTTGGTAGCAGATAACGCTGCCTATGCCAATCAGCTGGCTGAGAATGTCTCGCTACTGGTCAAAGACCTAGCGGCAGGTTATAGCCATATCGTCGCACCAGCGACCACCACAGGCAAGAACTTCCTGCCACGCGTCGCAGCACTACTGGATGTCAGCATGGTCTCAGACATCACTGCTGTGGTCGATGCCAACACCTTTGAGCGTCCGATCTATGCTGGCAACGCCACCGCCACGGTCAAAACTTCTGAATCAATCGTTATCGTCACAGTACGCGGCACAGCATTTGAGCCAGCAGAGCTGACTGGCTCAGCTGCCATCGAAGCAGTAGCGACAGCGGCCGATGCGGGCAAATCAAGCTTCGTCAAAGAAGAGCTAGCAGTATCTGATCGCCCAGAACTGACTTCAGCGAGCATTGTCGTCTCAGGTGGTCGTGCACTGGCAAGCGGTGAGAACTTCACCAAATACATCGAGCCACTGGCAGACAAACTGGGTGCTGCTGTGGGTGCTAGCCGTGCAGCGGTGGATGCAGGCTTTGTACCGAATGATATGCAGGTCGGTCAAACTGGTAAAATCGTCGCCCCAAATCTATACATCGCTGTAGGTATCTCAGGTGCGATTCAGCATTTGGCGGGTATGAAAGACTCTAAGACCATCGTCGCTATCAATACCGATCCTGAAGCACCAATCGCAGGTGTGGCGGATTATTTCCTAGAAGGCGATCTGTTTACTGTTGTGCCAGAGCTGACTGCTAAGCTGTAATCAGCTGTGATTGGATAAATATCAAAAACCTTGAAACTGTGATGGTTTCAAGGTTTTTTATTTGGTGATTGGTTTGGTATTAGGTTGGTTCGCCTTGTATGCTGATGACCACCAAAAACACCACGAAAAATGATACGCTGGCTTAATCAATCCACAAAATTAACACTGGCTTATCAATTGTTGAGATTGAAATGGTGAAGCAAAGTAGGATGCACACGGCACGCCATTAGTTTTAACTATTTCAGTGATGTGTTGTAACATTCTGCTGTACTTAACGAGTTGCTCAACTGATTGTTGACTTTGAAATTGACATTTATAAATAAAACACTCATAATTAAGTTTTAATATCTATTGATTATCACAAGGTCTGTGATGCTTGATTTGCTTTTAGAGTTATTGAAAGTCATTGCTTGGCTTGCCATCGTCATTATGCTACTGCCTGTCTTTATTGTAGGGCTGTGGTTGTGCTGGACGATGTTCACCATCTTATTACCATAATTAAATAAATACGGCAGTATGGTAGGATGTGTACAACGCACCACTGAAACGGTTAATTAATGGTTCGCTGTGCACGCCCTACTGTACTAAGATTAATTTTAAACACACCAAATGAATGCTCAATAACAATATTTTTGCTTGGGATCAAAATCCAAGTGTCAAAACTCACTGCAGTTACATCATCAAAGGCTCTAACAAGCTTCTCTAGACTTGTTACTAAAATTGGCAAATTACCATCATTCCATATAATGCAACAGTGATTCTGCCCAATAATAGATTTCAACTTCAACAACTCTGATGCATGACGGATATCTGAATTATTTAATATGCAATCCCAATCAATCTTACCATTTCCTGCTGTCATGATAGGAAAATTATTTATAAAATAATCTAAAATATTATCCTTTTGCTTTCCTGTAAGAACCTTGGGATAATCCAAAGCTGTCACTGCTTCATCAAATAAACTCATTTGTCAATCCTTTCAATTTTAATTATTAAGCTGTTTAAGATATTACTTAAAATCATTTTCATTACCCTGAATTGGAATGACATACTTTTTTAGTATGATAGGGCGCGTACAACGCACCACTGAAACTGAGTTTATATTTAGCAAGCATTACAGATGGGTTGGGGATGGCTCTGGAGTGGTTTATGGTATCAGAAAAATATAAAGAGAATCAATTTTTTCAAGAGATGGGTTTGTATACGAATGCAATAAATATGAATTTTCAAAAGCTTTATTTTATGCAATTGCCACTTTGGTGATTTATGGGTCGCACGGTTGAGAGCAAAAGTACAGCAGAATACACACCCCAACCACTTTACAACTGCCCCGACTGTGGATTGATGGTCAAAAACACCACTTCAGGGCGATTAAAAATCCTAGGGATATAGCGTGTCGATTCACGAGCCAGTCCACGACTGACGATGAGCTGTGTCTGCTGACTGTGGCTTGATGGGTTGGGCAGTTGATAGCTGCCACCAGCGTATTTTGGCAGAATGCCTTGATTGGGTGCAAATAACCCATTGATTAGATATGGCACACGCCACTGCCCACCATGTGCATGCCCACTGATAACGATGTCAAAAGGATAGCGCGTATAATCAGTGATGTGCTCAGGGCGATGGCTGATTAAGATATTGGGCTTTTGAGCCTTGGCAAGCTGCCCAACCGTCCTGAGATCCTGTGCGAATCGACCGCTGAAGGGATCTGACACACCCCAAATCATCACAGGACTGTCAGCACTGATGGCTTGACCTTGACCATGTAGGATGTGGATACCGTATTGGCGGATTTTTTGTTCTATCTGCTGATAGGCGTCATGGGGTAGGTACAGTTCGTGATTGCCATTGACATAATAGACATTGGGCGTGATGGCAGACAGCTGGGATAATAGTACATCTGCGTGCGTCTGTGGCAATACATCATCATAGATATCACCGCCAAGTACGATGGCATCGATGTGTCGAGATGTCAGGACATCGATGATTTGGCTTTGGTTATTGCCATAAAAACAGCTGTGCAAATCGGTGATGATGGCAATGCTTAGCGTCTCTGTCGCAGGTGAGCCATGCGGTGCTTGCCAAGTGTAGTGCCGTACGATGATGCGGTCATCGGTCGCGATGATACTGATAACCAATAAAATCGCAACCGCTATCCAAAACCGAATCGAGCCAAACCAATGACGCATAGTATCTAGGTCTAATACTGTCTTTGGCGGAGCATCTCATAAAAGCAGATACTGCCTGCCACGCCGACATTGAGACTCTCTTGACCACCAGGCTGCGGCAGAGCGATGGCGGTGGCTTGGTTTAGGATAGCAACTTCGACGCCTTGACCTTCGTGTCCGAGCACCCAAGCGACCTTGCCAGTCAAATCATGATCATAAATCACCTTATCCACATGACTGCTGGTGGCGTACAGCGGCGTTTTGACAGATGATAGTAGTGCATCAGTACTCACCTGCTCGATGATGGTCAGCGAAAACTGCGCCCCCATGCCAGCGCGTAGGCACTTGGGTGACCAAAGGCTTGCCGACCCTGCCGTGCTGATGATGGTGCTGATACCGACCGATGATGCACTGCGAAGTAGCGTGCCAGCATTGCCTGCGTCCTGTACGCCATTTAGGATTAGGCAGTCATCCGTGATGGTGCTGAGCGCCTGTGTAGGCACATCGATGATTGCCATCACATCGACGCCATCACCTAATGTGCGGATGTCTTTGTAGAGCTTATCGGTGATGGTGATGATGGCTCGCTCATCCATCTGTGCGATGATGGGTGCAATCTCTGGGTGATGGATGGCGGTTTCGCTGATGATTAGCTTGTCCACTGCCAAGCCTTTATCCAAATAAGCGGTCAGTAAATGCACGCCTTCAAGCACGGTCTGCATACTTTTTTTGCGAGTACGGTGATTGGTAAGTAGTGCATGGGCGTGTTTGATGGTGGGATTGTCTTTTGAAGTGATAAAATTCATGATGTTTTGCTGATTTGGGAAAATGGCATGAGAATTTGGGATAGGGTGTTTTGGTATTTATGTAGCCAATCTTGACATATTTCAAAGAATTTGGCAATAATTTCCTTTTTATGATTATCGTCCACTTCTATTGTATCAAAAAGTTCCATTTGATAGCCAAGTTCAATGATGTCTGCTTTTATGTCTTCTTGAAAATTGTCATAAAAACAAGGTATGTTTAATTTATTCCAAGTAATTGGTAATTGCAGCCATGATTTGATGTAGCACATGGTGAAAATCAGTGATAAATCACAGATTTGTAATGATGGGAAATCTAACTTTTGGCAGATGAGTAATAGGGTTTCTTTGCTTTCATGATAATTCAAATCATCAAATACGATGTTTAACATCAAGTCGTCATAAAATCCCAAGCTCATCAGCCAATCGTTAAATTTTATAATGTCATTATTGGATAATAAATCAAGCTGTAAGTAGCATAGTGTAAATACAATGTGATATTGATTATTATTCATAATGAAACATGACATCTGGTGCATGGCTTAGGCTGGCTCACCATTTGCCAAAATACCTGCTTTGGCGTGCAATTCTTTGACAAATGCCACTTCTTCGATGGCACCCAGTACCACAGGGATACGCTGATGGATGTGTGTCGGCTCAATCTCCATGATGCGAGCCACAGCATCGGTTGATGCACCGCCTGCTTGCTCAATCACAAAGCTCATCGGATTGGCTTCGTACATCAGGCGTAGTTTGCCTGCTTTGCCGGCAATCTTGGTATCAAATGGATACATAAATACACCGCCACGAATCAAGATACGGTGTACATCAGCAATCATCGCTGCCACCCAGCGCATATTGTAGTCTTTGTTTCGTACGCCTGTATCACCGGCGACCAGACCATCGATGTATTCTTGGATTGGCGGTAGCCAGTAGCGATGATTTGATGCGTTGATGGCGTATTCAGCAGTGGATTTGGCGATTTGTACGCGTTCATTGATAAGGATATAAGCTTGGGTATTTGGGTCAAAGCTAAACATCGCCACACCATCACCCAAAGTCAGTGCCAGCATGGTCGATGTACCATAAATAAAGTAACCAGCGGCAACTTGGTTTTCACCTTTTTGCAAAAAATCTTCGGCAGTGGCTGTTTTACCGACATTATGATACGGCAAAATCGAGAAAATCGTCCCAACAGTCATGTTGATGTCGATATTGCTTGAGCCATCGAGTGGATCAAACAACACGAGCAATGAGCCGTCTTCGTTGGCAGGGCTGATGTCGTCAAGCTCTTCGGATGCCACGCCTGCACAGTGTGGATTACGAGTCAGGGCACCTAGCAGTAGATCATTTGAGATGACATCGAGTTTCTTTTGGGCTTCGCCTTGGACATTTTCGTTACCCGCTTCGCCATGAATGCCAGCCAATGCACCTTTGTCCAGTAGATGGCTGATTGAGATACTGGCGGTGGCAAGCGTGGTCAAAGTGCTTGCAATCTCAGGTGTGCTATGTGTTTGCAGATAGTCGTGTAAAGTTGTCATGGTTCATCCTTTGTTGTCATGGCGGTTGTTATGGCGATGGCGCTGTCAGATTGGCGATTTTCTTGATAAAAAATCTCATTTTTTGCTTTGTAGTTGGCGGTAAATCGGCTAAACTATAAAGCATCAAACCAAATCACGATTCCAAAGCCATTGTACACATTATTTTATAAAATAAATTAATTGTCGGCACAGTGCGTACTTGCCAAACAATCTGGCTAATAGTGTAGCAAATTTGCCCTAGAAATCATAGGTTTTTGTGTGGTGATTGGGTAATGCTTTTTAAACTACTTGCAAGGATATCTCTATGTCGCAAAATATCTTGACCGATGTCGATGCACGACTCAATGCATCGCTAGTCCGCCCACAGCTGAATGATGATGGGGCGATTCGTCACTTTTTGGGCGTGGAAGGGCTAAACAAAGCTCAGCTTGAAAATATCATCACCAAGGCAATGAGCTATTTTGACCAAGATGGTAAATTGACCAACACCGAAGAGCTGGCAGGACGCACGGTGATGAATCTGTTTTTTGAGCCGAGCACTCGCACACGCATGACTTTTGAAGCTGCCCAAAAACGCTTGGGGGCAAATGTGCTAAATATCGACATCGCGCGTTCAAGCACCACCAAGGGTGAGAGCCTGCGAGATACATTGTGGAATCTTGAGGCGATGAGTGCCGATATGTTTGTCGTCCGCCACAACGCATCAGGGGCGGCACATTTTATGGCGACACAAGTCACGCCAAATATCGCCATCATCAATGCAGGCGACGGCTGGCACGCTCACCCAACCCAAGCAATGCTTGATATGCTGACCATCCATCGTGAAGCAACCAAGCCATTTGATGAGCTGTCTGTCGCCATCATCGGCGATATCAAACACAGCCGTGTGGCACGCTCTGATATCTCTGCATTAAAGACACTCGGCGTCAAGGACATTCGTGTCATTGCACCACGCACTTTATTACCCAAAGGGATTGAGCGTTATGGCGTGAGCGTCTTTGAAAATATCGATGAAGGCGTGGTGGATTGTGATGTGCTGATCGGTCTGCGCATCCAAAATGAACGCATTGGCTCGCCGTTGTTGGCATCATCGAGTGAGTATTTTAAGGCATATGGCATCACCGATGAGCGCGTGACAAAGGCGCGCCCAAATGCACTGGTCATGCACCCAGGTCCGATGAACCGCGGTGTCGAGATCGCATCGACCGTGGCGGATGGCCCGCAGTCAGTGATTCTAAAGCAGGTCAATAACGGCATTGCGGTGCGCATGGCGGTGATGGCGCTGTCGGTCGCAGGTCAAGATGCTTATAAGGGCTTATAAATAAAGTTTGTAAGTAATTAGAATATTTTAACGGATTGTACAGATTTTTAATAAGGCAAATCATGAAAAATTATCTACCAAGCGACTGGCAAACCGTCACTTTTGCAAATAAATTCGATGATGATCATTGGGTGTTTCCACCGATCGTCGATCTGTGCGCGCGTCTGCGTGAACCAGGACATCAAGCGCACGGCACTTTAAAATCTGAAGGCACGGCTGCGCGCAAAAACGGCATTTTACACATCGTATTGCCGCCTGATACTGACCCAATTTTACAAAATGGCTCGCTGCTAAAAGGGCTTCGCGAAAAAGCCATGCAAGATGGCGGTGTGTATCTGCATATCCTGGGTGCGCTGACCGATGGGCTCAAAGGCGAACAACCTGCCAATCTTGCTGGCCTAAAACAAGGCGGTGCCATCGCAGTGACTAACGCCAGTAAAGGCTTTGCCAATGATACTGTCATGCTACGCACGCTAGAGTATGCGGCGACTTTTGGGCTAAAAGTATTCTTTTATCCTGATGAGCCAAGCCTATCCAAGGGCGGTGTGGCACATGAGGGCTATATCGCATCATTCCATGGTTTGCAGGGTATTCCTTGGCTTGCTGAGACGGTGGCACTGTCCAAGCAGCTATTGATGGTCGAAGAGACTGGCATCAGTGCACATTTTAGCCAAATCACTTGCCGCACATCGGTCGAGTTGATTCGTTGGGCGAAATCTCGTGGCTTACCGATTACTTGTGATGTCGCCATGCATCAGCTGCATCTGACTGATGATGATATCGAGGGCTATGATGCCAGTGCTTATGTACTGCCACCACTTCGCAGTAATACTGACCAAAAAGCACTGATTGCAGGGCTAAAAGATGGCACGATTGATGCGATTTGTAGTCATCATGAACCATTGTCATCATCAGCCAAGCAAGCACCGTTTGGCGAAGCAACCCCTGGTATTAGCAATTTTGATACTTTTGTGGCACTGGGTGTCAAGCTGGTCAAAGATGGCATCTTGACCGCTGATGAACTGGTTGCCAAAATCTGCACCAATCCAGCCAAAATCGCTGGCATTGATGATTATCAGACCATCGGCGGTGCTATCGTCATCGATCCTGAGCTGTCTTGGCAGGTCGGTAGTGATACCATGTATTCAAAAGGCAAAAACACGCCATTTAGTGGTCAGACATTGACAGGGCGTGTGGTGGCAACGACTTTTGAATAACCAAACTTTTCAATTATTGATTGAAAAGTTCAATGCCAAAAACCGCTTGCCTTGATGATAAAGGTGGCGGTTTTTTTTAATTTATAGTGATTTCACTTCAAAAACCACCAAAACCGTTCGCCCTGAGCTTGTCGAAGGGTAGGCGGTTTTCCGTTATGGTTTGACTTTGCTCACCATGAACGAAACCGATATGATGTATTTTTAATTTGATTAACTATAAATTAAAATAATTTGCTATAAATTTATCATTAATACCAAATTATGCATCGCTTTTAAGTACCGATAAAGTACTCATAAAAACATTGCATTACTCCAAGCACTTTTGGTATATTTGGCTTTAATCAACAGATAAGGAAATTCCGATGACCACACCATCATTGGCACACATCTTGGCTACCACACCGATTCTACAAGCACCGATGGCAGGGGCGACGAATGTCGATACTGTGATAGCGGCACAGCAAGCAGGAGCATTGGGAGCGCTTGGTGCAGGCATGATGTCGCCTGCCCAAATCCATCAAGCCATCAGTGATATCAAGGCGCGGACAGATGCGCCATTTTGTGTCAATTTGATGGTGCTATCTGACGATGCGACCAGTCAGTATAGCCAAGCGATGCCAACATGGTTAAGCGAGCTGTATCAATCACTAGATGTCGTGCCTAGCCTTGATGATAAGCCTGCGCACAGCTTTGGTGAGCAGTTTCAAGTCTTGCTTGATAATCCTGTGTCGATAGCGAGCTTTACTTTTGGGATTATCAGCACAGGGCAGATGGCGGCGCTTAAGGCGGTCGGCACGCTTGTTATCGGTACGGCGAATCACCCTGATGAAGTGCTGGCGTGGTCAGCACTGGGCGCGGACGCAGTGATCATACAGGGTGCAGAAGCAGGCGGTCATCGCGGCGGCTGGCTGTGTGAGAGCGATATGCCATTGGTATTGGCAGAGTTATTTAGTCAGACTAAGCAGTGCTTAACACAAGAAAATATTGACACACCAATCATCGTCGCAGGTGGTATCGCTGATCGCGCGCAGGTGGTGCGATATTTATCGGCAGGCGCAGCAGCGGTGGTGGTCGGCACGGCGTTTTTGAGCACGGTTGAGTCTTGTATTTCGCCAATTTGGAAACAGCGACTGCTGGCAGGCGGTGAGACTCAGCTGACGCGGCTGTATTCGGGCAAATTGGCGCGTGGCTTGGTGACAGAATATATGCAGCAGTTCGCGCATCTAGATGGACTTGAGCGACATGACCAGCTGCCAGTGTATCCGACGCTGAACGCCATGACCAAATCCTTGCGCGCGCACGGCACTAAGACTGCCAATAGTGAGCTGATGAGCCTATGGGCAGGGGCGAATGTCGGCGCGTGCCGTGATGAGACGATGGCGGCATTAGTGGGGCGGTTGGTTATGTAGGGTGGTTGGGTATTGGAGGGTGTTTTATCGTATTCATTCCATTTTTCATAAACCCCCTCCCAGCCTCCCCCCCTTTTTTTTTAAAAGGGGAGGAGTGGTATCTTGCAGGCTGATGTTTGCAAAAGGACGCTCCCTCCCCTTAATTAAGAGGAGGGCTGGGCTGGGGTTTATTGGTAGATATTTTATAATTTTCAACCACAAAAAATCCACCGTTCACACAGTGGATTTTATATTGCTCATTCTATTCAATCATGAATATAGCCCTTGCCTTCATCGGTGGCAAACACAGGATGATCGGCATTGGGGATGGCTTTGCGTAGCAGCAGATAACCTGCGATACCTGAGATGATCGAGCCTAGAATAATGCCAAGTCGCGGATCGAAGCCTTCAGGAATACCGCCAAAGGCAAGCCCTGAGATGAACAAGCTCATCGTAAAGCCGATACCGCACAGCAAGGACACGCCGTAGATTTGCTTCATATTTGTGCCTGTTGGTAGGCTTGCCAAGCCAAGCTTTAGGCAAAGTAGCACCGCCGCCATCACGCCGACTTGCTTACCGATGAACAGACCTGCCGCGATGCCCAGTGGCACAGGATGTAGCAGCGTATCGATGCTTGTGCCTGCCAGACTGATACCGGCATTGGCAAAGGCGAATAATGGCAAAATCCCAAACGCCACTGTCCCGTGCAAATCATGTTCCAGCTCTTCAAGCGGTGAATGTTCAGGGTCGTGTTTGTTGCGCAGTGGAATAAAAAATGCCAATAGCACGCCTGCCAAAGTTGCGTGTACCCCTGATTTGAGCATCGCTGCCCACATGATAAGACCGATGAGCAGATAAGGTGTCAGACGCACCACACCCATTTTGTTCAACAGATACAAAATTGGCAAGCAGACCGCCGCCACACCCAATGAAAATAGGGATAAATCAGCCGTATAAAATAGCGCAATGATGATGATCGCACCCAAGTCATCAAAAATTGCAATCGACACTAAAAATACCTTCAAGGCATTTGGCACGCGATTGCCCAAAAGGCTAATCACACCCAAGGCAAAAGCAATATCAGTCGCCGCAGGGATCGCCCAGCCTGCCAACTGCTCAGGATTTTGGTAGTTGAATGCGGCATAAATCAGCGCAGGGGCGATCATACCACCGACAGCCGCCAAGGCAGGCATCAAAATTTGCTTGACATCAGCAAGCTCACCGATCAGTGCTTCGCGCTTAAGCTCAAGCCCAACCAAGAAAAAGAAAATCGCCATCAAGCCATCATTGATCCAGTGGTGCGCATCTTTGGCGATCTCAAACGCGCCGATCTGCACCACCACAGGCGCATGGATAAAAGCATGATATAAATCGTGCAAAGGCGAGTTGGCGACGATCATCGCAAGGATGGCAGCCAAGGCAAGCACGATACCGCCAGCCGCTTCTAATTGTAAGAATTTTTTAATTTGGGCGAACATTGCTACTTCCTACTTCGTGTCTCGTCAAGGTTGGTTTGGCTTTGGCGTGATGGATTTATGATAAGATACCAAAGCGTTGATTGTTTTAGAATTACAATTCGTTCAGCGAATCTTGTCAAATTTGCATAAAAAGTTATTAATTAACGCCAATGTATCAAAAAATCAGCGTATAATAAAGTATTTTTTACATTTTACAGCATTTGGGAAGTAAATCTGTGATGGATATTCAATTGGGATTTGAGATTTTGGTGATGCTGTTTGGCGTGGCGATGTTGGCAGGCTTTGTCGATGCGATGGCAGGTGGCGGCGGGCTTTTGACCATTCCTGCTCTTTTGCTGTCGGGTGTGCCACCCATTGCCACCCTTGCTACCAATAAGCTGCAAGCTTCAGCAGGTTCGTTCTCGGCAAGTCTCACCATGATCAAAAAAGGTGTGGTGCGCCCTTATGAGATCAAATGGGCGATTTTGGCGGCGTTTATTGGTTCAGCGATTGCCACGGTGTTGGTGCAGCTGTCGCCACCTGAGATGCTCAAGGTCATCATTCCGTTTTTGGTTGCAGGCGTGGGGCTTTATACGCTGTTTGCCCCAAGTCTTGGCGAGATCGAAAGCGCGCCCAAACTGAGCCAATCCACTTGGCAAAAGACCATTGTGCCGGTGATTGGCTTTTATGATGGTTATCTTGGACCGGGGACAGGGACATTTTTTGCGCTGTCTAATGTTGCGCTGCGTGGCATGGATTTGATCCGCGCAACAGGTGTGGCAAAGCTTTTGAATTTCTCAACCAACATCGCAAGCTTGATTTTCTTTATCTTGGGCGGTCAGGTGCTGTGGAAAGTGGGCTTTGTGATGATGGCAGGGCAAATCATTGGGGCGTTTTGTGGTTCGCAGATGGTGGTCAAAGGCGGTGCGAAATTTATCCGCCCTGTGATTGTGCTGATGTGCTTTGCGATGGTGGTGCGCTATGTGTTTTGGTGAGTGATTGTTAAGATTATTTGGGGTAATTATTGGGTGCGCCCACGCACCAATGTACTATAAGCATTTGATTTTTAAAATAAAATTTAATAAAATCTTGGAAAAATTGATATATCGATTTTCTTAACGGCGCGTATAACACACCTTACTGTTCTGCGCCCTATAATTCTTGATTTGCATAATAATTTTTTATTAAAAAATCTAATTATCCCACCTAATTTTTCAATTCATCCATCACTGATGAAACAGCTCAAAACACACTTGCCGCAGCCATCGATTGTCCGAATTTTTGTGCATACGCGCGTGCCAGTGCTGCTTGACATCAAAGCCTGATAACTCAAACGGCAGCGGATAAATCCGACAGCCTGCATCATCAAGTAAGAACCCAAGTTTTTCAGGGACGGTTGCGATCAGATCGGTATTTTTCACCACTGCATCCACGCCCAGATAGCCTGGCATACGCATCCGAATGTTGCGCGTGACGCCAAGCCGTTGAATTTCATTTTCTGCCATATAATGCCCCGTACCGCTCGGGACGATCTCTAGGTGATTTTCGCGTTCATAATCTTGTAAAGACAAGCTCTCAGCGATACGCGGATGATCATGCCGTACCAATGCCACATAGTGCTGATGAAACAGCGTCTGCTGATAAAATCCTGCTTCTAACTGCGGAATAAAACCAATCGCCAAATCAATCTGCCCGCTACTCATCAGTGTCGGTGTCGCCGCATCGATCGGCACGACATTTAGGCAGATGTGCGGCGCGTGCGTGTGCAGATAGGCGGCAAGCTTCGGCACAAGCTGCAGATGGCTAATATCAGTCAGCCCAAGCGTGAAAGTGCGCGTCGAGATGGCAGGGTCAAAGGCGCGGCGGTAGTCATTGATGAGTCTGACTTGCTCGAGCGTCTGTGTGATCAGGGGTGCAAGCTCTTTGGCGAACTCAGTTGGCAGCATCTGATGACCGACGCGCACGAACAGCTGATTGTCAAAATGCTTACGCAGCTTGCTCAGTCCGATACTCGCAGCAGGCTGTCCGATGTCAAGACTGGCTGCGGCGTGGGAGATATTCTCATGGGTATAAATGGCATGAAACAGCTGTAGCAGGCGGATATCTAAGGTGTGAGCCATGGCACTCTCAAAGGGTGGGTGTGTGCGTATTGTAGCATGAGTATTAAAGTTATTAATAATATTTATTGTGCGTGGTGCATGGATGGCATTCGGCGAGTTTGGTATAATTTGCCAGACCACAAAAAAGTGCCAAACCAAGGAGTAAAACATGGATTTACAATTAGGTCGTCTGGAAGATTTACCACAAGCATATCGTGATGAATTGGAACAAAATAATTTAGTACCGCTGTGGCCAAGCCTACGCGATGTCATGCCGCCTATCACCCCACGCCCAAAATCCGTCGCCACCGTCTGGCCGTATCAGGACATCCGCCCACTACTCATGCAAGCAGGCGAGCTGACACCGATTGAAAAAGCCGAACGCCGCGTACTTGTGCTATCCAATCCAGGTCTTGACATCACCACCATGCGCGCAAGCCCTGTGATTTATTTGGGTATGCAGCTGATCCTACCAGGTGAGATCGCACCAAACCATCGCCACACGCCAAATGCTGTGCGCCTGATCGTCGAAGGTCAGGGCGGCTACACGACGGTCGCAGGTGAAAAATGCCCAATGGAGCATGGCGATCTGATCTTGACACCATCGGGTATGTGGCATGAGCACGGACACGAAGGCGATGAGCCTGTGGTGTGGCTAGATATCCTAGATTTGCCACTGGTGTACTATGCTGAAGCAACTTATGTCGAAGAAGGCGATGACCAAGTCACGCGCAAAGTCGCTAATGAGCCTGTGTATCAAGGCGGTATTGTCCCTGTCAAGCACTTTGAGCGCAGTCAAGCCGCCTACCCAATCCTACGCTACCGCTGGGAAGATGCCAAGCGCGCGCTAGAAAATATCGCCGCAACCGAGCCTGATACCGACATCGTGCAGGTGGCGTATGTCAATCCAGAAACAGGCGAAGATTGCCAAAAAATCATCGGCTACAGCGCCATCATGCTACGCCCACATGAAACCGTACATCTCAAACTTCGCTCAGCTGCACAAGTTTTTCACATGATCGACGGTCAAGTATCGCTGATGGTAGATGATAAGGCAATGTCATTGACACGCTCAGATACCGCAGTGTCGCCTGCCTTTGCACATACGAGCCTGACCAACCTAAGCGATCAGCCAAGCTTTGTGTTCGTCGCTGATGAAGCGCCATTTCAAAAGAAACTAGGGCTGTACAGCGAGCGTGATCGTGCGGATGGCAAATAAAAATTCATCCATTCACCACTGTTTTAACCGACAATAATAAGGCATAATAATATGTTAAAACTGTATAACTTTTTTCGCAGCGGCACATCGCACCGCACGCGCATCGCGCTCAATCTTAAGGGGCTTGAGTATGAATATCTGCCGATCAGCCTTGGTAAATATGAAAACAAAAGCGATGCCTATAAAGCGATTAATCCGCAAGGTTTAGTCCCTGCATTGGTGCTAGAAAGTGGCGAAGTGCTGACCCAAAGCGTCGCCATCATCGAGTGGCTCGAAGAAGTCTATCCGCAGTCGTCACTACTGCCAAAAGATCCAATCGCGCGCGCTCGTGTGCGTGCATTGGCGGCGATTATCGGCTGTGATATTCATCCGATCAATAATAAGAGAATTTTAGAATATCTAAAATCAGAGCTTGGTCAAGATGATGATGTCACGGCGGCATGGACAGCTGAGTGGATTCATGCAGGCTTTAGTGCGCTTGAGACTTTACTTGCCAAAGATACCGCGCGCCACAAGGGATTTTGCTTTGGTGATACGCCGACACTTGCCGATGCCTATCTGATTCCGCAGGTGTATTCAGCGCGCCGTTTCGGGGTGGATTTATCCGCTTATCCGAATATTGTCGCCATCGATGCGCATTGCAATAGTTTAGATGCCTTTAAAAAAGCGCATCCTGATAACCAAATCGATACGCCAAAAATTTAAACCATAGTCTAAAAATTCAAAATAAAACTGCGTTAGCTCGTCTTGCTGTACTACTTGTACTATCTGCGACTCGCCGGCTAGTCTTATTTTGATTTTAACGACCATATAACTTTAATGCTTAAAAATCTACAATCAAGGAGAAAACCAATGTCATATGTATTTGAACCTGTCAAAACCGTCGGTCTAGCCATCAATGGCACGGATGACCAATTCCCAGTGCGCCGCGTGTACTGCGTCGGTCGTAACTATGCCGCGCACGCTCGCGAGATGGGCTTTGATCCTGATCGTGAACCACCATTTTTCTTCTGCAAGCCAAACGATCCTGAATCTATCGTGCCTGTGTCAGCAGGTGTGGCGATTGATTTGCCTTATCCTGATCAGACCAATAATTATCACTATGAGATTGAATTGGTTGTCGCGATTGGTAAAGGTGGTAAAAATATTTCTGTCGAAGATGCCGTTCAGCACATCTTTGGCTATGCAGTCGGTCTTGACATGACGCGTCGCGACCTGCAGATGAAAATGCGCGAAATGGGTCGTCCTTGGGAAATTGGTAAAGCATTTGATTATTCAGCGCCAATCGGCATGATTCACCCAATCAGTGAAACTGGCGAAATCAATAAAGGTGAGATTCACCTAACCGTCAATGGCGAAACCAAGCAAAAAAGCGGCATCGATTTTCTGATTTGGAATGTCGCTGAGACCATCAGCAAATTATCAGAACTGTTTGAACTACAAGCAGGTGATTTGATCTTCACAGGTACGCCTGAAGGGGTTGGTGCTGTGGTCAAAGGCGATGTGATGCAAGC
Organism: Moraxella sp. FZFQ2102; assembly: GCF_024137865.1. Lineage (NCBI taxonomy): Bacteria > Pseudomonadati > Pseudomonadota > Gammaproteobacteria > Moraxellales > Moraxellaceae > Moraxella > Moraxella sp. FZFQ2102. The sequence continues at coordinate 1,764,322 of NZ_CP099960.1, forward strand.
AGACATCGCAGGATTGACGGGCATCACGGTTAATGTGAAGTAATTTTATCATTAGCTTTCCTGCGAAACTAGATTTTCCGTTCGCTCTGAGCTTGTCAAAGGGTAGGAAAACCGTTATGGTTCGACAAGCTCGCCACGAACGGTTTTTTTCTAATTCGGTGTTTTGCAGGAAGTTTGTTTAATAAAGAGCAATCAGCAACCCTTGTGGTTTTGGGATTGTTGATTGCTTTTTTGTTGCCAAAATTTGGTTGATTGGCAAGTTTTATTAAAATAATTCATGTCGTCAAAAGGAAAATCTCATGGATACGACAGCAAACAAAATGGAAGTGCAAGCGTACATTGACGCGCAGCCTTTATCCACGACCCAAAAGCTTATCATTGCTTTGTGCTTTTTGGTGGTGGCGATTGATGGATTTGATACGGCGGCGGTGGGTTTTATCGCGCCTGCTTTGATCGAACAGTGGCAACTGACGCAGCCACAGCTTGCGCCGTTATTTGGTGCAGGGCTGTTTGGTTTGATGATTGGCGCGCTGATTTTTGGGCCTTTGGCGGACAGAATCGGACGCAAGCCCATCATGGTAGGCTCGGTGTTTGTTTTTGGAGCGGCAAGCTTGCTGTCGGCATTTTCTCCTGATTTACAGACGCTGGTGATTTTGCGTTTTATCACAGGTATTGGCTTGGGCGGTGCGATGCCGAACGCCATCACCATGACTTCAGAATTTTGTCCCACCGCGCGCCGCTCGACCTTGATTACCTTGATGTTCTGCGGCTTTACCATCGGTTCGGCATTGGGCGGTATCGTCTCAGGTCAGCTGATTCCTGTGATTGGTTGGCAGGGGATCTTGATCATTGGCGGCGTGCTGCCTTTGGCAATTTTGCCGATTTTGATTTGGTGGTTTCCGATGTCACTGCGCTTTATGGTGACTAAAAATTTCCCAAAAGATAAAGTCGATAAAGTCGCGCGCCGTATCAGTGCCGATGCATCCACGCCTGTGCCTGAGCTTATCGCAGCACCGACGGACAAAGCACAAGTGAGCGTCAAAGAGCTGTTTAGCAAAGAATACGCGCTTGGCACGATCTTGATGTGGGTGTCGTTTTTTATGAGTATGCTGATCATTTATCTGATCTCAAGCTGGATGCCGACTTTGCTAAAAAGCGTGGGTTTCGACCTGAAAATCGCTGCATGGATCACATCAGTGTTCCAAATTGGCGGTACAATTGGCGCGATTTTCCTAGGCTATCTGATGGATAAAAAAGGCGCGTCCAAAGTGCTGTATTTGTCCTACATTGCAGGCGCGATTTTCCTGATTATCGTCGGTCAAGGCATCGTCAGCCTAAATATGATGTTGCTGCTCATCGGTATGCTGGGTGTGGGTGTGGGCGTGTCAGGCTCACAGGTCGGAGCCAATGCGTTTAGCTCAGCATTTTATCCGACGCATTGCCGCGCGACAGGAGTCAGTTGGGCGAATGCGGTAGGTCGTAGTGGTTCGGTGGTCGGCTCGATGGTGGGCGGCTGGTTGATGGCGATGAATCTATCCGCCGATACCATCATTGGCTTGCTGGCTGTGCCTGCGCTACTGGCTGCGCTGATGTTTTTCTTAATCGGTCGGATGATTAAGGCGCGTTGATGGTTGATAGCTTGATGATTTTAAAAAGAAATTTGCAAGTTTCATTGATGATAAATTAACAAACCTAACTCAAAATCCCCAATGACAAATCCCTACATCGACGATGTGGGGATTTTGTTTGTTACAGTTTTGCAAGTGTTCACTGTACCCCATGGGCAAAATAAGCTATAATACCGCGATTTTCCCAAATAAATAGGCAGCTTGCCATGACGCATAACCAACCCCCAAAAATCCTACTTGGCATCACAGGCGGTATCGCGGCGTATAAGTCGGCGGTGCTTGCACGCTTGCTCATCAAGGCAGGCTGCTCGGTGCGTGTGATGATGACGGCGGCGGCGTGCGAGTTTATTGCGCCGATGACTTTTCAAGCGCTGACAGGGCATGAAGTGCATACCACGCTATTGGACGAGCAAGCTGAGCGCGGCATGGGGCATATTGAGCTTGCCAAGTGGGCGGATGTCGTGGTGATTGCACCGTGTTCTGCCAATACCATTGGGAAGCTTGCCAATGGCTTGGCGGATAATCTGCTCACTACCGTGTGCGTGGCGACCACCGCGCCGATTTTGCTTGCGCCTGCGATGAACCAAGCGATGTGGGCAAATCCTGTGGTGCAAGATAATCTTGCTAAGCTACAAAATTTCGGCTACACGCTCATCCATCCTGACAGTGGCGAGCAGGCGTGCGGTGATGTGGGGGCAGGGCGACTGCCTGAGCCTGAAGATCTGTGCGAGATGATTTTGTCTTTTGTTGCGCGCCAAAGCCTGCCGCAGAGTCTTGCGGGCAAACGCGTCGTCATCACCGCAGGGGCGACGCTTGAGCCGATCGATCCTGTGCGATTTTTGTCCAATCATTCGACAGGCAAAATGGGTTATGCGCTCGCCAAAGCCTGCCATGATGTCGGTGCCGATGTTGTCTTGGTTAGCGGTAAGCGCGTAAGCCTGCCTGCGCCGTACGGCGTGCAGCGTCTGACGGTCGGTACAGCCGATGAGATGTTGGCGGTGTGTCTGGATGCGTGCAAGCGTGCTGATGTGTTTATCGCTACCGCTGCCGTGGCGGATTTTAAGATGGCAAGCATCGCCGAGCATAAAATCAAAAAAACCAGTCAAGCTGATGGCATGACACTTGAGCTCATCAAAAATCCTGATGTGCTTGCCACTATTGCCAAGACTTTCCCTGATGTGTTGACGGTGGGCTTTGCTGCCGAGACCCAAGACACTGAAAACTATGCCCAAGATAAGCTAAATCGCAAAAAGCTTGACATGATCGCGGTCAATGATGTCTCGGATAACAGCATTGGCTTTGGCTCTGATGATAATGCGATGACGGTGTTTTTTGCGCAGCAATACAGGCTTGATAAGCAGGTATTGCCCAAGGCAAGCAAGGCGGCGATCGCTGAGCAATTGGTGGGTTGTATTGCTAAGATTGTGCGCTGATTTCATAAAAAACCTATTATTTATTATTAATAAAACTTCACAAGCCAAATTTATAGCCATTTGTCAATCAAAAATCGTGGGCAGCGGTTCATGGTTTTTGATTGCGAAACATTGATAAATTTTATATGTTGTCCGAATACAAAACTAAAGGACGGATTCATGACTGATTATTCTGCATTTATTACCCCTGCTGATCGTGCATGGCAGGCGACTTATCGTAAAAACAACCTTGATATTCAGCTGACCATGCCAAGCGGCGTGAATAATCTGCTGGATTTTTTTGATGTCAATTTCAAAGCCAATCAAGGACAAAATGCCATCACCTTTATGGGCTATGACATCAGCTACGATGAACTTGATAAGCTAAGCTTAAAAATTGCCGCTTATTTACAGTCACTAGGCTTAGCGCAAGGCGATAAAGTGGCGGTGATGATGCCAAACAGTCCGCAGTATTTGGCGGTGATGATGGGCATCGTGCGTGCAGGTTTGGTATTGGTCAATGTCAATCCGCTCTACACCGCGCATGAGCTTGAACATCAGCTCAATGATAGCGATGCCAAGGTGCTGTTTATCGTTGAGAACTTTGCACATACTTTTGAAAAGGTAAAAAACAAAGGTCGGGTGCGTCATATCATCATCACAGGCGTGGGTGATATGATGGGCTTTAAGGGTGTTATCATCAATGCTGTGGTGCGCTATGTCAAAAAAATGGTGCCAAACTACAATATCCCAAGTAAAATCAACTTTAAAGATATTCTAAAAACCAACGCCAAATACACACGCCCAAATCTAAACCTTGATGATGTGGTGATTTTGCAATACACAGGCGGTACAACAGGCGTGGCAAAAGGCGCGATGCTTACCCATGGCAATTTGATCGCCAATGTCGAGCAGTGCATGACTTATGTCAAAACAGGCTTTACCAAGCCTTATCAGCATGGTGAATACATGGCGGTGGCGCTGCCGCTTTACCATATTTTCTCATTTATGGTGACCATGCTTGGCATGAAGATGGGCTTTGCACTACTGCTTATCCCTAATGCCCGTGATTTTGATGATTTGACCAAGCAATTTGCCAAATATCGTCCGCAGTTTTTCCCTGCAGTGAATACGCTGTTCAATGCACTATTGCACCACAAGGGCTTTTCATCACTGGATCACAGCAACCTAAAAATCTCGCTCGGTGGCGGCATGGCAGTCCTACCAAGTACCGCAAGCGCATGGGAGAAATTGACAGGCAACTATATCATTGAAGGCTATGGCTTGTCTGAGACTTCGCCAGTTTTGACCTTTAATCCACTGGGCAGCTACACAGGCAAAATTGGCGTGCCGTTCCCATCGACAGACATTATCCTAGTTGATGATGATGGCAATGAAGTGCCGATGGGTGAAGCAGGCGAGATCTGCGCCAAAGGCCCGCAGGTGATGAAAGGCTACTGGAAGCGCGATGATGAGACCGCCAAAGCGATGACGACAAACGGCTATTTTCGCACAGGTGATATCGGCGTGATGGATGAAGAAGGTTATTTCAAGATCGTCGATCGCAAAAAAGACATGATCCTAGTTTCAGGCTTTAATGTCTATCCAAACGAAGTCGAAGAAGTCATCGCAAGTCACGAAGGCGTGCTAGAATGCGGCGCAATCGGCGTGCCTGATGAACACAGTGGCGAAGTGGTGAAAGTGTTTATCGTCAAAAAAGATGAAAATTTGACCGAAGCTGACATTAAAGCATGGGCGAAGAAAAATCTTACTGGCTACAAACGCCCAAAACAAATCGCCTTTGTCAATGAATTGCCAAAATCCAATGTCGGCAAAATCCTACGCAAAGAGCTGCGTAAGTTGTAAGCTGATTAAAATAGCGATTTAACCAATGTTATAAAACCGTAGATTATGTCTGCGGTTTTTATTTTGTAAAATTTTGCAAAAATTTACCACAGTATGCAAATTCTCATTGATTTTATTATAAAAAATGGCATAATGATAAACACTTGTACGCTCAAATTTTTGGGTGCAATCCTTGTTTTAGATGAAAAGATATGTTAGATTTAGCAGTGTGTCATAGCACACATCACTTTTATTTTACATGGATTTTTGCATAACAGATATAAGGAAATCATCTCATGACCACCAATTTCACCGTTTCGACCGCCCGCCCATGGTTCAAGACTTATCAAGAGCATGGCTTGGATTTTGATTTTGCATTGCCAAGTCATGTCAATTCGCTGATTGATATTTTTGAACAGGCGTTTGCTCGTCATGGCAACAAGATCGCTTTTACTTGTATGGGTGTGTCGATCACTTATCGCGAATTGGATAATTACAGCCGTCAGATGGCTGCGTATTTGCAGTCGCTAGGACTTATCAAGGGCGATAAAGTGGCGGTGATGATGCCAAACATCTTGCAATATCCGATTGCGATGATCGCCATTGTGCGCGCAGGTTTGACACTGGTGAATGTCAATCCGCTATATACATCGCATGAGCTTGAGCATCAGCTGAATGACTCTGAAGCCAAGGCGCTGTTTATCGTTGAGAACTTTGCGCATACCTTTGAGCGTGTGGAAAATAAAGGTCAAGTCAAGCATGTGATCGTCACATCACTGGGCGATATGCTGGGTCTAAAAGGCTTTTTGGTCAATGCTGTGGTGCGCCATGTCAAAAAAATGGTACCATCGTGGAATATCCCTGGTCATGTCAGCTTTAAAGAAGCTTTAAATGTATCAGCAGCAGCTTATAATCGCCCTGAAGTGTCACTGGATGAAATCGCCGCGCTACAATACACGGGTGGCACCACAGGCGTGGCCAAAGGCGCGATGCTGACTCATGGCAACCTTGCATCGAATGTCGAGCAGTGTGTGCCATTCGTCTCAAAAGTCTTTCCAGGCAATGACATGGGCGGTCAGTACATCGCCGTTGCGCTGCCTTTGTATCATATTTTCTCATTCACCGCCTGTGCGCTGCTTGGTATGAAAATGGGCTTTAGTATGCTGCTCATCACCAATCCGCGCGACCTGCCAGCGGTGTGCAAAGACTATGCTAAATATAAGCCAGTATTTTTCCCTGCGGTCAATACGCTGTTCAATGCGTTGGCGCACAATGAAGGCTTCCGCGCGCTTGATCACAGCAATCTAAAACTGTCATTGGGCGGCGGTATGTCGGTGCTGTCTGACACTGCCAAAGCATGGGAGCGTCTGACAGGTAATTACATCATCGAAGGCTATGGCTTGTCTGAGACTTCACCAGTTTTGACCTTAAACCCACCGGGTGGCTACACAGGCAAAATCGGTATCCCATTCCCGGCGACAGACATCGTGCTACTGGATGAAGATGATAATGAAGTGGCGCTGGGTGAAGCAGGCGAGATCTGCGCCAAAGGTCCACAGGTGATGCCGGGTTACTGGAAGCGTCCTGATGAGACTGCCAAGGTGATGACTGCAAATGGCTATTTCCGCACAGGCGACATCGGTGTGATGGATGAAAAAGGCTTTATCAAAATCGTCGATCGCAAAAAAGACATGATCTTGGTCTCAGGCTTTAATGTCTATCCAAATGAAGTCGAAGAAGTGATGACTGCACATCCAAAAATCCTAGAGTGTGGTGTCATCGGCATCAGTGATGAGCACAGCGGTGAAGTGCCGAAGATTTTCATCGTCAAAAGCGATCCAAGCCTGACGGTCGAAGAAGTCCGCGAATGGGCGAAAGAAAATCTAACTGGCTATAAGCGTCCAAAATACATCGAGTTCATCAGCGAATTGCCGAAATCGAATGTTGGTAAGATTTTGCGCAAAGATCTGCGTAAGCTTGAAGAAAGCAAATAATCAGCTGATTAATCTGTATCATCATCACAAACCTGTAAGCGTGCTTGCAGGTTTGTTTTGTGTTATTGGGTCAAACTTGTTACAATAAACACCAGTATTTTCAATTCTAAAATCACGGCTATAAAAGAGAAAACTTATGCGCATTGATAATCGCCAATTGAACGAACTTCGCCCAATCAGCTTCACTCGCAACTACACCAAGCACGCCGAAGGCTCAGTACTGGTGTGTTTTGGCGATACCAAAGTACTGTGCACCGCCAGTGTCGAAGCAGGCGTACCAAGATGGTTAAAAGGTCAAGGGCAGGGCTGGCTGACAGCAGAATATGGTATGTTGCCACGCGCCACAGGCACTCGTACTCAGCGTGAAGCGGCGCGTGGTAAGCAGTCAGGACGCACCCAAGAGATTCAGCGTCTGATCGGTCGCAGTCTGCGCGCGATGCTTGATTTATCAAAGCTTGGCGAGAATACCATCTATATTGACTGTGATGTCATCCAAGCTGATGGCGGTACGCGTACAGCAAGCATCTCAGGGGCGGCAGTGGCGCTGATCGATGCGCTAGAGCATCTGCAGCGCGAGAAGAAAATCAGCCAAGATCCACTATTGGGTCTGGTCGGTGCGGTGTCGGTTGGCATCAAAGATGGTAAGGCGTATCTGGATTTGAACTATGCCGAAGATTCTACTTGTGATACCGATCTGAATATGGTGATGACGCAGGCGGGCGGTTTTATCGAGATCCAAGGCACGGCAGAAGACAAGCCATTTACCCGCGAAGAAGCTGATCAAATGCTGAGCCTAGCTGACAGCGGTATCCGCCAAATCATTGAAGCACAAAAGCAAGCATTGGGCTGGTGATATGCTGACGGTCAATGATGATGGTGTGAGTATCAGGCTCAATGGCAGCGCTGCCGATCCGCTGTTTTGGTGGTCGGCAGGTCTGTTGGTGCTTGGCATTATCGTGGCGGCAGTGTGTGTGACCATGCCTGTGGAATACGCCATCGGTTCGCTGTTCGTGTTCGCGGTGGCGATGTTTGGTTTTAATATCAAACGCCATCAAGCCAAAAAACGCCATCTGTTTGCCCAAGGCATCCTAAAGCTTAGCCCAAAGCGATTTGAGATTGACCAAAAAGCCTTGACGCTGTCAGATACCGCCATCATCACTGAGCAAGCGGGCGTGCTGATGGTAACAGATCGTGGGATTGACTATCATTTTACCGGATTTGAGACTGAGCAAGAAATGAGCATCGCCAAAGCGGTGCTATCAGGACAAAGCGTGGCGAAGAATCATGTCGCGGTTCGGATGGTGGGTTCTGAGAATTAATCTGATTTAAGACGATTAATTTAAAAGCTTTAAAAAACAAAATCCCGAAAATTTATCAGATTTTCGGGATTTTTGTATTAAGCAATGCTAATTAGCAGTGATTGCTTATTGGGTTTTGCTTTTCTCAGACTTACTGCCTTTTTCGGCTTTATCAGCATTGTCATTTTTGGTGACTGACTTTTGACCTTCATCGGTGATCTCGACGATGTGCTGAGCCTCGATGCTGGCCTTTGAGCGGTCTTCTTTGCTTACCCATTGAGTAGGGGTGCCACTCAGTGCTCTACGCATATAGTTTACCCAAATTGGTAGGGCGGCAGCGCCACCACCTTCTCGAGCACCCAATGGAGAAGGTGTATCGAAACCGACCCAAGCAACCGCAACATTGGTTGGGTGGAAGCCTGCAAACCAAGCATCTTTTGCAAGGTTGGTTGTACCGGTTTTGCCACCGACATCGCCACGACCCACAGCACGGGCTTTTTTACCTGTACCATAGCTGATGACTTCACGCATCATGTTGGCGACATTATAAGCTGTCTCGTGTGATAGTACGCGCGGGGCTTGTTGTGCCATCATGAGCTGCGGTGCAGTTTTTGGGTGTAGGCGGTCGCCAGCAGGCGTGCCGTCATGAGTTTTGGTTTGGGCTACTGCATCGCTTGTTTTGTCATCTGCTGCTTTATCATCTTTTGCTGTATTGGCAGTTGATGACTTGCTTGCGTTGGCAGATTTTTGTTGTGCTTCAAAAGTCTCTAGAAGTTTGGCATTGGTTTTTTCAAGATTCTTATTAAAGCATAATGCACACGCTTGTACAGGATTGGCCTGATAGACCAAATCATTATTAAAGTTATAAATACGCTCGATGAAATAAGGCTGAATACGATGACCGCCGTTGGCAATGGTCGCATAGCCTGTTGCCATCTGTAGTGGCGTGATATCGGCAGCACCCAGTGCTAGGGCAAGCGTCGATGGCATACGGTCCATCTCAAGACCGCCCATTTGATTCATGAGTTGGCGCGACTCATCAATACCTGCTGAGCGCATCAAGCGAATGACAGGGGTGTTACGAGACAGTGCCAAGGCACGGCGCAAGGTCATCATGCCAGTAAAACGACCGTCGGCATTCTTCGGTCGCCAGCTACCGATACGGATTGCCGCATCTGAGATTAGGCTGTCTGGTGTATATTTGCCAGTTTCAAGTGCAGCAGCATAGACAAATGGCTTGATGGTCGAACCCGGCTGACGATAGCCTTGGATAGCACGGTTGAATTTACTATGGTTAAAGTGAAAACCACCAACGACCGCACGCAAGGCGCCATTTTCAGGGTCAAGCGATACCAATGCACCTTGTACTTTTGGAATGGATTCCATTTTCCAAGCGGTTTTGGCTTCGTTCAGTGGCGAGATACGCACGATGTTGCCGACTTTGACCATTTGGTGGGCATTACTGTAACCGCCACCGACACGGTTGGCACTATAATAACGTCTTGCCCAATTCATGCCTGACCAATGAATGGTGACTTTATCGCCAGATTGTAGTTCAGCTTCAAAGCTGTTGTTATTCACCTTGGTGACTTTGGCAGGATAAATGTTGTCAAAGTTGCGACGACCTTCAAGCTCGCCTTCTTCGGCTTCGACACCACGCCAGCCATGACGACGGTCATAGCTGCGCAGACCGCCAACGAGTGCAGAATCAGCGGCTAATTGGTCTTGACTGTCAATGGTCAGTTGTACACGCCAGCCAGAATCCATCACTTTTTCGCCGTATTTTTCAACCAATGAGCTACGAGCCATCTCAGCCACATACGGCATATTCAAATCAAGCTGTTCTTTATACAGGTTGAGTCCCATCGGTTCTGCGATGGCGGCATCTCGCTCGGCAGCACTGATAAAGCCTTCTTCGTGCATACGGCCGATAATCCAGTTACGACGCTCCATCGCACGCTCAGGATTGACCACAGGGTTATAAGCCGATGGTGCTTTTGGTAGACCAGCAATCATTGCCATCTCAGCGATGGTCAGCTTATCAAGTGGCTTACTAAAATAACGACGTGCCGCCGCTTGGATACCATAAGTGCCTTCGCCTAAATAGATTTTATTGACATATAAAGTCAAAATCTCATTTTTGGTGAGTTCGGCTTCAATCTTACGAGCGATAAACAGCTCAGTCAGCTTACGGTCGATGGTACGCTCAGGGCTTAGAAAATAGTTTTTTGCCACCTGCATGGTAATGGTCGAGCCACCCGTTTGCGAATCGGAATTTGATGCCACTTCGGTGAGTGCACGACCCATACCTTTGACACTGATACCGCTATGCTCAAAAAAAGTATCGTCTTCGGCAGCCAAAAACGCATGAATCATATGCTGTGGAATTTCTTCAAAAGTCACTGGCAATGATAAAGTATTGCCATATTGCCCAATCAGCTTATTATCCGATGTATAGACCTGTAGTGGCATCTGAAGTTCGGTTTGGTTGATGTTTTTGACATCAGGCAAGGTTGGCTCAAGATACATTGCCATCCCATAAAAGCCAATCGGAAACGCCAATACCAAAATCAAGACTAAGGCAATGATTGCCACCAAGATTTTTAGCAATACAGACCAAAGCGTCGCAGTAAAAGTTTTTTCAGCCATAAAAAATCATGCTTAATTGTTTTAAACTAACTGACCATTTTACCAATTTGACAAAAAAAAGCTAGTAATAGTTGGTAAATAAGTGTAGTTATTGAAAATCACTATAAATTACAACGCTGATGGTTGGTGGTTTTTATACTGATAATGCTCATAAATTGCTTGAAAAAATTTGCCATGACCCGATTATGATAGCCATCAAAACAATTGCAAACAATAAGGAGAATTTTATGACCACAACCAACCATCATTTTGAAGCCGAAGTCGCACAGCTTTTGCACCTAGTGACACATTCACTGTACTCAAATGCTGATATTTTTGTGCGTGAATTGGTGTCAAACGCATCCGATGCCTGCGACAAACTGCGTTTTTTGGCGACAGCAGATGATAGCCTATATGAGAACGATGGCGAGCTTGCGATTAAAATTGACATCAATAAAGACGCCAAAACCATCACCATCAGCGATAACGGCATCGGTATGAATGAGGCAGATGCCATCGAGCATTTGGGTACGATTGCCAAATCAGGCACCAAGGCATTTTTGGAGAAACTCTCTGACAGTGACAAAAAAGACGGCAATCTGATTGGTCAGTTTGGCGTAGGCTTTTATTCAGGCTTTATTGTGGCAGATACCATCACTGTCGAGAGCCGAAAAGCTGGCGAAGCGGCCGATCAAGGCGTACGCTGGGTATCAGATGGCACAGGTTCATTCACCACCGAGACCATCACCAAAGACAGCCGTGGCACGAGCATCACTTTGCACCTAAAAGATGAGTATGCAGGTGGCGGTGAAGATACCACCAATTATCTGGATCGCCACACCATCAAGTCACTGGTGAATAAATACTCAGACCACATCAGCTTGCCGATTCAGATGCGTAAACAAGAATGGCAAGATGAGCTTGATGACAATGGCGAAGTGGTCGCAGGCAAGGGCGAATACATCACCACCGATGAGTATGAGACCATCAACCAAGCCAATGCGTTATGGACACGCAGCCCAAGCGACATCAGCGATGATGAGTATAACGAGTTTTATAAAAATCTCAGCTATGACTATGAAGATCCACTGACCTTCACGCACAATCGTGTCGAAGGTCGTGTGCAGTACACGCAGCTACTATACATCCCAAAAAATGCACCGTACGATCTATATGCACGCGAGCAGCAGCGCGGCTTGAAGCTGTATGTCAAGCGTGTGTTCATCATGGAAGATGCTGAGCAGCTGTTGCCGATGTATCTGCGCTTTGTCAAGGGTGTGATTGATACGGCGGATCTGCCGCTGAATGTCAGCCGTGAAATTCTACAAGAAAGCCGCGATGTCAAGGCAATTCGCGATGGTAACGCGCGCCGCGTGCTGACTTTGTTGGCAAGTCTTGCCAATTCTGAAGATGCGGATAAACAAGATAAATTCAAGCAGTTCTACACACAGTTTGGTGATGTACTAAAAGAAGGCTTGGGTGAAGACCAATCTAACCAAGAGCGTATCGCCAAGCTACTACGCTATGCCACCAGCCAAAATGACGCCATCGAGACAGGCTTTGCCGACTATAAGGCTCGCATGAAAGACGGTCAAAAGGCGATTTATTATCTGACGGCGGATAATTTGGCGGCCGCCAAAAACAGCCCACAGCTTGAGCTGTTTAACAAAAAAGGCATCGAAGTCATCCTGATGACCGCTCGTGTCGATGAGTGGGCGATGAATTTCTTGCATGAGTTTGATGGCACACCATTACAAAATATCGCCAAAGGTGCGGTGGATTTGGGCGAGTTGACCGACGAAGCCGAAAAAGAAGAGGCTAAGCAAGCCGAAGAAAACCTAAAACCTGTGGTGGATAAACTCAAAACCGCTCTGGGCGAGCGTGCCAAAGATGTGCGTGTCTCTAGCCGTCTGGTGGATAGTCCTGCTTGTCTTGTGGTGGGTGATGGTGAGCTATCACCGCAGATGGTGCAGATGTTAAAAGCGATGGGGCAACCTGTGCCTGATGTCAAGCCGACGCTTGAGATTAACCCGACGCATCCGCTCATCACCAAGCTTGAGAGCAGTGCCGAGTTTGATGATTTGGCGCAAGTTATCTTTGACCAAGCCTTGCTTGCTGATGGCGGACAGCTGGATGATCCTGCGGGTTATCTAAAACGCGTCAATAAATTGCTCATGAAGTGATGGACTTAAAATAGAGCAAAACCGTCTGTGATATACAGGCGGTTTTTTATGAAAATTACTTTTAAATCAGTCATCAAATGCATACTGATATTATGATACAAAAATTTTATACCCAATAAATTACATTATGCTACAATAGCCACATATTTGTATAACAATAAAATCGGTAGCTCGATGGGATTTTTGTCCAACTTTTTTTCAAACTTGGCGGCGGCGCTGTGGATGCTGTTAGGTAGCACCAAGGCGTTTTCTCGTGTCAAGCCGACCTTTGCCCAGTTTGCCATCTTTTTAATTTTGGCGATTTCTGCCAATATTTTATTTGCTTATTTGGCAGCACCTAGCCTAAGCTTTTTTAATGAACAAGGCTTAATCAGCTATTTGGTTTGGCCTGCGATCATCTTGGTGGCAGGGATTATTCTTGCCAAGCGTTCTTTGAATTATTCGCTATTGTTCGTCCCTGTGATTTTGTGGCTGACGGCGGATACTTTGCTGGTTTTGCTACAAAGCCTAATCCAGTTTTTGGAAAATGAAAGTCTGCTACCGTATTGGCTGCATCATGTGATGCCGACCTTGTTTGCGCTGCTTTTTGTGTGGCAGACGACATCGCTGTTGTGGATTTTTGCTAAGCGCTTGCACTGGCCGTGGTGGGAGCGCGTGCTGATGTTGGTGGCGACCATCGCGCTATTGTTGGTTTGGCAACGCAATGTCGTCGATCAGCCGATTTTTAAGGAATATGTCGAAGAAACCAAGCTGTCTGAAGCGCAGTTTTTCGCCCAAGCCCCTGTGATGCAAAAATCATTGGATAACATCACGCGCAGTCGCAAAGGCGTATCTGAGTGGTATTTTTTGGGCGTGGCAAGCTATGCTGAGCAAGATGTCTTTATGAGTGAGATTTTGCAGGCGCGCCAGTTATTTGATGTCAAATTCGGCACAGCAGGGCATTCGATGGCATTGATCAATAATCCGAACACTTGGTTTGATTATCCGATTGCATCACGCGCAAGCATTGAGCAGAGCCTGAATGCCTTTGCCAAAAAAATGGACACCGATGAAGATGTGCTATTTTTGGCATTAAGCTCGCATGGCGTCGTCGATGAGCATGATACACCACTTGGTGAGCTTGCCGTGACCAATGAGCCATTGGATCTGCCGCCGATTGACCCATATTGGCTAAAATCTGCGCTTGATAATTCAGGCATTCGCTGGCGGGTGATCGTCGTCTCGGCGTGTTATGCAGGCACTTTCATCGATGCGCTCAAAGATCCATATACGCTGATCATCACCGCATCGCGCGCCGATCGTGCTAGCTTTGGCTGTACCAATGATGCGGATTTGACCTATTTTGGGCGTGCGTTCTTTGCCGAAGGAATGCGCGAACAACAAAGCTTTGATGGGGCGTTTTTACAAGCAGTGCGCCGTGTCGGTGAGCGTGAGACTTTGATGGGATTTGAGTCATCAGAGCCACAGCGCGCCATCGGTGAAGTGATGCAAAAAGCTTTGCCTGAGCTTGAAAAGGCTTTGTTCTTACACGACACCAATCCTGTGATCGATTTGCAAAAAGCCTTGGCTGATGATGCGGATACCGCGACTACTGACGGTAATGCAGCCGCCATTAATGAGAATGCCCAGTGATGATTCACTGGGTTTTTTATGGTCAATTTGGCAAAAATCAGCCTTGAAAAAAAGTCGGTCAAATGAATAAAAAAATCACTTGTAATTTATGTTTAAGGTTGTTATATTGTCAATTCCGATAACTTTATCTGATTTTATGATTTATGATAACAATCTGATGAAATCATCACTCTCCACCAAAATAAGGATTTACCATGAGTATCCAATCTGCAGTCGAGCAAGTCAAAAAAAATTACGCCCATCAACCTGAATTTATCCAAGCGGTGCAAGAAGTTGCGATGACCGTTGAGCAGGTTTATGCTGACAATCCAAAATTTGAAGAACTAAAAGTATTTGAGCGTCTGTGCGAGCCTGACCGCATCATCAGCTTCCGTGTGAACTGGGAAAATGACAAAGGTGAAGTGCAAGTAAACCGCGGCTGGCGTGTACAATTTAGCAATGCCATCGGTCCATATAAGGGCGGTATTCGATTTCACCCAACAGTTAATGAAGGCGTGCTTAAGTTTCTGGGCTTTGAACAAATTTTCAAAAACGCACTGACAGGTCTGCCGATGGGCGGTGCAAAAGGTGGTTCTGACTTTGATCCAAAAGGCAAATCAGACAACGAAATTCGCCGTTTTTGCTATGCATTCATGCGCGAACTGCACAAAAATATCGGCAAAGATATGGATGTGCCAGCAGGTGACATCGGTGTCGGCGGCCGTGAAGTGAACTATATGTTCGCGATGTACAAGAACTTGACGCGTGAATTTGAAGGTGTCTTGACAGGTAAGGGCGTGGGTCATGGCGGTTCATTGATCCGTACCGAAGCGACAGGCTATGGCTTGGTGTATTTCCTTGATAATATGCTAAAAGCAAATAATGACAGCATGGCAGGCAAGACTGTCCTAGTCTCAGGCGCGGGTAATGTCGCGCAATACGCCGCCGAGAAGGTCGTACAATTAGGCGGTAAAGTCATCACTTTCTCAGATTCTCAAGGTGTGCTGCACGATCCACAAGGTTTTGACCAAGCTAAAATCGATTGGATCAAAGCCCAAAAAGACGCGCGCAAGCCATTGGCAGATTATGTCAGCGCATTTGGCGGTGAGTGGATCGCAGGCGCGAAACCTTGGCAATTTGCCGCAGACATCGCATTGCCATGCGCCACCCAAAATGAAGTGAACGATGCTGAAGCCAAGCAATTGGTCGATAATGGCGTAAAATATGTCGCAGAAGGCGCGAATATGCCGCTGACCGCTGAAGCGATCGATGTCGTGCGTGAAGCAGGCGTGGCATATGCACCAGGTAAGGCATCAAACGCTGGCGGTGTGGCGGTGTCGGGTCTTGAAATGAGCCAAAACTCAGTGCGCCAGTACAAGTCATTCGCTGAGCTTGATGAGCAGCTAAAAGACATCATGAAAAACATTCATGATAACGCACGCGAAGCTGCCGATAAATACGGCACAACCAAAGGTGCGATTGACTACATGACAGGTGCGAATGTCGCAGGCTTTACCCAAGTGGCAAATGCACTGGTGGCATACGGCATTTTATAAGCCAAATTAAGCTTGGATAAACAGCTTATATCAAAAATTTATGATTGACAAAACTTTTGGTTTTGTTTAGTATAATCCAAAAAAAACAGCAGGTGGACAGCGAAAACTGTTGCTTGCTGTTTTTGCTTTTTTATAAAAGAATCGAAAAGGGCTAAAGGGGCTATAAGGGGGAAATCATGCAGTTTTCTAATACCAATAAACATTTTGCATCTGATAATTATTCTGGCGTACACCCTGCGTTCATGCAGGCGCTGCAAGTTGCTAATCAAGGTCATGTTGCGGCTTATGGCGATGATTATTTTACCCATGAATTGCAGCGCTTGATCAAGCAGCATTTTGGTGATAAGGCGCAAGGCTATCCGGTGTTCAATGGCACAGGCGCGAATGTCTTGGGTTTACAAAGCCTGCTGCCGCGTTGGGGTGCGATCATTTGTGCCAGCAGTGCGCATATCCACACCGATGAAAGTAACGCACCGCAAGTGGTCGGCGGCTGTAAGCTGATGCTGATTGATGCGATCGATGGTAAGCTTACGCCTGAACTCATTGCCAAAGAAGCGCACGGCTTTGGTAACGAACACCGCTCACAGCCTGCGGTGGTGTATATCTCACAAGCCACCGAGTGCGGCACTTGCTATAGCCTAGATGAGCTGTCAAACCTTGCTGATGCCACGCACCGCTACGGCATGAAATTATTCGTCGATGGTGCGCGCTTGTCGAATGCTGTGTGTCATCTCAATACCGATTTTCGTACGATGATTGCTGAGACAGGCGTGGATATGATATCGCTTGGCGGTACCAAAAATGGCATGATGTTCGGCGAATGCTTGATCGATGTCACGGGTAATACAGGTGATGAGCTGCGCTATCTGCGCAAGATGTCGATGCAAACAGCGTCAAAAATGCGCTTTATTTCTGCGCAGTTGATCACGCTACTAGAAGATGAGCTGTATCGCACGCTTGCCACGCATTCAAATAGCATGGCAAGTTATTTGGCAGAGCAATTGGCGCAGCTTGATGGTGTGAAGATTTGTTATCCTGTCGAAGCTAATAGTGTCTTTGCCAAGCTGCCACAAGGGGTGGCAGACAGCGTGCGTCAAGCATTCATGTTCTATGATTGGGACTCTGATGGCATGGTGCGCTTGATGTGTAGCTTTGATACTGAGCAATCGGACATTGATGCTTTTGTTGGTGCTATTAAAAAGGCGATGTGATTTTTAAGTTTTAAAAAATGTGTTATTTGTTCAACTGAATAAATATCCTTGAATAAATCCCACCCCAATCCTCCCCTAAACAAGGGGGAGCTGTAACTTGCATACAGATGTTTGCATATGGCAACTCCTCCCCCCCCTTTTTTTTTCAAGGGGGAGGCTAGGAGGGGGTCTGTGAAATCAGAACGCAGTGCATCATTCTTATAAATAGTCTTTTGTATTATTTCACAGATTTTATTGATAAATAAGAGTAAATCTTCTAAATCTTAAATCAGTTACAAATGACAAGCATTAAAAATCCGCCTAAGATAAAGTCTTAAGCGGATTTTTTACCGATTACTTATTCGCTTTGCAAATAACCAATCAAGCGCAAAAACTCGATGTACATCCACACTAGGGTTGATAAAATCCCGATGCTATATACCCATTCATATTCGCGCGCGACGCCAAATTCCACACCGCGCTCGACATTATCAAAGTCAAGCAATAGGCTAAATGATGCAATCAAAGTCACAAAAACACTAAAGCCAATCGCTACCAAACCACCGTCGAACAGTAGTGGCAAGCTTGAGCCAAATAGGCGAAAGCCTAGCTGCACAAGGTACAGAATACCGATGGCGATGATGGCTGAAGTGATGATTGAGCGGAATTTTGCCGTCACCTTAATCACGCCTGTGACATACAGAGTCAGCATCACAGCGGTGGTGATGAAAGTAGCAGACAGCGCCGACAGTGGCACGCTTGGGTAGATGCGGTACATGATCAGGCTAAATGCACCAAGCAGCACGCCTTCGGTCAGTGCGTACGGCACGGCAAGTGTCTTGGCAAGATGTGGCTTAAATGAGCTTACCAAACCCAAACCCATGCCAGCGAATACTGCGACGATCGCCATGGTGTACAAGATGCCTGATGACAGACCTGCTGTCAAGGCATAGAAGAAAACGCCAAAGCCCGCCACGGCAGCAAGGCTTAATAAAAACGCACTTTTGGCGACGACGCCGCGTACGCTCATTGCTACCGCGCCAGTCATCAGCGTGGTGCGAGATAAAATTGGATTTGCCATAGATTTCCTTGATGGTTGTAAAATTTCAAATAACACGAAGCTTAAGCTTAAGTCTTATGTCAAATTTTGCAACCGTGATCAATTATCGTAAATTTGAAAAACTGTTTTAATGTATATGGGGCTGATTATGATAAATCCCAGCGGTTTTGTCAAGTTTGTAGGAAATTTTGCCCCAAGATGGCTTGTGTGTTGTGTTAAGCGGCGATTTTGGGTATCATACGCCTAATATTTTTATCAAATTTTCACTATGTCAAATTTCATCAACAATCACCCAAAGCGCCCACAATTTCGCCGTATCGGACTGATGGGGCGTGCAGGCAAAACCAGTGTCGTTGAGACGCTCAATCAGCTGATTGGCTTGATGAATGAGCGTGCCTTGTCGGTGGTGATTGATACTGAGACGGCGGCGATTGATGGGATGTTGATTGATTTTGATAAAATTGATGGTGTGACGCTCAAGATTGTCCCACGCCAAAAGATGGGCGAGCATTGTGATTTGGTCATCGTCGTTGGTGGTGATGGCTCAATGCTCCAAGCGGCATCGGTGATGGCAGGGACGGATGTGCCTGTGCTTGGGATTAACCGCGGTCGCTTGGGTTTTTTGGCGGATGTCAATCCTGATGAGCTAATCGAGAAGGTCAGTCAGGTACTGGATGGTCAATATTGGTTGGTTGAGCGATTTTTGATCAAATTTCAAATCGTCCAAAATGATGATCATGGTAATCCGACCGATGAAGTCATCCATGAAGATGTCGCGCTCAATGACATTGTGCTGCATGCTGGTAAGTCAGTTCATACGATTGATTTTAAACTTAGAATTAATAATCAAGATGTCTATCGTCAGCACGCGGATGGTTTGATTGTCGCCACCCCGACAGGTTCAACTGCCTATGCTTTATCTGCAGGTGGCCCGATCATTCATCCGACGCTGGATGCGATTTGCCTTGTGCCGATGCATCCACACACACTGTCGAGCCGTCCTTTGGTGGTGGCAGGCAGCAGTCGTATCGCCATTAATATTCATCGTGATAACCGCACACAGCCGATGGTTGGTGCAGATGGTAAGGCATCGGCACCGCTTGAAAATGATCAGACGCTATTGATCGCCAAGCATGATAAAACGCTGCTGCTTTTGCACCCTGATAGCTACAGTTTTTATGAAGCTTGCCGCACTAAGCTTAGCTGGAATTTATTCAGTGAAGAATTTTCATTGGATAAATGATTTATGGCTTAATTATCTGTCATGATTTGTAGAATACTGAGCAGTATTTATTATAAATTGATTGATTTTAAATTTTATAAGGATTAATAATGAACAAGCAAGATATCCTAGACAGCCTAACGCCCGAAATCGTCGAAAAATTCCGCACCGCCATCGAAATCGGTCGCTGGGAAAATGGCGAAAAACTCACCGACGCACAGCGTACCACCTGTATGCAAGCGGTGATGGTATGGGAACATGAGTATCTACCAGTTACCGAACGCACGGGCTATATTCATAAACCTGTCAAAGAAGATGGCACGGTGGTCGGCGCAGAATGCGATGTTGAACATGATCATCACTATCCAAATGCCGAGCAAGTGGTGAAGTTTAAGCATTAAACCAAAAAAAGCGTTTGCAGTAAGAGTGCAAACGCTTTTTTAGTGGGTGGGGTTGGTGTTGGTGATATCATGCACCATTAAAATTGGCTTGGTGGTGTGCCGTGTGCATCCTATGCACTAATTAATTACGCCCAAAAAGTTCAAGATTAGCAAGAAAATCGCAAAGATGATAAAGGCGAAAAGTAGCAACATGGCGATTGAAAAAGCGGCCACCAAGCCATCAATAATAGACTTAAACATGTATTGCCCCTATACTATATAAAATTATCATAAATTTCAATTAATTAAAAGTAGCATGTGTACCACGCACCATCAAATTCCATTTAATCAACGGTGCATGATACGCACCCTATGCGCTTCGACCCCAATCTGTGCAGATTATACGAATAGACTAGGAACAATAATCCATATTAACAAAATTACTGGGAAAAATCTCAAGAACGCTTGAACAATGCGGAAATTTTTATCATTCTTGATGTTATCAGAGTCAATATTACCCCAAAAAATATCTAAAGCAAATTTAGATATTGTAATGCTACGCTCCAAATAATCTAAGAATTTTTTAACCATACCTATATTTTTACACAGTTTATATAAAAAGTAATTATAGAATGCAGTATATACAAGTATTGCTAGAAATAAACATACAACAACTATATCTTTCTGACTCATTGATAACTCTTAAACCTGCTTTGGTTTATTGGAAGTGCGTACCACGCACCATCAAATTCCATTTAATCAACTGTACATGGCTTGCACCCTATGCACTATTTCTTTTTTTCTAAAAAATTCCATACAGAAATAATAATCATCACAATTAATATAGCAATCATCGTAAAATATTTTATGATTCAAACTGTATTCCCCCATCATTTTTAAATCTTCATTAATATAAAATTCTAACATGGGCAGTATTTCTTCCAAAATTATATTCACATCTTCTTCTATTTCAGAAATTAAATAAAAATAAACAGTAATATTTTTATATTTATCAAAAGACCAATAAATTCTGGAAAAATTCTCACTAATTTCACCCAAGCAAGCCCTTGATAGGCAATATGTAACATAGTAAATATTCATTAATAATGACCTTTGGGATTGCAAGAAACAACACTTATTTTTTAGTGGTATGGCATAACACACCATCACAACCAACAAAAAAGCGTTTGCAAAGTTGCAGACGCTTTTTGGTAGGGTTTATTTTTCAAGCACAGTCCAATAGCTCAGCCCAAGATCCCCGTGCAATGCCGGCAAATCCAGCAATACCAATGAGCCAAGTGGCGTTAGGTTTGCCTTGATACATAGTGAATGAGCAGCCTTGAGCGTACCACCAGTGGCAAGCACATCATCGATGATGAGTACTTTGGCAGGGTCAAGCTCGGCACTGATTTCTAGAGTGTCTTGACCGTATTCTAGCCCATAGCTTTGGGCGTGTACAGGTGGTGGTAGCTTGCCTGCTTTACGCACTAGGATGAGTTTTTTGTGCAGGCGGACAGCCAGCAGGCTTGCCAGTACAAAGCCACGCGACTCGATACCGACGATGGCATCCGTGTCAGCCATCACATCAGCAGGCACAGCAGCAATCATCGCATCGATGAGCTTATCATGATGGCCGTTAAGTAGTGGCGTGATGTCATAAAATTCAATGCCTGCCTTAGGAAAATCGGCAACAGTACGGATATGTGACCAAAGAGAATGTGTCATAAAACTTCCAAAAAAACAACAAAATAAATCGAACAAAGATAGGGTATTTAATTAGATAATCTTATTAAATCAAATCAAGATACGCCACAGTGCAAAGCCTAAGGCAAACAGCATAAACAGTGGTGTAAGATACAGATGAATGGCAACTGCCGACCACCATGCCAAAGCCAACATCAGCACAAAGCCTGTCGCGGCAATCCAATCATGTCGTCGTTCATTAAGCGCATCTGCGCGCATGGCTTGCAGTTCGCGGATGGTGGTGTCTTGGCTTGCACCCAGTGTGGCAAGGCTTTGGATACTGTGATTGAGTAACTTAGGCAAATCAGTGGTCGAAAGCAAAATCTCAGGCAGCTGCGTTTTGATGTCTTGTAGATTCTTAACAGGATCAAGCTGATCTTTGACCCACGCGGTGAGAATCGGTTTGGCAAGCGACCAAATGTCCAAATCAGGATACAGTTCACGACCCAGTCCTTCGACATGCACCAAGGTCTTTAAAAGTAGCATCAGCTGCGGTGGAATGCTCATGCGATGACGGCGTGCGATAGTGAGAATTTCAAACAGCACCCCTGCAAAATCAATCTCATCAATCGGCTTTAGCACCATCGGGCTGACCGTGCGCGTCATGTCACGGATCAAGGCGTGCTTATCGGCGGATGGTGGAATCCAGCCAGCGGCAGCGATGATATCCACAAGCGTCGTATAATTGCCGTTCATCACCGATAATAGCAGACGCGCCACTACGAGCTGATCTTCTTTAGCAAGCTCACCCATGATCGCACAATCAAGCCCGATATAGCGCGGCTCAGCCACTGCGCCACCGTCAGGCAAGGTCTCCACAAAGATATTACCAGGGTGCATATCCGCATGGAAGAAGTTATCGCGAAATACTTGGGTGAAAAAGATTGTCAAGCCTTTTTCAGCAAGGGCTGCGCGGTCATAATTGAGCTGATCGAAAGTGTCGGTATGTGAAATCGGCACACCAAATACACGCTCAGCGACCATCACTTGTTTGGCGGACGCATAGACTTCTGGCACATAAATCAGCCTTGAGCCAGTGAAATTATGACGCATCTTGGTGCTGTTGGCGGCCTCGAGCGTTAGATCCAGCTCATTGAGCATGATTTGGCGATAATCTTCGACGATGTCAATTAAGTGAATCGCGCGCGCCGCTTCGATGCGTGCCGATGCCCATGCTGCCATTTGTCGCAAGAGTTCAAAATCGCTGATAATGCCATCGCGAATGTCAGGGCGCACGACCTTGACCACCACTTCACGACCATCATGCAAGGCAGCGGTATGTACTTGAGCGATACTGGCAGCAGCAAGCGGTGCATCATCAAAGCGCGCAAACAGCTCATCAATCGGCTTGCCAAGTCCAAGCTTGGGATGTTCAATCACTGTTTTGGCGGTGGCGACATCAAAAGGCGCAACTTTATCTTGTAATAAAGATAACTGTGCGATGATCTCGGGTGGTAATAAATCTGAGCGCGTCGAAAGCAGCTGACCTAATTTTAAAAACAGCGTTCCCATCTCTTCAAGCGCAAGCTTGACGCCGAGTTCTTGGTGTGATTTGCCAAGTGCAGCAGGGTGCAGGCGAATGAGCCGAGCGACAGGCGCAAGCTCAGGCATATCGGCAAAGTGCGTATCAAGGCGATATTTGGCTGCGATGCGATATAATGAAAGCAGGCGTTTGCGATGAGTGATGAGCATGGTCGGATGGTTTTATAATTAAAAAGAAAAATGATTAATCCAGCTGATTTTGTAGCTGAGCAAGTTTGGCTTGGCTGCGTTCAATATCTGCTTGTAAGCGCAAAAGTTCTTGCTTTTTATCAAAAATTCGCTGATCTAACAGCTCTTCTTCAAAGGCATTGGTCGCAGGTTTTATCGGGCTGACTAGGCTTGTCACTGACTGCTTGATCGTCTGCATGATCGGTGCAAACACAGGCGATAGCTCGCGACCGACCATATACAGATGACTGGTCAAATCCGTGCCAATCACTTGCTCAAGCTGATACCAAATATCAGGCTCAAAGTGTTCAAATATCGTCTTGGCACGCATCAGTACTTGATAATCACCCGAGATGGGCAGATTGCCAACAGGATTTTGGATCAGTTCAAGCAGATGGCTTGGGTCATCGACCGTCACGGTGCAATCAGGTGGCGTGATGACTTGTCCGCCTTGTGGCTCAAAAATCGACTGCATCACAGGTTCAAAGCGCACACGATCATCACCAAGCAGCACATCCAGCGCGATCTTTGGGCGATGTATGACAATTCGCAAGCTTTTGCCCGACAGCTCGGTCAGCGCATCTTGGGTGAATGTGTCGGTGGCGATGGCGGTGTTCAGCACTTTTTCTGCCATCGCAAGGCTTAGGACGCCAAGCATACTCATGGAATGCACCGATCAGCGCGCTTTAAAGCCGCGATGCACCGCGACGATGCCGCCTGTTAGGTTGTGATAATCACAATTGACAAAGCCTGCGTTTTCCATCATGCCCTTAAGTGTCGCCTGATCTGGGTGCATACGGATTGATTCGGCTAGGTACTGATAGCTTTCGGCATCACCTGCGACGATTTTACCCATGATTGGCAGGGCGGTGAATGAGTACAAATCATAAGCTTTTGATAGTGGTTCAAAGACAGGCTTGCTAAATTCAAGCACCAACAAGCGACCACCCGGTTTTAGCACGCGGTGCATGGCGGCAAGGGCTTTGTCTTTGTCGGTGACATTGCGAAGACCAAAGCTGATGGTGACTAGGTCAAACGAATTATCGGCAAATGGCTCAAGCGTCTCAGCATTAGCAAGCACAAAATCGACATTATTACAGCCAGCATTAATCAAGCGTGTGCGACCGACTTCCAACATCGCTTCATTGATGTCTGATAGCACCACGCGACCTGAGCGACCGACTTCACGGCTAAATACCTTGGCAAGATCACCTGTACCGCCTGCGATGTCAAGCACGCGCTGACCGCTGCGCACTCCTGTTAGGCTGATGGCATAACGCTTCCATAGGCGATGAATACCGAAGCTCATCAAATCATTCATCACATCATATTTGCGTGCCACAGAAGTGAACACTTCGGCGACTTTGGCTTGCTTTTCAGATTTACGCACGGTCTGATAGCCAAAATGCGTAGTCTCTTCGCCAACCGTTTCGCTGCCTTGTGGTCGCTGCAGCTCGCTCTGTCCTTGCGGCGTGCCTGTTGGCAGGATATTTGGATTGGCAAATTGTGTGTCGTTATGATTTTGATTGCTCATGATAAGCCCTAAATTTTTGATAAATTTCAACCCTTAATGATACACTATTTTGCAGGTTAATTGGGAAAAATTAGGCAGGTTTTCAAAAATTTGTCTGTGGATGTGGCGCAAGTTTGCTGGTTTGGGTGTGATTATGATGAATTTGGCTTAAAATTTATCAATTGGCATATGCATTGTGATATTAAATTATCATTTAAAATCAAATAGCTATCAATATTTTTCAAAGATTTTAAGGGTTAAAATAAATCATATTAAAGCAATTTACTCAACCCTTAAAATCACCCAATCTGACTTAGTCAAAAATCGGCTTTCCTGCATGGATTTTTTCAATGATTTCAAGCTCTGTTGCAACAAAAGGCGTGGTAAATCGCTCAATCTTATCAATGGCATGAATCGCATCCAAGCCTTCACTAATAAAGTCATACAGCGGTTGATAACCATTGGCATAGGCGGTGGATTTGGCAAGTTTAAAGGCGTTTCTGAGCAGGAATGAATCAAATTCTTGATACGACACTTGGCAAACTTGCTCAATCTCACGAATCTGAGCGATGCGTGCGTCTTTGGCATTCGCCGCTTGATACAGCGCGCTCATGGTCGCATCATTGATGGGCTTGTCGCGAAAGTCTGCTAGATAACGCTGCGCCAATTGTAAATCAAGCTCAATGGCGGTGATGGTCGCCGATACGCCAAGCAGACCTGCGGTGAGTGTCTTAGTGGGGACGAGTTTTTCAAGCTTGCCTGAGCCATTAAGCGCGTTTTGTCCTGCGGTGAGTAGCTGTGCGGCAAGCACTTCGAAAGTCGCCGCACTGTAGATGCGATCGATCAGATAGGTGGCAAGTGGTGCGGTTTTCTTGTGAGTAAATAGCTCAGCGTTGGCGAGATGAATGCGCGCGCGTTGCCATGCTTGAATCTGTGCTAGGGCGTCGGCAAGTGCTGCATCGGTGTGGTGTGGCAAGGTGTGATAGCGCATGAGTGCGGCGACCATATCGGCGATTAATGACATCGGTACTCTCGATAAAATAGGAGCGGTTATCATAGCAAGTTGGGATAAAATAGGCAATGCATGGTGCGGTTACATTCTGATGACACAGCGTAACTGCCGAGATATTTTCCAAAACATCTTCTTACAATTTGGCAAATATGATAAAATTGTCATCATATTGTCATAATAGGATTCTATAATATGACAAGATTGGGGTGTGTTGTCATATTGCGCCTATAACTTTTCAGCCACTGCTAGGATGCACAGCGCACCCAAGTGGCTTTCTTTATGAATAATTTGGCTTAATTTATGGTAAATTCAGCAAAACAAACAACACCAATGGCAGGTAATTTGCTATTTGGTCTGATGATGGCAGCGGTCAGTATTTATTTTATTTGGTGGGGTCTTGACTACACCATGCATCAGCAGGTCGCGCTATTTATGGTGGCGAGCTTTTTTGGTATCTTTATGGCGTTCAACATCGGTGGTAACGATGTCGCCAACTCATTTGGTACTTCGGTTGGTGCAGGTACTTTGACCGTCACTCAAGCGTTGGCAGTTGCGGCGATTTTTGAAGTATCGGGCGCGGTCTTGGCAGGTGCAGCGGTGACTGATACCATCCGTAGCGGTATCGTAGATATCAATAAGCTGGGTGTATCGCCTGATCAGTTCATCTATTTGATGCTATCAGCATTGATCGCGGCGGCGTTTTGGCTGCTATTTGCCACCAAAAAAGGCTTGCCAGTCTCAACCACGCACGCCATCATCGGCGGTATTGTCGGTAGCTCGATCGTACTTGGTATCAATATGGGTGGCAGCGAGCTTGCGTTTTCTACTGTAAAATGGTCAAAAATCGGTGAAATCGCCATTTCGTGGGTTGCCTCACCGCTATTGGGTGGTTTGTTGTCATATTTTCTATACAGTATTATTAAGAAAAATATCTTGGCATACAACGAAGTGGCGGAAGCACGCGTCCGTGTGATTAAGACCAATAAAAAGACACTCAAGCGTGAGCAAAAAGAATACTTCGACAACCTAAGCGAAGAAGATAAGCTGCCATACACCAATGCGCTACTGCGCGACCAAGAAGTCTATAAAGATAGCGACTGCACGCGCGAAGATCTAGAGACGGATTATTATCGTTCGCTATTTGATCTTGAGCGTGAACGCGACAGCATTGACACTCTAAAAGCGCTGAAAACTTGGGTGCCGTTGATCGCGGCATTGGGCGCGGTGATCATGACGGCGATGGTTGTGTTCAAGGGTCTGTCAAACACGGGCTTAAACCTAAGTATGCTACAAGCATCATTGGTGATGGGTATGCTGGGTGCGATCGTATGGTTGGCGGCATTCATCTACACCAAGACCATTCGTGGTAAGCACAAAGAAGACCTTGGTAAGGCGACATTCATTCTGTTCAGTTGGATGCAAGTATTTACCGCGTGTGCGTTCGCGTTCAGTCATGGTTCGAACGACATTGCTAACGCTGTCGGTCCGTTCGTGGCTATCCTTGATGTGATCAAAAATAACGCCATCGAAGCCAAAGCGATGGTACCAGGTCCTGTGATGGTGACTTTCGGTATTGCGCTGATCGTCGGCTTGTGGTTCATCGGTAAAGAAGTTATCCAAACTGTCGGTACAAACCTAACCGAAATGCATCCAGCTTCAGGCTTTGCGGCGGAACTTGCAGCAGCGGCAGTTGTTATGGGTGCATCAAGCCTAGGTATCCCAGTATCAAGTACGCACATCCTAGTCGGTGCGGTATTGGGTATTGGTCTTGTGAATAAGAATACCAACTGGAAACTGATGCGTCCGATTGGTCTGGCTTGGGTGATCACGCTGCCTGCATCAGCTCTGATCAGTGCGATCGCGTTCGTTGTACTTAATGCAGTGCTGTAATTCGATTGATATTGATTAATAAAATCCCTTGAATGCTAAGTTCAAGGGATTTTTTTTATTGGAAATAGTATTTAAAAAAAGTGGTTTAATAATCAACAACTTATCACCCAAATCCTACCACTGATGTTTAAATTTATTCAGTTCTCGGCGTTGTTTTTTATCAGGCTTGGTGTCGGGGCGTGCAAGGTTCATCAGCTTTCGTTGTTCGGCGAAAAACTCGCGCTGCACTTGGCTTTCTTCGGTTTCGCGGTACAAGGTCGCTGCCATCGTCGCATTACCACGATTGTCTGATAGAGCGGTGATGATGATGGTTTTTTCTTCTAGGCGCGTGGCATGACCTTGGCGGACGGTGAGTGTATCGCCGACTTGCAGCTCTTTACTGACCTTGATTTTGGCACCGTTCATGTGTACTTTGCCAGACTCAATGGCTTCTTTGGCTAGGCTGCGAGTACGGAAAAACCGTGCCGCCCATAGCCATTTATCGGCGCGTACTTTGGTGAGTTCAGATGGGTTCATTGTTTGCCTTTTTTGCGGTTTGTACTGTCATCAACTATCGTCAAAAACTCGCTGGAGTGTGGATGTTTATTCCTTGGCTATGGACTGATTGTCGTTTGCCTGTTTGATTTTATCTTGTAGGCGATTGATATAATCGGTGGTAGCTTGGTTTTTTATCCGAAAGATTTGTGATTCTTGGTTATAATTGCACGCATCTTCCCAAGTTACAAAAAAGATTTTATCACCAAATTTATTGGGCTGTTTAAAATAAAATTCAACGATATAATTTTTGTTATCTATTAAATATCGGAATTTGTATTCAACTTTTTTGATATCACAAAAGCGAATTTCTTCATAGTCATTATCAATAATGATGATAAAGCCATCAGGCGTTTCCCAAACTTCATCAGCATGATGATTGTTCATTTTAAAATGCCAATGTAAATTACCAATGATGGCAATGATAACAACAATAACAAAGCCAATATCGCCATTATACCAACCAATCACCAAGAAAATACAAAAAATAATTGGCATCAGATAGATGGATAAGGATTTTGATAACGCAGTGGAGTCAACGGCGATATTTTTGGCACCACGCTGTCTTAACAGTTGGCGGTCTAGCATAAGTGTTTGACCGCCAATTTATCTGTGATGATAGTCATCATGTCACTTCAAAAACAGCTGATAACCCACATTATCGGTCAGGCTTTCGCATTCATAGCCGATTTCGGTGAGTGCATCTAGGATTTGGCGGCTGCTGCCTTTGGATGCTTGCAGTCCCACCAAAATTCGACCTTCCGCTGCACCGTGATTGCGGTAGTGGAATAGGGTGATGTTAAAATCTTGACCGAGTTTTTCAAGGAAGTTCAGCAGTGCACCAGGGCGCTCTGGGAAAATCACGCGGAACAGCTGCTCATCATCTAGGCGCGCGTGTCCACCGATCAGATAGCGGATGTGCGTCTTGGCGGCTTCATCATCGGTCAAGTCGCGTGCGGTATAGCCGCCATTGCTCAACAGCTGCATGATGGTGGCACGCTCTTTTTGACCTTCTTTTAGACCGATACCAACAAAGACATGGGCGATATCTGGATTGGTGGCATCGACGCGGTAGTTAAATTCGGTGATGTTGCGCCCTTGTAGTACGCGGCAGAAGTCCAAAAATGCACCTGTTTGTTCAGGCAGTCGCACCGCAAAAATCGCTTCTTTTTGCTCACCGATCTCGGTACGCTCAGCAATGTAGCGCAAGCGGTCAAAGTTCATGTTCGCGCCTGATAAGATGGCGACGCAGTTTTTACCCGTGATGCCGTGAGCTGCGATGAATTTTTTCATGCCAGCGACTGACAGCGCGCCTGCGGTTTCGACGATGGAGCGATTTTCTTCAAAGATATCTTTGATCGCCGCGCAGATTTCATCGTTGCTACAGGTGATGACTTCAGGCTCGATCACTGTGCCTGAATTGTCCGATTTCATCAGCTTAGCGACTTCAAATGGCTTTTCGCCGATTTGTGCGACCGCCACACCGTCGGCAAATAGCGAGACTTGCGGCAGACGGATGCGTTCGTTATTTTCTAGGGCGACTTTTAGGCAGGCTGCGCCTTCAGGCTCGACCGCCACCACTTTGATGTGCGGTGCAACTTCACCCAAAAAAGCTGCAATGCCAGCGACCAAGCCACCACCACCACACGCAGCAAATACATAATCAATCTCGCGCCACTGTTGAGTCAGCTCAAGTCCGATCGTGCCTTGACCTGCGATGACCAGTTCATCATCATAAGGGGCGATGTAGGTCATGCCATCTTGTTCGCTTTTGGCGATGGCGAAGCGATTGGCTTCATCGAAGCTGTCGCCGTGCAGATGTACCGTGCCGCCTAGCGATTTCACCGCTTGTACTTTGATGTCGGGCGTGGTAGTCGGCATGACGATTAGGTTATTGATACCTAAGCGCGCGGCAGAGTAGGCGACGCCCTGTGCGTGGTTGCCTGCTGATGCGCAGATGACACCGCGTGATTTTTCATCATCGGTCAATTGGCTGATTTTATTATAAGCACCGCGCAGCTTAAAGCTAAAGACAGGCTGCAGATCTTCGCGCTTGATGCGGATGTTGTTATTAAAGCGGTTTGATAATTTCACCGCAGGCTCAAGCGGTGTGCGCACGGCAACATCATAGACGGTGGCTTGTAATATGGCACGAACATAAGGGGTGAGCATGGAAAAATCCTTGATTAATTCTGTTGTTCTTTTTGATATTTTTTCATCAAGCCTTGATCAAGGCTTAATAGTTCAAGTTGGTAATTTAAAGCGGTGGCAAGCACAATCGCGTCAGGCAGTTTGATTTTATGGCGTTTGCGCAGTGCAATCACGGTATTTTCGGTTTGTTGATTGATAGGCAGGGCACTCATGTGGTCTAGTAGACGCTTAAGGTTTTGGCCGTCATGTTCTGATAAATTGCCAAAACCTAAGACTTCCATGCGATTGATGGGACTGATAGCGCAAGCGGACAACTCAATGCGCTGCTGTCTGATGGTATTAAGCACACCAGCATGATTATTATAAAGCTCGATGATAAAGCAAGTGTCAAGCAGGTATTTAATCCCATTCATCACGCAATGCCTTTTGAATTGCTACGCCATCGCCAAGATGCGTGCGATTGGGCAGTGTATTGATAAAATCGGTCAATAGCATCTCATCTTTCGGCTCGGCAAAAGACTGCAGGGCTTTTTCATAAGCACTGATGGTGATGAAATCATGCACGCTTTGCCCGTTTTTTTGGGCAACTTGTTCGATGATTTGCATGGTCTGTGGGGGTAGGTCTAATACAATCATGATTTGATACCAAACAAAATTGGGTATGACAAACGAATTTATCATACCCAATTATCCAATCAATGAGCAGATAAATCAAGCATCCAACTGCGCCATCACATCATCGCTGAAATTGACATTGGTATAAACTTCTTGGACATCGTCCAGATCTTCTAGCATATCGATCATTTTTAGCACTTTTTGCGCATCGTCGATGTTGTCAATGTCAGCCGTGGTTGATGGTGACATGGTCACTTCCATGTTGTCAGGCTTAAGCTCGGCAGACAGTAGAGCATCGACGACCGCGCCGAATGCTGCTGGACTTGTGATGACAAGTAGGCTCTCGCCGTCATTTTCGATGTCGTCAGCGCCTGCATCTAGGGCGACTTCCATCACGCTGTCTTCGAGCGATAGGTCGTTGAACATGATTTCACCGCGCTTGGTGAACAGATAAGCAACTGAGCCTGATGTGCC
Source organism: Moraxella sp. FZFQ2102 (assembly GCF_024137865.1). NCBI lineage: Bacteria > Pseudomonadati > Pseudomonadota > Gammaproteobacteria > Moraxellales > Moraxellaceae > Moraxella > Moraxella sp. FZFQ2102. The sequence goes on from NZ_CP099960.1 coordinate 1,795,971, forward strand.
CAGATTGCCGCCATGCTTACTGAATGCGTGGCGCACTTCACCGACGGTACGATTGACATTGTCAGTCATGGTCTCAACGATGACCGCCACGCCGCCCACGCCATAGCCTTCATAGGTGATTTCTTGGACATTGTCGCCTTCACCACCGCCTTGACCGCGTTCGATGGCTCGCTTGATGACATCTTTGGTCATGTTCGCTGCGTTGGCTTTTTCTAGTACGGCGCGCAGGCGTGGGTTGTTGGCTGGATCAGGATCGCCGCCTTTTGATGCTGAGACGATTTCACGGATGATTTTGGTGAAAATTTTGCCTTTTGCGGCATCTTGTTTGGCTTTACGATGTTTGATGTTCGCCCATTTACTATGACCTGCCATAATGCACCTTTTTAACTAAAAATTTCCAAATCTAGGAAAGAAAATTAACAAAAATAACTTGATATTATACGCAAGTTCGGCTGATTTTTCTACTGGTTTTATGGGTCTTTGTTGGTATTTGTAGTATCAACTTTTGCGATCACAGACATTCCTGGGCGTAAGCGATGCAGTGCGTCTTGGTTGGGATTGATGCGAATGCGTACTGAGATGCGCTGCACGACTTTGGTAAAATTGCCTGTGGCATTGTCGGTCTTGATGACACTAAACTCAGAACCTGTTGCAGGCGAGATGCTGTCCACCACGCCTGTAAAAGTTGCGCCGCCCAAAGCATCGACGCTGAAAGTTGCAGGCTGACCGATGGCAATGTCTTTCATTTGTGTTTCTTTAAAGTTGGCAATCACCCAAGTGTCACTGGGCACGATATAAAGCAGCTGCGTACCTGTGCTGACATATTGTCCATTATGTACATTCACCTGTCCAAGCTGTCCTGAGATCGGTGCGGTAATGATGCTGTATTGCTCAAAAGTCTTGGCTTGCTTAGCGGCGGCGGCTGCGCTATCGACTTGTGCTTGTAAGCCTGTGCGCGCCACTTCAGCGGTCTTGAGTGCTTGCTCGGCTGCTTCGATGCCTGCTTGCGCTTGGCTGATGGCAGCTTGCGTATTATTGACATTGGCGCGTGCATTATCGATCTCAGCTTGCGAGACTGCACCAATGCTGACAAGGCTTTGGAGTCGATCAAGCTGTGATGTCGCCAAAGAATGCTGCGTCTGTGCTTGGGTCAGCTGGGCTTGAGCGACTTTGATATCGGCTTTACGCTGTGCGATCAGTTGGGTTTGGTTGTCCAAATTGGTCTTGGCAGCGGTGATGTTTGACTGAGCTTGGATAACTTGCTGCTCATAATTAGCAGTATTAATGCGCATCAAGGTCTGACCTTGGGTTACGGTATCAAAATCCTTAACCAAAACTTCATCAACATAGCCACTGATCTGTGATGATAGCACTGTAGAATTGCCGCGGATATAGGCATTATCCGTTTGTTCACTGCGGCTAACAAAAGGTGGAATTTGCCATACCCACAAGATCACCGCGACACCAATGGCGAATACGAGCAGCATGATGGCAATGGTGGATTTTTTTGCAGGGATCAGCTTGGGTGTCTCAGCGGTAGGCTTTGGGACATTGTTTGATGCTTGGGTGTTGTCGGTTTGGCTATCTGCCTGCGGTGTTTGTGATTGTTGATCCATAAGAGTATCCTAGTATTTTTTTATTTTTTGCCAATTGGTAAGGGATTTTTTTGTAAATATTTCTTAACAATGAACATTTGTATTATGCCCCAAAGTATGCCAAAAATTGCCAAATATAAATTCACTCGAATGACATCAGCAAAAGCAAGCGTGGTTGCTTCACGATTGATGGTTTGATTGAGTGTTGTGAGTGCCGATTGTGCATTTTGGACGGGGTCGCTCAGTACTGGGCGTGTGCTTGCTTGATACTGCGCCAAGCGATAACTGCTTGCGCTATCAGTTGATGGCATATCAGCAAGCAATACTTGGCGATGGGTGTTAAATTGCTGCTTTTCATAGGTGGAATAAAATGCCGTACCCAGCAGACCGCCGAAGTTTTGGCTAGCGGTAAATAATAGAATGAACATAGCGATGTGATTGGGGCTTTTGAGCATGGCTTTGACAAAACCAACCAGCAGCAGCGGACCAATGAACATACCGCCAGCGCAGCCGATGAGAAATTGACTGACATAGAAATTCTCAGGACGCACATCACTGGTCAAGTCAGCATCCAAGAAACTGGCAAGCGCAATCAGCACGCCTGCGCACAGCAGCTGTGGAAATACCATCTTGGGCGAAAAAGTCGCTGCACTGACCATGCCACCAATAAAAGTTCCTGCCGCGATGACGCCATATAAGCCAATGAATTGATCGCTACTCATGCCCATGCTGCGCAAAAAATTGACCGTCGCCCAAGACTGCTCTGCCATCAAAAATCGCAACAATACCGATGCTAACAAAAACCGCAATAAACCGATGGTGGTTAGCCATTTGGTATCAACCAATGGCAGTTTGCGGTGATGCTCGATGACAAATGCCAACATCAGCGTACCCATGCCAATGATCAGCCAATAGGCAATCTTTGGATCGTCCGTCCACCAGACGATCGGACCTTGTACCAGTACTGCTGCCAATGCGCCAAAGCCTGTGGTCAGTAGGATAAACGCAATGATATCACCTGTGTTGAATACTTGGATGCGTACGCCGCGCGGTAGTTTGAGCATCATGACCAGTGCAAAAGCACACAAGGTTAAGCCAAATTCAAAGCTGTACAATCGTGACCAACTCTCAGCTGAGAACAAGTAGGGCGAGATCACCCAAGCCAAAGGCACGCCCAGCTGACCAGCTGCCATGGCAAAATACAGCCCGTGTAGTTTGAGTTTTTTATCAAAGGCTTGCATGATATAAAATAAGCCCAAAGTGGACATCGTACCACCTGCAAAACCACTCAAGCCACGCACCAAAATAGCGAGTTCATAGCGGTGTGTGAGCAGATGCAGCCCTGTGATGACCAAAAAAGCAAATAATGACACCTCTGTAAACCAGCGAATGCCTTGCTGCTGACGCGCCTTATAAGTCAAAATACTGGCACTCATGCTGCCGATGACATAGGCAGCGGCAAACCACGCTGACTGCGTTGGCGTCAAGCCATATTCACCTTGGATATAGGGCAGGTTCGCTGTTGTGAAGCCATTACCCATGCCGCCTGCGATAGCGATTAGCATCCCAATCACAAAATACAATAAGGCAATCGGGCGCGAATGTTTGATATTAGCAGGTGAGCCAGGTAATGAAGGGCGCTCATCTGCCGTCCAGTTCGGCGGTTTTTCAAGGTATCTTGGTGTGTGCATTGTGCTTATTATGATTATTAAATTGTTATGATTATTAAGAAAAAACAGCAGAAATATACGCCTGTGCACCGAGTTGGTCAATGAAATTTTGCGAACTTATCAGTGTATTTTGATGTCAGTTGGGTACTTGGTGGTCTATTTGATCTTTTTAAAATACAAAAAATCAGTCATGTTCATCATCGTTGATTTTCGCTGAATAAATTTATCAAAAGCCAATCAATTTAAATTTAGCCTTGCCAAATACCATTCCACAAAGCTGCGCACCGCAGGTGTAGAGCCGCGATTTTTATAATAAATCATCGAGATTGGCTTGACATCCATTTCCCAGTCTTGGAGCACTTGCACCAAACCATGTTGGCGACCGTTTTCAAGTGCCATTTTGCCAATACCGATACCACGCACGATCATGCGATCAACCATGGTAAAATCATTGCAGCCGATATAAGGATTTGGCGAGATTTTCAGTTCTTTATTGCCTTGACAAAACCGCCACGGCAGGCTCATGGTCTGTGCGATGACTTGGTGGTGATATAGATCGTTCGGCGTATTTGGCACGCCGTTTTTGTCCAGATATTCTTGGGTGGCAAAGATGCCAAAATGCATCTGTATCCACGGTTTTGCCACGACATTTTCGTTCTCGATCGAGCCGACACGCAGGGCGATGTCGATGCCATCTTGGATCATATTGATCTTGTGTTGTGACAGATTGATGTCGATGGACACTTCAGGGAATTGCTCCAGATA